>NZ_JAKNRA010000001.1:0-1025775 GCF_022213125.1 Oceanobacillus alkalisoli | reverse complement strand
AAAAAATCGACACGGGTACAATAAAGCCACTGACTCGGGTCTATTCGGCATGGAGATACAAGGAGCAACCACGATATTTGCGACAAATATAAAAAGAATCATGAAGCTAATAGACCAAAAATAGGGAAGATATTAGGTAAATAAGAGAGCTTTTTATGAAAAAACACATAAAAAGCTCTCTTATTTTAGTTTGACTTACCTCCCATTAAAAAACAGGAGTTTTTCAGTGGCCTCGCTCTGACCCCATGTCCCAAAAAAGAAAACAACTTGCAAGCAGCGCGGAATGTTGATATATCAGCATTCCGCGCTGTTTCAATCGATATGCCTATGCCATAAGTCCATTGTGATTCGTATAGAGTTATGTTTGGATGGAAAGAGAATGGAAAATGGTGGTACTTTTCCATCTGCCCGCGGATGTGGGAAAATCCTATTTCTGCAACTTTTGCATGTTTAATAGGGTGATACATAGGATATAGAATAAAGAATATACTGAAAAGGGAGGAATACAGCAGAATGGACAAAAATAATGACCAACAATTAGAAGGGGATTATGAGGGAGAGATAGAAGAGAAATCTACGGCTACTCCGCAACAAGAAACCATTCATCAGCATGCTTCAACTTACCAAGAAGGGATCCAACCCACACATCAAGAGAACGTCCAACAGTCATCTGATGCAAATGAAAATCAGCAAAAAGAAACAAATTCCAAAGATAACAAAATTAAATTCGACTTTGACAAGAGCCTGAATGAATCGAAAGGGATATTAAAAGACGCAATCATCAAACCGAATTCCGTCATTAACTCCAACCGTTCAATCAGTTTAGAAACAAGTGTCATCATATTCGTTCTTTTATCCATTATCCTAGGAATTTTCGCATACTTTTCTGTGAAAAACCTTATGGACAATATGTTTGGCGGGCTAGGAGGATTTTTGGGCAGTTCGGTAGGAATTGAGTTTCTATTCCAAACGATGCTTGGATGGCTCATCACGTTTGCGCTTGGCTATTTTTCTTTATATTACATGCTTTCCTTTTTTGGAAACCGCAAAATGGAACATAAAATACTGCTGACGAAATACGTTACCGTCAATATTCCGTTTGTATTCGTATTTTGTATCATATTCGTGCTCTTTGGCTTGCTTGCTATTGAATACTTTATGATTATGTATGTGTTCGGGCTGATGCTTTTTGGTATGATTCATATTTATCTTTTCTTAGCTAATGTGAACAAACCAAAATTTGATTTGTTTTGGTTAAGTGCGGGCTATCTGTTTGTTTTACTCGTCGCAACGTATCTCCTAACAGGGATTGATTTTGGGATTTAATTTTAAAAAACATAATGAAATCGGAAAATGGGTCAATCAGGGTTTATGCCTGTTTGACCCATTTTATCTTGACATGGAGTGAACTCTATTCTTTATACCGAAACTGGGACAGTTGCTCTGACCCCAGTGTCCCGCTGTACAAATAAAAGGACGGCCAGAATTAATCTGGTCGTCCTTTTCGATTAGTCTTCTCTAATGTTTTTCCGGTCTTTCTTAAAGAGTTTACTTAAAAACTCATAGACAAGCGGTACGATAATGAGTGTGAGTAAAGTGGAACTTGCAAGGCCACCGATAACGGTGATACCTAAGTCTCTTGATACAAGTCCGCCGCCACCTGTAACAGCAAGTGGGATAAGTGCCCCGATTGTTGCGATAGCTGTCATCAGAATGGGACGGAGACGTGTGCCTCCACCTTCGATAATTGCTTCACGAAGCGACATACCGCTGCGCTCCATGCGGATGATCCGGTCGACAAGCACAATCGCGTTCGTGACAATGATACCAATCAGCATCAGGAGTCCCATCATTACCGTTACGGAAATCGTTTCTCCAGTCAAGTATAGACCAACGAAAGATCCAATAACTGCAAATGGAAGGGAGAACAGAACTGCGAATGGAGCAATTCCTTCACTAAAGGTAACAACTAGGATGAAGTAAACAATCGCAATGGCAGCAAGCATCGCAACGCCAAGCTGTTCAAATGTTTCTTCCATGTCAGCTGCAACCCCAGCAATGTCTACTTCCACACCTCTAGGTAACTCAAGATCTTCAATTGCTTCATCAACCTCTGAAGTAGCGTGTGAAATATCCTGGTCTAAAATCGTTCCAGTAACGGTCGCATAATACTGGTTATTACTTCTGGATAATGTAGCAACCGTTGAATCTTCTTCCACGGAAACTAATTCAGATAACGGAAGTACAGTTCCTGGCTGAGCAGGTACAGGTACTTCTAATTCAAGCAATTCATCAATTGAAGTTGCATCTGTTTCTGCTTCTTGCTGAACAATCACATCAAGTGTGTCGCCATCTTTTTCTACCGTTGTCAGCACATCTTCTGTCGAGGAAGTGCTTAGCATACCGACGATTTGTCCTGTTGTTAAACCATATTGCAGGAGATCTGCTTGATCAACTTGCAAGACATGTTCGACATATGCTCCTTCTGCTGTAGAAGATACATCTTCCAAGCGCTCATTCTCAGTCATGACGTCTTCAACCATCTCAACGGCTTCATTTAGATCATTGAGGTCTTCACTGTAGAATGTATAGCTCAACTCATTCGAACTCATGTCCATCGAAGCAAAGTCCTGGCTGATCCATTCTCCGGAGTGGCCGATTTCCGTGATGTAATGTTTAATTTCATCCCGTACGTCAGGGAAGTTTTCCATATCATCATCGAATGTAACGAAGATTAGCGCTCCGCCACCACCGCCACCCATCATCGCCGCTTCAGGGGAGGTGGAATCATTGATGGAAAGCTGGACAATTTCTGTATCATCCCGAGCAATCAACTTATCTTCTACTTCTGCAACATTTTGTAGCGTATCATCCATTAACTCACCTGGTTCGGGTGAATAGGTGATATACATTACTTTTTCCTCATCGCTGCCTAGGAAACTGAAGCCGATCAGCGGCGTTAAGAATAAGCTTCCAACGAGCAGGGCAATCGCAATAACGGATGTAATGATTTTATGATTTAACGTCCAGTTCAGGAATCTCTTATATCCTTGTGTGATTTTACCTTGCTCTTTATGTTTCACTTCTGTCCGGTCACCATATAATTTCTTCTTGAACAATGTATGGGATAACGCAGGCACGATTGTAATTGCTACAACTAAGGAAGCGAGCAATGCAAGTGACATCGTTAAAGCAAACGGCATGAATAGTTCGCCGACCATACCGCCAATAAAGACCATGGGGGCAAATACTGCAATCGTCACTAATGTGGACGAAAGAATTGGTTTAAACATCTCAATGGTTGCTTCACGGATTAATGCCCGTCCTCTAAGTGGTTCATCTTTCAAGTGAAGTCGTCTATAAATATTTTCGACTACGACAATCGAGTCATCGATAACTCGTCCGATGGCAACTGTTACCGCTCCAAGGGTCATAATATTCATTGTAATATCCAGCCAGTTCAAAATCAAGAAAGCCGTGAAAATGGAAACTGGAATGGAGATGATGGAAATAATCGTGGATTTAATATCCCGTAAGAAAAGCAAGATGATCATAACAGCGATCAGTCCGCCGAATAGCGCTTTTTCCACCATTGTGCTAACGGAGTCTTCAATAGGTTCTCCTTGGTCAAGTGAGATATCTACGACAAGTCCGTCCAATCGATCCTGTTCTTTTTTCATTAAATCTTTGACCGCATTAACGACATCAACTGTGTTCGCTTGCTGACCCTTAACAATTTGAATCCCAATCGCATCTTCACCGTTCGTACGGGAGACCGATTCAACTTTACCGACTGTTTCAATTTCTGCAATGTCAGCAAGTTCGACAAATGGGACAGGGTTTTCTTCTGTTGGAGTAACTGGAATAACCATCTCTTCCAATTCTTCCGCCGTCATGAATTTCCCGTCAACGGCAACAGCTTCTTCTCCCTCTGTAAACTCATACAGACCGAGGGAAACAGCCATATCACTCGCTTGGATCATATCTCGTACGGTCTCTTCGTCGAGCTCGAGTTCTTCCATGTAGGCTTCATCGAATGTAAGCTGTACTTCTTCGACGTGATGACCAGCCATTGTAGCAGAGGCTACTCCGTCAAGCTTTTCAATTTTTGGCAGAATGACTTCATCTACGGTCGATGTAAGATCGATAATATCCTCTTCTGTACTACTGATACTTAGTGCAACAATCGGCATCATATCAAGACTGATTGCTGTAATGGTCGGTTCCCCGGCATCTTCTGGCAGATTAACGCCTTCAATTGCGTCCTGCAATTCGCGGCGCTTCTCCGCCATATCGACTCCATATTCATATTCAATTTGAATACTGGATAGGCTGGAAGACGAGTCAGAGTAAATATTTTTAACATCTTCTAGATCTTCTACAGTTCGTTCAAGCGGAATGGATATATCCTCCATCACCTGTTCCGCAGTTGCCCCCGGGTAAACATCCATCACCATTAAATAAGGAATGGATATATCTGGAATGGACTCTGTTTTCATTTGAGTCCCGGCATAAATACCACTGGCAGTTACGATAATGGTGAGTAACCAAACCGCAAGCTTATTTTTCATAACGAAATTAGCTATACTTTTCATTTGCACCGTCCCTTTGTTGACATTATAAACTCATTTTCCTATAATAAATGACCAGTGGGTCAGAAGTCAATAGAAATAGCAGAAAGCAGGACGATAAAATGGAAAAAAGAAAGCTAATTATGGAAAAGGCACTGGAACTTTTTGCTGAACAAGGATTCCGTGAAACATCTGTCCAGGAAATCACTGAGCGTTCTGGTATATCAAAAGGTGCTTTTTATCTTTCATTTAAATCGAAGGATGAACTGATTATGGCCTTAATCCACAAATTTCTACAAGAGTTCATGATAAATATTGACCAATTAGTCAGTGAAGGTGCTTCCGACCAATTACTCTATAATTTTTACGAATATCACTTTGACCGATTTTTGAAGCAATCCGGTTTCGCAAAAGTCTTTATGAAAGAGCAAGTCCACTTTTTAGATGAGGAATTTATCACACAAATCAGTGGCTATAATGAACGGATGCGAGAATCGATTTTAACGATGCTTGAAAAAGTATATGGGGATAAAGTGCTGGAAAACAAATATGATCTCGTTTATACGATTCTTGGCCTCATGAAAAGTTATATGGAAATATTGCTACTCACAGACCTGCCATTTGAGGCAAAACAGCTTGCCGCATCCCTTGTGGAAAAGACGGATATTTTAGCGAAACATATGAGCCAACCTGCTATTACAGAAGATGTTTACATCATGCTAAAAGGACCGCAGGAAACGATACTTACAATGGAACGGGTCTACGCGATTCTTGATGAGACGATTGCTTCACTGGAAGAATCTGTGGAAAAGGAATCTATTGTTATGCTGAAAAATGAGCTGATGAACCCTTCATTGAATCAAGCGGTGATTAAAGGTTTACTTAAAAATATTGAAGCCAATCCCCAGTGCAAGCGGGCTGCTTATGTATTCCACCATTACTTTGAACAGCAAAATAAATGGTCGGTCAGGGATGAATCCTGAACCGACCATTTCCAATTAATTACTTTCTGGCATGTACTTTATCTTTCCCAGCAATTCCTGGGGAAGTTAAGTTGTTTAAGTCGAGAATCATATCGACTTCTTTTTCTGAAAGAATTCCGTTATCAATACAGATTTCCCGGATTGGACGGTTCGTTTCAACTGCAATTCGAGCGACTTCGGTTGCTTTTTCATAACCGACATATGGATTAATCGCAGTGACGAGAGAAATACTGCGCTCGACCATATTTCGGCAATGCTCGATATTCGCTGTCATACCTTCAATGGCATATTCTTTAAAGATGTGAATACCGTTTTCTAAAATTGAAATGGATTCAAGCAGATTGAAGACAAGGACTGGCTTCATGACGTTCAATTCCAATTGTCCATTTTCCGCTGCCATCCCAATAGTCGTGTCATTCCCAGCAACCTGATAAGCAATTTGGCTAATCACCTCGCAAATAACTGGGTTTACTTTGCCTGGCATGATGGAAGAGCCGCTCTGCCGCGCTGGAAGATTGATTTCTCCAAGTCCTGCGGTTGGTCCCGAACTCATCAGGCGTAAGTCATTTGCGATTTTCGATATATTTAACGCATGGATTTTCAACATACCAGATACTTCGGTATAGACATCCGTATTTTGAGTAGCATCGATCAAGCTTTCACTGCTTTTCAGTGCGAAGCCAGTAAGCTCTGCTAAGTATTCGACAGCTTTCTCCGTATATTCCGGCAGGGCATTTAGTCCGGTTCCGACAGATGTTCCGCCAAGGTTAATAGAGCGCAAGCCTTTGATTGACCTGCTGATTCGCTCTAAGTCACGGTCAATTACGGAATAATAGCCGGTGAATTCTTGTCCGAGGCGAATCGGAACAGCATCCTGCAGGTGGGTTCTGCCCATTTTAATAACGTTGTCGAACGCTTCAGATTTCGATTTCAATGCATCCACAAGCTTGGCAATTTTATCAACGAGGTGATGAAGTCGTTCAATCAGTGCAATATTCACTGCCGTTGGGAATACATCGTTTGTTGATTGTGCCATATTGACATGCGAGTTCGGGCTGATGATACTGTAGTTGCCTTTCTTTTCGCCTAATAATTCGAGTGCCCGGTTCGCGATAATTTCATTTGCATTCATATTAAAGGAAGTTCCTGCTCCACCCTGAATCGGGTCGACGATAAATTGGTCATCAAACTTCCCGTTAATTATTTCCTCGGAAGCTGTTACAATTGCTTCAGCGATCCGCTTATCCAATTGGCCAAGCTCGGCATTCGTCATCGCGGCAGCTTTTTTAACAAATCCAATTGCTCGGATAAGTGTTACGTCCGTTTTATAACCTGTAATCGGGAAATTATCCCTCGCTCTCACGCTTTGCACGCCATAATAGACGTCGTCCGGTATTTCTACTTCTCCTAAAAAGTCTTTCTCCACGCGTACTTCCATTCCTGCATCCCTTTCCACCCTATATTTAACTTACCGTTATTTTTAAACAATTCATCTTCCATTGTACAATTTTTCTTACGATTTGTCAGTAGCTTGACGAACTCTTCAGACGAATAAAGAAAGGATTCATCCATTATTGTTCCTCATTTAATCAAAAAATACTGATTTTACCGGAAAAGCTGGAGCAGATTTGGGGAATATGATAAAATAATAGTGTTACAACTATATAGATTTGTGGGCAGAATTCATCGGGGTTTATTAATGAATTGAATTTGTGGAAGCACTTTCATTTTTTGAAAATATACAGATAAGGAAGAGGATAGTATGAATAAAAGGGAGAACGCAGATGTTATTTTAATCGGTGCTGGGATTATGAGTGCAACGCTTGGTACGTTATTGCATGAATTGGTGCCAGATTGGAACATTACAGTGTTGGAGAAGCTAGGTAAGGCTGGGGAGGAAAGTTCACATGAATTAAATAATGCTGGTACAGGGCATGCTGCATTATGTGAATTAAACTACACGACGGAAAAACCGGACGGCACAATTGATGGAACGAAAGCGAATAACGTGAATGAACAGTTCCAAGTTTCCTTACAGTTCTGGTCCTATCTTGTAAAGAAAGGCTTATTACAGGAGCCGAAGAAATTTATTAGATCCTTGCCGCATATTAGCTTGGTCCAAGGTGAAAAGAACGTTGAATTTTTAAAGAAGCGTTATGAATTAATGAAAGAAAATCCATTGTTTGAAGATATTGAATACACGGAAGACCCTGCAACACTAGCGGAATGGCTACCACTTGTTATGAACGACAGAGTTCTTGAGGACGGCATTGCTGCAACGAAGATTGATAGTGGAACGGATGTGAACTTTGGCGCATTAACACGGAAGTTATTTGAACATCTTGACGAGACAGGTGCAGATATTCAGTACAACCGTGAAGTTGAAGATCTTAAACAAAAACCGGCGGGCTGGGAAGTGAAAGTGAAAAATCATGAAACCGGCAAGACGGAAAGCCATTTTGCGAAATTCGTTTTCATTGGCGGCGGTGGCGGTAGCTTACATCTTTTACAAAAAACAGGTATTCCGGAGAGCAGACATATCGGCGGGTTCCCTGTAAGCGGAATCTTTATGGTATGTAATAATCCGGAAATTGTCGAGCAGCATAACGCTAAAGTATACGGAAAAGCAAAAGTAGGAGCTCCGCCAATGTCTGTTCCGCATTTAGATACACGCTATATCAATAACAAAAGGCAATTATTATTCGGCCCGTATGCTGGATTCTCGCCGAAGTTCTTGAAGACAGGTTCCAATATGGACTTAATCACTTCGGTTAAACCGAGTAACGTGTTCACGATGCTAGCTGCAGGTGCAAAAGAATTGCCGCTTACGAAGTACTTGGTGACACAAGTACTGCAATCCAAAGAACAGCGCATGAAAGAACTTCGTGAATTTATCCCGGATGCAAAGAGCGAGGACTGGGATTTGATCGTCGCCGGGCAGCGTGTACAGGTCATTAAAGACACAGATTACGGCGGAAAAGGGACACTGCAGTTCGGTACAGAAGTGATTACAGGAGCGGACGGATCAGTCGCCGCATTACTCGGTGCATCACCAGGTGCATCAACTGCTGTTCAGGTTATGCTGGATATTTTGAACCGCTGTTTCCCGGATCGCATAGAAGAGTGGGAGCCGAAGATTACAGAAATGGTCCCGTCTCATGGTATGCGCCTACGCGAAAATCCGGAATTGCTGCGTGAAATTAAAGCATCAACATCTGAAGTTCTGGAATTAAACAAAGTCGACGAATCAGATTTATTAGCAACTGTATAATAAGCATATAAAACATCTGCGCACTGCCGCGGGTGTTTTTAAATTTATAAGCATGAATGAATTTCATCATTACCAAAGTCGGCTTTTCCATCACCATATGTAGTTGGGAACGAACCAACTCAACTACATATGGTGATGGTGAAGCATTAAATACGTATTATGAAATTCATTAGCATAGATAAAGATTAACAAGACATATATCCGCCATATTTGAAAACAATCCAGGTATCCTCTATACTTTTATGTATGAAGAAAGGATGAGCTCGTATGAAATTTGAAGAGGCATTGCCACGTCTTCGGGCGGGTGAAAAAATAATCCGTTCCGGTTGGCCGGGCGCTGAACTTTACGTCAAGCTTGTTGGTGAAAGTGCAATCGATGGTGAAAAATTGAATCCATATTTATTAATAAATGTCGAGGGGGAAGGGTATACAATGTTTACCCCGACTGTTTGTGATTTACTTGCAGAAGATTGGGAAATAGTCAAGTAAAGGGGGAGCCTATTTTTAGCATGGGCTCTTTTTTAATAGTAACTATAAAATAAAAGTGCTATGGATAACTTAGGTATTCAGGGCTGGCCACGTCCGGCTCAAGCGCCCAGCAACTATCAAACTTCACACTCCTCCAATCGGTAAAGAAGACTTAGCCGTTTGGTCTTTGTGAGGCTTAGTCGCACTTATACCCTTGCGGTGAAAGTCAACATCAACTCTCTACCGTCGCCTGAGTTTCCTTTATCTCCCCCTCGGAGTGCTCCAGTTTGTACGTTGCTAAACGGGCGCTTGCGCCTTTGTTCTATAAAAAACTTTAAAAGGATGATGATGCTTGAATTTTTCAGAGTACGATGGGAAAACGGTTTTTATTACAGGTGCAGCTTCGGGGATTGGCTATGCGCAGGCAGAAGCCTTCTTGAAGCAAGGTGCTTCCGTATTTGCGGTGGATCAGAATGAAATGGGTTTACAGCTGTTAAAACAAGCGTACCCGGAGAAATTTGCTTTTTGGTGTGCGAATGTAGCGGAGAAGCAAGAAGTTGCGGAAGCGGTCCATCAAGCATTAAGAGAGTATGTCCGGATTGATATTCTCGTGAATACAGCAGGCATCCTCGATGATTATAAAACAACCCTCGATACGACGGAAGAATTATGGGATAACGTATTTGATACAAACGTGAAAGGAATTTATCATGTTACGAATAATATCCTGCCTCATATGTTGAAATGGGAGCAAGGTGTTATTGTGAATACCGCATCGATTGCCGGGCTTGTCGCAGGTGGCGGGGGAGCGGCATACACGGCTTCCAAGCATGCGATTGTCGGCTATACGAAACAGCTCGCTTATGATTACAGCAGGAAAGGGATCCGGGTAAACGCGATAGCACCTGGAGCAATCCGGACCCCAATGAACGCAGAAGACTTCGCGGGTGGAGGCGAGATGGCGAACTGGGTGGCAGAAGAGACACCGGCCGGGCGCTGGGCTGAACCAGAAGAAGTTGCAAGCCTTACCTTATATCTTGCAAGCAGTGCGGCAGATTATATTCATGGAGCTGTTATCCCGGTTGACGGCGGCTGGACTGTTAAATAGCGTATCCTAACTCTTTTCAGGCAAAAATCCTTCTATGCAACAGAAGGGTTTTTTGTTATACTCATCTGGCAAACTTTTTTGCTTGTATTATGGCACTTTGCAGGGCGCTTGTCCGATCCTTTGGCCATAATTATTACTAAAATAGCAATCTGCTATTTTACAAAGGAGTCTATCAAATGAATAGTTCTATTGCACACGAAGAGTCACTGACTTCCATAAGAAGTATAGTGAAAATTTCATTAGTTTCCGCATTATATATGGCGGTCACCCTCATTTTATCTGTCATTAGCTTTGGACCAATCCAGCTCCGTCTATCTGAAATGTTCAATTACCTGGCACTATTTCACAAACGATATATTGTCGCGGTTTTCTTGGGTGTTGTGATTGCGAACTTCATGTCACCGATGTGGTTTATCGATGTGCCAATCGGCGGACTTGCGACCCTTGCAGTACTGCTCGCGGCCCGGGCTCTGACAAAAAATATAAAAAATGTAAAAGCTAAATTTGTTGTTACAGCTATTATTTTTACGTTATCGATGTTTACCGTCGCTGTGCAGCTTTATATCCTATTCAATCTTCCATTTTGGATGACTTATCTCACGGTTGCCCTAGGGGAACTGCTATCTATGACAATCGGTGGGTTCATCATGTACATGGTAAGTAAGAGAGTGGATCTGACAAAATAAGACGAAAGCCAGGTTTTCAAAGTGTTGACCTGGTTTTTAGTATTTGTATTAAATTACCGAGCCCCCTTACTATACGCCGCAATATATTGTATAATAGATCCAACTATCATTGAAACGGAAACATATTAGAAAAAGAGAAATTAGGTGTAAAAGTGAAAACAATTAGTGTAGAACGAATTTCCAAAGAATTATCCTTGGAAATTCTTGCAGGGGCAGATAGTCTTGACAGAAAAGTATCAAAGAATAAATCACACCGGCCAGGACTTGAGTTTATCGGTTATTTTGATTTTTTCCCGACGGAACGCGTGCAAGTTCTCGGATTAACGGAAATAAATTACTTGAAATCGCTTAGTGTGGAAGAAAGAAAACAAAGAATCGGCAATATTGTAAATTACCATCCTCCTTGCTTTATTGTAACGCGGGGACAAGAAGAATTGACCTATCTCGAACAGTATTGCAACCAGGAGAATATTCCGTTACTCCGAACGAATGATTCTACATATGAATTCATCGCTAAATTGGACGCTTATTTGGGTAGAGCTCTAGCAGAGGAGATTGCTGTACCGGGTGTTTGCCTCAATGTATTCGGGATTGGAATCCTCTTGCGCGGTGAATCGGGAATAGGAAAAAGTGAAACCGCTTATACGCTAATCGGTCGGGGTCATCGTCTTGTTGCCGATGATATCGTCGTCCTTAGAAAGCTTAGTCACCGTACGATCCTTGGAACACACAATGAGATGAATAAAGAATTCCTTGCATTAAGAAGTGTAGGTCTGTTAAATATTGTTCGTGTTTATGGAAGAAAAGCATTCCAGGATGAAACGCGGATTGCGCTTGATATCGAGCTCACCAAATGGGGAGATAATGAGCTGAACAATGATCTTGAGTTAAAGACAGAATATACGAGTTATATGGGAGTCGAAATTCCTCATATTAAAATTCAGCTTCAGCCGGGAAGAGATGTTGCCGGTTTAATTGAGGCAGCAGCAAACAGCTGGTATTTAAAACAACAAGGCTACAGTGCTGCTGAAGAATTTATCCATCGAACGGAAAATTATAATGGAAACGAATAAGGACAGCTGGTTCGAGCTGTCCTTTTCTTGTGTCCGGTAAATGGCCGGTTTTTCGTAGGGCGAGCATTGTCAGTTAAAACTTCAGCCTCTTCCAATTGAGAAAGAAAATTTATCCGTTCGTTCTTTGTCAGGCTTAGTCACCATTTAATCAACTGAAGCACCAGACGGCCAGATTTTTCGGGCGATTAGGGCATTACTAATCTACCTAATCAGCGGAATGGCAGCTCCTTCAGTTGATTAGGAGCTCTCTGATTTATCGAAACAACAGAAAATCAGATCTTTTACGTGATTAAGGGATATGTTTCTTACAAGTAAAAGAAAAGTTTGATTAAATTTATCTGCTTCTGGGGCGTTTCCGCTCTTATTCTTTTTAAATCCGCTTTCTTACCGTAAAGTTATCCCGCAGCAATTCCCAGTTCTGAGGGAAAGGATAGCCGAGTGCCCAATAACTGATTCCGCCAAGATTGAATTCTTTTGCCAAATCAAACTTTGCCTGAGCACTTCTCGCATCCTCAAACCACACTTCATGATCTACGCCGTCTTCATCCGTATAACGAAAGAACGGTGAAGCGGCAACTTCATCATACTGAATTTCTGCGTTATATTCGGTAGCAAGCTCCACAGCCCTTTGAGGACTGAACGTTTGTGCAGCTTGCCCCTGCACATGTGGCAACCTCCAATCCCGCGCGTAAATCTGGAAACCGAGGAATATTTTTTCCGAGGGGATTTCTGTCAAGGCATATTCTATAACCCGCCGCATTTGGTTTAACGGTGAAATGGCTTGAGGCGGACCGAGACGGTATCCCCATTCATATGTCATCACGACAACGAAATCGGCAATCCTTCCTTGGGCTGCATAATCATGTGCTTCATATAATAATCCAGGCTGGTCGGCGCTCGTCTTCGGTGCTACAGCGGTCGAAACAAAATAGCCTTCTGGATGGAGCCGGTCCACAGCCAATTGAATAAAGTTATTGAAACGCTCCCTGTCTTCCGGCAATACATTTTCAAAATCAATATTTAATCCCCGGTAGCCTTTTTCATTCATCACCCTTAAAATATTCGTCAATAATGTATCCATCAGTTCGTCGCTCGTTAGAATGGTATGAGTGAGGGTGGACCCGGCTTCCTCCGAGGTGAAATTCAAAATCGACATCATCGGCAAAATATTCTCCTCATAACTTGCAGCAATCATCTGCTCATCCGGAAAAGGCTCCAAGCTTCCATCCGCTTGAATCAAATAGGCGAATGGGCTCACAATTGTCAGCAGCTCTCCAACTTCACGGATCGACTGGGCGCCAGCAGCATCTTGTTGGTAGGAATAGGCATTGACATCAATAATTGGTTTTTCCCGTGGGATAAACAGTATTTGGCCAGTGAAGATAGGCTCGGTTATCGTGAGGGCATTCTCCTGGGCGAGTGCATATACAGATACCCCATACTGGTTCGCAATACTTGCGAGCGTCTCACCTGGTGCCACTTCATGACGTAGAAGTGGAATGAAAATTTCCTGTCCTGGCATGAGTATCTCCGCATCAATTCCTGGATTTGCTTCTAAAACTAGATTTAAAGACATTCCATAATCATTAGCAATACTCCACAAGCTTTCTCCAGCCCGAACCGTATGCCACGTTCCTTTAACCGGAATAAGTAAAGCCAGCCCAACAACAAGCTGTTCTGGATCCGGCAAATCATTTACCCGCAATAAATCGGCCATGCTCACCCGATATCGTTCGTGTAACGCATACAAATTATCTCCTGGCTCCACAACATGAATAATCAAAACAAACTCCCCCTCACAAATTTCGCTCCAATATCCTATGCCCAAAAAGTGAGACTGTGTAGGAAATAGGGTCAGGGCATTTGTTCCGCTAAATTAATAGAAATTTTAAGAAATAAACCATTATCCCAATAGACATCTGCCTATAACATGTTAAAATTAAAGTAAGGAAATGATTGGGAAGTGATGCTCATGAAGATATGGATGAAGAAAGCGCTCGTTGCACTTATTGCAATTGCAACACTCGGAATGTATACGCCGACCGCTTTACTAGAAATTGATGCCGAAAATAATAAGAATAGTGTCTCCTCAAAAACAGAATTTGATCAAGCGACTGAACTCCGTACAAGTGAAGCGACTCTCGAAAACTATGAAACAATGCTTGAGATCGAGACAGAACCGGATTATTTACGGAAGCTTCAAGAACAGGCGAAAATGCAAAGCTTGATGAAGTTTGGTCCTCGTATTGCTGAGCAGGTAGAGGACGAGTTTTCTGCGGTTATTTTGCCGAAAATGGAATCTGTGTTGGAAGAACTAGCAGTTGAAGCGGGAGAAGATGCTGTCCGTTATTATGGAATCACGGAACAACCGGCAAAAGGTTACGGGGAGCGAATCTTTCACGTAACGGATTACCGGACGGAAGAAGATATCGTCCGCTTCCATGTCCGCCGTGATAACCGCCCATTAGAAGGCTATTATTTCAATTTCCATTATCATCTTCAAAAAGATGATTTCAAAGAGCACCACACCCTCGGTGAAATTTACTGGGATAAAAATACACCACCTAAGTGGATGGCATAAAGATAAAGGAAAAGGTTGGGATATAACTGTCCCAACCTTTTCCTTTATCTTGTTAACAGAATGAATTTCATAATTACCAAAGTCGGCTATTCCATCACCATATGTAGTTGGGAACGAACCAACTCAACTACATATGGTGATGGTGAAGCATTAAATACGTATTATGAAATTCATTAAATATAAAAGGGAGCTGCCAACTATTTTAGTAAACCACTTTACCATAGTGTTAATAGAACTAACTATTTAGAATAGTTTCACTGGTTTGTCACAATTCACCAAAACGGCAAGCGCTTCCAGATGTTATGATAGTTTTGAAAGCGAAAGACGAATTTTTATAAAATAACATGCTCAACAATTCACAATAAAGAGGTGATTATAACATAAACGAACAGACACTATTCTCCCGGTTTTAAATGAAATTTGCTGGCAAGCATTAAGCCATTTTTTTTAAAATTAAAATGATCAATATTTCACAAATAAACGAGGAGGATTTACGATGACTACCAAAGCGCCTGAAAAGAAACAAGTTAAATCATTAGTCGAAAGCATTGATGCCCTAGTTGAAAAAGGGAATAAGGCATTAAAAGAAATGAAAATGCTGGATCAAGACCAAATTAACAACATGATTAAAGAAATGGCTTTAGCAGGTATGGAGCAGCATATGGAATTGGCAAGGCTCGCTGTAGACGAAACAAAACGCGGGGTTTACGAGGATAAGATTATTAAAAACATGTTTTCAACAGAATATATTTATCACAACATTAAATATGAACGGACAATAGGGGTCATGCATGAAAATGAGATGGAAGGCATCGTTGAAATTGCAGAACCTATCGGAGTCATTGCTGGAATTACTCCTATTACCAATCCGACTTCTACGACAATGTTTAAATCAATCATCTCAATTAAAACGGGCAATCCGATTATCTTTGCTTTTCACCCCGGGGCACAAAAATCAAGCGCCAAAGCAGCGCAGGTCGTCTATGAAGCTGCTTTAAAAGCGGGAGCACCTGAGCACTGCATCCAGTGGATTGAACAACCAGCTGTGGAAAAAACGCAGTCACTTATGAAACATGAAGGTATCGCGCTCATCCTAGCTACAGGTGGAGCCGGTATGGTTAAATCTGCTTACAGTTCCGGGAAACCAGCCTTAGGTGTCGGTCCTGGTAATGTCCCTTGTTATATAGAAAAAACTGCACATATTAAACGGGCAGTCAACGACCTTATTTTATCCAAAACATTCGATAATGGCATGATCTGCGCTTCCGAACAAGCTGTCATTATCGATGAGCCAATCTATGAAAAAGTGAAACAAGAGATGATTGCCCATAATTGTTACTTTTTAAATGCTACGGAAAAGGTAAAAGTCGAAAAACTGGTCATTGATGAAAATAAGTGTTCTGTCAATCCTGCAATTGTAGGAATGAGTGCAGCTGCCATTGCGAACATGGCTGGAATCACCGTACCGGAAAATACAAAAGTATTGGTCGCTGAGTTAACCGGTGTGGGTCCTGATTATCCGCTGTCACGGGAGAAGCTCAGCCCTGTCCTTGCCTGTTATAAGGCGAATAATACAGAAACAGGACTCAGACGATGTGAGGAAATGCTGGAATTTGGTGGACTTGGTCACTCCGCTGTCATTCATTCTGAAAATCAGCAGGTCATCGATGCATTCAGTCAGCGGATGAAAGCCGGCCGCTTGATTGTCAACCAGCCATCTTCCCAAGGGGCAATTGGTGACATTTACAATGCGTATACCCCGTCACTGACTCTTGGATGTGGTTCATATGGCGGAAATTCAGTGTCTAGCAATGTGAGCTCTGTTCATTTATATAACATCAAAAAACTGGCAAAAAGAAGTGTTAATATGCAGTGGTTTAAAATCCCACCAAAAATATATTTTGAAAAGAATGCCGTCCGATACCTTGAGAAAATGCCGGATATCTCAAAGGCTGTCATTGTAACGGACCCGATGATGGTCGAATTGGGATATGTGGATAAGGTCTTATATTATTTAAGAAAACGTCCGGACTATGTCCATTGCAGAATTATATCGGATGTGGAGCCAGACCCTTCTAAGGAAACAGTTATGCGTGGTGCAAAGGTGATGAAAGAATTTGAGCCGGATGTCATTATCGCTCTCGGTGGCGGCTCACCTATGGACGCCGCTAAAGGGATGTGGTTATTCTATGAATATCCGGAAACAGACTTTAATGGTTTGAAGCAGAAATTCATGGATATTCGTAAACGTGTTTATAAATACCCGCAGCTCGGAAAACGGGCGCAATTTGTCGGGATTCCAACAACCTCCGGGACAGGTGCGGAAGTCACATCTTTTGCCGTCATCACGGATAAAGAGAATAATATAAAGTACCCGCTGGCTGACTATGAATTGACACCGGATGTCGCAATCATTGACCCACAATTTGTGATGAGTGTACCGAAAACGGTGACAGCTGACACTGGAATGGACGTCTTAACCCATGCGATTGAAGCTTACGTATCCAATATGGCGAACGACTTTACAGATGGGTTGGCAATTAAGGCGATTCAGCTTGTCTTTGAATACTTACCACAAGCCTATCATGATGGATCGAATGAATTGGCTCGTGAAAAAGTGCATAATGCTTCTTCCATTGCGGGAATGGCGTTTACCAATGCTTTCTTAGGGATAAATCATAGTTTGGCACATAAACTGGGCGGTGAATTCAATATCGCGCATGGGCGTGCCAATACCATTTTGTTACCTCATGTCATTCGCTATAATGCAACGAAGCCGACGAAATTTGTGTCATTCCCTAAATATGAACATTTCATTGCAGATAAACGCTATGCAGAGATAGCCAAAGCAATCGGCTTACCAGCTGCTACGACTGAAGAGGGGGTAGAAAATCTTGTCCAAGCCATTATTAAATTGGCAAAAGAATTGGATATCCCGATGAGTATGGAAGAGAATGGGGTCACGAAGCGAGAATTTGAGGCGAAAGTGGATCATTTAGCTGATAAAGCTTTTGAAGATCAATGTACAATGGCAAATCCAAAGTTACCTCTCGTCACAGAACTGGCTGATGTTTATAGAAAAGCATTTAAAGGTGTATAGGCCGTAAAGGAGAAGAGGTTGGGAAAAAAGCCAGTAAATAGAATTGAAAGACGCGGTATCTACTCTCATTAGTGGATACCGCGTCTGTTTTTTTTCTTATAGATTCTCATCCAGTTCTTGCAAAAGTACACCAATTTTCTTATCTTGGATAACTAAATCTGCAGACCCATCAAGCGGTGTATCTTCCGCATTCACAATAACCAATTTCGCGCCGTTTTCTTTTGCAAGCATGGGGAATTGGTTTGCCGGTGTGACAGTAAGCGAAGAGCCGAACACAATGAATAAATCTGCCTTCTCCGTCTCCCGGAGTGCAAATTCAAACGCATCGACTGGCAAGCTTTCTCCAAATAAAACAATCGAAGGTCGCAACACACCGTTACATTCCTCGCAGTAAAACGCCTCTTTTACATAATTCTCACTACCATACTGGCGCCCGCATGATTCGCAATGTAATTTTTGCAATGTACCATGAAGTTCTGCAACTTGCTTACTGCCTGCAAGCTGATGAAACCCATCGACATTTTGTGTAATAATCGATTTTACTTTGCCGGACTGTTCCCAGTTTGCAAGGATTGAATGTCCTTTATGGGGACCGTATTCCTTCACACCGAGGACACGCTCCCGATAAAATGCAATAAATTCTTCCACATTATGATTGAGTGCATCAGTACTTGCAAGCTGCGCGGGGTCTTTTTTCGTCCATAATCCTGTATTTGCCGACCGAAAATCCGGGAGGCCACTTTCTGTCGACATCCCTGCTCCGGTGAATACGACCGTATAATCAGACTGCTCCAACCAATTTTTAAGCATGTCATTCCTCCTTCTTGATATCCCCAGTATACCGTGAATTCAGGAAGCTTGCAGGGAGACCCAAGTTGATTGACTTCATAGAAAGGATATGGTATTTAATTAGGTGGATTAGTACGTGCGAGTTTACATACTTATAACGAAAGAGGAGAGAGATTATGGAAAGAAGAGAATTTCAAGCGGAATCCAAGAAACTATTAGATATGGTGATCAACTCGATCTATTCACAACGGGAAATTTTCCTGAGAGAGTTAATTTCCAATGCGAGCGATGCAATCGACAAACTATACTACCGGGCACTTACAGATGACAAGCTCACGTTTGATCAAGACAGTTACTTCATCAAGCTTGACCCGAACAAAGATACACGAACATTAACCGTAACCGACACGGGTATCGGAATGACAAAAGAAGAGATGGAGAACAACCTTGGCATTATCGCGAAAAGCGGATCCCATCAATTTAAGCAAGAGAATGAAATTAAAGATGGCCATGACATTATTGGACAATTCGGTGTCGGCTTCTATGCGGCCTTCATGGTTGCGGAAAAAGTAACTGTTATCAGTCGTTCTGTTGATAGTGAAGAAGCTTATAAATGGGAGTCAACAGGACCAGAAGGCTACACGATTGAACCGGCAGAAAAAGCTGAAGTCGGTACGAAGATTATTCTCACAATCAAAGAAAATGAAGAAGAAGAGAATTACGATGAATTCCTAGAAGAATATCGACTCAAGCAAATTGTGAAGAAATACTCCGACTTTATCCGCTATCCAATTAAAATGGACGTGACGGAAAGTAAGTTAAAAGAAGGTACGGAAGACGAATATGAGAATGTTTCTACGGAAGAAACCTTGAATACGATGATTCCAATCTGGAAGAAGAATAAGAATGAACTTACCGATGAAGATTATGAAAACTTCTACCAAGAGAAGCATTATGGCTTTGATAAACCGTTAAAACATCTCCATCTATCCGTTGATGGTGCGGTTCGGTATAACGCGATTCTTTATATCCCGGAGAGCGCCCCATATAATTATTACACGAAGGAATTTGAAAAAGGGCTGGAGCTTTATTCAAATGGGGTTCTTATTATGGAGAAAAGTCCAGAGCTGCTGCCGGACTATTTCAGTTTTGTAAAAGGATTAGTAGATTCCGAGGATCTTTCTCTAAATATTTCACGGGAAATGCTTCAGCATGACCGTCAGTTAAAAACAATCGCGAAAAACATTAATAAACGAATCAAACAGCAACTGAAACAAGTACTGAATAATGACCGGGAAGCCTATGAACGCTTCTATCAGTCCTTTGGTCAACAATTGAAATTCGGGGTTTACAGTGATTTCGGCCAGCATAAAGAAGTGCTGCAAGATTTATTATTATTCTATTCATCGAAAGAAAAGAAATTGGTTACGTTGGATGAATATGTGGAGCGCATGCCAGAAGAGCAGAAGTATATCTACTATGCACAAGGGGATAGCGTTGACCGCGTGGATAAGCTTCCGCAAACGGAACTTGTAAAAGACAAAGGATATGAAATTCTATATTTCACGGACGAAATTGATGAGTTCGCAATCCGCATGCTCATGAGCTATAAAGAGAAGGAATTCCGAAACGTCTCCAGTGGTGACCTTGGCATTGAACAAGATGAGCAAGAGAAGGAAGAGGAGAAAGAAACAGCGAAGGAACACGAAGACCTGTTTACGAAAATGAAAGAGATGTTAGGAGATAAAATTACAGATGTCCGGGCTTCAAAACGTCTGAAATCCCATCCGGTTGTGCTCACGGCAGATGGCGATATTTCAATTGAGATGGAAAAAATCATTAATTCCATGCCGGATGACCAGCAAATTAAGGCAGATAAAGTATTGGAAATTAATGTGGATCATGAGATCATGAATGCATTGGAGCGAGCGAAAGAGCAAGGCGACGAGCAATTGAAACTTTATACAAATCTATTATATAATCAAGCATTACTAATCGAAGGCTTACCAATTGAAGACCCAGTTGCTTTCACGAATGATATGTGTAAAGTGATGCTTTAATATTTTAATGGTGCTTTTCCATATATCTGGAAAGGTGCCATTTTTTATCTACTCGATTTTCGTAAAAAAATAGCAATTTAGCCCTATCAAGCACTCGTACTTGGGCTAGATATGAAATGACCAGCGGATTGCTTTCATACAGCGTAAGTGCGCCAAACCCCGAAACTTCCTACTGGAGGTCCGCAGTCCAGACACCTCTTGCACCTGCTGAGCGGCTGGTGAGCCTCCTCGCGGGCAAGCCCGCTGCGGGGTCTCACCAAGCCTATCCTCCCGCAGGAGTCTCGAGGTATCTGGACTGCTACCAGGAAAGGACAAATTTTGAACACTGTTTAATATTCCAGGAGTTTAATCCTTATCGTGACGGAACAATTTCTATTCAGAGAATCATCTAACCAGTTCAGTTGCCCGGGGGACGGTGACTCTTACCAGAAAAGCACGTGTCCAGACCTGAGCAGGAAGCGTACTTCTTCCGAGGAGGCTGAAGCCGTGCCCTTAGGATGCGCATCCGTCCCCCGGGCAACTGAACGGCGATTGGTGCTCTGAATAAGTGAACGAGCCAAAACACTTATGCTGTATGAAAGCAATCAGTAGCCTTGGAACGGAGCGTTTAGTTATTCCAGGCTGTTAAAGTTGGGTTATCTACTGAAACTTTAACTTGCAATTATATCACTTTTTTGATATGATGGAAGGCAACCCAAAAATTACAGTAAATAACTTACCATCTGAATGAATTTCATAATTACCAAAGTCGGCTTTTCCATCACCATATGTAGTTGGGAATGAACCAACTCAACTACATATGGTGATGCATTAAATACGTATTATGAAATTCATTAATCTATGTTAGAAATTACCTCCAGACGGGTAGACTGTTTTTCTCAGTCGATTGAAAGTATCTGAAAGGAAGTGATTTCATGATATTCAGTATTATCCTACCTGTCTTATTCCTCGGCCTCATTGTCTTCATCTTGCGTCAGTCAACTAGAAGATCCTAAATCAAAAGCGAGTCATTCCTGGCGTATTCATCATAGGCCAGGAAAGACCATGTCGCAGCCCTATCATTACTTACACATAAAAATTAACCTGTAAGATCAATTTTCGCCTTCTAAAATAGGTAACTATCTCTTGATACAATTAGTGAAACTACCTATTCACAATGGTTCTAGACACTTCAGAAATCCGCTCTGATTTCCCAATATCCCCGTCTCAAAAACTAACGTAACCACTTAATACTTTTACTCTCATTCAGCGTAAGTGATTTGCACGTTCTCTTGGTAGGTTTTCTAGTCGGCGTTCAGTTGCCCGGGGGACGGATACGCATCCTAAGGGCACGGCCTCAGCCTCGACGCAAAGGACGTGCTAATGCAGGCGTTTCCACAGGACGTGGCGTTCTTAGTCTGCCTCGGAAGAAGTACACTTCCTGCTCAGGTCTGGACACGTGCTTTTCCCGTAGGAGTTACCGTCCCCCGGGCAACTGAACTGGAAAGATAATTATTATAAATAGCATTTATTCCAGTGCCGTATCACGGTAAAAATAATATTTTTGGAATAATAAACAGTGATCCAAATATGGCCTTTCCTGGGAGCCAGTCCAGACACCTCGAGACTCCTGCGGGAGGATAGGCCTGGCGAGACCCCTTAGTGCTCAGCGCGGGGAGGCTTGCCGGCCGCTCAGCAGGTGCGAGAGGTGTCTGGACTGCGGACTTCCAGTAGAGAGTTGCGGGCACTTACGTTGTATGAAAGTAGTCATCAATTCAATTTGAAAAGGCCTTCATTTTAAAGTACATACTTCAAAAAATACGGTTTTCAGGAAGAAAGTAGGAGTTTTGCTACAGCGAATTAAGGTAATAATGATTCTATGAGGCAATTGTGGAATAAATAAGTAAAAAGTTAGGAAACCCCCATATTGCGTTGACAAATGACACCGTGTCATCTATCATAAAATTATAAAGATGACACCGTGTCATGATCTGGTGGAAATGGAGGTACAGGAATGCCCAAAGCAACATTTTTTAATCTGCCAGAGAAAAAGCGTCAATCCTTAATTAAGGCAATGGAAATGGAATTTTCCAGAGTTCCTCTATTCGAAGCCTCCATCGCAAATATCGTAAAGACAGCAGAGATATCCCGGGGAAGCTTTTATCAGTATTTTAAAGATAAAGAAGACGCATATTATTATATTCTCCAAGAACAGGCAAACCGTAGAAACAAACAGTTCATTCAACAACTGCAAACACATCAGGGAGACTTATTCGAAGCAATTACCGCTTTTTACTACGATTTGCTTATTGAATTACCTGATCAAAAGGAGTATAACTTTTTCCGGAACGCTCTTCTTAACGTAACACATCAGATTGAAACCATTTTCAATGAGATAATTGAAAGCAATCTGAAAAAAGATGGCATGGAAAAAATTACAAAACTAATAAATAGAGAGCTTTTAAATATCGAATCAGACAGCGAATTAACCCATGTCATTCATATTATATCGGCCGTTGCATTTCGCAATTTTGTCGAAAAGTTTACGAAAGAGCTATCCGACGAGGAGGCGATTGAAAGCTTCAAAGTAGAAATGAGCTTATTGAAAAAAGGCATAGCAAGATAAACGTATCAATAAATTAACCAAATTGAAATGGGGTATGATATATGACAGTGATAATATATGGAGCTGCATGTTCATCGACAAGGAAAGCGAAACAATGGTTTACGAAGCAAGACATCCATTACGTAGAGCGGAACATTTTGAAACACCCGCTGACAGTATCGGAACTTCAAGGCATCTTACGTATGACGGTTGACGGTACGGATGAAATTATTTCAACCCGATCCAAGATTTATAAAGATCTTGATCTGGACATTGAGGCATTACCACTTCAAGAACTGTTGGAGCTGATTCACAAGCATCCTCGTTTGCTGCGCAGCCCAATTATGGTCGATGAGAAGCGATTGCAAGTAGGGTACCATGAGGACGATATTCGCCAATTTTTACCGAGGAAAACACGTGAGTACCAATGGTTGCAATGGAGACTTAATCATATGCGACTTGCTGAAGGATAATTTATGACACAATTGCTGGCAGAACAATCGTATGTGAAAGTTGTTCGCACCGTCGATTCCATCAGTCAGACAAATACGGAAGAACAACGTATGATGTATTTATATGAGGATCGATTGGTGACGAGACATCGTGAATTTTTGATAGATACCATTCATGATCTGTCCTACCGGATGCTCGGAACACAAGGTGGGCTGCTATATGTACATACGAATAAAGGTGTATTCTCCTATATGATTAAAAGCTCTCCAGAACAATTTATTGAAGTTTTTAAAACATATAAAAAAAGGTAAGCCCGGGCTTTAGGGTTTACTTTTTTTATTGCAGCAGCCTATTTGCTGAAAATATGTGGGCACCTCAGGTTACTAACTCGAAACAACCAATCACGCCTTTATTCTAATCGAAAGGGAGTCATGTCTTTAATCGGCTACTTGTTATCAGCCTCGTGTACATTCTGAAATACATTAAGAACAAACAAAATAACAGATAATAGAAATGCAATCCCGCCGCCTGAGACAAAAATTTCAAGCACAACTGGTGGTACATTAAAATAAATCATCATCATTCCGATAAAAAGGAAAGGTAGGCCAATCTGATGAAGCCAAAAGTGTAACTTACCAAGTGGACTATTTCCTGCTCTTGGATAAATGGAATAAATGCCGCCGATTAGACCAGTAGACAGCCAACCGACAACATTAATATGAGCATGCGTCGCTCCCCATTGAAGCTGGATCGTGTAATGCATGAATAGCCCGAAGCCAATCCCGATAATGAAATAAAGAACTGCGATTTTTATCCACTTTGCACCCAACGTTATCCACTCCTTTATTTTTTGAATCCCTTTCGATCGTTAATCCGAATTCCAGGAATATAGAAATAGGCGGAAATGCTGAGTTACGATACTCTACCTAACAAGAAGCATCTTTAACATATTTTTCAAAAAAACTTCCTCATTTTTAATTCAACTCCTTCATACGTATATATTGTTCCAATTGGAACAATATGCCCTACCCAGAGGCTATTAAGAAATGTTAAAATATAAAGTAATGATAGAACAGAGGAGTTTATCGGATGAAACGATTAAGTTACCGGGATACATGGGTTGAAGTTTCTTTAGCTGCAATCCGGGGGAATACGCAAGCCTTTAAACAATATATGAATAAAAATAGTAAACTGCTCGCAGTTGTAAAAGCGGATGGCTACGGTCACGGAGCGGCAGAAGTCGGAAGGGCTGCCTTGGCGGCTGGAGCTGATGGTTTAGGTGTCGCCTTGATCGATGAAGCGATTGAACTTCGGCGGGCGGGGATTGACGCTCCGATTCTAGTTCTTGGCTTCACGAAACCCGAAGTTGTAAAAGAAGCGATTATAAATGGAATCACACTTACTGTTTATAGCGAAGATGTGCTGGATGCCCTCATCACCGCTTGTGATGAATTAAAGCAAACGGCTAAAATCCACTTGAAAATAGATACAGGTATGGGAAGAGTTGGCGTTCAATCAAAAGAAAAAGCACTTGAGTTACTTAAGAGCATAGAAGGTAAACGAATTGAAGTTGAAGGGATTTACACCCATTTTGCAGATGCGGACAATGCGGATGATACATATACACGGATGCAATTTTCACGTTTTCTCGAAGTAACGGATTATTTGGCTGAGAATGGTTTTTCCGTGCCATTGAAGCATTGTTGTAATAGCGCAGCAACAATTAATTTTCCAGAGATGCACCTGGATATGTGCCGGGTCGGGATCAGCATGTATGGCCTTTACCCAGCAAGATATATGAAAAAGATGATTAGCTTGACTCAAGCAATGACCTTCCAGACAAAAGCGGTGCTGATTAAGGAAGTGGCGGCAGGAGAGCCAATCAGTTATGGATGTACCTATCAAACAGAGAGAAATTCGCGAATTGCTACTCTTTCAGTCGGATATGCGGACGGTCTTTCGCGTCGCCTGTCTAATTGTGGCAAGGTCACGATAAATGGTGAGCGAGCACCGATTGTGGGAAGAATTTGTATGGATCAGACAATGATTGACGTAACAGACATCGATGAAATGCAAGATGATGATATCATCACGATATTCGGTGAGGAAAAGAAAGGTTATATCTCCCTCGACGAAATAGCGGAACAACTGCAAACGATCCACTACGAAATCATTTGTCTTATTGGAAAACGCGTCCCAAGAGTTTATGTCGGATAAGGAGGAGGCGGCAGAGATGCCGCCTCTAAATTTTTTTATTAGACTTACGAATCATAAGCAAATAATAAATAAGAACAAAAAGATTGCAACTAGGGAGAAACCATGTTATATTATTGACTGTAATTAAGTTATATTTAATTAAAAGTTATTTAGACATAGACAACAGGAGGAATACGAATGTTAAAGATTGGTATTGTTTTAGGAAGTGTACGTGAAGGACGCAACGGAGAGCAAGTTGCGAAATGGATGATGGATTTTGCAAACAATCGCAATGACCAGGATGTCGAATATGAATTGGTAGACTTAGCAGATTACCGATTACCATTCTTAGGTGAAAGCCTTCCAGAAACAGAACAAGAAGAAGCAAATGCAACAATTAAAGCTTGGTCTGATAAAATGGCCTCTTTCGATGGTTATATTTTCATCACTCCAGAATACAACCATGCAATCGGTGGTGCGCTGAAGAACGCAACAGACTACTTAAATCCTGAAGTGAACAACAAAGCGGCAGGATTTGTTGGTTACGGAAGCCTTGGTGGGACACGTGCTCATGAAAACATGCGCTTAATTCTTGGTGAATTGCAAGTAGCGGACGTCCGTACTGCAGTTACCTTCTCCCTACTAGCTGACTTTGAAAACTTCTCTGTCTTCAAACCAGCTGATTACCATGCAGACAATGCAAACCAAATGCTGGATCAAGTCATTGCTTGGAGTACTGCTTTAAAAACACTAAGAGGCAATTTAGCAACCGAAAATGCTTAAAGAATAAAGTAAAAAAGGAAGATGCTGTGATTAACGCACAGCATCTTCCTTTTTTTCATATAATCTCAGAAATTCCGGGATATACATCAAGAAAGATATAGATAAGAAAATCCCTGTTACAATCATGAGGAATGTGATCAAATACGTATCCAAGTTAGGAAATGTAATCAAAATTCCCATTGCAAGATAGAACACTGCCGTCGATACTTTTCCAAACCACTTCGCTCCGTCCAGTTTTTTCCCGCGTTTTAATAGAATGAGTCCATTGATTCCCATAAACAACTCTTTCAAGATAAAAAGGATAAACAGAATCCACATATACGGATAGCGGAACAATAGACAGGCGACGATTGCTGTCTGGGTCAATTTATCTGCAATCGGGTCAACAATTTTCCCGAGTTCTGTAATTTGATTGAATGTCCGGGCAATCCAACCGTCCAATGCATCTGTTAGACCAGATAAAAGTATAATAAGACCGATAACATAATAATCTCTTGAGTCTGTTGCATGGAAAAAGAGATAAATAAATACAGGAATCAAGAGAATCCGGATATAAGATAAAATATTCGGGACCGATAAAACTTCCCTTGTTGTTAACTTCACATGAAATTCCTCCTATGTTAGAACTAAACGAGCGAACTCTTGTAATTTAAAGCAGCTAGGTATACCATATAAAGTCTTAATAAACATATTAAAAATAGTTGTTTTACATTCTGTATTGCTACCAAATGATGCGCTTGTTTTGGTCAATAAGCGAGTAGAGACTAACTGTAATGAAAAACTGAGCTGCATAGTACGGGAACATAACAAGAGCATCAGCAAATGGAACTGGATCGATGAACATATTCCAAGCAAGAATCGAGTCGGAGATAACAAATAATAATGCCCCAAATTGTGCTGGTCTATTCCCTGTTGCAACCGCGGCAAAGAGCATGAGTGAAATAATGATGATATAAGCAATTACTGGGATTACGAGCGCTTGCTCCCCGGTATCCGTTAGAGCAGGAATAAGGAATATCCCGAAAGTAATAGCGTAGATGCTGATTGGAACCGCAGCTAACATCCGCTTTCTAGTAAACTTGGCCACCGTAAAAAAGCCAATCACATAACAGACATGGGCAATAAAGAAAGCGACAAGTCCAACGAGAAACCAGTGCAAAGTTGCGTCACCTATCATCGAAAAAAGAAGACCAAGAATAATGAGCCAATGGACAGCCATTTTATTTTCCGGTGCGATTCGGAAAGCGTAAAATAAAATGACGATCATTGGCAGCAGTTTAAAAAAGAGCTTGAACGCAAAGGGCTCATCAGGAGCGATGAAAATGTATACGAGACTTAGGGTAAGAATCATTATCGGCAAGCGGTAAAGAACCATGATGTTCCTCCTCGTCGTTAATCCATGTCAACTTATTTTAAGATGGCAGGCAGCTTAATTTGTAATGTAAAGATTTGATTTTTATAAACGAAATCAAGATAGCCAGCATGTTTTTCGACAATTTGTGCAATAATCTGTGTTCCCAGTCCTTCATGATTTCCTGATTTTGTTGATTGTGACCGTTTCGTAAATAAATGATCGAGCACATCATTCGGCAAGGGACGGGTGCAGTTTTTGCAAGTTAGCATAAAAAGACCGCTGCGCTTGAAGGATTGTAAGATAATCTGCGGTTTTTTTCCGTTCTCTCTTTGCCATTCGGCACTCGCCTCCAGTGCGTTATCTAGTATATTCCCGATTAAGGCTGTTAAATCACGATCAGAAAGTGGTAAGCCGGAAATCGCTGCTTCGAGATCATATATCACTTCGATCCCTTCTTCCTGTCCTTGCCGGTAACTGTGATGCAGGACACCCGCTACTGTTCCGCGTTCTCCTTGAATAGACAGGTTTGTTTCCTTATATCCTTCTACTAGCTCATTTAAATACGTTGTTGCTTCTTTATGGTTATTATTTTCGAGCATATAATGCAAGCTGGATATATGTTTTAAAAAGTCATGTCTTTCTTTGCGGACAATGAGAAAGGTGTCATTCATTTGCTCCATTTCTCTTTTGTGTGCCTGGATAAGTTGGCGGTTATTATGTAGCTTATGACTGATGATATGCCGGTTCGCTTCCAACAGGATAAAAGTGAGAAGCGGAATAAGCGAAATCAGACCAGGTTCAGTTAATACGTAAATGATGAGAAGCAGGAGCTGGATGCTGTATAATCTGAGATTTTCCTTTGTTCCAAGTGCATCTATGTGTACCATGAGTTTCCTCTGTAATAGAAAAATAAGTAGGAAAGCTAAAAAAATCGAGACGAAAAAAGGTAAATCAAAAGGTAAAGCTCGTCCTGCAAATTCAATATGAATAACAGCGAGCAAGGCAATACTTACCCAATAAAAATACACACGCTTCATAACTCAACCCCCTCTCAGCCGGGACAACTGCACTGACCCCATGTCCCAATGGAGCAGAGGGATTGTCCCGTTCTAAAAGTAATTTTCCTGTAAGTAGTCGACCATGTCTTTTGTAATCATTGCTGTTTCATCTAATCCGTCAAAGTTTACGACGAATGAATTTTTGGCGTATAGTTCAAAGTTTTGAATATAGTGGATGTTAATGATAAAGGAACGGTGGGAGCGAAGAAAATCCCTTTCCCTCAGCTCACCCTCCAACTCTTTTAACGTTTGGTACGTCTTAATGGTTCCATTTTTTGTGAAAATCGTAGAAGACCTGCCTGTTCGTTCAATGAAAATAATATCTTTCTTTTGGATGATATGAATGTTGTTCTTCTGCTTAATATAAAGTCTTCCCGTAATTTCCGCTTGCCCAGACCTCTCCATTACCCGCTTAATCGATGTCTTGAGCCGGTCTTTCGTATAGGGCTTCATAATATAGTCATGTACATTGATTTCAAAGGCATGAACCGCATACCCGCTGTTTGCTGTTACAAAAATAACCTCAATATGAAGCGCATGGGAATGAATAATATCTGCGAGCTCATAGCCGGAAAGATGGGGCATTTCAATATCGGCGACGAGCAGCATGATTTCCTCATCTTTAATCCGTTTATACGCTTCCTCTGCGGATGTGGTGGCGAAGACGATCTCCACATTATCAATCTGTGAAACAATCCCAACCACTTTATCTAAATCAATCTGACGGTCATCAACAATTCCAACCTTCAGCATACGTGCAACACCTGTACTTTCTATTGTTTTTGACGCAATCGTTTTTCTTCATTATACCATCTCGAAGCGTGAATAGGGCATTTTCACGACATCAAAGGGACGATTCGCGACATGTCCGGTGAAAGAAGCGATGGTTTTGCTTACAATGAATGTAACAAATCAAAAGAGGGATGGGAACGAAATGATTGAAATTCAAAACGTGACGAAACGATTTCAAGATAAAAAAACATCAGTAACTGCTTTAAATCATGTGTCCTTTACAGTTCAGGAGGGGGAAATCGTCGGTCTGTTAGGGGAAAACGGAGCTGGGAAGACGACGCTTCTCCGCTCGATTGCAACATTGCTTACACCGACTGAAGGGGAAGTTCTGGTAAAAGGCTATGACACGGTGAAAAAGCCAGATGAAATTAAAAAGCGGATGGGCGTCTTATTTGGCGGTGAGACAGGGCTCTATAACCGCATGACCGCTAGAGAAAACCTCGAATACTTTGCAACACTCTATCACTTGAGCAAGCATGAGACGAAGGTGCGGATTGATGAGCTCGCGAAAATGTTCGGTATGCGCGATTTTCTTGACCGGAAAGTGGACGGTTTTTCTAAAGGGATGCGCCAGAAAGTGGCGATCGCCCGAGCCATCATTCATGACCCGGAAATTATTCTATTCGACGAACCGACGACAGGGCTTGATATCACCGCTTCCAACGTATTCCGTCAACTCGTTCAAGAACTAAAAACACAAGGTAAAACAATTATCTTCTCGAGTCACATTATGGAGGAAGTCGATCTGCTCTGTGATCATGTCGCGATGATCCATAAAGGCGAGCTTGTTTATCACGGGGAGAAAGAGGCTTTATATGAAGAAGAAAACAGTCGTGATTTAAACTATATCTTTATGAGTAAATTAGTGAGGGGGACGGATGGCTATGCTATTTAAAATATATAAAAAAGAAATGATCGATTCCTTCCGCGATAAACGGACATTGTTATTAACCGTGTTATTACCGATTCTGATGATGTCGGCACTAACTTTTTTCTATGAAAGTTTGATTAGTGACGGGGAAAATGAAACATATACACTGGCTGTGGAAGAAGGGTTGTCAACCGGGCAGGAAACGATACTTGGGACAATGGATAATGTGGAACTTTTACGTACGGAAAATCCGGAACAGGCATTTATTGATGGAGACGTCCAAGCGGCAATTGTGTTTGCGGATAACTTTGACGCGGAAGTGCAAGCGGGAGAAGCAGGCAATGTGGAGCTGATCGGCGATACATTCAGTCAAAAGTCTTCTAACCTTATTTTCATTGTAACGAGCAAGCTTGCAGAATATGAACAAATTGTTGTCGCAGAGAGATTGCAGCATGCGAATATCGATCCATCCATCACCCAGGCAGTTGCAATGGAGCAACGGGAGACGAACGCAGAGGACAGTAATATTCAGGTGCTGGCTTTGTTGATTCCGCTTATTCTATCGATTGCAATCGGGGTTGGAGCAGGTCCGTCGGCAGCAGATATCTTTGCAGGTGAAAAGGAAAAGAAAACGATGGAAGCACTCCTGATGACGCCGGTGAATCGCTCTACATTACTAATGGCAAAATACTTAACGATATCTTCAGTTGGCGTCATTATTGGGATTATTACCCTCGCCGTCGTTGCAATCGAGGTAGCCTTCTTTACGGAACACTTAAAAGCGGCAATTTCGTTCGGTGATAATATGGTTGCGATCATTGGAATGGGCGCACTTGTGACGCTAGTCTATTCGTTCTTCGTTGGTGCTCTCTTAATGATCACAAGTATTGTTGGTAAAACGGTAAAAGAAGCGCAGAGTTATAGTACACCGATTATGATGGTAATCATTTTTCCTGCGATGATGATTGGCGGACTTGGGGTGAATGAGTTTACGATGAATCATTTTATCCTGCCATTTGTAAATATCTTTGCGATTCTTACGGAATTGTTGTTTGGTGTAGTGAATTATGGGCACATATTTATGACGATTGGCAGTAATCTTGTTTGTATCATCATTATTTTTATCATCAGCAGAATCCTATTTAGTAAAGATAAATGGGTGATGAACTAAACGTGAATGAAATGTAATCATCTTAGAGTTAAATAAATCCGGACCAATCAGCTGATCGGTCCGGATTTTATTTGAATAGGATGTGCAACCTAGATTATCCTAACGTATTCAATCGATTAAACCACCGATTCTCTCTACTAACAATTATTTGTTCATTGGCCGACAATATGTTCAACGACTTTTCCATTTCCATCGATTATAACAATCTCTACATATGGTGATGGTGAAGCATTAAATACGTATTATGAAATTCATTAATATCAGAAACGAATATAAAAGGCAAAGAATCTGACTCTAGTGGGAGTGCTATGACGGTATTCTCTTCGTGCGATTATATTGGCTATTGCTTGGATGTCTAGTTGTCTCTTAAGATGAATGTTTCGATACCCAATTGTAAGATCTGTTTACGTTTGTTTTCCGCAATGGTGCGACTTGAATAGGCGCCTATGATGACCCGGTGCATCGTTTTTCCGTTAACTGAGACTTGCTTTACCGTCGCTGGGATTTGTCTCGTGGTGAGTAACACTTGTCTTGCTTTGGCATTTGACTGCTTTGCAAAGGAACCGGCAATTAATTGGTATCCTCCTTTACTCGGAGAAACTGCTTTTTTCAATTTAAAAATCTCGACTAATCCATCTACGTGTGCAGCTGCGACTTTTTCCCTCCAAGCTGTTTGCTTCATCAATTTCGCATCTTCCGGATGATCGATAAATCCATTCTCTGTTAAAATTGCCGGCATATTCGATTCGCGCAGTACATGAAAGTTGGCTTGTTTCATTCCACGGTTCGGTATGCCGATTGCTCGCCGAACTTTTTCATGAAGGGTCACTTGATAACTTCTCGTAGCCGCTCCTCTTGGCAATTTGTTATAAACAAAATCCTCATATCCCCGGGCACGCCCGTTAAAAGCATTACAATGGAGGGAAAGGAAAATATCTGCGCCCCAGCTGTTCGCTTCATTCGTCCGTGCGCGAAGACTTTTCGTTACATCCGTTGTGCGGCTTAACTTTACGGTAGCTTGTGGGTAATTGTACAGTAGTCGCCTGATCCTGATTGCTAAATCAAGGACAACTTCCTTTTCCTGCAACCCATTGCCGGCTGCACCGGGATCACTTCCACCATGACCGGCATCAAGATAAATTTTCATCTGTATCATCTTCCTTTCTATTAAAAATCCATTCATTTCTATAATCGAAAAGAAATGATAGAAAGGGAGGCATAGTTATAGAAGAAAGCTGCATATAATAAAAAAGACCTGCAAATTTACAAAAGCTTTACATTCGGATAATACTTCCTTTACATTGGGGCACTATACTAGTACTTGAGAGCGAAAAGCACTCAAGATAAAATCATCTATTATTGGGGAGGACATTGTCGTATGAAGCTCAAGAAATTTCTTATGTTCCTTTTAATTGGAGCATTGCTCACAGTACTTGCAGCATGTGGAGGAACAGAAGATAACGGAGATGACACTGGAACTGAAGAGTCATCGGAAGAAACAGAAGAAACAAATGGCAGTTCAGAGGAAGCGCAAGAAGGCGAATCTGAAGAACTGGAAGGTAGTGTAGAAATTGACGGGTCTGGAACAGTTTATCCATTAATGTCTAGACTTGCTGAAGAATATATGCTTAACGAACAGCAAGGCGTATCTGTCGAAGTTAGCCGTGCAGGTACAAGTGCTGGTTTCGAACGATTCTTAGCGGAAGGCGGAACAGACTTTAACGATGCTTCCCGTGAGATTAAAGAAGAAGAGCAAGCAACAGCAGATGAGCTTGGTATTGAAGTAAAAGAATTGAAAGTAGCGCTTGATGGGTTAACAATTGTTATCCATCCAGATAATGATTGGGCAACGGAACTCACTCCAGAGCAAATTATCGATATTTTCTTAGGTGAGTATACGAACTGGTCTGATATTAACCCAGACTGGCCAGAAGAGCCAATCAATACATACGGACCGAACGAAAACCATGGTACGTACGAATTCTTCTATGAAAATATTTTAGAAGAACAAGATTTAAGAGATGATGTTAACCTGCAACAAGAGTATTCAACCCTCGTAACGTTAATTTCTGAAGATGTGAATTCCATCGGGTTCTTCGGGTTCGGTTACTATGTAAACAACCAAGATCAAGTACAAGCAGTTCATGTTGATTTTGGAAATGGCCCAGTTGAGCCATCCCTCGACACGATTGCGGAAGATGGCGACTATGGAGATTTCACACGCCCGGTATTTACTTACCTGAACGTGAATAATGCCAAGGAAAAACCACAAGTACTTGATTATGCAATCTATGTTATGGAAACTGCTTCAGATCTTGCTGGGGAAACTGGATTTGCACCAATTCCTGAAGAAGAAGCAAGTACATTAGTTGAAGAATTAGAAGCTCTTAAATAAAATAATCAACATCATTTAAACAATAAAGATGAGGGCAAAATATTGCTCTCATCTTGTTGTGAGTTTTAAAGCTTGGGAAGGAGTCAAACGGAAATGGCGGGGAACAGCGATACAAACAAAAACGCTGTGAATGTAAGAGAAATGATTGCGGAAAAGAAAAAAAAGAAAAATCTCTCCAATTTTACGGAAAAATTCATTCCAACTTTTCTTCTCCTCATCGCATCGATCTCTCTTCTGACAACAGTAGGAATTATTATAACTTTATTTACGGAAGCAATTGAATTCTTTAAAATAGTGCCGATTTGGGAGTTCTTTACCGGTACCGTACTGAGACCGATGAGTCAAAATCCGGAATTCGGGGTGCTGCCTTTAATTAATGGTACATTGATCTCAACCTTTATTGCGATGCTTGTAGCAGGTCCAGTTGGGATCATGTCGGCGATTTATTTAAGTGAATATGCATCTGACCGGGTAAGACGGGTGTTAAAGCCTCTGCTTGAAATTCTTGCGGGGATTCCGACGATTGTGTATGGTTTCTTTGCATTCACATTCGTTACGCCACTCATCCGAAGTATTTTTCCGGAGGTTGGAGCGACAAATATTCTGAGTCCTGGTCTTGTAATGGGAGTCATGATTATCCCGATGATTGCTTCCTTGTCTGAAGATGCGATGAGCTCCGTGCCAAACAGTATGCGGGAAGGTGCATTCGCCTTAGGTGCGACAAAATTAGAGACGACCTTTAAAGTTGTCATCCCAGCAGCACTGTCTGGAATCATTTCATCCTTTGTACTCGGTATTTCACGGGCAATCGGGGAAACGATGATTGTTACGATTGCAAGTGGGAGCTCAAAGAATTTTACCTTTGATATCACGCAATCGATGCAGACGATGACCGCTTATATCGTGGAAGTTTCTTCAGGAGATGCTCCGGCAGGTTCGACGATTTATTACAGTCTTTATGCTGTCGCAGCTACATTATTCATATTTACGTTGTTAATGAATATCCTTGCAAGATATCTCTCTCGTAAATTCAGGGAGGAGTATTGATTATGAAATATGTTGATGAAGCAGTTGTAGAAAAACGGATGAAAGCACGTATACGCAATAATTCCATACTGAAATTCATCTTTTTACTATCTACTTTATTTGGCTTGGTAGTCTTGGCAGTATTGCTTATACGTGTATTTTCCCAAGGTATTGCTTGGCTGGATTGGGATTTTATTACGGGTAGACTATCTACAGACCCAGACCGTGCAGGAATTATGGGAGCGATTCTTGGAACCTCATGGCTCATGCTCGTCGTCATTCCAGTTACTTTATTCATAGGGGTAGGGACCGCTATCTATCTAGAACTTTATGCGAAACCTGGCCGTTTTCAAAACTTTATCGCAACGAATATATCGAACTTAGCTGGTGTACCATCGATTGTTTATGGTCTACTCGGGTTAACTATTTTCGTCCGGGCACTTGAGTTTGGCAATGTCGTGTTGGCAGGCGGTTTAACCTTATCACTCTTAGTATTGCCGATTGTTATTGTAGCAGCTCAGGAAGCGATTCGCGCCGTTCCGCAGTTTTTAAGTGAAGCAAGCTATGGGATGGGGGCAACGAAATGGCAAACTGTAAAGAAAATTATCTTGCCTGCAGCTTTACCAGGTATTCTGACTGGTTCAATTTTAGCATTGTCACGGGCAATCGGAGAGACAGCACCACTTACCGTAATTGGGATTCCGGCATTACTGATTCCGTTCCCGGGCAGCTTCTTCGATACATTCACAGCACTCCCGATGCAGATTTATTACTGGACACTTGATGCATCCTTAGTATCTGAATATGCTTATCTTGCAGCTGCAACGATTATTGTTCTGCTCGTGCTGTTATTCTTACTCAATTCCGTAGCTATTTTCATTCGGAATAAATTCCAACAACGTTATTAGGGCTTGTTCGAGAAGTCTGGTAAAAGGACATTTATTAATAGGATACGGATCGATTCAAGTTATGTTTTTTAAGGAGAGAAAATAATGAGCCAGAAAATAAAGGTAAAATTAAATGATCAGGCCATCAAAAGTTCTGATCAACAGGAAGACAAGCGTGCCGTATTTGAAACAAACCAGTTGAATTTATGGTACACAGACACGCATGCATTAAAAGATATTAATCTATCCATTAAAGAAAAAGAAGTAACTGCCGTTATCGGGCCCTCCGGTTGCGGGAAGTCGACATATATTAAGACACTCAATCGCATGGTTGAACTCGTTCCAGGCGTTCGCACAACCGGTGAAATCAAGTATAAAAACAGAAATATTTTAGATCGGAATTTCCGTGTAGAAGATTTAAGGACCCAGGTAGGCATGGTTTTCCAGAAACCAAATCCTTTCCCCAAATCGATATATGAAAACATTGCGTACGGGCCGAAAATCCATGGAATCAAAAACAAGAAAATCTTAGATGAAATAGTTGAGAAAAGCCTTCGCGGGGCATACATCTGGGATGAGGTGAAAGACCGCTTGAATGAGAATGCGTACGGGCTTTCTGGCGGGCAGCAACAGCGTCTTTGTATTGCCCGATGTCTAGCGGTTGAACCTGGCGTCATTCTGATGGATGAGCCGACGTCAGCACTCGACCCGAAATCAACCCTTCGAATTGAGGAGCTTGTTCAAGAGCTTCGTGAGGATTACTCCATCGTTATTGTCACACATAACATGCAGCAAGCCGCAAGAATCTCTGACAGGACTGCTTTCTTCTTGAATGGAGAAGTCGTTGAGTTTGATGAAACAGATAAAATCTTTACCAATCCAAAAGATAGCCGTACGGAAGATTATATTTCCGGCCGTTTCGGCTAAACATGAATAAAACGAGACCAGCTACGTTGTTGCTGGTCTCGTTTTATCACGCATTAACGGTCTGTAATCCCCTCACCTCTAAACATAGTGGAAACGAAACATGTGAAGGTGAGGGATAAACAGTCCGTAAGTTCCTGATTCTCTTCAACTAACATTCAGTCGGGGGAAGGACTTCCCGACTGAATGAAGTTTCACTTTATTAATAAACCTTTAAACTTCTGCTATACTTGGGGTAGATTTTGTTTTGTTGAAGGCAGGTGCTTTTTAGGTTGACTGGTGTATTGCGTATTATTACTCATATTTTCCTCTTATATGCATTACTCCTGATCGGGAATGTTCTTCAGGAGATTTTTCACTTATTCATACCAGGCAGTGTCATTGGTATGATCCTTTTATTTCTACTGTTAAAACTGGGCATCATGAAATTGAAGTGGTTGGAGGAGGGGACCTCACTTTTATTAAGACATCTCACGTTATTCTTTATTCCGGTGACAATTGGATTTATGGAATATCTTGAATTGTTTAAAGGAAGAGGATTATTACTTCTTATTATTACAGTAATCAGTACAGCGCTTGTTATGGGGGTAGGCGGAGCTGTTAGTGAACAGCTGGCTCGCAGAAAGGAAACGCAGAATGAATGAAATCATGATTGGTATCATTGCAATTGTTGCAACCGTCGCTATCTATCTCTTAATTCTTCCAATTCATAAAAAAATTCAATCGCCGTTTACACAGCCAATCGTCGCTGTATCAGCTATAATAATTCTGTTTTTATTTCTGCTTGATATCCCTTACGAAACATATATGATTGGCGGTCAGTGGATTGAATTTCTGATGGGTCCAGCAGTTGTAGCGCTCGCATTGCCGCTTTATAAGCATTATGACATGTTGAAGGAATATGTGAAGCCAATTCTTGTAGGAGTCACGATAGGTGCCTTTGTAGGGGTGACTACGGGTCTTTTCATGGCTAAGGCGCTCGGCTTTGACCGGGAAGTGATTCTCGCAATTGTACCTAAATCGGTTACGACTCCAGTAGCTATCTCTATTGGTGAAACATTGGGAGGATCGCTGTCGTTGACTGCAGTATTCGTTGTCATTGCTGGGGTTTCCGGATCGATTATTAGCCCGCTTATATTTAAACTTTTTAAATTACAGGGTCCGCTAGGAAGAGGAATTGGTATGGGAAGCGCTTCGCATGCCATCGGTACAGCGGCGAGTATGGACAGAAATGCGCTGGAAGGGTCGGTAAGTTCCATCGCAATGATCATCAGCGCAATCATCGTCTCTTTCTTTGCACCGTTATTCGTCTTGTTATTTTTGTAATTTAATATTAGCGAATGAATTTCATAATTACCAAAGTCGGCTTTCCCATCACCATATGTAGTTGGGAACGAACCAACTCAACTACATATGGTGATGGTGATGCATTAAATACGTATTATGAAATTCATTAAGCAGCATGAGGCAACTGGGTGTATCTATGTAAAATTTAAGAAAATCCGCAGATTACGTTCATTCAGCGTAGGTTTTTGTTTGTTCCATAGGAGGGCTCTCTAATTGCCGGGCAACTGAACTGGTTGGAATAATTACTCTGAATGGAAGTTATTCCGTTATAACGGGCATTTGAGGTGGGAGTTTTACGGATGTTTGCACGGAGTTGAAAAAGAATAGAATCCTCGAAATGTGGTATTTATTATAGTAGACCATTTATCCATTCCAGGAGAAAGGAACATACGCCATGGCATATTACCAGCAAGACATAATAGAAGTACTGGAAGAACTCGATTCAGTAAGAGAAGGTTTAAAGCAAAGCGATGTAGAGAAACGGTTAGAGAAGTTTGGTTATAACGAATTAGCAGACAAGGAAAAAGTTCCGACATGGAAATTATTTCTTGAAAGCTTCAAAGATCCAATGGTCATCGTCCTGCTTGCTGCAGCAGGAATCCAAATTTTACTCGGAGAAATTGCGGAGTCTCTCATTATTTTCCTCGTGCTCATTATCAATTCTGTGATTAGTGTGATTCAGACAAAAAAAGCAGAAAGCTCACTCGATGCATTACGGGATATGTCCGCTCCAGAAGCTAAAGTGATGCGGGATGGGGCGAATAGGCTGATCCCAGCCCGTGAGCTCGTTCCAGGGGATATTGTGCTGCTTGAAGCAGGGGATTATATTCCTGCTGACGGAAGAATTATCTCAAGTGAATCACTTAAAATAAATGAAGGCATGCTTACCGGAGAGTCGGAAGCGGTGGAGAAAAATACGGAAACGATACCGGAAGAAGCTCCGCTCGGTGATCGATTTAATGCTGTTTATAGTAGTTCCCTCGTCGTCAATGGCCGTGGTATGTTTATCGTGACAGGTACGGCTGAACAGACGGAAATTGGTAAAATTGCCGACTTGATTGCGACCGCTGAGGCAAAACAGACCCCGCTCCAGCAAAAGTTAGAAGTATTTTCAAAGAAACTTGGTCTTGGTATTTTAATTCTTTGTATTTTAATCTTTGCCGTACAAGCGCTGCGAATTTGGTTGGGTGATTCAGAGGTAGCTACCGGAACGGCACTGCTCAATGCGTTGATGTTCTCTGTTGCGATTGCCGTTGCAGCAATCCCTGAGGCTTTATCATCAATAGTGACAATCGTCTTATCTGTCGGTACGAATAAGATGGCAAAGCAGCATGCGATTATTCGTAAGCTTCCTGCCGTTGAAACGCTGGGCAGCGCGAGCGTTATTTGTACGGATAAAACTGGAACATTAACCCAGAATAAAATGACGGTCACCGATTACTTCGTGTTAGACAAGGAAGAGAAGACCGCTGGAAAAGCAAAGCAGATGCTGCACTATGTTGCTGCCCTCTGTAATGATGCAGGATTGAATCAAGATGGAAAAGAAATTGGCGACCCGACGGAAACAGCGCTTATCCATTTCGTCAATGACAGTGACAAAGGATATGAGGCGATTCGGGAGGAATTCCCGCGTCTTGGAGAACTGCCATTTGATTCGGATCGGAAGCTTATGTCAACCATCCATTCTATTCAAGGTGAAAACCTCTTGCTTACAAAGGGTGGCCCGGATATTATGCTGAATCGGGCAAGCTATGTGTTACAAGCGGGAGAAGAAGTTCCGGCAACAGAAGAACTGCTTTCTAAGTTCACTGAAATGAATGAGGAGTTTTCCAACCAAGCCCTGCGCGTACTTGCCTATGGTTATAAAAAACTTCCTGAAGGTATGGTGAAGGTAACGGCAGAAGATGAAGATGACTTTGTGCTTGTCGGAATTACCGCGATGATTGATCCGCCTCGGGAAGAGGTTTATGACTCAATCCGCCAGGCGACAAACGCAGGGATTCGCACGGTAATGATCACAGGAGACCATAAAACGACGGCTCAAGCGATTGCAAAAGATATCGGAATAGCACGTATTGGGGATATTGCACTTACTGGGCAGGAATTGGATGCTTGGAGTGACGCGGAACTTGATGAAAAGTTAGATAAGATATCCGTCTATGCCCGGGTTTCACCGGAAAACAAAATTCGGATTGTGAAAGCTTGGCAGCGGAAGGGCAAGATTTCCGCGATGACGGGAGACGGTGTGAACGATGCACCGGCTTTGAAACAGGCAGATATTGGAGTTGCCATGGGGAGCGGCACAGATGTTGCGAAAGACTCCGCTGCCATGATTTTAACCGATGATAATTTCGTCTCGATCGTCCGTGCTGTCGGTGTTGGCCGTACCGTGTACGATAATATAAAAAAAGCAATCAGTTATTTATTTGCGGGGAACTTAGGAGCGATCATTGCCATTCTTTACGCGGTTATTTTTAACTTGCCGAATCCGTTCACTGCCTTGCAGCTTTTATTTATCAACTTGGTAAATGATTCGCTGCCGGCAATTGCTCTTGGGATGGAAAAGTCGGAACCGAACATTATGGACCGGAAGCCGAGAAAGCTTGACGAAGGCATCTTTGAAGGCGGGACATTACGAGCTGTCATTACGAGAGGGATTCTGATTGCAGTTGTTGTCATCATTGCCTTTTATATCGGGCTCCGTTATTCCACAGAAATGGGTGTAGCGATGGCATTTTCAACGCTCATTCTTTCCCGGACGTTACAAACCTTTGCGACCCGGTCGAATACGCAGACAGCGATTGGTGCAGGGTTCTTTCAAAATAAATATGTACTTGGCGCAGTTGTAATAGGCTTTCTTTTATATGGGATGACAACCTTGCCATTTGCAAGAGGTATTTTCAACATCCCGCCGGATTTCGGTTTCGGGGAATTTGCGATTAGTTTAGGACTTTCCCTTACCGCACTGATTGCAATGGAGCTTGCGAAAATCATTCAAACACGCCTCGTGAAGGCAGAATAAGCGGGCAGAAAGGAAATTTCCTTTCTGTCTTTTTTATGCATAATTTTTAAGTTTTTTGTAAAGCTATGATTGTAACAATCTTAGGAGGTGTAAACAATGCATACGTTGCGAAAAATTGCATTGGCACTTGTAATTATTGGGGCGATTAACTGGGGACTTATTGCTTTATTCCAATTTGACCTGGTTGCAAGTATCTTTGGCGGACAGAACGCTGGGCTTTCCAGGCTGATTTATGGACTCGTCGGATTAAGCGGATTAATTTGTCTGAGTTTCTTCTTTGACCCAGAGACAGACGGTGACGTAAATCGTGGTGTTCAAGCGACGAACCAAACGACATTTGGAACAGAATTCGCCGATGATTTTGAACCGGAATATCGCAGAGAACAAGCCGACGAAGTTCCGCCACGCGGCCGAGATGATGTGTGACTGTAAAATAACCCTCTTCATTTAGAAGGGGGTTATTTTATTGTTGACAATGCAACGTATTCCTGTTAACATTTACATATAATGAATTACAAATACTTTAATTAATATAACTTTAATTTATGGAGGGTGACGAATGAATCATTTAAAAGGTATTCACCATGTAACTGCAATTACGAGCAGTGCTGAGAAGAATTATGAATTTTTCACGTATGTATTAGGAATGCGCCTTGTGAAGAAAACAGTAAACCAGGACGATATTCAGACCTATCATTTATTTTTCGCCGATGATGAAGGAAATGCTGGAACAGACATGACGTTCTTTGACTTCCCGGGTATTCCAAAGGGAATGCACGGAACCGATGAGATTTATAAAACATCTTTCCGTGTGCCAAGTGACGCAGCCCTTGATTACTGGGTAAAACGCTTTGATCGCTTGGAAGTGAAACATACTGGAATTAAAGAACAATTCGGCAAGAAGACAATTTCATTTGTCGACTTCGATGATCAGAACTACCAACTTATTTCAGATGAAAACAATCAGGGAATCGCATCTGGAATTCCATGGCAAAATGGCCCGGTCCCGTTAGAATATGCGATTACTGGTCTCGGACCAATCTTCGTTCGGATAAGACAGTTCGATTATTTTAAAGAAATGCTGGAAAAAGTCTTGCTCTTTAAAGAAATTGCAGAGGAAGATGGTGCACATTTATTTGAAGTTGGTGAAGGCGGTAATGGTGCCCAAGTTATTGTAGAGAAAAATATCGTACTCCCCGCGCACCGACAAGGTTTCGGTACGGTTCACCATGTAGCCTTCCGGGTCGAGGATCGCTCTGTTCTTGATGAGTGGACAGAACGGATGCATCGTTTCGGTTTCCAAACGTCCGGCTTTGTTGACCGCTTCTTCTTCGGTTCTTTATATGCACGTGTGGCACCGCAGATTCTTTTTGAATTTGCAACAGATGGACCAGGATTCATGGGGGATGAGCCATATGAAACCCTTGGTGAAAAATTATCTCTGCCACCATTCTTGGAACCGAAACGGGAAGAAATTGAAAACATGGTCCGTCCGATTGATACGGTAAGAAGTACAAAGGGAATTGAAAAGGAATATTAAGAATAAGACCTCGTTCCGTAATGGAACGAGGCTTTGTTTTTTACTTGATATGCTTACTGGAAATCTCAATGCCAGTTTTTTAAACCGGATATGCTTTGGAGGTTTATTCCGGTGTAATCGTCCGTAAAATCCCCACTGATTGAAGTTTCACTTTATACATTTTTTATCGCATCTTCAACGGGCTCTTCACCTGCAACAAGGTCGAAGGATTGATTTTCTGTATTTTTATTCTTCAAGCTTGCAATCACTGCTTTTGCAACATCTTCTCTAGCAATTGCGCCATATTCCTGCAGATTTCCAGCTTGAACTTTACCAGTGCCAGCTTTATTTTCAAGCTTGCCTGGTCGGATAATCGTATGCTTCAATTTACTCTCCAAGAGGAAATGGTCTGCATAATGTTTTGCAGCCATATAGTGCTTGATTGGACTTTCCGCCCAAAACTCACGATTTTGTGCTTGGAATGCGCTAATCATAATAAAGCGATCTACACCAGCCTGTTCTGCTGCTTCGATTGCTTTAATTGCACCATCAAGGTCAACGAGAATTGTTTTATCTGCTCCTGTATGGCCACCAGATCCGGCAGTAAAGATAACCGTCTCTACACCGTTCATTACATGCTGTAAATCTGCAACAGAACCTTCCAAGTCTGCGAGTACAGCATTGGTGCCGTCTGCTTTCAATTCTTCCAATTGTTCATTTTTACGTACCATTGCAGTTAAAGAGATATCAGCTTCATCCTTTGCAAACTGGATGATATGTTTTCCGATTTGACCATTTGCGCCAATTAACAATACTTTCATGAATCCTTCCCCTTTCTTATTTCTTGCTTTGTTTCATTTTTGCAAAAGGATGAAACAAATTCAAGCAATTTAATGAATTTCATAATACGTATTTAATGCATCACCATCACCATATGTAGTTGAGTTGGTTCGTTCCCAACTACATATGGTGATGGGAAAGCCGACTTTGGTAATTATGAAATTCATTCAATTGATTTCGAGGATTAGAAAAACCAAAAAAATGCGGCAATCAAACTGACGGTAAGCTTGAAAATAAAGCGCATCATCTCACTCCTGAAAGTATGTCTTACCCTTAGTATAGCGTGAGATTATTAAGTTAATATCAAGTCTGTTTAAGAAATCATTAACAATAACAATTAGTGTCGTTTATTCAACCAGAGTACTCCAGACTTCGCCAAACGCGGGAGGAGTCCTGTCATTGGCATCGTCATCATGTTACCGAAACCATCAGACTTTCCGAGTGACCCGAGTGTACCTCTTAACTTGATTGGGCGTGGTTTCCTTGGATTCTTACCGCGTAATAGGGCAAACAAGATTTCAGCAAGCTGTTCTCCCTGTACTCCAGCAAGCTGAGCGCTCGGTGAAAGCTCGGAAGACGCACAGTCACCGAGTACGAAAATATTTTGCTGCTCTGGTACTTGATAGTAATCATTAATGATAACTTTCTCATGAACATCTTTTTCAAATGGAAGTTCCCGGACCAGATAAACCGGTCTTACTCCGGCAGTCCAAATGGTGACATCGTTCAAGTAGCAGACGCCATTATTACACACACCATCTTTTTCTACATATTCAACATTGGAGTGGTGGATGACATCGACATCATTGGCAATGAACCATCGTTCCACATGACTTTGAATTTTTTCATCAAATGCTTTTAAAACAGTCGGTCCGCGGTCGAGGAGACGAATGTTTAAATCTGGCCGGCTTTCCCGGATCTCAGAAGCAACTTCAATCCCACTCAAGCCTGCTCCGACAATCGTTACCCTTCCGTAAGCACTTAAGTTACCGACGGCTACACCCGTATGTCTTGCCTTTGTAAAGGTTTGGACACTTTCCGTATATTCCGTAGCTCCTTTGACACCGTGGAAGTTGTCTTCACAGCCTAGTCCAATCACTAGGTAATCAAAGGGAAGCGTATCTTCCGGGTCCTGGAAAATGATTTGGTTATTCTCAGTATCAATTTTTGTAACTTCTTTAAAAATATATTGAACCCGCTTGTCCTCCGGGAATTCTACACGTACTTCTGAATCTGCTACCGTCCCGGCTGCAATCGTATAAAACTCGGTTTTTAAGGAACGGAATGGATTCCGATCAATTAATGTAATCTCTATATCTTCTGGAAGATGATTTTCTAGCAATCCGGAGAGCACTTTGATTCCGCCATAACCTCCGCCTAATATTACTAGCCTCTTCATGAAATAACCCCCTCAAGTTTGTTCGCATCACTCTTTATCCCACCTTATAGATTACCAAAGTTAGGAGAATTCCGCTACTAACGGCCTCGAAACCTTAAACCAGATGAAAGGGCATCCAAACAGATATATGATATACTAAAGGTAGTTTTTTATGTGTTAACGGTTTACCCCGGTGTAACCGTCCGTAAACCTCCCACTTCAAAACTTTAGGGTCTTCGAGAAAGTCTAGGTGGGAAGAAACGTGAGCTGACACTTAAGGTTCGTTCAACTAACAAGCAGTGGGGGATGAAGAAAAACCTCCACTGACTGAAGCTTCACTTTATTATACAGGGGGAGAAAAGATGACGCAGGAAAAAATCGCTATCCAGGATGAATATGCAGAGGAATTTGCTTGGTGTTATGGATGTGGCAGATTAAATGAAGCAGGACATCATTTTCGAACGTTTTGGCAAGGGGAAAAAACGAGGACGGATTATCGACCGAAAGACGAGCATAAAGCGGTACCAGGTTTTGTTTATGGTGGTGTGCTTGCTTCGCTTGTCGATTGTCATGGAACAGGCTCAGCGGCTTTAGCTTTGCACCGCAAAAATGGTCACGAACCGGGGGACGGGGCAGAACCTCCAAGATTTGTGACAGCATCACTCCATCTCGATTTTTTAAAGCCGACCACACAGGACGTGCCATTGACGGCGATTGGTAAGGTGGAAGAGATCCATCCGAAGAAATGGAAAGTTCGTGCCGAAGTATTTGCCAGTGAGGAATGTGTTGTTAAAGGAGAAGTTGTTGCGGTTGTTATGCCGGAAAGTTTTCTAAAAGCATAATGTAGTTAAAAGCTTTGAATGAATGTTGAGGTGGAACATGAAGATGTTGAACTTAGACTCCCTATTGGATGTCATGGGAGAGCTTTTTTCCGATGAAGTATCCATTGCAGTCTCGAATACGACGGAATATATTTATTACCGCAGGAGCAAAAGAATAGATTTAAAGATAAATCCAGGGGACCCAATTAAAGAAGGAACGATTGCCTATCAAGCTATTCAAACGAAACAAAAATCATCCGAGTTCATCGATCGTTCCGTGTTTGGTGTACCTTATCACGGGATGGCAGTGCCTTACTTTGAAGATAGAGAAGTCGCTGGCTGTGTGATGGCGATTTACCCGGCATTCACGGACGGGAAGTCTGTCGTAACGGTTCGGACGGAAGATGGCTGGAAACCAATCCCTTTTCAGGAAGTGAAATTTTTAGAAGCGAAAGACAGGAAGACCCATGTCATTGCAGAACATGATTATGGTACACATAAGAATACGCTGCAAGAGTTTGAATACGTATTGCCGCGGGATACATTTGTACGCTGTCATCGTTCCTTCATCGTAAATGTGCATCAAATTGAAGAGATTTTCCCTGATACACATTCGACATTATTACTATCGATGGTTGGCGGGGAAAAAATCCCGGTAAGTCAATCTTATTCTAGTTATTTCCGAAAATTGTTAGGATTCTAATGCAAAAAATTCATGTTTTGTTCACAATTAGACTTGTCTTAAACAAATAAATATGAAATCTATCCAGCTAATCCATTTTTCCCCCAACTCTCTTGTAAAATAATTATTAAGAGAACGTTAGAGATGGGGGAATTTTCATGCGGGAAAAATTAAAGCGCATACATCTTGCTGAACTTCATGATCGCGTTACTTCTGCAGATGTTGCAGCATCATGGATAGAAGATGGCATGACACTAGGCTTGAGCGGTTTTACGCGGGCAGGCGATGCGAAAGCAGTACCAAGAGCCTTAGTGGGGAGAGCGAATGATGGCGAGGACATAAAAGTAAATGTATATACAGGCGCCTCCCTCGGATCGGATATTGATAAGATGCTGGCAGAAGCAGGAGTCGTGAACAAACGTGTTCCATTCCAAGCGGACCCAGCAATGCGCAAAACAATTAATTCAGGGGATCATTTGTTTGCGGATCAACACTTATCCCATACGGCTGAACTGCTTCGTTCGGGAGTTATTGGAATCGATTATGCCATTGTTGAAGGGGTAGCGATTACAGAAGATGGATTACTGATTCCAAGTACATCCGTTGGGAACAATCTGGCCTTTGTCGAAGCGGCGGAACATTTGATTATTGAAATCAATACAGCACAACCGGAAAGTCTGGAAGGGGTCCATGACTTGTATAGTCCTGGGAAGCAAGGGGAAAGACAGCCGATTCCATTAACAAAAGTGGACGATCGTCTCGGTGAAATTGGAATTCCGTTAGATATAGATAAAATTAAAGGGATTGTTTTCACCGAGCAGATGGACTCTCCATCGACTATTTTACCGCCGGATGATGAGACACAGCAAATTGCGGATCACTTGCTTGGTTTCTTACGGGATGAAATGAAAGAAGGGCGCTTAACAGAAAAGCTCATGCCGCTACAATCTGGCATTGGTACGGTTGCGAATGCAGTGCTGCATGGCATGCTTGACTCTGAATTTGAAAATCTTGAAGTCTATTCGGAAGTATTACAGGATGCTGTGTTTGACTTAATTGATGCGGGGAAAGTCAATTTTGCATCCGCATGCTCCATGACTCTGTCTGAAGAGAAGATGAAAGATGTCTTCGGTGACTTTGAAAAGTACCGGGAAAAGCTCGTTATCCGGCCGCAGGAAATCTCCAACCAGCCGGAACTCATCCGTCGTCTTGGTCTGATTTCTATTAATACAGCACTCGAGTTAGATATTTATGGAAACGTTAACTCCACACATGTGACCGGAACGAAGATGATGAATGGTATTGGTGGATCGGGCGATTTTGCACGTAATGCTAGACTGGCTATTTTCGTTACGAAGTCCATCGCAAAGAATGGCAACATCTCGAGCATCGTGCCATTTGTGTCACATGTCGACCATACTGAACATGATGTAGATGTTATTGTGACAGAGCAAGGATATGTAGACTTGCGCGGCTTGGCACCGAGAGAACGGGTTCCGTTAATTATTGAAAACTGTGCCCACCCGATGTACCGGGAACAGCTTTGGGCCTATTATCAGGAAGCACTTGGACGCGGGGGGCAGACACCGCATGTCCTTGAGAAAGCATTTTCCTGGCATACAAACTTTATACAAAACGGAACAATGAAAGAACGTGTCACGGAAAAAGTAGAAAGTTGAATGAATTTCATAATTACCAAAGTCGGCTTTTGCGTCACCATATGTAGTTGGGAACGAACCAACTCAACTACATATGGTGATGGTGAAGCATTAAATACGTATTATGAAATTCATTAAGTTAAGTTTCAAACAAAATAGGGGTAAATATATAACAAAGGCGGAAGCGCCCTTACAGGCTAAGTACGCGATTCGTCTTCGCAACGCCTGTACTAGCACATACCGTGTCCCACCAAAAGATCTGCTAGTTGCTGGGCGCTGGAGCTAGACGTGGATAAAGAAAGGCATATACACTTCGGGCAGGAAGTGTATATGCCTTTTACGTTACCTAGAAAACTATAAAGTAAAAAGAGGACGTCGCGTACTTAACCTGTGTGGGCACATCCGCCTTTGATTGTTCCAGTTATCTTCTAATCAATTGCAGGAAGTGGGTGAGAATTCTTGCGGTCAGTCCCCATATTACTTTGCCGTTATATTGATAAAATAGTTCATTGATATGGCCTGCACTCCATTTATAGTCTTTACCACCGACGATGCGATCGAATGGGAAATTATCTTCCGGTTTGACGTGAACGTGAACCTTATAAATTTCAGGCTCTGTTTCTAGGAAGAAATTGAGCGGGACGGTGAATACCTCGGCTACCTCGGCTTCATTTGGAACAATTCTTTCAGATTGAAGTAAGGTTCCTACAAAGGGATAAATGATGCGGCCGCTGTCATTCACGATATAATCAAGTGGAGTCAGACCTTCAATATCTTTCGCACTGACCCCCAATTCTTCCGTTGTTTCCCGAATTGCTGCATGCTTTGGGGTAGGGTCCTCCGGGTCAATTCTTCCCCCGGGGAAACAAATGTCGCCGGGTTGACTGCGCATATGCATCGCCCTTACTTCAAATAAAACATGGGTTTCATTCTGAATGGTTGTGAGAGGGAGAAGTACGGCAGATTGTCTATAATGTTGTTCGCCCATAACCCGGGGAGTTCTATTTTCTAATTTCGCAAGTATTTTAGATGCATCCATTTCATCACCTCCGTACACGTTTCTTTCTAAATGATTGTTTGAAAAGTCCGGTAAAAATGACACTTCGAGAAAGAGAAGGTTCTACTAAAAACCGTCCACGTCCCGTGGACAACGTAGAACTCACCACATCTTATGGAAGCTCGTTGGCTCGCTTTTCCGATCCTCATGTGCCTAATAACGTACATTCCGGTGCCGGGAGCTTCACCGCCTCGAATTTTGACGCACAGGATGTGCTAGTGTCGGCGTTGCAACAGGACGTTGCTTATTTAGCCGATCTCGGTCCTTTTTATCCTCCTTTTTGAATACACTTTCTATTACTATTATACATGAAAATATGGAAATATCCCTTTGTCTGCTTGTGTAAAAGTGTATTTGAGCCCATGTCCTTTTCCAAGCGAAAGTATCTATGCTAAAATAATAGGCATAATACACCCAAAGGATTGAGGGATAAAATGAAGTTGGTATATGAAGGAAAAACAAAGGATGTCTATGAACGTGAAGATGGAAATTATTTATTGAAATTTAAAGATGATGTGACAGGTGAAGGCGGTGTGTTCGATCCTGGTGCTAATACAGTAGGATTGACGCTGGAAGGTGCTGGTCGGGCAGGGCTCGAGCTTACGACATTATTTTTCGAAATACTAAAAGAGAGAAACATTCCAACCCACTATGTTACAAGTGATTTAGAAAAAACGACGATGACCGTTATACCAGCAGACGCTTTCGGTGACGGTTTGGAAGTCATTTGCCGTTACCGGGCTGCCGGAAGTTTCCTTCGCCGCTACGGAAAATACGCTGAAGAAGGACAGGAGCTGGAAACGTTCGTAGAAGTTACCCTGAAAGATGATCAACGGAATGACCCGCCAATCGGAAGGGAAGCACTTAGCACGCTTGGAATTCTTTCTGGCGGGGATTATGAGACGTTAAGGCAATTGACGATTGATATTTCTGATATCATTAAAGAAGAACTTGCTAAGAAAAATATTGAACTTTATGATGTTAAACTCGAATTTGGACGTGATAAAGAGGGGAATATCATTTTAATCGACGAAATTTCCGGTGGTAACATGCGCGTCTACCGGGACGAGAAAGCGATTGATCCAATTGAACTTGCTAAAATCATGACTGCGGAATAATAAAGCACCTGGAACGTGTATTGCTGCTCGTTCCAGGTGCTTTTGTGGTTTTAGCTTACGTCTAGCTCCAACGCCCAGCAGACTTCCTTTATCTCCATTCGGTAAAAAGGAAGTTCGATTAAGTTCGCTCACGTATGGGGCAACATCGAACTACCTCCCAACCTGGGGGGCGCAGTTTGTACGTCGCTACGACGCACAGGATGTGCTAGTACAGGCATTGCGAAGACGATCGCGTACTTAGCCTGTAAGGGCGCTTCCGCTTTTGTTAATGCTTCTCAACTTTCACATTCGGTTCATCTTTGATTTCACCGATTGCAAGGTCGTCTGTTATATGCAGTTGGCGAGTTTTACCATACTTTGTGACAAATTTAAAGATTCCATTGTTAAAGTCTGTGCCGATTTCTTTATAAAAGATTCCTTCAAATAGATTTTCCTTCGCTCTTGTGAAGGTGATTCGGTAATCGTCTCCTTCTCTAATTAAAAATGCGCGGACACCTTTTTCAAAATCTGTATCGGTATCGAACTTTAAAGAACGGTCGACGGATACAATATGCACATCGACAAATGTTATTTCTTTCAAAATTGAATTGACGAAGGAACCTTTTGTAATCTCTTCCCAACGGCTTTGCGGTGTTTGCCCGACAACAATTTGCGTAATGTTCCGGCTGTGGGCAACCTCAGCTATTGCTTTTGCGACTGGACGTTTTTCGTTATCGCGTAAAATAAATTCTTCTATACCTAGTTGATCGCAAAGCTCTTTCCAAGCCTCCACATAATTTGAACGTTCCGCATCAAAATCATCATATGGAAGTGGGTCTACTGACAGCACATATAATGGACAATCCATGATTTGAGAAAGTTTATGTCCTCTTTTGATTAATCGCTCACCATTTGGGCCATAGTAAACACAGACTAAAATCTTTTCATCCATCCGACTTTTAATATTTTTCATGATGGCAAAATTCACCTCTTCATACTGATTAATCAGCTGTTATTTCACTTTATCTATTGAAACTGTACCATTCTAACATGTATTAGAAGGTTCGTGAAGACCTATTCGAAAAAAATTACTTTATGTTATAAGTATGTGGAAAAGGGGAAGATGGTAATACACTAATTTATTACGCATGAACGGTCTGTAATCCCCCGTCTTTAAATATGAGGGAAAGCCAAAATGTGAACGTGGGAGATAAACAGTCCATAAACTCCTGATTTTGTTCAACAAACACGGAGTGGGGAAAGAACCCCCCACTGCGTGAAGTTTCACTTTATCATTTTAGACTTCTCAGACATCTGAAGTGCAAGCAGCTTGAATTTCATGTATAATTAATACTTGTAATATCCATTCCACATAAGTTTTACTACTAAAACACATTTTTAAACATACCGTTTAACCCCTTATTTCCAAGCGGTTTGTTGCCCCTATTATCATACGCGTAACTTATTAAGTCAAGGTATCATGATATAACTTCATATATAAAACAAAACTGGCATGTTTCTTAAGAAAATCCTGTATGTTTTGGGCAATCATCAGGTGAATTTTGATTGGAGGTTTGATTTTGGGAACGTTGAATTTCATTGTACTCATACCCTTTTTAGCTGCAATATTTATTCCCCTATTCTATAAAAAAGGATCACGGCTACATATCGGACTATTACCGATGATCGTTGCTGTATCATTATTTATCTATCTTTTGACTTATATACCTCAGATAGCGAATGGCAAGACTTTTTTGCATACCATATCCTGGATTCCTTCCTATGGTATTAACTTTACCACTTATTTGGATGGGCTTAGCTTAATTTTAGCTTTACTTATTACGGGGATCGGAACACTCGTGATCCTCTATTCGATTTATTATTTGTCTGAAAATGAACAGTTGGGTCACTTTTACACTTATTTAATGTTGTTTATGGGTGCGATGCTTGGTGTCGTCCTCTCTGATAACATGATGGGGCTTTATGTGTTCTGGGAATTGACGAGTATTTCTTCCTTCCTCTTAATTGCATTCTGGTATCAGCGGAAACGTTCACGGGAAGGAGCACAGAAATCATTGCTTATTACGGTAAGTGGTGGTTTCGGAATGCTTGTTGGATTTCTGATGATCTATTCGATGACTGGGACGATGAGTGTGCGGGAGGTTATTCAAATCATGCCGGATATGACGGATCACGGCTTGTTTGTACCGGCAATGCTGCTCATCTTATTAGGGGCGTTTACAAAGTCTGCCCAGTTCCCATTCCATATCTGGCTGCCGGATGCGATGGAAGCGCCGACGCCGGTAAGTGCATATCTGCACTCTGCAACAATGGTAAAAGCGGGAATTTATTTAGTTGCCCGTTTTACACCTGTATTTGGCGGTGATGGGATTTGGTTCTGGGTAGTGACTGGAGTAGGGTTGTTCACGTTGTTCTGGGGTTCCTTCCAGGCAGTGCGGCAAACTGACCTGAAAGCGCTCCTTGCATTTTCGACGGTCAGTCAGCTCGGAATGATTATGAGCATGTTCGGGATGGGCTCTGTTGCTCTTAACTTCGGTTATTCAACCGAATCCGTATTCTACTCACAGGCTACTTTTGCTGCGTTGTTTCATCTTGTAAACCATTCGACCTTTAAAGGTGCACTATTCATGGTAGTTGGAATCGTTGACCATGAAGTGGGGACGCGAGATATTAGGAGACTTGGTGGCTTGGCTACGATTATGCCGATTACCTTCACTATTTCCCTAATCGGCAGCTTTTCTATGGCAGGACTGCCTCCATTCAATGGGTTCTTGAGTAAAGAAATGTTCTTTCAGGCAGCTGTTGATATTACCGAGCTTGGACTATTTCATATGGATACAATCGGTAATTTGATTCCGATTCTTGCATGGGTGGCAAGTATTTTCACCTTTGTCTATAGCATGATTATTGTATTTCAGACGTTTCTTGGGCCGTACAGGGAAGAGCGTTTGGAAAGACCGGCTAGTGAAGGTCCAGGCGGAATGCTTATTTCTCCGGTTATTTTAGCAGCGTTTGTCGTTCTTATTTTCTTCATGCCGAATGTGCTTGGGAATTATATTATCCGTCCAGCGGTGGAAAGTGTGTTTCCGACGCTTGCGGCAGAAGTGGACGTAGGTGTTGAGATATCAGCTTGGCACGGACTTAATACAGCGCTATGGATGACGATTGGTGTCATTGTCCTTGGTATCTTGCTTTATTCCTTCCCGAAAGCCTGGCGCTGGATTTATGCGATATTCCCAACAGGTTGGTCGCTGAATTCCTTGTATAACTTCACGCTCGAACAGGGTGTGAAATTTTCAAGAACGTTTACGAATGGCTATATGACAGGTTTACTGCGTCATTATATGATGTATATTTATCTGTTTTTCATTGTGCTTGTTGCCGGAACCTTTATCTTGACTGGGTCGTATGACTTTACGATTTCGGGTAATGCGGAGATTTCGACTTTTGAATGGATTATCGCTCTGACCTTGATTATTGCAGCTGTTTCCATCCTGTTTGCCAAGTCCCGTCTTACAGCAATTCTCCTAAACAGTGTACTGGGTTATGGGGTTGCACTCTTTTTCGTTATTTTCCGGGCCCCGGACCTCGCGCTAACACAGATGGTTATTGAGACGGTAACGACTGTTCTCTTCCTTGTTGCTTATTATTTCTTACCGGAATGGAAACGGGAAAAAGAGACAAGAAGAATAAATATGTCGAAATTGTTCGTATCAATAGGTGTTGGTGCAACCTTCACTGTTGTTGCTTTGGCAGTTCAAAATAATCGTTTGTTTGAACGGATTTCGACATACTTCGAGAATTCTTATGAACTTGCAGGCGGTCGCAACATCGTAAATACGATTTTAAGTGACTTCCGTGGATTTGATACGATGCTTGAAGTTGTCGTGCTCCTCATTGCCGGACTTGGAGTGTATTCCATTATTAAATTGAAGGCAGGAAAGCGGGGGGATAAGCTTGAAAATCAATAACGTTATTTTAAGAACCGTTACGAAGATCTCTGTATTTATTATCCTGACCTTGGCTGTTTACCTGTTTTTCGCTGGGCATAACAGCCCAGGAGGCGGGTTTATTGCAGGACTTGTTCTTGCAGCTGCATTTGTACTCCTGTTTCTTGTGTACGATATGGATACGATTCGCAAGGGAATACCTATCGACTTCAAAAAAATTGCTGCATTCGGAGCGTTTTTGGCAGTCGGGACGGGCTTCGGTGCATTTGTATTTGATGTGCCGTTTCTTACTCAAAGCTTTGATTATTTTGAAGTTCCGTTCTTCGGTGAAGTTGAACTGTCGACTGTGACGATATTTGAAGCTGGTGTCTCGTTTGCGGTAGTCGGTGTTGTAATTACGATTATCTTAAGTATTAGTGAGGATGTGTAGGTTATGGAAACATTGATGATCATCCTAACCGGCGTTTTAGTCACGATTGCGACTTATCTTGTTCTATCGAAAAGTGTGATCCGTGTCATTCTCGGAACAGCCGTTTATTCCCACGCCGCACATTTATTAATTATAACGATGGGTGGCCTGAAAACGGGTAATGTACCGATTTTGGGAGATGAAGATATTAGCACATTTGTTGATCCGCTTCCGCAAGCATTAATTTTAACATCGATTGTAATCAGCTTTGCGGTGACGGCACTCGTGCTTGTACTTGCATATCGTGCTTACCAGACGCTTGGAACGGATAACATGGAAGAATTGCGAGGTAGTAAGTATGAATAATATTATTGTACTGCCGATGGCTCTTCCAATTATGCTCGGCATTATTCTAATCTTTTTAAGACCTTATATAAAAACACAACGGGTAATAACCGTTTTGGGGCTATTGGCTACTATTGGAACGAGCATGTACATGCTCCACTGGATTCAAACGGATGGCATTATCCGGCTTGATTTTGGAGGCTGGGAACCGCCGTTTGGTATTCTGTTTGTAGCGGATTCCTTTGCAGTCATTCTTGTGACTGTCGCTAGTATCGTAACTTTAATTTGTTTAATTTATGCATTTTCCTCGATCGGCGAGAAAATTGAGAATATGTATTTCTACTCCTTTGTTAATTTCCTCCTTGCAGGTGTTAACGGATCCTTTTTAACAGGCGATATCTTTAACCTCTATGTAAACTTTGAGATTATGCTGCTTGCATCATATGTGTTGATTGTCCTCGGTGGAAAAAGGATGCAGCTAAGGGAATCACTTAAGTATGTTGTCATCAATATTATCTCTTCTTGGTTTTTCCTTGTTGCTATCGCGTATTTGTATGCACAGCTCGGGACGTTGAATATGGCGCATATTTCAGTGTTAATCAGTGAATCAGGACAAACGCCATTGCTTACAGTAACGAGTCTCGTGTTCTTGATCGTTTTCGCTTTGAAATCCGGGCTCCTTCTATACTTTTGGCTGCCGGGTTCGTACAGTGCACCACCGACTGCTATTGCAGCTTTGTTCGGAGGGTTACTGACGAAGGTAGGAATTTACGTCATGATCCGCGTGTTCACGTTGATCTTTTACCATGAACCGCAGATTACCCATACGATAATAGGAATTTTAGCTGGTCTGACTCTCGTTATGGGTAGTATTGGAGCGATTGCCTATAAAGATATCCGGCAAATCGTTGCGTACAACGTTATTATTGCGGTTGGCTTTATACTAGTCGGGCTTGCTGTGATGACGCAGGAAGCATTGGAAGGTGCGGTTTATTACCTGATGCATGACATGGTTGCGAAATCCCTGCTCTTCCTGCTTGCCGGTACGATGATTACCGTGACAGGAGAGAAACGACTCGATAATATGAGTGGATTAATCCGTAACTATCCGGCATTTGGCTGGATGTTCTTTATCGTCATGCTATCCTTAGCCGGAGTACCGCCGCTCAGTGGTTTTATCGGAAAAGTACTAGTTGGTCAAGGAGCAATTGAAGCAGGCTCTTATGTTCTGCTTGCACTTGCCTTCATTTCCAGTATCTTTGTACTTTACTCCCTCTTACGGATTTTCTTGAACAGCTTTTGGGGAGAGACGATTATTAGTTTTGATGATGAAGTACCAATGAAAAGGGGCTGGATTGTTTCATTTGGATTACTGACCGCACTCATGTTTACGTTTGGAATCGGAGCAGAATATTTTGCCCCCTACGTAGCAGATGCAGCCAACACCTTGCTCAACCCGCAAATTTATATTGATGCTGTATTAGAGTAATTAGATTGCTGCCTGTAGCAAGCGGCTATAGGCAACAGTTAAAAGAGGAGCTGACGATGGATGCCAGCACAATTTTTTCTAAATGTATTTATTGCGATATTATGGGTATTTATTAGTGACGAATACGAATTGCAATTCACTACATTCGTTTTCGGATATATTGTCGGAATCGGAATCGTATTCCTGATGCACCGATTATTCGGGGAGCGGTTCTATCTCGCTCGCCCATGGGCTTTATTTAAGTTAATACTTATCTTTATCCGTGAGACATTTTCATCGAGTATCTGGGTGTTGAAGCATATTTTAAGTCCGAAAGTAACGTATAAACCAGGTATTTTCAAATATGAGACACAAATGCGGGGGGAGTGGGAAATCACGGCAATTTCATTACTTCTTACGCTCACGCCGGGTTCAGTAGTGATGGAGGTTGCTCCGGAAGAAGACTACCTATACATTCACGGCATGGATCTGGAAGAATCAAAAGAGATGCTGCTCAAATCCTTGTACACGTTTGAAAAAGCAATTATGGAGGTGACGCGCTGATGATTAATACATTGCTAGTTACATCGCTCATATTATTCGGAGTGGCGATCGCCATTACCCTCATCCGTATCATTATTGGGCCGAGTTTACCAGACCGCGTCTTGTCTCTTGATATGATTGGTGTTCAAATCGTTTCTTCACTTGCGATTATTTCAATTCTCCTCAATACTCGTGCATTCTTGGAAGTAATTCTCGTACTTGCCATCCTGGCATTTATTAGTACGATCTCCTTCACGAAGTACATAGAGAGGGGTGTTATCATTGAACGTAAGCGTGATAATTGAGTATATCGGTGCCATCTTGATTTTTGTCGGTTCATTATTTGCTGTTATTAGTGCAATCGGACTGATTCGATTTCCTGATGTCTACACCCGTTCTCACGCAGCGACCAAGAGCTCAACGCTAGGTGTACTGCTTACCCTGACAGGTGCACTGATCTATATTCTTGAAAGTCAGGATTACTTCAGTGTGCGCCTTGTCTTAGGGATTGTCTTTGTGTTCCTGACTGCTCCAGTCTCCGGGCATTTGGTTACGAGAGCGGCTTACCGGAAAAAAGTCAAGTTGGCGGATATTACGGTTGAAGATGATTTGAAAGATGTTATTCATGGGAAGAAAGAAGAATTAAAGGAAGATAATACGAATTAAAATTGGGACATAACTTTCTGCTTTAACGGAAAGCTATGCCCCAATTTTTTTGATTAAATTTTGAAGTTATAAAATAAAAATGTTGTGGATAACTTGATATCCAGGGCAAGCCACGTCCGGCTCCAGCGCCCAGCAACTAGCAAACTTCACACTCCTCCAATCGATAAGTCAACATCAACTCACTATCGTTCGTTGTGTTTCCTTTATCTCATTACGGAGTGCTCCAGTTTGTACGTTGCTAAACGGGCGCTTGCGCCTTTGTTCTTACTAATCGAATAAATCAGCCACAATTTCATACGAACGTAATCGATCTTTCAGGTGGAAAATCTGTGATCCGATAATGATCTCATCTGCCCCAGTTTCTTCTTGGAATGCGATGAGACCCTTTCTGATCGTATCTTTATCCCCGACAATCGTTGTGCGTGGATCAAGCGATTCATAGACGGCAGCTTTTTCCATTGGAGACCAGACGCTATCCATGCTTTCAATTGGTGGCTGGAGTTTTCTTGTTTTCCCGCGGCGCAAGTCAAGGAATTGCATATACTGGGAGCTTGCCAGATACTCTGCTTCTTCGTTTGTATCTGCTGCAATCACGTTGACACCAACCATCGCATATGGCTTCTCTAACACATCAGAAGCTTCGAAGTTATCCCGATAAAGCTTTAATGCTGGAACCGTGTAAGCTGGTGCGAAATGACTTGCAAAGGAGAAAGGCAGTCCTTTATGGGCAGCAAGCCTTGCGCTAAAGTCGCTGGAGCCAAGCAGCCAGATTGGAACATTCAGTCCCTGGCCAGGAACAGCCCGGACATTTGTTTTCGGCTCGTCAGAAAAATAATCCTGTAATTCATTTACTTGCATTGGAAATTCCTCTGGTCCTGCATTCAGGGTTCGTCTTAGAGCAAAGGCTGTCGCTTGGTCGGTTCCAGGCGCTCGGCCAAGTCCAAGGTCGATCCTTCCCGGGAAGAGGGACTCAAGCGTGCCGAACTGTTCAGCGACGACAAGCGTTGCATGGTTTGGCAGCATAACGCCCCCTGCTCCAACACGCATATAATTCGTATTCCCGGCGATATGAGAAATCAAGACAGATGTCGCCGAACTAGCAATCCCCGGCATATTATGATGCTCAGCTAGCCAGTAACGGTTAAAGCCTAACTTTTCAACGTGCCTGGCAAGTTCCACACTTTCCTTAAACGATTCCTCTGCATTTGAACCTTGGCGAATTGGTGCAAGGTCTAGTACAGACAAAGGGATTTTATTAAAATTTTTAGCATGTTCATGTTTCAACCAACTCACTCCTTTAATCTCAGTACTCTATTTTTCACAACTAAAACAAATCTATTCAACCTGATGATTGCTTTCATTCAGCAGAAGTAATTGCACGTTCTCTTGGTAGGGATGATTATTATTAATAGCATTTATTCCAGTGCTATATCACGATAAAAATTATATCTTTGGAATATTAAACAGTGATCTAAATTCGGCCTTTGCTGGGAGCAGTCCAGACACCTCGAGACTCCTGCGGGAGGATAGGCTTGGTGAGACCCCGCAGCAGGCTTGCCTGCGAGGAGGCTCACCAGCCGCCCGCGGAAAGCGAGAGGTGTCTGGACTGCGGACCCCAGAAGAGAGCTTCGGTTTCGGACACTTACGCTGAATGAAAGCAATCATCATAAAGGTATACTTAGTTTGTGCAGGTTGCGAAAATGGAGTCATTACTATAAAGGATAATCTTTTGGATAAATGCCGTCCACTTATCCGCTTAAAGCTGAGAATTCGATTTGCTACTATAGACGGATTAAAGTAAGATTAAGGAAGGAAAAGTAAAAGAAATGGGGAAACATCATGGCAAAAAAATCCATTTATGGATTAACATTTAAGCAACTGGAAGATTGGCTGATCGAAAATGGCGAGAAGCGTTTTCGCGCAAATCAAGTATGGGACTGGATATATAAGAAACGAGTGAACCAGTTTTCTGACATGTCCAATGTTAACCAAACAACCATTCAATTATTGGAAAAAAACTATGACTTATCAACATTAGAAGAGGAAGTTAGACAGGAATCAAAAGATGGAACGGTTAAATATCTCTTTAAGCTTGCAGATGGAAATGTAATTGAAACGGTTCTCATGCGCTTTGATTATGGACTTTCTGTCTGTGTGACGACGCAGGTCGGCTGTAATATCGGCTGTTCCTTCTGTGCAAGCGGATTGCTCCGGAAGAGCCGGGATTTAACAGGTGGAGAAATCGTTGAACAAATTATGCATGTTCAGAAGAATCTTGACTTGAAAGGGAAGGACGAACGGGTCAGTCATATCGTTGTCATGGGGATAGGTGAGCCATTAGATAACTTTAATAACTTAATGGATTTCCTTTATATTGTAAACGATGATAAGGGCTTGAACATCGGTGCCCGTCATATTACCGTTTCAACAAGCGGGCTTGCTCATAAGATTTATGAGTTTGCCGATACAGGAATCCAAGTGAATCTTGCTATATCCTTGCACGCTCCGAATGACGAACTGCGTACGCAAATTATGAAAATCAACCGAGCATTTCCGATTGAGAAGCTTATGAAGGCCGTTGATTATTATCTTGAGAAAACAAACCGCCGCATAACATATGAATATATTATGCTACAAGATGTCAATGACCACAAAAAGGAAGCAAAGGAACTCGTCAAGCTTCTTTATAACCACCGTCATTTAGCTTATGTGAACTTGATTCCGTATAACAAGGTCGATGAGCATATTCAGTATGAAAGAAGCCATGTCGATACGATTCAGGAATTCCACCAAACATTGAAAGCAGGTGGCATCAACAGTGGAGTGCGCTGGGAAAACGGCGCAGATATTGATGCAGCATGCGGTCAATTAAGAAGTAAGCAAATTGCAAAAACGAAAAAGAACAAAGCGGTATAGTCTGAAACTAATCTGAAGAAAGGATTACAAAGCAGATGAATGATTACGTGACACCGTACGAAGCGAAGAAGACGACACCGGAGAAAATAGCCCAGCACGTCGAGTCAGGCTGGGTTTGCGGCTCTGATATCGGTCTTTCGGCACCTCCCGGGATTATTGCTGCGCTTGATGAACATGTAGGGGAAAAAGACTTGGCCGATGTATATTATCATACGCTTTTGGATTGGTTGCCGATGGGTGCTTACAGCGAGGAGTATCCGGGAATAACTGGAGTTTCTTGGTTTTCCGGCGGTTTTGCCAGAAAGGCTGTTAACCAAGGAATTGCTGATGTGATGCCATCCTATTTCCGTGATATGCCGTCTTTAATTGGGGAACAGAACCAAATAGATGCAATTTTTCTTGCGGTTGCCCCAATGGATGAATTCGGAAATTTCAGTACTGGTCCTTCTGCAGCTCTTAGTGAGGCATTACTTAAGAAGGCGAAGCGTATTTACCTGGAAGTGAATAACCATATTCCCCGCTCCGTGACAGGACCTGTCGTGCATCTTTCCGATGTGGAAGCATTGTGTGAGAATCATGTGAAGCTGCCTGATTACCCGCGTCCTGAACTGGATATGGTGAGCAAGCAGATTGCAAGCTATATTGCTGAAGAAATACCAGATGAATCCGTCATTCAATTTGGGATTGGCGCTATTCCGGATGCAGTAGGGCTTGCATTACGGGAAAAGCGGGATCTCGGCATCCATACAGAAATGTTAACCGAAAGTATGGTTGAATTAATTGATGCAGGAGCGGTTACAAATGAGAAGAAGACTTTGCATCGCGGGCAAACCGTTGCATCTTTTGCCTTCGGTTCCAAGCGGGTATATGATTTTATTCACGAAAATGAAGCATTAACGATGCTGCCGATCCAATATATCAATGATCCAAGTATCATTAGGCAGATTCCGAGTTTCATGTCGATCAATTCTGCGATTGAAATAGATTTCTTCGGCCAAGTTTGTGCAGAGTCAATGGGGACGATGCATTTTTCAGGAACGGGCGGGCAAGTCGATTTTGTCCGCGGTGCGGTATTATCACCAGGCGGAAAAAGCTTCCTCGCCTTCCCGTCGACGGCAAAAGATGGGACCGTTAGCAGAATCAAAGCAATCTTATCGCCAGGAGCGATTGTAACGACGAGCAAGAATGATGTGAATTACATCGTGACGGAGTATGGAATCGCTAATTTGCGAGGCAAAACGCTAGGACAACGCACAAAAGCATTAATCGATCTCGCCCATCCGAAGTTCCGGGAAGAACTAATTTTTGAAGCAAAAAAACGAAATATTATTCTATAAGAAAACAGCCAGATAAGCAGATACTGGCTGTTTTTATTTTGGACGGGACATTGGGGTCAGAACACTTGTCCCACGTGAAGTAGGACAGTTGCTCTGACCCCATTTGTCTCATTTTTAAGTTTTCTCAAACTTTTTTGCGAGTTGGGGGTATTTATTAGTGAAGAGATTTTGGAAAGGGGTGGTGAAGTGAGTGATAAGGAACGAAAATTGATTAGGAGAATCAAAAGGGGAAATCAACACGCATTTCAAACGTTATATAACCGGTATGTGGATGATACTATCCAGACGGTTTACGGCATTACGAGAAATCATAACCATACCTTTGATATTGTTCAGGAAACATTTATTAAAGTTTATCGGCATCTGGAAAAATTTGATGAAGAGAAACCGTTTAAACCGTGGTTTCATCGTATTTTATTAAATGAGAGCATGCGTTATTCAAAAACAGAAAAGTCCGCTATCCCGATTTTCCAGAAAGTTTATATGGAGATCAGTCGGGAAGAGAATACGACGACTGAAGAAGTTATCGAAAGGATTAAAGAGGAAATAGAAGCAGATGCAGGAATGGGTATCCGCAGAGAGGAGCGAACGACGGAGCCGATTGAAGCGGAGGTGATTCTAGGGATGGGACTGGATGGCTCAAGGGACACAGAGAGCTTCGGCAGCGAATGGAATACACCGATTCATCGTTATTACGTGATGGATACGATAAATGAGCAAGTTTTCATCATTAAACAAGTTTACTTTCTTGAAGCAGCAGAGGGGCATGGGGCAAGATTTCATTATATGCTAGAAAGCTTTGAAATTGCCAAAGAATAGATAGAAAGTCATGTAGAGAGGCATAATCTGCATGGCTTTTTCCTTTTAAACCAATACTAACCAACTCATTTTTTAGAATTGTTTTAAAAACAGCTATCTTAATTACTGAAAATATGATAAAATCACACGTATACAATATTACTTTAGTACGTTAACGCGCACAGGGGGTAAAGTGAATGAGAAAGATAGTTTGGACATTGTTAACAATTGGGCTCTTGCTGCTTACAGCTTGCGGCTCAAGTGATACAGAAGCAACAGAAAGCAGTGATAATGAAAATGCAGATGGTGAAGTATACAATATCGGTGCAACGCAAATCGTTGAGCATCCGTCACTTGACGCTGCATACGAAGGATTCCAGCAAGCATTGGAAGATGCTGGTTTAAATGTGGAATATGATTTTGACAGTGCGCAAAATGATCAGAATAATGTAAAGCCGATTTCTGATAGTTTTGTAGCGGATGGAGTGGATCTCATCTTTGCAAACTCGACACCGAGTGCACTTGGTGCCTTACAAGCAACAAGTGAAATTCCGATACTATTCACATCTGTAACAGACGCGGTTGAGGCAAAGCTTGTTGATTCGATGGAAGAACCTGGCGGTAATGTAACAGGAGTGGTGGACTTGCATCCAGAGGGAATCCAGTCAACAGTACAATTTATTGCTGAATATTTCCCGGATGCGGCGGTTGGTACAGTTTATAATGCCGGCGAGCAAAACTCTGTCACGCAAGTAAATACAGTAAAAGAAGCTGCAGAAGAAGCAGGTCTCTCGGTTGTGGAGCGTACTGTAGCTAACACATCCGAAGTACAGCAAGCGATAGTCTCATTAGTGGAAGACGTTGATGTACTATATATCATCACAGATAATACGGTAGTTTCAGCACTTGACAGTGTTGTAGGTGTTGCGAACGATCATGAAATACCACTCATTGTAGGTGAACCAGATTCCCTTGCAAAGGGTGGCTTTGCAACATTTGGGATCGATTATCATACAATCGGGTATCGTACAGGTGAAATGGCTGTCGATATTTTAACAAATGACAAATCTCCAAGCGAAATTCCGGTAGAATATCCAGCGGAAATGCAGCTGTTCATTAACAAAGAGGCAGCTGAAGCGCAAAACGTCGAATGGCATTCTGACTGGGATGAAGATGCACAATTTATAGAGTAAAAATAGGATAAGTCGCTAATATTGGCGACTTATCCTATTAGAAGAAAGAAGTCAGCAGAAGGAGTACAAAATATGTTTATTTCAATGTTTGGTGCAGTAGAATCCGGGATTATTTATGCAATCATGGCACTTGGTGTTTATTTGACATTCCGAGTTCTTGATTTCCCTGATCTAACAGTCGATGGAAGCTTTGTCACAGGAGCTGCTGTTGCTGCATTAGCCATCATCAACGGGGTTCCGCCGATTATCGCTACGATTCTTGCTGGTATTGCAGGTTTCCTTGCAGGAACGCTAACAGGACTCTTGCATACAAAAGGAAAAGTAAATGCCCTCTTAGCCGGTATTCTTATGATGACGGCATTATATTCGATTAACCTCCGTATTCTCGGCCAGCCGACCTTATCCCTCCATACAGAAGCGACCATTTTTGATCAATTAGGGAACGTATGGGGAGCACCAATCGATAACATGTTGAACAGCATGCTAGGTATATTCGGGCTTGAACGGTTGCCGAGCACGTGGGGAATTTTAATTGTTATGCTTCTTGTGACGGTTATCATCAAGCTTGTTACCGACTATTTCCTGAAGACAGAGGTTGGTCTTGCAATCCGGGCGATCGGGGATAATAAGCGGATGATTCGCAGCTTGTCTGCTAACACAGATAATTTAACGATTCTTGGGGTTGCTCTATCCAATGGGTTAGTCGCTCTTTCGGGTGGTCTAATCGCCCAGCTCGGTGGATTTGCTGACGTCGGAATGGGAATCGGAATGATTGTTATCGGTCTAGCATCTGTTATTATCGGAGAAGCGCTCTTCGGAACGAAGACGATCGCGCGGGCAACCTTGGCAGTCATTGGTGGAGCTGTCATCTACCGAATGATTGTGACACTTGCGTTGCGTTTTGATTTCTTTGAAACGGGTGACATGAAATTGATTACCGCAATCATCGTTATTATTGCACTTATTTCACCGAAGATTCTAAAGACCCAGCGTGAGAAGAAGCGCCGAATTGAAAAACGTCGGGCTTTAGAGCAAGAGATCAAGGAGGTTGGCTAAATGCTTGATGTGAAGAATATTTCCATTGTCTTTAATGAAGGAACAGTTGATGAGAAGACGGCCTTGAATAATATTAATTTAAGCTTAGAAAAGGGAGATTTCGTCACTGTTATCGGGAGTAATGGTGCCGGGAAGTCTACCTTGATGAACGTCATTGCCGGCCAGCTTTATCCGGATGTCGGAGATGTGCTCATTAACGGGAAACAGGTGATCCATCTGCCGGAGTATAGACGTTCACAGTTTGTCGGCCGCGTGTTTCAAGATCCGATGGCAGGGACAGCCCCATCCATGACGATTGAAGAAAACCTAGCAATGGCTTATTCGAGAAATAAAAAGCGGAAATTAACCTTTGGTGTTACAAAAAGTCGACGGAAGATGTTCAAAGAATATTTGCAGACTCTAAACCTCGGGCTGGAGGATCGTTTGACGGCAAAGGTCGGAATGTTATCAGGCGGGGAACGGCAGGCATTATCGCTGCTCATGACGACATTTACCGATCCAGATATTTTGCTGCTTGATGAACATACTGCAGCGCTTGATCCATCCCGGGCGGAGCTAATTACGGGTCTTACGAAAAAGGTGGTTACAGATGCTGGGCTCGCGACTCTGATGGTAACGCATAATATGCAGCAAGCCCTTGACCTCGGAAATCGGTTAATCATGATGGATAAGGGACAGATTATATTTGAAGCAAGCGGGATTGATAAACAAAGACTAACAGTGGAAGACCTTCTACATGAATTCCAGCGGATTCGCGGGGAGCAGTTCGAAGATGACCGTGTTGTTTTAGGGTGAGGAAGTTGTCAAGCAATCTTCATTTATAGCTACTCCAGAACGCATGCCACCATGCTAAAATAAAAGCATGAGATTAATTTTATGCAGGGAGAGTGGAATAGATGATGAGAAAAATGACAATACTTATCTTTGTAATTTCAGGTCTCATCCTGTCAGCTTGCAGTGCTGGAGAAGAAGCGGCAGACACGGAGACGCCAACGGATATTGAACAGTTTGTTCATGAATACAGTACAGGTACGTTTGAAAATGTATCTGCATCGATCACTTCAAATGAATTAATTGTCACTTATACTAATAATAAGGAAGAAATTTATGAACTGCCAGCAGATAAATTTTTCCTTTCCATTGCTCCATTTGAAGAGGTGACCCATCCTTGCTTTGACCACAGCTTAACCGGTTGTCAGGGAGAAATGGTGAACGAATCATTTGCAGTAGAAATTATCGATAGTGAAGGCGACATGATTGTGAATGAAACGATGGAAACAATGGATAATGGCTTCATCGATCTTTGGTTGCCGCGCAATGATGATTATGAAGTAAAGATATCGTATGAAGATAAAACAGCTGAACAAACTCTATCCACTTATGAAGGGGATGGAACTTGCGTAACAACGATGCAGCTGCTATAAAAAAGAAGACCTGCCAATCAAGAAGAATGGCAGGTCTTTTCTTATCTGTTTTTAGATAACACCTTGAGCAATCATTGCATCCGCAACCTTCTTAAATCCGGCGATGTTTGCACCTTGGATTAGGTTTGTTGCATTATCGAATTGTTCCGTTGCATCTACACAGTTATTGTAAATACTCTTCATAATATCTTGGAGACGCTCATCAACTTCTTCAAACGTCCATTTGAGGCGCATGCTGTTTTGTGCCATTTCTAGCTGGGAAACAGCTACTCCACCAGCGTTTGTTGCTTTCGCTGGTCCGAATGCGACACCATTTTCAAGAAAGACATTCGTTGCCTTTTGTGTGCTTGGCATGTTTGCTCCTTCAGCAACTGCGATGACACCATTTTTGACGAGTGCAATCGCATCTTCTTCATCAAGTTCGTTCTGTGTTGCACAAGGTAAGGCAACGTGACAAGGTACACTCCAAATCCCTTTACAGTTTTCATAGTAAGTTGTATCTGGATCGAATTCCAGATAATCGCTTACTCTACCTTTATCCACTTGCTTAATTTTCTTAAGTACTTCGATGACAATTCCATTTTTATTATAAATGTAACCGGAAGTATCACTACAAGCGACGATTTTCGCTCCAAGTCGGCTTGCTTTTTCCATCGCATAAATCGATACGTTACCAGAACCGGAAACGACGATGGAACTTCCGCTAATGTTATGTCCAATATCTCTCAGCATTTCTTTCAAGAAATAGATTGTCCCATAACCAGTTGCTTCCGTTCTTCCAAGACTTCCACCATAATCTGGGGATTTTCCAGTGATTACTCCAGCCTCATAAGCACCACGGATTCGTTTGTACTGGCCGAACATATAACCAATTTCCCTTGCGCCGACCCCGAGGTCGCCAGCAGGAACATCAACGTCTGGACCAATATATCTGGCAAGTTCCGTCATATAACTTTGACAGAAGCGCATAATTTCATTATCTGACTTACCCTTCGGATCGAAGTCTGCGCCACCTTTACCTCCACCGATCGGCTGGCCAGTTAGTGAGTTTTTAAATGTTTGTTCAAACCCTAAGAATTTAACGATACTTAAGTTAACGCTTGGATCAAAACGAATGCCGCCTTTGAACGGTCCAATGGCACTGTTGAATTGTACCCGGTACCCACGGTTTACTTGGGTTTTGCCGTTGTCATCCACCCATGTAACGCGAAAAGAAATAACGCGTTCGGGTTCAACGATTTGTTCGAGAATACCCATTTCCATATAATGAGGCTCTTTTTCTAGTAGAGGGAGAATCGATTGGAGGAATACAGCAACAGCTTGGTGGAACTCAGGTTCATTCGGGTCGCGTTTCACAACCGAACGATAAATTCCATCCAGATATGCGGATACTTCTTTATTAGCGGTATCTAGTTGATTACTGATTGTGTTCATATATGCTCTTCCTCCTTATGTCTATACGTATAATTATACCTCTATTTTACCTTTTTATATCTATCTAAACAATATAAAAGATAGATATAATCAATGCCGATATGAGATAATAAGTTTGGGAGGGCTCGAATGTGGAACTAAGACAGATTAAATATTTTATTGAAGTAGCGAAAAGGGAACATGTAACCGAGGCGGCAAATCACCTGCATGTCGCGCAATCTGCGGTTAGCCGGCAGATTGCAAAGCTTGAAGAAGAGCTGGGGGTGAGCTTATTTATCCGTGAAGGAAGAAATGTCCGGCTCACTCCAATCGGGGAAATCTTTTTAAAGCATATGGAGCAGGCGATTCATGTGATTGAAGATGCCGAACAGGTCATTCATGAATATACCGATCCAGAAAAAGGAACGATTCATATCGGTTTCGTCAGTACATTAGCGTTGTATATTTTGCCGACCTTGATTTCTGCTTTTCGGCGGCATTATCCGGCGGTAAAGTTTAAATTAATTCAAGGGAATTATTATGAGTTAAAAGACTATGTATTGAAAGGGAAAACGAATATGGCATTACTTGCGCCCGTTCCAATGGAGGAATCTCGCCTGGTGGGGAAGGTGTTGTCGACCGAAAAAATTGTGGCCTTAGTTCCATTGCATCATCCGAAGGCGAATCAGCAAGCATTACGGCTCACCGATCTTCGTGATGAATCTTTCATCATGTTCCCGGAAGGCTTTATCTTACGGCGTATTCTCATGCAAGCTTGTGAGCAAATTGGCTTTACCCCAACTGTTACGTCTGAAGGGGATGATATTGATGCACTTAAAGGGCTTGTTTCGGCAGGGCTTGGTATTTCCCTCGTTCCGGAAAGCACGCTTGTCGATAACTTACCACGGGCAACCGTCCGAATCCCTTTGATTGATCCAGTCGTCACCCGCACGGTTGGGATGATTATTCCGGCCGATCGCGAACTACTACCGACGGAGAAAATCTTTTATGAATTTGTCGTTGATTTCTTCAGCCGTTTAGAACAATTTAAAAAATAACTATCCTGCAAGTTAGTTCAATGTTTCCACATTATGATGTTAGCCGGAGCAGGTTTATTTGATTATAAAATCCCTTCAACCAAAAATGGTGAAGGGATTCGTGTCTAATGAAAATAATTTAATAATCCTTTGGCAATCTTATCCGCCACCGTTTGTTGATAATCGGCTGTTTGAATAACCGATAAATCATAAGGGCTCGTAATAAATCCTAACTCCAATAAAATGGCCGGTGCATTCGTGTTACGGAGAACTTTATAGCCGGCTTGTCCAAGTCCGCGGTTCGCTAAAGGAACAGCAGAACTTATACTCGAATGGACATGTCTTCCAAGTTGATGACCAGCTTCTGTATAATAGAATGTATTGAAGCCTTGAACAGAAACAACTGGGAATGAATTATAATGGATACTAATGAATGCATCCGTATTATAAGCGTTGCTCAAATCTGCTCGCTCGTCCAATGATAAATAGTAGTCCGATGTCCGTGTTTCAATTACGGTTGCCCCGTGATTCCGAAGCGTTTGCGCAATCTGGTTTGTAGTCTGGTGAACAAGTTCTTTCTCATACACACCGCCAAGACCAATCGCACCAGGATCTCTTCCGCCATGACCGGCATCTAATACGATATTGAAGCCAGATAGAGAGCGGTTTGCTGACGTTGGTTCCTTATCGGTATTGACACTTGCAACTTGTGTGGTAGCTGTCTCTGTTGCTTGTTCACTTGAACTTGCAGTGCTCGCACCCGATGAACTTGTCAGCCAGGAAGCAATCCAGCCGGTATTTCCATTGTTAAGTTCAACATTTATCCAATCACCTGATTTGGAAATCGTATTAAATGTTTCCCCTTGGGATGCTCCGGCAATGACCGCATACTCAAGGGTTGGACCGGAACGGATATTGACACTTGGAGCAGTAACGGTCACTGAGTTTGCAGCAGCTTCCGTTGTCTTTGCTGGTGTTGCAGTTTGTTCCGAATTTGCTGCAGGTACTTCGGGGCTCGCCTGAATCAAATGATGCTTTGCAACCCAAGCGGTGCTTCCGCCATAATAAGTCTGCACCCAGCCGTATTGTTCCTGGAAGACTGTAAGCCTATCTCCCTTATGTAGAAGTCCAATAATAGTTGCATCACTTGCAGGATCCTCGCGAACATGAAGAATATTTGCTCCCACTTCATAAGTTTGTCCGCTTGCTGCCTCCATTTTTTCCACATGAATAAAGAAAGTAAGTAATACTATTACGATAAAGCTAATCTTGAGGTTCCTCATAAATGCCTCCTTGTATTTTGGAAAAAATTAGATTAATAGTTTTATAATAATATGAATGAAACGAGTAAACAAGGGAATAGAAGAAATAAATCCATAATGATGATAAAGAACTATTCGGAATAATTGGGAAAAAGGTCCTTAGAGACTGGTTGCTTAAAAGGCTTACTTTCATTCCGGATAAGTATAACCTTCTCCCCCCTAGGCTCTGGATTGCTTTGTGAGAAAGCTTAATTTGAAACGTTATTTCATATATTTTCCGAGTAGCTCGTTTACCTATCTTTAGTGGGAAAGCAATCACGTTTAATCTTCCCATCAATACGCTGACTTTACTCTAATGGAAAGTAACCAGGTTTATTCTCAATCAGCATATGCATCTGGTTTTCATCGGAAAACGCCCGTCCCAAGCAGGGCAACTGGACACTACATAAAAAAAGAGCACATCCAAACCGTGGATGTGCTCTGCGCATCTTATTAATCCCATACTTCGCTTGCGATAATTAAACTGATGCTTACTCCGATACCTAAGGCTATAACATACATTAACATATGAATACCTCCCACAAGTGAATGCTATTATACTAATATTATAGTATATATTTAAATGAAAAGGAAAAAGAAGTTTAGGCTTTTAACCATTTCCAAATTTCACCCGGGGTTGCGTTCTTCCCGTACATGAGAATTCCGACCTTAAAGATTTTGCCAGCAAGCCTGACAAAGATAAAGACACTGACGATGATAATCGCAAGAGAGATGCCGATTTCAAGCCATGGCCAAACATCGAGCATCGTAAGGCGGAGCAGCAATACTCCTGGAGCAGTGAACGGAATGTAAGTTCCGATTTGCGCCATTAAACCAGAAGGGTCTGCAACGACCGGACCGATGAAAATGAATGGCAAGAATGGCAGCATCATGACGATCCCTTGGAAGTTGCCGGAAGTCGTCACATCTTCAATCGTAGCACCGATTCCCACAAAGATTGCTGCAAACATCAAGTAGTTCAGCACAGCAATGAATACAAACAGCAGTGTTTCCGGAACGAATAAATACTCAAACAGCGGGATATCGGTCGTGAACAGGATAAATGGCACTAAGAACACGAGCAATACAGCCGCTTGCACAAGTCCAAGAACAAAATAGCCGATAATTTTCCCTTGCATTAATTCTTCAGGAGTGACGGAAGAGAGAATGATTTCGGCGATTTTATCTTTTTTCTCTTGAGAAGCACTTTGGAACATTGCCATCCCGGTGAAAAGAATCGAAATGAAAATGATACCACCAAAAGCTGCTGGAACGATTCCCGCTAGGAAATCTTCACCGGCTGCCTCGTCTTCAAGAGCTCCATCGTCCGTGATTTCTTCTGCATCCATTTCCGCAAAATGAATCCCGCGAGAGACAGCAAGTGATTGCTCTTCCGTTAAGCCAAGCGTCTCCATCTGATAGCTAAGAATTGGTGCTTGAAAAATGGCCAGCTGATTTGAAAAGAATGAATCCACATCTTCAGCGATATACACTGGAATGACGCCTTCGTTCAAGGCAGCCTCATTTAAGAATACATAGGCAGTATCTTCCGCTTCCTCTAACTCAGCAGCAACTTCGCCAATTTCCACATTCGTTTCCTCTATCCGAAAGTCCAGTCCACTTTCGGAAGCATACTGCGAGAGTTCATCGATAATGCCAATCTCATCATTGATGAAAACAGTCATCTCATCTCCTTCAGCGCTATCGTCTGAATCGCCGCCAATCCAGCTGCCAATCAGGCCGAAACCGACAATTAAGAGGGGAGTAAGGAATAATCCGATTAGAAAGGTTTTATTTTTCATATTTCGCTTGATTTCCCACTTCGCCACTTTCATCGCATTACGCATGGACTTCACCTTCTTCCGGCATTAAGTGCTTATCTGTTGCGATATCGATAAAGATTTCATGAAGAGATACACGGTCAATCGCTAGTTCCTGGATCGTAACATCGTCTGGCAGTTGTTTCAGCCAATGGTTTGGATTGACATCCTTCGTTAAATAAAGAATCGAGACATCGCCGTCCTGTTCAATATTTTCAACGTCAGGAATGGCCTCTAAAGTGCTTCTTTCATTGCTGCCGCGGATGGTGCATTTAAAGTTGGCATACTCTTGTTTCACAGCATCAAGTGAACCATAAATGACCTTCTCTCCGCGTTGGATCATAAATAATCGGTCACACATTTCTTCCACTAAGTTCATTTGGTGGGATGAAAGTAAAATTGCAGTGCCATTATCCCGGAGACTGCGAATTTCATCTTTGAAAATTTCCTGACTTACCGGGTCAAGACCAGAGAATGGTTCATCAAGAATCAATAATTCCGGTTCATGAATGACTGCACCGATAAATTGTACTTTCTGTCCCATTCCTTTTGATAGCTCTTCCATCTTGACGTTTTCTTTACCTTCCAAGTCAAATTTTTTCAAGTAGGCAAGTACTCTTTCTTTTGCCTTCCCAACGGGATAATCTTTCAAATCGGCAAGGTAAAGCAAGATGTCCATGACCTTTACGTTTTTGTATAAGCCCCGTTCTTCAGGAAGGTAGCCAATTTTATTTTGCGGTATTCCTTTCCCTTGGTGGTTATGGAACGTGACAGTTCCATCGTCGGGGTACATGATTCCCATTATATTGCGGATGGTTGTTGATTTACCAGCACCATTCGGGCCAAGAATCGCCATTATTTCACCCTTCTTGACTTCGAAGGAAATGTTTTTTAAAACTTGTTTGTCTTTAAAGGATTTATTAAGCCCATTTACTTCCAACATCAAATCCATTCCAGCACCGACTCCTTTCGAATAAAAAATATGTATGTTTCGTTGTAGTAGGTTATACGGGTGAAATGGATAAAAGTTTCAAGAGATAGCATATTTAAAAAAAATCCTTCTTAGCCGACCTCCCGCAGGAGTCTCGAGGTGTCTGGACTGCTACCAGCAAAGGTCGAATTTGAATCACTATTTAATGTTCTGGAAAAAGTATACTCCTTATCTTGACGGAATAATTTCTATTTATAATAATCATCTTACCAGTTCAGTTGCCCGGGGGACGGTGACTCCTACGGGAAAAGCACGTGTCCGAAGACCCCGCAGGAAGCGGTTTTCTTCCGAGGAGGCTGAGGCCGTGCCCGTGGAAAGCATCCGTCCCCCGGGCAACTGAACGGTAATTAAAGCTCTGAATATGTTAATGAGCCAAATCACTTACGCTGAATGAAAGCAATTATCCTATTCAGTGTGCGGGTTGGGATATTAAATATTTCCATTCTCGAAATAATCCGGTATAATCTAGTATTAAGCATTTAGGAGAGGGAGTCTGATCAAATGGGAGAGGCAAGACTTTATTCGAACCCAAAAGAGAACAGAATTTGGACAAAAGACTTTGTTTTTATTTGGTTAGCGAACTTTTTTGTTTTTCTTGGCTTTCAAATGACACTGCCGACTCTTCCGCTTTATGTAAAAGAACTTGGCGGCAGTGACCAGATGGTTGGGATCATCGTTGGAATCTTTACCTTTTCAGCGTTATTATTGCGCCCCTTTGCAGGTCATGCACTAGAATCAAAAGGGCGTGGTTTTGTATATATTATTGGACTTACTATTTTTGTCATAACAATGGGAATTTATGGGTTCCTCGCAAGCATCTTCCTGCTTGGCCTGGTTCGGATTCTTCAAGGTGCGGGCTGGGGATTTTCAACAACTGCAGGAGGGACGATTGCTACTGATTTAATTCCACCGAAGAGAAGGGGAGAAGGGATGGGATATTTCGGTTTATCGGGAAATATCGCCTTGGCTATGGGGCCATCACTCGGGCTCTCTCTTGTCGGTATTATTTCGTTCCGAGATATCTTCTTCATTTCTGCGGCGCTTGGGCTTACCGCTTTACTATTATCGCTTGGCATCGGATATAAAAAGGTAGAAGTACCGGATATGCGATCAAAACCTGCCCGTTTTGATGTACTGGAGAAGACTGCGTTACAGCCGTCGATTCTTATGTTTTTTATTACGGCGACATTTGGCGGGATTGCTACCTTTTTACCCCTCCATGCGCTGGAGCGGGATGTGGAAGGAATCGCAACGTATTTCCTTGTCTATGCCATTTTTCTCATGATATCCCGGCTTTTTGCAGGGAAAATTTATGATAAGAAAGGACATCTCTATGTGTTCGTGCCAGGTGCAATATTCATATTTGCCGCTATGCTATTGCTCGCCTGGTTGCCGAGTACGACGATTCTGTTGACGGCAGCAGCGTTATATGGATTTGGATTCGGAACCGTTCAGCCAGCACTTCAGGCATGGGCGGTCGATAAAGCAGATGCAGACCGAAAAGGGATGGCAAATGCGACATTCTTCTCCTTCTTTGATTTAGGGATTGGGGTTGCCGCAATATTTTTCGGAATGCTCGCATCGAATTTTAATTACGCATCAATTTATATCGCATCATCCATTTCAATTCTTTGTTCGATCATCATGTATATTTATTTTTATATAAAAGGAAGAAAGCAGGAGAGCAATGCGTGATTTCTTTTCACTTTTGTTCTTGCTTCCTTTAAAATAGAAATTGAGGCAATAGCAGATAAAGGCAGGTAGTATGATCTTGAAACCATTAAAGGATGTTAACATCAGCAGATTATTCCCATCGGTTATCTACCGGCGGGGACTCGATTATTATAAAAAGGGCAGGGTCAGTGAACCGCTTTATGATAGGAATCATGGAGTATGGACAACAACCGTTGCTGGTACAGAAGATTACTTTGTCGAAATCGATGTAAAAGACATCGATAAAGGTACGATTGATACGTATTGTGATTGTCCTGCTTTCGACACATACGGGTCTTGTAAGCATATCGTAGCAACTTTGCTCATGATCCAAGCGAAGGACGGAGCCGGAGAGCAGGCAGTTTCCTATGATTATAAAATTACGGATCGTTTCATCGAGCAGATCAGCGAACTGCAGCAATTGGAACAGAAGAATCCGAGCCTAGTCATGGATCAGACGCCGGTGCAAGTAGAGTATCATTTGCACGTAAGCTATAGTGGGAACTTGCTCATCGAACTGAAATTTGGTGAGAATCGCACCTATGTTGTAAAAGAACTGTTCGAGTTAATTGATGCAGTCCTAGCTGGAAAAGAATACTTTTTCACGAAAAACTTCACGTACAGACCAGAAGAAAATTACCTCCTGCAATTGGATGAAGAAGTATTCCAGATGCTCCACGCGATTCAAAAGAATGAAAATATTTATCATTCCACCTTCTATTCCATGACAAATACAGCCGATGACCGGTATATGACAATCCCGCCGCTTGCCGCCCGTGATTTGCTTTTAAAGCTTGCAAACCGGAAGACAACGGTTACGGTAGCAGACCGGACATATGAGGATGTAACGATTGCGGAAGAGGGTTTCCCTTTTCAATTTATGCTTGAAAAAAGTAATGAACAAGACATTTTGCTGCGTCTTGCTGAAGGCAGTGGGATGTCCATTTTACAAGAATATAATATGCTGTTAAATAATGGGGTCTTTTACTTTATTACGCCAGAGCAAACGAAGATCGTCGCTAACCTTTTTAAATTCAATATCAATCACTACGCTCTTGCAATTTCAAAACAACAGGCAGATCGTTTCTTTTCAGAAGTCATTCCGTCTTTAAAAACGGTAGGTGATGTGACGGTTGCTGAGAATATTATTGAAGAAGTCATTCAAGTACCACTCCAGGCGAAACTGTACCTCGAATTACAGGAGGACGTAGTGAACGGAAAACTGGAATATCATTATGGAAAGCATCTCGTTCATCCATTTAACGGAGGCGGTCAGGAAGACGTCATTATTATTCGTGAAGTCGAAAAAGAACGGGAAATCATGGAGCTGATCGAGCATGCGAACTTCCGGTATAATGGAAAAGAGCTCTACCTGGAGACGGAAGCAGAAGAGGAGCTTTATGAATTCCTTTATGAAATCCTGCCGCTTCTAGCAGAAAAGGTGGAATTGTTCCTGACGTCAGACTTGAAGTATATGATTGTGGAGCATGAACCGACAGCAACGACGAATGTGAATCTTGATTCAGCTTCCAATCTGCTTGAAATCAGCTTTGATATCGATGGAGTGGATGAGTCGGAAGTGGATGCGATTTTGCAGGCTGTTATTGAAAAAAGACGATTTTATCGTTTAAACAGCGGAGCAATGCTCTCGCTTGAAAATGATGCCTTTTCCTCGATAAATGACTTTTTCGATCAACTGGATATTAAAAAACAAGATGTAACTAGCGGAAACGTGCAAATGCCGCTGTACCGGAGTACGCAAATCGATGAACTGATCGATACAAAGAAGAGCTATGATCCGGAATTCCGCTCGCTCATTCATCACTTACGTTCACCGGAAGAACATGTCGATGAATTACCGAAGCAGCTTGATGCCGAACTTAGGACCTATCAGGTTACTGGGTACCAATGGTTCAAGTCACTTAGCCGCTATCACTTAGGTGGAATTTTAGCAGATGATATGGGACTTGGAAAAACATTGCAGACGATTGCTTATCTTGCATCTGAACCGAGTGAGAAGCTGCATCTTGTCGTCGCACCTTCATCCGTTGTTTACAATTGGAAGAATGAATTCGATAAATTCACACCACATTTAAACGTTGAAATATTAACCGGGACACCTGCGGAAAGACTGGAAAAAATCAAGAATAAGCAGGGTGCCGATGTTTGGATTACGTCCTATTCTACGGTACGGCAGGATATTGAACACTATAGCCAACTCGACTTTCAGACCTTGATTCTAGATGAAGCACAATATATTAAAAATTATGCAACAAAGACATCCCAGGCAATCCGCCAGATCAATGCTTCCCGCCGATTTGCTTTAAGCGGAACGCCAATTGAGAACTCGATAGAAGAATTATGGGCCATTTTCCAAGTCATCTTGCCAGGTCTAATGCCGAATATACGGAAGTTCAAGCAGCTTTCCAATGAACGAATCGCGAGTATAACAAGACCATTTATTTTACGCCGCCTGAAGCAGGATGTATTAAAGGAATTACCTGATAAAATTGAATCTGTCAGTCTTTCTGAATTGACCCAGGAGCAGAAGGAGTTGTACGTCGGTTATCTTCAGCAAGTACAGCAAGATGCTTCCGAGTCATTAAAAGACAGCGGCTTTAATAAGAACCGGATGAAAATACTGGCGGGACTCACGAGACTGCGTCAGATTTGTTGCCACCCATCCTTGTTTATCGAGAATTATCAAGGAGAATCGGGCAAGCTGATGCAACTGATGGAGACGGTGAAGACGGCTCTTGAAAACGATAAACGGATGCTGATTTTCTCCCAATTCACGAGTATGCATGAATTGATTATCAAAGAGTTGAACAAAGAAGGAATTGATTTCTTTTATTTGAGCGGAGAAACGGGTTCCGAGGAACGGCTCCATATGAGCGAACGCTTTAACAGTGGAGAGAAGAGTGTCTTCCTGATTTCACTGAAAGCAGGGGGGACCGGGCTGAATTTGACAGGGGCCGATACGGTTATTTTATATGACCTTTGGTGGAACCCTGCCGTGGAAGACCAGGCAACCGGAAGAGCTCATCGTTTCGGACAGAAGAAGATTGTTCAAGTGATCCGTCTCATCGCGGAAGGAACGATTGAAGAGAAAATTTACGCCCTGCAACAGAAAAAACGCGAACTCATCAACCAAGTCATTCAACCAGGCGAACAAATGCTGAGTAGCCTAAGCGAAGATGACATCCGTGAATTACTGAGCTTGTAAAACGAAACTTCATTCCGCGGGGGTTTTACACTTGGGTTCGCATCATCATGAATGAAAGAATCCTCCATACCGTCCTTTTAGGAACGATAGGGGGGATTTTTTAATGATTCAACGTAAATAGTTTTCGTGGTCTGCCTTTTTTATAGGGGCGTTCTTCACCGGCAATTTTAATAACATTACCCGTCAACAATTTATTTACTGTCCGCTCGGCACTTCTTTTCGTCACTTGATAAAACAGTGCCACATCATTTGTTGAAAAAGGCTCATTATTTCGGTCGGTAATAAAGTCAATGAAATTATAGGAAAGCTCATTGTTCAGGCGGGCATGATGAATTAAAGCCTGATAAAGACTGGATGTATCGATTTCTTTTTTCACGCCAATCGGCCCAATCATCTCTTGCCTCTCATTCGTAATATAGCAGATGCTGTGTTCGCTGCGTTGACAGCTTTCATGGGCTATTTCCGCATTTTTTGCAGATTCAAGTGCACTGAGCCCAAGACCGAACCCAAGATGAACCGGAAGTTTAATACTGCTTTTCATTTCTTGTAATAATGGAAACGACCGGTAATGTTCTTTCAAATGTTTATGTAGCTTCTCACTGCCGTATAAAACAAATTTTCTTTCCTCTGTTTCTACAAAGGTTGTGTCTGTTCGTGTACTAAACCGCGTCAATATTCTCCTAATCCGCTTTAAAATATCTAAACTATGACCGATGATTTCTGTTTTTTCGTCAATGCCTTTAACTGAAATATAGCCTGTAACCATTTGGTTATTCTCTGACTCACTCAGTTTAGCGAGTGAAATTGTTTGATTGAGTGCTTCTTTCAGCCGAAGCTCAGGCAGATGGAGTGTACTTGCCGGAATATCTCGTCCTCTTAACTCTGCAGCGATTTCCTCTGTGCTTGCAAGTACATATTCAATATTACCTTCGTTCCAAAGAGTTGTATAAGAAGTGATTAGCTGCTCTGGATCTGGCTTTTCCCAGCTGTCAAATAGGATAGGCTTGATTGGTTCCTCATCCAAGTTCAGCTCTCGCACAACATCATCAAGATATGATTCATCAAACAAATCAAAGGCAATTCGTTTAACGTTTTTTTCCGCTTGTAGACGGTATAGAGCCGCGCTCACCATATAAGGATCCGGTTCAATCTGAATCGTAGGCAGGCGTTCTTTTTCAATCCTGTTGTAAACATATAAGTAAGATAGATATTCTGTAAATAAATAAACATCACAATTATAAACGGTATCAAGGAGAGTAGTTGTCTCCTCTGCTTTTGAATAGGTGAAAGGTAGTAGTTCAATTTCTTTATTTTCTTCTAAAAGCGAATGGATTCGGTCGATCGTCGGTTGTATTCCAAATACAGCTAATTTTAGTTTCATCTCATTACCTCCAATCATGAGAAACATCTAAATATTTACACATCATCATATTGAATTTTCGTAATATTGTCAAGAACCTTGCTGGAAGCGGATACAATATTATTGCTTTTTTTATTTAAAGCAGGTAAAGTGGATAGAAAGAAATAGTGCAAACAGAATCTATGTTTATCTAATAGATTATCGTTAATTATCTGTTAAATATTGCTAATTTGTCGATAATTACTAAGAATTATATTGACAAAATAAAGCTTTTTGTTAGAATTTTACGTATAACGAAAGGGGGATGTAAGATGAAAAAGAATAAATTATCCATTATCTTCGCACTATTGATAGCGCTTGCTTTGTTTTTAGCAGCGTGTGGTGGCGGTGGAGATGATGAGGGAGATGCAAACGGCGACACTGGCGGCGATGACGCTGGTAGCGAAAATGGTGAGGAAACAGAAGCAGGAGAAGATGCACCAGAGTTTCTAAGTATGCTTACTGGTGGAACAGGCGGTACTTATTACCCGCTTGGAGGAGAAATGGCGCAGATTATTTCTGAGGAGACAGGGATTCAGACAGATTCTCCATCATCCAATGCTTCTGCGGATAACGTTATCTCCCTCAAGGAAGGGGAAGCAGAGCTGGCGTTTGTCCAGACGGACGTTGTAGCTTTCGCAAAAGAAGGAATTAATGCATTCGAAGGGGAGCCGGTTGATAATGTATTAGCACTTGGATCCCTTTACCCGGAAACGGTACAGATTGTGACAACCGCAAGTTCGGGAATTGAATCGATAGAAGACCTGGCAGGTGCAACTGTATCAGTAGGTGCGCCAGGTTCAGGGACTTACATCAACGCAGAACAAATTCTTGAAGCGCATGATCTAACAATGGATGACATCGATGCTCAGCACTTGGATTTCGATGAATCTACTAGCGGTATCCAAGACGGTAATATTGATGCTGCATTCATTACAGCTGGCACACCAACTGGATCAGTTGAAGGTCTAGGCGCAACTACAGATGTTACTGTTCTTCCGATTGAGCAGGACAAGATTGATGCGATCATTGAAGAGTATCCGTACTATGCGGAAGATACGATTCCTGGTGGAACATATAGCGGGATTGATGAAGAAATCAAGACGGTAGCTGTTCTTGCGATGATAGCCGTGACGGATTCTTTATCAGAAGATGTCGTTTATGAGATTACGAAAGCAATCTATGATAATGCGGACTCGATCTCACACTCCAAGGGAGAATTCATCTCACCGGAAACGGGAGTTGAAGGAATTGGAATTGACTTCCACCCTGGTGCCGAGCGTTATTTCCAAGAGGCAGGAGTACTTGATTAATAATTGATTTAATTTAAAGGCCGGCAATCAAGACGGTAAACTAGTTTTGAAAGCCGGCCGTTTTATTGACCGAAAAACTGGTGGTTACATAGAATGAAACTTAAAATTATAATTCCTATTTTTGGCATCCTGCTAATTGGCTTCATTTTATTGATTCCTTCAAAGTCAGCACTTACTTTTCATGAAAGGAATTCAAATGAACTGGTTGCATTGTTGCCGCTCGATCAAGGTGACCGATTCGATATTATATTCACTCATTCCATCCACTTAACCGATGTGGTAGAAAGATATATTGTAACCGCGGACTTGAATATTGAGCAGTACGAAATGATTTTTGAATCCTATGGAATTGGCATGCCTTCCAATGCCGAGGAAGGGCAGACGTTTGAAGTGAAGGATGGCAAATATCATGTCGGCAATTTAAATTATATCTTTGAATCGATGGATATCCGCAACGGGAAGACAGTATCTGAGCATCGGCTCCGCTGGCAGTACGGAGGTGAAGCGGAGAAGCAGATGGTTTGGTTCAATGACTATTTTGAACCTGGTGAAACTTATACTGTACAAATAGATAAACTGCCGCTATGGAAATACTTGAAAGGAGTGAAGATAGATGAGTGACAAAAATGAACAAGTAGATATGGTGCAATTGTCAGAAGAAGAACAGCAGAAGTTGATGGAAAAGTATGATGTGGAATCAAACCAGAGAAAATTAGGTGGGATTCTTGGCTGGCTTGTCTTTATCATCCTTATCGCATTTTCTCTATTCCATCTTTACACCGGAGCATTTGGTGCCTACACCGCATATATCCAACGAACGATTCACCTAGGTTTCGCTTTATCACTCATTTTCTTACTGTTCCCGGCGAAGAAGGGATTAAAGAAATCAAGTGTTCCATGGTATGACTGGATCCTCATCATCTTGTCCATTACCGTGAGTGCCTACTGGCCTGTATTCTATGAAACATTGGTAATGAAAGTCGGAGGAATTGATAACACCCAAATGATCATTGGGGGAATCGCAATTCTGCTCGTTTTAGAAGCGGCGAGACGAGCGGTTGGATTACCAATTGTCATCATTGCAGCGCTGTTTCTCGTTTATGCTTATTTAGGTCCGCATATGCCGGGAATGCTGGCCCACCGTGGGTTGACGTTGAATCAGCTAATTAATTCGATGTTCTTTACGACGGAAGGGATCCTGGGTACGCCGTTACAAGTATCGTCCACGTATATTTTCTTATTCCTTTTATTTGGGGCATTTTTAGTTCAGACAGGTGTTGGTCTTTACTTCAATGACTTGGCACTTGCAATTGCAGGACGTCGGGTTGGTGGACCTGCAAAGGTAGCTATTTTCTCCAGTGCCTTGAATGGGACGATTTCTGGAAGTTCCGTAGCGAATACGGTAACAACCGGTTCATATACGATTCCAATGATGAAACGTCTTGGATATAAATCGAACTTTGCAGGTGCAGTTGAAGCAGCCGCTTCAACCGGCGGACAGATTATGCCACCGATTATGGGGGCAGCCGCATTCCTCATGATTGAATTTGCCGGTGTCCCGTATTGGGATATTGCAAAAGCAGCGGTTATACCCGCATTACTCTATTTCACTGGTATTTGGGTGATGACACATCTGGAAGCCAAGCGATTAGGGCTAGTTGGATTACCAAAAGAAGAGCTTCCGAATAAAATGCAAGTGCTGAAAAAACTGTACTTGCTTTTACCTATCGTAGCGATTGTCTATTTCCTGTTTGAAGGTTTTAGTATTGAGCGGACTGCTCTTTATGGTATCCTTGCTGCAATTATTGTGAGCATGTTCAGTAAGGAAACGAATATGTTCCTTGACAAGAAGGGCAAATTTACACTTGGTAAATTCTTGACTGCGTTAACAGACGGTGCACGAACTGCTTTAGGGGTAGCAGCAGCGACAGCCTGTGCGGGGATTATTGTTGGGGTAGTGACCAGAAGTGGGCTAGGATTAAAATTAGGAAATAGTTTAGTTGGAATGGCAGAAAGTATTGCATTCAATGATATGATGCTTATCTTGCTCACGCTATTCTTTACAATGATTACGTCGATTATTATTGGAATGGGCTCACCGACAACTGCGAACTATATTATTACTTCAACCATCGCCTTACCAGCAATTTTAGCCTTGAGTGATCAGCTGGAGCTGGCAATCCCGATTCTTGCAGCGCACATGTTTGTGTTCTTCTTTGGAATTGTGGCAGACATCACTCCACCAGTTGCACTGGCAGCCTTTGCTGCGACGGGTATATCTGGCGGAGAACCGATACGAACGGGTGTAAATGCTACGAAACTAGCGATTGCAGCCTTTATTATTCCATATATGTTTGTCTTCGAACCGCAACTGTTAATGATTGACGTTACCATCTTAGGGATTACTTGGATTATTATTACCGCAATTACCGGTATGATTGCAATCGGAGCAGGCCTAATCGGATTCTGGTACCGGAAGCTGCACTGGATTGAACGAATCATCGCTTTCGTTGCAGGTATCCTGCTTATGTACCCGGAAGGTAATACGGATCTTTTTGGTGCAGTCATTTTCGCAATCATGCTCGTGATTCAGTTCATGGATAAAAAGAAAAACAAAAACGATGCGGAAAAACAAGTGGTAAATGCTTAAACAAAAAATATGTTACAAAGAGAGGCTCCTGATTCGGTTTCAGGAGCCTCTCTTTTGCTTATATTTATCAATCCGGTATTATGAAGGATAGACTAAATATGGATATAAAGGCTGATCGGATATGACAAGGCAATATGACTTTACGGAAGGAAATATTTTAAAGCAATTATTTCATTTCTCCTGGCCGATTCTACTTACGAACTTGCTGCAGACATCCTATCAATTTATTGATAGTTTATGGGTCGGTAACCTACTCGGCGCAACTGCGCTTGGGGCGATTGGAATATCAAGTACAATTCTATTTACTGTCCTCGCGTTTATTATCGGACTGAACAATGCAGCACTCACAATCCTTTCCCAGCAGAAGGGGAAGCAGAATGATGATGGTTTGAAGCGCTATTTAAACGCATTTGTTGTACTGATGACCTCACTTGCTGTTCTCCTTGGTGTCATTGGTTTCTTTTTTGCTGAACAATTATTGAATCTATTAGGCACGCCGGAAACGATGATGCAGGATGCGAAGGCATACCTCCAAATTAATTTTATGGGAATCTTATTTTTGTTTGGCTATAACTTCATCAGTACGGTCATGCGCGCACTCGGTGACAGTAAGACGCCACTTCGATTTGTAACAGTGGCAGTAGTTGCCAACGTTATCTTTGATCCGTTATTCATTTCGGTGTTTGATTGGGGAATTCAAGGAGCGGGCTATGCGACGATTGTATCTCAAGGACTTGCATTTTTATATGGATTCTATTATATGAGATGCGAGCGCTTGGCACCATTCACCGTGCCGACTGTTCCCGCTTTAAAAGATATTCGCCTCATCTTTCATCTTGGAATTCCATCTGGTCTGCAGATGGCGGTTATCTCAGCTGGTTCCGCTGCGATCATGAGTGTTGTGACGTCATTTGGCGGACCTGTTGTTGCCGGTTTTACAAGTGCTCAGCGCCTTGACAGTATTATTATGCTTCCTGCTCAAGCTTTAAGTACAGCTATAACGAGTATGGCTGGGCAAAATATAGGGGTGAGAAACTGGAAGCGGGTAGACAAAATCGCCAAATATGGTGTGTTATTTAACTTTGCGATTATGGTGACGATTGGCATATTCATCATTTTATTTGGTGAATATGGTATTAAATTATTTACACGAGACGCAGCTTCGGTTGATTTCGGCGCCAGATACTTATCGATTATCGCGCTCTGCTATCCGTTTTTAGGAATTAACTTTATTTTGAATGGAGTCGTACGGGCTGCAGGAGCAATGTATCAAGTGCTCATTTTGAATCTATTATCTTTTTGGGTATTGCGTTACCCGCTCACCTGGCTCTTCTCTCGGTGGTTCGGTGACACGGGGATTGCGATGGGGATGGGTGTAAGTTTTATGATTAGCAGTATTTTTGCCTTTTTATATTATCGTTATGGAAAATTCCGTGAAAAAGACTTATTCGAATCGAAAGATAATTAGTATAATGGTAGAATAGAGTTAGTTGAAGAAAGAGGAGGAATATTCATGGTAAAAGCAATTCATACAGAAAATGCACCAGCAGCAATTGGACCATATTCACAAGCGATTCAAGCAGGAGATTTCCTATATATTTCCGGACAGATTCCAGTTGACCCGGAAACAGGGGAGGTTGCGGAAGGTATTGAGAAGCAGACAGAGCAAGTAATGGAAAATCTGAAGGCAATCTTGAAAGAAGCAGGAACCGATTTTTCTCAGGCGGTCAAATTCACAATTTATTTAGACTCGATGGAACACTTTGGAACCGTGAATGAAATCTATGGTTCTTACTTAATTGAGCCATATCCGGCACGGGCTACCATTGAAGTGAGCAGGTTACCGAAAGATGTCTTAGTTGAAATGGATTGCATCGCACATATCGAGTAATAGAGGAGGGTATATAATGGATAACTTCGTATTTCGAAATCCAACGAAACTATTGTTCGGGAAGGATCAGATTCAAGCCTTGCCGAAAGAAGTCTCCCGTTATGGCAAGAAAGTGCTGCTCGTCTATGGCGGTGGAAGTATTAAACGAAACGGCATTTATGATGAAGTGATCGGGAAGTTACAGGAAATGGAAGCGGAAGTATTTGAGCTTCCTGGAGTAGAACCGAATCCAAGGCTCTCCACTGTTCGAAAAGGAGTGGAAATCTGTAAGCGGGAAGGAATTGACTTCTTGCTTGCAGTCGGTGGCGGGAGTACGATTGATTGTACGAAAGCGATTGCGGCTGGCGCAAAAACGGAAGCGGATGTGTGGGATATTGTCATGAAGAAGGAAAAGGCAACAGATGCCCTTCCGCTCGGTACTATACTTACATTGGCTGCAACCGGATCAGAAATGAATACGAGCTCGGTCATTACAAATTGGGAGACGAAGGAAAAGCATGGCTGGGGTTCTGTATTTGTTTATCCGAAGTTTTCTATACTTGACCCTGCTTATACGTTTAGTGTGCCGCGAGATCAAACGGTTTATGGAATTGTTGATATTATGTCCCATGTGTTTGAACATTACTTCCATGTTACAACAAATGCACCGATGCAGGACCGTTTCTGTGAATCCATTTTACAAACGATGATGGAAACAGCGCCCAAACTGATTGAGCATCCGGAGAACTATGAATATCGGGAAGTCATGATGTTAAGCAGCACGTACGCATTAAATGGCATGATTAATGTTGGAGTCCGCGGTGACTGGGCAACCCATAACTTGGAACATGCAGTCTCAGCAGTCCATGATATCCCGCATGGAGGAGGGCTTGCGATTCTTTTCCCGAACTGGATGAAGCATGTACTGAATGAAGGAAATGTCGCTCGTTTCAAACAGCTCGCCGTTCGGGTTTTTCATGTTGAGACAGCTGGAAAATCTGATGAAGAAGTGGCGCTTGAAGGGATTGAAGCATTACGGATGTTCTGGAACGACATCGGCGCACCGAGTAAGCTCTCTGATTACAACATAACCGCTGATAGCCTTGAACTTATTGCAGACAAAGCGGTCGCTGTCCGTCCAGAGTATGGAGTGTTCAAGAAATTGAATAAACAAGATTCCTTGGAAATTTTACAGGCAAGCTTATAAGCACTGACTGTTTTCGACAAAAAGAGTTAAATTATTTCCCGGGAAATGACGGACAAAGGCGGAAGTGCCCGCTTAACAACGAAAAAAAGAACTTGCTCATTCAAATTGAGCAAGTTCTTCTTTTATGGCAACTCTTATTTTATCGAGACATTCTTCCGGTGTTTTTCCGAAGACTCTCTTGTTATTGACTAATGCATACGGGCGGACGGCACATAATCCGCAGAAGTTTAAGCATTCATTCATAATGACTGCAACTTCTGGAAATTCGGATTCTAAAATACCTTCGACGTCAACTAACGTAATGGTATTTCCATCGCAAATTTCTACGACAACAATTCCCATTTCCATCACACTTTCTCTTTTAGGCTGACAATTGCTTGCCTCGTTGTCTTATTGCTGTTGCTAGTATAATCGGTTGCTTCGTCAAATGCAATATTTCTGCATAAAAAGGCCGGGACGGAGCAATTAAGCTACGTTCCGGCTTTTACTTCATCTATTGTTTCAGCATGGAAAACAGTTTCGATTCTTTTCCTTCGTATTCGGAAGTGTACCATGTATAGAGCATAATGACACCACTTAAAACAAGTATTCCGCTCGTAATATAAAATACAGCTGAGAAACCGAATGATGCGGCAATCAGACCACCGAGTGCTGGTCCAATGACGTTCCCTAAAAAGCGCAGACTCGTATTGTAGCCAAGCACTTCACCTTGCATGGATAACGGAGCGGCCTGCCGGATATAAGCGATCCGCAGCGGAACGAGCCCACCAAGAGCAACTCCAAGTAAGAATCTTAGGATAATTAGTTGCCACACGCTTGAGACGAAGGCGCCTGGGAAGTAGACAATACCTGCCGCAAATAAGAGAACGGTCAGTACTTTGACATGACCAACCTTATCGCCAAGCTTGCCTAATCTGCGTGAGAATAATAGGTTCCCAAGTCCTGCTGCCGAGAATGCCATCCCAGCAAAAAAGGCGATATTTACAGGTCCATGAATCTCCTCTACAAATAAAGAGAGAATCGGCTGGATACTGAAATGTGCCACTTGTATGAGTAACGATAATAGCATGACGACGAGCAGTACTGGTCTACTAACAATGTGCTTTAATACTTGTTTACTGGAATATGTTTTATAATCTCGTTCATCTTTTGAAACCTTATATTGAACTTCTTTAACAAAGAATACGAGAATAGCAGAAATGAAAATTGTGACGGATACCCATTTGAATGTATTCGTAAATCCAAACGCATCTGCTAGAGCTCCGCCGAGCATTGGTCCCATTAATGCACCAGTAACACTACCTGTCTGCAGGGTACCGAGTACTTTACCGGCTGTTTCCTTAGGTGTTTGCACGGCGATAAGCGCTTGGGACATTGGGATAAATCCTGTTACAACCCCCATGATTAATCGCAATAAAAAAAGCTGCCAAACTGTTGTGGCAAACCCCATCAATAGTACGGATAGTCCAATTCCAATAGCGGACATGATCAAAATCTTTTTTCTTCCGAACCGATCGCCAATCCTACCCCAGATTGGTGAAAAGATAAATGCAGTAATGAACGTAACTGCAAATGTCAGTCCGGACCACGTTTGCACATACGCATCAGAGAAATTCCCCATTGAAGCGATGTACAATGAAATAAATGGAATTACCATTGTCATACTTCCGCTAACAAAAAAGTTAGCAAACCACATGATTGCTAAATTCCGATTTGTTATTTGACGATAACTAATTTGTAATGCCCTTCCTTCCAACGAAATGTTTCGTTACTCTAAATATAACGTATCCCGAAGTAAAAATAAAGGGATTAGCTCATATTTATATAAATTTGTCAAATATGAGTGCGGTTATTTTAAAGTGTTCATTTTCACGGAGAAAAGGTATAATAAATGCAAGTTCCCTTTCCATATAATAGGGAGCAAGGAAAGGTAATATTGAACTTCTCTATTCAAAGGAGTGTTTATGATGCGAAAAATAACAAAATCGATACTATCCCTTCTATTAATAGCCGTCTTATTGGTCGGACTTGCTACACCTGCAGGAGCTGTGTCAGAGAGTATCCTGATATACGGGGAGAAACTTTCAGAGTCTCAGCGCCAGGAAGTACGAGCTGAATTAGAGCTCGGTGAGAATGCTGCAGTGGAGGAGTATGATGTAACTGGACAGGATTATGCAAATTACATTAATGGAAATCCAAATGCGAATATGTACTCTTCTGCCATGATTACAATGGATAATGGTGGAGAAGGGCTTGTCGTTAATATCTTAACGCCAGGAAACATTACGAAGGTGACGAGTGAAATGTATGAGAACGCACTGCTCACTGCCGGTGCGGAGAATGTGACCGTCGATGTTGTATCTCCTGTGGCGGTAACCGGTCACTCAGCACTGACTGGTATTTATAAAGCATATGACGTGGAAGGTGTGGAACTTGATAAAGAGCGGATGGAGCTTGCGAATGATGAACTTGTCGTAGCGACAGATCTCGCAGAAAACGAAGACGTCTCTGATGAAGATGTTGCCCATCTTTTAACGGAAATTAAACAAATGATCGCGGAGCAGAACCCGGTAACCCGGGAAGAAGTTGAAGAAATTGTCAGCGAACAATTAAGTAAACTCGAAATTAACTTAAGTGAAGAAGATCGTCAAATGTTAATCAACTTAGTTGATCGCATGCGTGAATTAGATATTGACTTCGGCAGTGTACGTGATCAATTGAAGGATATTGCGGACAGTGTCGCTGAGCGGGCAGAAGAGCTCGGTCTTGATGAAGGATTCTGGAAGAGTGTTGCCAATTTCTTCGCTGACATTTTCGGTGCATTGAGCAATTTCTTTAAAGGATTGTTTAACTAAAGGACAAAGGCGGAAGCGCCTGTTTAGCAACGTACAAACTGGAGCACTCCGTAATGAGATAAAGGAAACACGGCGACGCAAGGAGCCGATGTTGACTTATCGATTGGAGGAGTGTGAAGTTTGATAGTTGCTGGGCGCTGGAGCCGGACGTGGCTAGTGCTAGCAATGTTAGTTATCTGCAGCATTTCCATTTTGTGGTTCTTTATATAAGCAAAAAGGCAGGGGGATTTTATACTCCCTGTTTTTTCTTTGTAACATTGTAATATATCTTTACGCTTACACCCGCTAATATTTCAGGAACATTACACCTAGACGATTATGTAGGAAAACTGTAAAACCTGTCATGGACTCTTAATTTTCCTGTAACTGTATTCCTCTTTTTCCTGTGGTACGATAGTGACTGTCAGAAATTAAGGAGGAATTGATTTGAAGAAAATAGTAGCGGCTTTAATGACTGGATTAATCCTGTCAACTGTAGCTGTAACTACTGCTTCAGCAGAGGAACATGAAGTTCAACCAGGAGAGAACCTATGGGACATCGCAAATGAATACAATACAACGGTTGACAAGCTCGTCCAAATCAATGATTTAAAAACGACAGTGATTCAACCAAAGCAAACTATATATATAAATAACACATACGTGGTACAACAAGGAGATACCTTACTTAGTATCGCAAAAGACCATGAAGTTTCCCTCGAAGAACTAAAAGAGTGGAATAACTTGGATTCAGCCCTGATTGTCATTGGTCAGGAATTAGAGATTCAAAATGTCGGGGGCGATCAAGTTAAGCGTGAGGCTCCTGAAGAAGTAAAAGAAGAGGAACAAGCTGTTGCGAAGAAAGAAGAAGCAACACAACCGGCACCAAAACAAAAAACAAGCAGCAATACAGCAGATTCATCTAATACAACAAAAGAACAACAGCCACAAGGAAAAACAATTTCCGTAACTTCAACTGCATATACAGCAAGTTGTGATGGCTGTTCAGGAATTACTTCCACTGGTGTTGACTTGAATAAGGATCCGTTCGCTAAAGTAATCGCGGTAGACCCAAATGTGATTCCCTTAGGTACAAAAGTTCATGTTGAAGGCTATGGTTACGCAATTGCAGCTGATGTTGGCGGAGCAATTAAAGGAAATAAAATTGACGTTCACGTCCCAACGAAAGACGAAGCATATAACTGGGGTGTACGTACGGTTAACGTTACAATTGTAGAGTAATAGATTCAGAATAACACAAAGATAAAAAAGGAAAGCATCCATTTAAATGGGTTGCTTTCCTTTTTTGTTGTCAATTCGTTTCTATCGTTTGCTCGATTTCACGAGACGGGCTGTCATCATAGGAATAACCAAATAGAACGAGTGCAATCATGAATGTGATTAATAGGCCTAACAATGCTTTCTTCATCTTTTTCTTTTCCTCCAACAAAATATTCCTTCCAATTGAATGAATTTCATAATTACCAAAGTCGGCTTTTCCATCACCATATGTAGTTGGGAACGAATCAACTCAACTACATATGGTGATGGTGAAGCATTAAATACGTATTATGAAATTCATTAAATTATATAAATGTCTTTAACAGAACGCGACAGGGAACTTGAGGAAATGTTGAAAAGAATAAAATTGGGTTAGCTTTTAACATTCTCCAATGTCTATGTTAAACTTATAGATATAAAGTAAGCGCATACATTATAGTTAAAAGGAGGTTTCCCACAATGTCCAGCAAAGCTTTGGAAAAGTTTATCCATGATCATATTGCAGATTTAAAGAATAAAGGTTTATATAATGAAATTGACACTGTTGAAGGGGCAAATGGACCAGAAATACAAATAGCCGGTCAGAAGCTCATCAACTTATCCTCGAACAACTACCTTGGTCTTGCAACAAACGTTACGTTAAAAGAAACAGCGAAAGAAGCGGTCGATTCTCATGGGGTTGGAGCAGGTGCAGTTCGGACGATTAATGGGACACTTGATTTGCACCAGGATTTAGAGGAGAAGATAGCTGCGTTTAAAGGAACAGAAGCGGCCATTTCCTATCAATCTGGTTTTAATTGTAATATGGCTGCGATTTCAGCAGTAATGAACAAGCATGATGCTATTCTCTCCGATGAATTGAATCATGCCTCGATCATTGACGGTTGCCGTCTTTCACGAGCAAAAATTATTCGCTACGGGCACTCAGATATGACGGACTTACAGAAGCAGGCAAAGGCAGCAGTGGAGTCTGGTGAATATAATAAAATCATGGTGATTACAGATGGGGTATTTTCCATGGATGGAGATATCGCTAAACTACCTGAAATTGTTGAGATTGCGGAAGCGTACGACCTCATCACCTATGTCGATGATGCTCACGGCTCCGGTGTCCTCGGAAGTGGTGCCGGTACAGTAAAACACTTCGGCCTGCAAGACAAGGTAGACCTGCAGATGGGGACGTTATCAAAAGCAATCGGTGTTGTCGGAGGTTACGTGGCAGGGAAACAAAACCTAATTGACTGGCTGAAAGTGGCTTCCCGTCCATTTTTATTCTCCACAGCAGTTACTCCAGCTGACGCAGCGGCGAGTACGAAGGCAATTGAACTATTAATGGAAAACAATGAATTGGTTGAGAAGCTCTGGGAAAATGGTGATTATTTAAAAGCAAGATTGAAAAAGTCAGGTTTTGATATCGGGAACAGTGAAACACCAATCACCCCGGTCATTATCGGTGACGAGAAAGTGACACAGGAATTCAGCAAACGCTTGTTTGAATCTGGTGTTTATGCGAAATCGATTGTCTTCCCAACGGTTCCAAGGGGCACAGGACGCATACGCAATATGCCAACAGCTGCACATACGAAGGAAATGCTTGATGATGCAATTGGAGTATATGAGAAAATCGGTAAAGAGATGGGCATCATTTAATCAGGGGAATGAATTTCATCATTACTAAAGCACTAAATACGTATTATGAAATTCATTAAGGAGAATATAAATATAGAAGAAGAGTGAAAGGAATTTTTGCCATGAAAAAAATTCTCGTAACGGGAGCATGCGGCCAAATCGGTTCTGAACTGGTGATTAAATTACGGGAGCTTTATGGAGAAAACAATGTGGTGGCTACAGATATTAAGAAACCGCAAGACGGATCAGAAGATTCCTTATTTGAAACCGTGGACGTCATGGATGAAAAACAACTCCATGAAACTGCGAAAAAGCATGAAGTGGATACGATGCTGCACTTAGCGGCAATCTTATCCTTTAAAGCAGAAGAAACACCAAGGCTTGCTTGGAGACTAAACATGGGAGGCTTAATGAATGCGCTGGAAGTAGCCCGTGAGCTCAATCTTAAATTCTTCACCCCAAGTTCCATCGGTGCCTTTGGTCCGAAAACGCCAAAGGAAAACACCCCGCAAGAAACATTGCAACGCCCGACAACGATGTATGGCATTAATAAAGTGGCGGGAGAGCTCTTAGCTGACTATTATTTCGAACGGTATGGAGTTGACACGAGAAGCGTTCGTTATCCGGGGCTCATTTCTTCCAAAACAATGCCGGGTGGCGGCACGACTGATTATGCCGTCGAGATATTCTATGAAGCATTGAAAAATAAAAAATATAACTGCTATATTGCTGAGGGGACGTATATGGATATGATGTATCTGCCTGATGCATTGCGTGCCGTGATTGATTTAATGGAAGCGGACCCGGATAAACTTATTCACCGGAATGCGTTCAATATTACAGCATTCTCCGCAGCACCGGAAGATTTTGAAAAAGCGATTCAACAGCATATTCCAGAATTCCGGATGACTTATGAAACAGACCCAGTCCGGCAAAAGATCGCCGACAGCTGGCCGAACCGTCTTGATGCAACTGCTGCTAGAGAAGAGTGGGGTTACACGTATCAATATGATTTAGATAAAATGACGAAGGAAATGCTAGAGCGATTAAGTAATAAATTAGGGTTGGGTAATGTATCTTAAGCAGATGAAACAAGACATGAGGAAATACAATTGTGTTTCTTTATGTCTTTTTCTTGACTGTGTGATCCTGTAATCACCTTGAAATAAGGATTGATATGCAATTCGGTCGTTTATATCCCCCCTAATCACTCGCCCTCACACCCGAGCATATTTATCAATAGTTAAGAAGTGGTTGAACAACAAAAACGTTCCTCCAATAAAAGAGGAACGTTCATTTTAGGCATACATTTTATCAATTTCTTTCTGTAATGCTTGATCACGTACATAATCATCATAACTCATCTCTTTATCGACGATGCCGCTTGGTGTAATTTCGATCAAGCGATTCGCGATACTATTAACAAACTGATGGTCATGGGATGCAAACAACATGGAGCCTTTGAATTTAATTAGTCCGTTGTTGAGTGCTGTAATGGACTCTAAATCCAAGTGGTTGGTCGGCTCATCCAAGAGGAGCACGTTCGCATTGGATAGCATCATTTTCGAAAGCATACAGCGGACCTTTTCTCCGCCGGAAAGGACTTTCGCTTGTTTCAACGCTTGTTCCCCGGAAAATAGCATTCTCCCTAGGAAGCCGCGCAGAAATGTTTCTGTTTGGTCCTCCGGTGAGTATTGCCGGAGCCAGTCGACAAGATTCAATTCCACTCCATCAAAATACTCCGAGTTGTCTTTCGGGAAATAGGACTGGGAAGTCGTGACACCCCATTTAAATGTCCCGGCATCCGGTTCCATTTCACCCATTAGAATTTTAAACAGTGTGGTCTTCGCAATATCATCGCGACCAACGAGTGCAATCTTATCGTCCTTATTCATGATGAAGCTGACATTATCGAGTACAACCGTATCACCAATTTTCTTCGTTAACCCTTCGACGCGCAGTAAATCATTCCCGATTTCACGTTCCGGAGTAAAAGCGACGTATGGATATTTTCTCGAAGATGGCTGGATATCATCAAGTGTAATATTGTCGAGCATCTTTTTCCTGGAAGTCGCCTGTTTCGATTTTGAGGCGTTCGCACTAAAGCGCGCGATAAAGGCTTGAAGTTCTTTAATCTTCTCTTCCTTTTTCTTATTCTGATCTGCCGCCATTTGTGCTGCTAATTGACTTGATTCATACCAGAAGTCATAGTTCCCGACTGTAATCTGGATTTTACCGAAGTCAACATCAGCTATGTGGGTACAAATCTTATTCAAGAAATGACGGTCGTGGGAAACGACGATAACCGTGTTTTCAAAGTTGATCAGGAACTCCTCCAACCACTGAATTGCATGGATATCAAGACCGTTCGTCGGCTCATCCAGCAGCAGGATATCCGGGTTTCCGAATAGGCTCTGGGCAAGCAAGACTTTAACCTTCTCATCATCTGCAAGCTCGGACATCAATTTATCATGAAGCTTTTCTCCGATACCCAACCCTTTCAGAAGGATTGCGGCATCTGATTCTGCTTCCCAGCCGTTCATCTCCGCAAATTCACCTTCAAGCTCTGCAGCACGGATTCCATCTGCTTCTGAGAAATCTTCCTTCATATAAATTGAATCCTTTTCCTGTTTCACTTCGTATAATTTACTATGACCCATTAAGACAACTTCAAGTACGGGATATTCTTCATAAGCGAAGTGATCCTGTTTTAATACAGCAAGTCGCTGACCCGGCGTGAGGGACACTCCTCCAGTTTGAGGCTCGATCTCACCGGATAAAATTTTAAGGAAAGTGGACTTCCCTGCACCATTGGCACCAATTACTCCATAACAGTTACCAGGAGTAAATTTCAAATTGACATCTTCAAACAGCTTCTTATCGCCGAAACGTAAGCTGACATTCGTAACTGTAATCATATAAATCCTCCATTATAAAAAATCCAGGCTGTTTAAAATTGAACAACCTGCACGATTCGTGTTAATTGTAACTATCCACAGTAAGCTTACGTTATTTGCATGGATTCGTCAATGAAAAATCGCTTGTCATTCGCATTTCAATGGGGTTTGAACAGGTTCCTGAAAAAATTAATATAATGGATAAAAAAGAACTTGGCGAAAGATGATTTTTGTGTAATAGTAAATGAAGCTCGCCTCTTCGTATGAATGGAAGAAAGGGGGAATGACAATGGAAGAAAGAGAGATTTATTTTCTGTTTACGGACACAGGTACCAGCTTAGCGAAAGTGATCAACTTTTTTACGAGGCGGGATTTAAATCATGTTTCGATATCCTTTACAAAGGATTTTTCAACCGTATATAGTTTTGGCAGGAAGCGGCCAAAAAATCCGTTTATCGGAGGATTTGTCAAGGAAGATATAACGAGCGACTTCTTGGCGAATGCTGACTGTGCCGTTTACTTACAAACGATCAGTGAAGCAGACTACTGCATCATGATGAAGAAAATACAAGAAATAGAAGCGAGACAACATGAATATCGCTATAATTTTATAGGACTGTTTGGTGTACTGTTCCGAGTCAGGATAGAGCGGCGCGCTGCCTTGTTCTGCTCGCAATTCGTCGCAACAATTGTTCAAGATTCAGAGAAGTTCAATTTTGAAAAGCCGACCCATTTTATCACGCCATATGATATCCGGAAATCCTTGGAGAACAAACTGATTTATTATGGGAAGTTAAAATATTATAGAGAGAGTTTACAATCAATTCCGGTACCTCGGCTAGTCTTCGGGGAAGGCACGATACCAAAGCAATCATTGATATTTTATATATCTAATAAATTTAAGAGGTTAGTTATTAAATAGTGGGAGCCGTATACGTGGGTATAGGCTCTTTTTTTATGGTGTTATAAAGTCTTGGGTGCTGGCTCTGGGAAGGGGTTAGCGCTTTTTTTTCTGTAGACATAATATTTGTCATATTACATCTTAAAAAGTTAGAGACTTCTCCTATAATTATCATATTCGGAATAGGTCTTTATGCCTGTATTTTGGGTTTTTGAATGGAAATTATGATGATTTGTATAGTTTTTGTTTAGAAAGCATACATATACTTAGGTTTGGTGAAAAACGAATGGAAAGGAAAGGGGTACGAGGAATGTCTAGGAAAATGGGCAGTAGAATCAGTGTATTGTTCGCAGTAATGTTGCTGTTCCAAACCTTGCTAAGCAGCTTTGCTTATCCGAGCCAGATTTTTGCAGCAGGTTATAATGACTCTGTCTTTACCGGTATTTCAGCCGAAGAGACAGGCGAACAGCAAGATACAGAAGATGGAACCGTTGATTTAGTCGATGTGCAAATTAATTGGTCCATTGAACATCTAGAGATTAAACCAGGAAATACGGACTCACTTCAACTTTCTGAAGATCTGTCAATTGAAGCAGATCAAACAGGAAGACTTCTTACGGAAGAGGGGGTGGATATTGGGGAATATACAGCCTCCATAAATAATACGGTAATGGTAACTTTCGAGGAGGCGACGGAAGAATATCCAGACTCGAAGGGAGTATTTGTTGTAGAGGCGACACAACCACATCCGGAGAGTGAAGCGCAGCAAGAAGATAACTCTGACGAAGCAGCGGAGACAGAAGGCGATAAAGAATCTGCAGCGGAAAATGATGAGGAAGCTCTGGATGAAGAAGATGTTTCCGAAGAGGAAGAGCCTGTAACGGAGGAAGAGGCTCCTGAAGATGAAGAGGAAGCAGTTGAAGAAGATGAAACAGCTGAAGATGAAGAAACATTTAACACAGCTTCAGAGCATGAAGAACCACAACAAATCACGGAAAATATTATTGATGATTTAAGATTGATTAGAGAAGATGGCTCTATCTATGAAGAAGGAGACTTCCTGGATCTTGATGAAGACTTGAGATTAGAACTGGACTGGTCTTTACCGAATGGTCATGAGTATCAGGAAGGAGATACTTTCGAATTTCAGTTACCTGATGCGTTAACAATCTATAATGATTTTGATGGTGACTTAGATGGTTATGGTATGTACCGTGTAACAACAGACGGTTTAGTTACTTTTACATTTAGCGAAAAAATAGAAAATGAGTCAGATATTAAAGGTACTTTTTGGACGGATACTGAATTAAATGAACAAGTTGTTAAGAAAACAACGGACGAATTAGAATTAATATTCAATGATGAAGTGATTAAAAAAATTACGATCAATGTTAAACCTAAGGGCGGGCAAGCGATTCAAAAGAATGGGCAGCCTGTGAATGGCAACTTTAACACGGAAGAAATTGAATGGTCGGTTATTGTTAATACCACGAGAGAAGCATTAGAAAATGCAGTTGTGACTGACCCTATTTTAGATGGGCAAAAGCTGATTTTGGATTCGATTGATGTCAAAGAAGTAGAAGTGAATCTGGAAGGGCATGTCGAAGAAGTATTGGATGGAGACGTGTCTTTTACAGACAACTCATCTGAAGAAGAGTTAAACCTTCATTTTGGTGACACAGATAAAGCCTATCAAATCACGTTTAGAACAAAAATGACAGAAGAAGAAAAAGATAAAGAAGGCTGGACTGAATATTCAAATACAGCATTCCTAAACTCGGATGGAAAAGACGAAGCACAGTCAGGAGCCTCTGTATCTGTCCAGCGTCCAGAATCACTTACAAAAACAGCTTCAGACTTTAATAAAGGGGATCGTTCTGTCGAATGGACAGTCAATGCAAACTTTACAGAAAAAGAATTAAGTGCTGGCTCTGAGATTGTCGATGAATTTACGTTTACAATCGGTGATAAAGATAGAAGTGATGCTTTTGAGATCACATTAGCCGATATTGACATTCAGCAAGTTGACAGCTTTGGCGATAATGGTGCAGTCGGAAAGACATCCGATGCAAAAGACTTATTTGATATTACGATTGAAGGAAACAAAGTTACGTATAAGTTGAAAGACGCCTCGAATAAAGCGTTTATTATCAAATACAAAACAACAGCAAAAGAAGGCGCCTATATTAATGATGATGGTACGATTTCCAACACAGTAGGTATTGATGGTAAAACCGCGACAAGTAGTCAAGGTGTTGGTCAGCAAGTTGGGGTTAAAACAAATAGTGGCATTAACTATGAAGATAAAACAATTGACTGGACAATTACAGTTAATGCGGATAGGCAAGAACTAAGAAATTTTGTTTTGACAGATGACTTCTCCGATACAGGACAGAAGTTAGTTGATGGTTCAATTAAAGTTGACCCAGGAGTATCTGAAGATGCGATAGTTCCTAATGAAGATGGAGAAGGATTTGTCATTAATTTTGGCGATATCAATGAGCCTTACACAATCACTTATCAAACAGAGTTCACGTACGATTTTGGTGGTACTGATGAAAAGCCAAGTTTCAGAAATGGTGTTCATGTTTCCTATACTACAACAGATGGGGTCGACTATGATCTAGAATTTGGTGATAACGTCAATCCGAACGAAGAGACAAGAAGCAATGGTGCAAAAAATAGTTCGGTTAATAATAAAACAAAAGAAATTACGTGGATGATCGATATCAACTATAATCAATTAACATTAGATGATGCAAAATTAATTGATGAGATCGCGGATAACCAGTCATTAGTTGATGGATCCGTGGCAATCTATCCAACGACGATTTCTGATAATGGTACTATTAAAGTTGGAGAAAATGCAATTGAAGACTTTGATGTAAACATTATTAAAAATGATGATGGCAATAAAGAGATTAACATTGATTTTCGTTCGATTGATCAGAGCTATCGTGTCGTATTTATAACAAAAGATAAAGATGGTATCTATAATAGTAATGAAGTGTATGAAAACAAAGCCCAATTTATCCCACGGGAAGGGGAAGTTCATAACTTAAAAGCTAATGCAACTTTACCGAATCAAGGAGAATTTTTAGAGAAAAATGGTCTCCATAACCGAGATGAGTGGACGATCGATTGGGAGCTTACCGTTAACGAATCGAAATCCACCTTAACAGATGCAACAGTAACAGATAACCTTGGTGATGAATCGTTGCAAATCTTACTAGAAGAATCAATCAAGGTTGCAAAAGTGGGTTCTGATGATGTTCTAGTTGCAGGGGAAGATTATGAGTTAGTCGTGGATGGTAATGAACTGTCTGTAAAATTCCCTGGTGTTATTACCGATACGTATTCAATTAATTATTCTGCCTATATTTTGGCAGCAGAAACAGCAGATATTAGTAATGAGGCAGCAATTAAGTCTGTTGAAGATACCATTGTAGGGAATGTAGAATCAGAAGAAACGGTTCAAGTACGGATTAGTACAGGTGGCGGATCTGGTGAAGGTACTACTGGTGAACTTATTTTAGAAAAAGTAGAATCAGATACTAATAGACCACTAGAGAACGTAGCATTTACATTAAAACGAACAATTGGCAATCAAGAAATTACTGTTCGTGAAGATACAACAGATGAAGATGGTAAAATTCATTGGACTGGATTACAGTTTGGTGATTACACCTTAGAAGAGGTTATACCTGAAGGGTATCTTGGAGAAGAATCTCAAGAAATCACATTATCATCTGATGCACCAGAGGGCATTCAAACAATAACAATTGAAAATGAACGCCAAACAGGAACTGCGGAAATTGAAAAGGTGGATGCTGTAACAGGGGATAAACTAGAAGATGCAGAATTTAAAATTACGAATCTAGTAACAGGTCAAACGTATACTCTGACAACAGATGAGGACGGGAAAATCTCAGAAGAAGTTCCATTTGGTGAATATACGGTTGAGGAAATTACAGCCCCGAACGGGTATAGAATTACGGAAGACATTGAAAATATTACAATCGAAATAGACAAAACCACGGCTATTGAGGTTACGAACCATGCAATTACAGAAGTATCCGGTGAGAAAGTTTGGGAGGATGCGAATAACCAAGATGGAATTCGCCCTGTTTCCATCACTGTAAATTTATTGGCTGATGGCGAAAAGAAAGATTCTGTTGAGATAACGGAAGAGGATGATTGGCACTACAGATTTACCAACTTACCAGTATATGATGAAAATAATGAAGAAATCATCTATACAGTTGAAGAAGAACCGAATGCAGAGATTGAAGTGTATGAAACCGAAGTCAATGGCTTCGATATTACAAACAGCTATACACCGGAAGAAACTTCCCTAACTGTAACAAAATTATGGGATGACGGAAGTAACCAGGATGGAAATCGTCCGGATTCTATTAGTGTACAACTTTATGCAGATGATGATGCGGTAGGCGACCCTATAACACTAGAGGGGCCGTACTGGTCATATACATGGACAGAACTAGCAGTTTATGACAACGGCAGTCCAATTGAATACACCGTTCAAGAATTAAATGTACCAAAAGAATATGAAGTAAGTGTAAGTAACGAGACCCAAGAATATATCGTCATCACAAACTCCTACGAACCAGAAACAACAGAAATCGCAGTAAACAAAGTCTGGAATGACGAAGAAAACCAAGATAACGTCCGTCCAAACAATGTTACAGTAAACCTATTAGCTGACGGGGAAATAGAACGACAAACTGTTCTAAATAAAGATAATGAGTGGCAATACCTATTCACAGATCTTCCGGTCTATGAAGATGGTCGTGAAATCAAATATACTATCACGGAAGATGCTGTAACTCATTATTCAACAGATGTTGAATCTACTGGAACAGAAGAAGAACCAGCTTACACAATAACCAACAACTATACACCAGAAGAAACATCCGTAACCGTGACGAAATCTTGGGATGATGACAATAACCGAGATGGTAACCGTCCGACTGAAATTCAATTACAACTTCTAGCAAACGGTGAGCCACACGGGGACTTTGTAACAGTAGACCAATCAGATTGGACTTATACATGGTCTAATTTACCTGCTAATAAAAATGGTGAACCAATTGAGTATACAGTTGAAGAAGTTGATGTTCCAGAAGGTTATACTGAAAGTGTAAATGATAATGATCATGGAAACATTATAATCACGAACAGTTACGAACCAGAAACAACGGAAATAGCTGTAAATAAAGAATGGGATGATGCAGACAACCAAGATGGCAATCGCCCAAGTGGCGTAACTGTCAATCTATTAGGTAATGGAGAAGTTGTTAAAACAACTGTTTTAGATGAAGAGAATGAATGGAATCACACATTCACAAATCTCCCAGTCTATGAAAATGGAGAAAAAATTACCTACCGAGTGACAGAAAATAATGTGGAAGGCTACACTCCTGACATTAAGTCGGATCCAAACAATGAAAATGGATTTGTTATCACGAATAGTTACACACCTGAAGAAACAAGCGTAACCGTAACAAAGGGTTGGAACGATGTAAACAACCAAGATAATAAACGTCCAGAAAGCATTGACGTTCAATTAACAGCTGATGGTGAAGCGATTGGCGACACACAAACATTATCAGAAGAAAATAATTGGACATATACTTGGGATGAACTAGATTTAAATGCGGATGGTAAACCAATTGATTATTCCGTGGAAGAAGTAAATGTTCCAGAAGGCTATACATCATCTATTAATGATAACGACCACGGCAATATCATCATTACCAATAACTACACACCAGAAGTAACAGAAATCCCTGTTAAAAAGATTTGGGATGATGATGACGATAGAGACCGCGTTCGTCCAAACAACGTAACAGTAACCCTTCTTGCTGATGGAGAAATTGAAAGGCAAGCGGTACTAAACGAAGCGGGAGATTGGGAGCATACATTTAAAAACCTTCCAGTCTACGAAAATGGCACGAAGATTAACTACAGTCTAACGGAAAACACTGTTCTAGAATACTCTACTTCAGTTCAACCGGATGAGAATGGATTTGTAGTAACAAACTCTTACACGCCAGATGAAACAACAGCAACCGTAACAAAAAATTGGAACGATGCCGAGAACCAAGATGGTGTCCGCCCAGAAAGTATCGAAGTTCAGTTATTAGCAAATGACGAACCAACAGGAGCCCCAGTAGAAATCCATGCAGAAGATGGATGGACGTACACTTGGGAAGGTCTGCCGCTAAATGCGGATGGTGAACCGATTAAATATTCTGTTGAAGAACTCAATGTACCAGAAGGGTATGAAATGACGGTAAACGATGAAGATCATGGCAATCTCATCTTAACGAATAATCATACACCTGAAGAAATCAATATTTCCGGTACGAAAACATGGGATGATGCGGACAATCAAGATGGCATCCGTCCAACAACAATTACAGTAAACTTATTTGCAAATGACGACTTTGTTAAGTCAGTTGATGTAACAGAAGCAGACGATTGGAGCTACAACTTCAATAACCTGCCGAAATACGAAGCAGGTGAAGAAATAACTTACACGATTACAGAGGATGAGGTTGAAGGATACGAAACTGAGATAGACGGATTCGATATTACGAACACTCATACACCTGAAGTAATCGATGTAAACGGCACGAAAACGTGGGATGATGCAGATAACCAAGACGGCATCCGTCCAGACACAATCACAGTAAACCTGTTGGCAGATGGCGAGCAAGTTGCTTCTACTAATGTAACGGAAGAAGATAATTGGTCCTATAGCTTCACAGATTTACCGAAATTTGAAGCTGGAGAAGAAATTGTCTACACCATTACAGAAAATACAGTAGAAGATTACACGCAAACCATCGATGGATTCGATATCACGAATGAATACACACCAGGTGAAACAGCAGTAACCGTAACGAAAGACTGGGATGACGCCAACAACCAAGATGGTATCCGCCCAGAAACGATTGAAGTTCAACTAACAGCTGATGGGGACGACCAAGGCGAACCGGTAGAGCTTTCTGAGGATAACAACTGGACACACACTTGGACGGAACTAGATGAAAAGGCTGCAGGTGAATCAATTGTTTATTCCGTTGTTGAAGTTACCGAATTACCAGAATATGAAACAAGTGTAAACGATGAAAACCATGGCAACATCATCATTACAAATAGCTACACACCAGAAACAACAGAAGTAGCTGGAACGAAGACTTGGGATGATGCGGATAACCAAGACGGTATTCGTCCTGAATCCATTACAGTAAACTTGTTATCAAATGGCAATTCAATTAAATCCGTAGAAGTAACCGCAGAAGAGGATTGGAGCTATCAGTTCAACAACTTGCCGAAATACGAAGCAGGTGAAGAGATAGCTTACACGATTACGGAAGATGCAGTGGAAGGCTATGAAGCATCGGTGGATGGATTCGACCTAACGAATACACACACACCTGAAGTAATCGAATTAAATGGCACGAAAACATGGGATGACGCTGATAACCAAGACGGTATTCGTCCAGCGTCCATTACAGTAAATCTTCATGCAAATGGAGATGAGGAAGCAATTGATTCTGTAGAAGTAACAGCAGATGACAACTGGGAATACAGCTTTGATAACTTACCGAAATTTGAAGCAGGCGAAAAAATAACCTACACGATTACAGAAGATGTTGTAGAAGGCTATAACACAATAATCAATGGCTTCAACATTACAAACAGTTACACACCAGAAACAACAGAAGTAGCTGGCACGAAAACATGGGATGACGCTGATAACCAAGACGGTATCCGTCCTGCATCCATTACAGTGAACCTAGTTGCAAATGATGAAAAAGTTGATTCTGTAGATGTAACCGAAGAAACTAATTGGAGTTACCATTTCGATAACTTGCCGAAATACGAAGCTGGTGAAGAAATCGTCTATACGATTACGGAGCAACCTGTAGAAGGCTATGACACCATAATCAACGGCTTCAATATCACAAACAGCCACACACCAGAACTAACCGAAGTAACCGGCACGAAAACCTGGAATGACGGTGACAACCAAGATGGCATCCGTCCAGACTCAATCACGGTCAATCTTTTAGCAAATGGTGAGCCAGTTGATTCCGTCGTAGTATCAGCAGAAGATAACTGGAACTACAGTTTCACGGATCTACCAAAATACGAGAATGGCAAGGAAATAAAGTATACGGTAACCGAAAATACAGTCAAAGATTACTCACAAGAAATCAATGGTTACGATATTACGAACCACTACACACCAGGCGAGACTGCAGTAACCGTAACAAAACATTGGGATGATGCCGCTAACCAAGACGGCAAGCGTCTCGAAGTGATTGAAGTTCAGTTAACAGCAAATGGCGATCCGGTAGGTGACCCTGTTGAATTATCAGAAGCGAATAACTGGACACATACATGGACAGAACTTGATGAGAAAGCAGCAGGCGAAGCAATTGTTTACTCGGTGGAAGAATTAACAGAGGTACCGGAGTATGATACAGAAATAAATGATGAAAATCATGGCAGCATCGTTATTACGAATTCCTATACCCCAGAAGTTATAGAAGTTTCTGGTGAGAAGACGTGGAAAGATGCAAATAACCAAGATGGGATTCGTCCAGACTCGATTATGGTCAATCTTTTAGCAAATGGTGAGCCAGTTGATTCTGTCGAAGTATCAGCAGAAGACGATTGGAGCTATAGCTTCATAGATCTGCCGAAATACGAGAATGGCAAGGAAATCAAGTACACTATAACGGAAAACACGGTCACAGATTACTCGCAAGAAATCGATCGTTACGATATTACGAACCACTACACACCAGGTGAGACAGCAGTATCTGTAACAAAACATTGGGATGATGCGGGTAACCAAGATGGCAAGCGCCTTGATGCAATCGAAGTACAATTAACAGCAAACGGCGATCCGGTAGGTGATCCTGTTAAACTATCAGAAGAGAACAACTGGACATACACATGGACAGAACTCGACGAAAAAGCGGCAGGTGAAACAATCATCTACTCTGTCATCGAACTTACGGAAGTGCCAGAGTATGACACGGCAGTAAATGACGCAGATCATGGAAATATCATCATCACGAATGCTTATACGCCAGAAGTTATAGAAGTTTCCGGTGAGAAGACGTGGGATGATGCGGATAACCAAGACGGTATTCGCCCAGACACTATCACGGTGAATTTATATGGTGACGGTGAGTTTATTGCATCCGTTGAAGTGACGGAAGCAGACGACTGGAGATATAGTTTTACAGATTTACCGAAATATAGTGAAGGCACAGAAATTGAGTACACGATCACTGAAGTTCCGGTAGAAGGCTATGAAACGGAAATTTCCGGATTCGATATTACAAATATTCACGAACCGGAAGTTGTAGACGTTTCTGGCACGAAAACGTGGAATGACGAGAACGACCAAGATGGTGTACGGCCAGATTCCATCACGGTCAATCTTTTAGCGAATGGCGAACTCGTTGATTCTATAGAAGTAACCGCAGAAAATGACTGGAGCTACGAGTTCAGTGACTTACCGAAATACGAAAATGGTGTAGAAATTAAGTACACCATTACAGAAAATACGGTCGCAGATTACTCGCAGGAAATCGATGGTTATGATATTACGAACCATTACACACCAGGCGAGACAGCCGTAACCGTAACAAAACAGTGGGATGATGCGAATAACCAAGATGGCAAACGACTTGATGCTATCGAGGTACAGTTAACGGCAAATGATGATCCGATTGGGGACCCTGTTGAATTATCAGCAGCGAATAACTGGACATATACATGGACAGCGCTTGATGAGAAAGCAGCGGGCGAAACAATCGTCTATTCCGTAATTGAGTTAACAGAAGCAGCAGATTATGTAACGGAAATCAATGATGAAAATCATGGCAATATCATCATTACAAACAGCTACACACCAGAAACTATGGACATTTCCGGTGAGAAGACGTGGCTCGATGGTGACAACGAAACGAATGATCGACCGGAAGAGATTACAGTTAATCTCTTGGCAAATGGTGAAGTTCTTACGAGCACGAATGTGACGGAGGCAGATGACTGGAGCTACCAGTTTACAGACTTGCCGAAGTATAGCGCTGGTGAAGAGATCACCTACACGGTTGAAGAAGTACCGGTAGAAGGTTATGAAACTATCATTGATGGTTATAACATGACGAACCTTCGAGTAGGTACGATTGATGTAGAAGGTGTGAAAACATGGGTTGGTGACAGCGAGGAAGTTCGTCCAGAATCCATCACCGTCCATCTTTTACAAAATGATGTCGTCATTGATACGGAAGAAGTAACAGTGGCAGATGACTGGAAATACAGCTTTACAGATCTTCCGGCGTTTGACGAAGTAGGTGCAGCTTATGTTTATACCATTGAAGAAGAAGCAGTAGAAGGTTACGAAACAACAATCAATAGCTATAATATTACGAACACGTATACCGTAGAAGTTGATGAAGGCGGAGAAGATCCGACAAGCGGAGATGAAAAAGATAAAGATAAAACTCCGAGCACACCAGTTGATAAAGAGGATACAGAAACATTAGCGGGTGTGGACAGTAAAGATTTAGACCCTGGAAAAGGAAGCAAGCTTCCGAAAACAGCGACAAACATCTTTAACCTGTTAGCAATCGGAATCGCCTTAATTGTATTAGCAATCGCGATTACAATTTACCGCCGTAGAAAAGCTGCATAAACAAACAAAAAGGACTCTAATCGTCTTAACGACGGTTGGAGTCTTTTTTTGTGCCGGACATGAGGTGGGGGCGGGACAAATGCTCTGATCCCAGTGTCCCGCTGTTTAAATTAAAATTTTTAGTAAAAGGTCTTGACAAATGTGGGGAGAGGTAATATTGTGGTGTTTAGAACATAATGTTGCGTGAGGGAAACTTTGGGGGAGGAAGTAAAAATGAAGGTGTTCAGTAAAAAGTTGTGTGTAGTTACAGCATTAGTTTTTACGCTTTTACTAGCCGCTTGTAGCGGAGAAGAAAAGTCGGCAAATGATTCTGAAGCCTCTTCAGATGAGAAGATTCAAGTTTTAACAACGATTGCTCAAATTGGTGAGCCGCTTTCGGCAATCGGGGGTGATCGTGTAGATGTCGAGAGTTTGATGGGGCCATCGGTAGATCCACATTTATACAATCCGACCCAGAGTGATATGACCAAGGTCGATGAAGCCGAAGTTATTTTTTATAATGGCTTGAATCTGGAAGCGAACATGGTAGATATGTTCCAGTCCATCCGTGATTCGAAACCGGCATTGGCGATTGGGGAAACACTTCCTGAAGAAAGCCTTTTAGATGATGAAGACGGGGCGCGTGACCCGCATATATGGTTTGATATTGATCTGTGGGAAGCGGCACTGGATGCGGCTGTAGAGGAGCTTAAAGCTTATTCACCGGATGATGCGAATTACTTTGAAGAGAATAAACAAAATTATTTTGCAGAACTGGATGAGTTGAGGGAAGAGGCGAAGAAGTTAGCTGAGATTCCGGAAGAAAACCGGGTTCTCGTAACTGCGCATGATGCTTTTGGCTATTTCGGAAATATGCATGATATTGAAGTTGTTGGTTTACAAGGTTTAAGTACAGAAGATGAGATTGGCATCTCTGATATTGATGAAACAATTGGAATTATTAAAGAACGTACGGTACCAGCGATTTTTGTAGAGAGCAGTATTAATTCCAATACGATTGAAGCAGTACTCGAAGGTGCACAAAGTGAAGGGGTTCCGGTTGAACTCGGCGGGGAGTTATTTTCCGATGCAATGGGAGCGCCCGATTCGGAAGAAGGCACATATATTGGTATGTACCGCTATAATGTGAATACGATTTATGAAGCACTAAGTGGAGAGTGAAGGAAATGAATGAAATCGTGTTAAACGTGAACAATTTATCCGCTTCTTACCGGAAGACGAATGTGTTGCACAGTATCAACTTTGATGTGCATGCGGGATCATTAACAGGGATTATTGGTCCAAATGGAGCGGGTAAATCCACTTTAATCAAAACAATATTGAATTTGCATCCACCGCTTACCGGTTCTGTGAAGTTTTTCAATGAACCTTTCCGGAAAGCGAAAAGGCGTATTGGATATGTCCCACAGCGCGGGGCGGTGGATTGGGATTTTCCGACCGATGCATTAGATGTCGTGACAATGGGGCTATACGGTAAAATCGGCTGGTTGAAGCGGCCGACGAAGAAAGATAAAGCGAAGGCATACGAAGCATTGGATAAAATGGGGATGGCTGACTTTGCTGATAGGCAAATCAGCCAGCTCTCAGGAGGTCAGCAGCAACGTGTGTTTTTAGCAAGAGCCCTTGTACAGGATGCTGATTTATATTTCATGGATGAACCGCTTGCCGGTGTAGACGCGGCAACAGAACGGGCGATTATGACGATTCTCCAGGAATTAAAGGCAAAAGGGAAAACCATGCTCGTCGTTCATCATGATTTACAAACCGTTGAGGATTATTTTGACCATGTCCTTTTGCTGAACCGTACAGTCATCAGTCATGGACGGACCGCAGAAGTTTTCACAAGGGATAAGATTGCGGAAACGTACGGCGGAAATATGCGCTGGATGGGAGCGAGCAGTTAAGATGCTGTCAACTTTATGGAATAGTAATCTTGGTTGGGTGCTTCTGAGTACGATGACTTTAGGGATTGCGGCTGGTGCAATCGGCTGTATCGCTTACTGGAAACGGCAGAACTTGATGAGCGATGCCCTTTCCCATGCGGCACTCCCGGGTGTAGTGATTGCATTTTTCATTTTGGGAGAGAAAAATCTCCTCGTTATCATTATAGGTGCTGCGATCAGTTCCTTGATTGGGGCGCTATTTATCCAATGGATCACCACCTCCAGCAGGATTTCAGAAGACTCGGCAATGGGCATGATTTTAGCTGTGTTTTATGGCTTCGGTATTATGCTTTTGACTATTGCGAACCGGTCAGCTGGAGGAAATCAGAGTGGACTGGATAGCTTTATCTTCGGTCAGGCGGCAGCAATGGTACGTTCGGATGTCATAACGATGCTTATTCTTGCGCTCATCGTATTGTTTATTGTGTTCATTGGATTTAAAGAGTGGAAAATATTTCTGTTTGATCAGCAATTTGCGGGGGGAATCGGCCTATCCGTTAAAGGGATGAATACGTTATATACAATTGTACTTGTGCTGACGATTGTGATTGGAATCCAGGCTGTTGGAGTGATTTTAATGGCGGCATTGCTTATCATTCCTGCGGTGAGTGCCCGTTACTGGACGCAATCCTTTCGAACGATGATTCTTTTATCAGCAGTAATTGGCGGTTTGTCAGGAGCAATTGGCACGTTGATTAGTTCCTATGGGCGTGGATTACCGACCGGGCCGTTCATCGTTGTGATCGGTGCAGGATTTTTTGTATTATCGTTAGTTTTTGGAAAGGAAAAGGGAATACTGATCCATTATGTACAGTATAAACTTCAGCGGAAAAATCAGCTGCAAGGTTGGAAACAGGAGGTGGGAGGACGATGAGTTATACAGCATGGATTCTGTTGACAGCTTCATTAGTAGGCTTATCTTGCGGTATTATCGGCGTCTTCCTCATCTTGCGGAAAACGGCGATGATGGCAGACGCGATCAGCCACACTGTTTTACTTGGAATCGTACTAGCGTTTATTGTAACAAGGGAAGTAAGCGGGACGGCGATGTTAATTGGTGGAATACTTGCAGGGTTACTGACAGCTTTTCTTGTGCAGGCCCTGCATACCCTCGATGTGCAGCATGATGCCTCGATGGGGATTGTGTTTACGACATTGTTTGCAATTGGTGTGATTTTAATTGCTACATCAATCGGGAATGCCCACTTGGACGTTCAGCATGCATTAATGGGGGAAATTACCTTCATTCCATTCCATACGATTACATTGCCGATTATCGGGGAAATTCCCCAAGCGACTGCGATGTTGTTATTTGTATTTCTCGTTGTTTTAATTTCGATTGTGGCATTTTATAAAGAGTGGAAGATTACCACTTTTGATCCAGCATTGGCAGCAAGTTTGGGAATTCCGGTGCTGTTGATGCATTATGTATTTATGGGGTTAGTTTCCGTGACAACGGTCGCTTCTTTTGACGCGGTGGGGGCGATCATGGTCGTTGCGATGCTCATCACTCCAGCAGCATCTGCCTATTTATGGACCGATAAATTGTCGCTTATGATTGTACTAAGCGGCGGTTTCGGAGTTGTGTCCGCTCTTGTCGGTTACTGGATTGCTGCATGGATTGACACATCGATTTCAGGCTCCATGGCCTTTGCTACCGGACTGGTCTTTCTATTAAGCTTCATCTTCTCACCAGCCCATGGCCTCATCGCCAAACGAATGAAACCAGAAATCGGGACATAGGGGGTCAGAGCATTTGTCCCACTGTGCGTCGGGACAAATGCTCTGACCCCGTGTCCCGCCTACCACAACTGGGACAGCTGCACTGACCCCAATGTCCCGCTTTAATATGGTTCGGCGTCGTGTCCTTTTTCGATTGCTTCTTTAACAGCTTTGTCTGCGTTTTTTGCGCCGAGGGGATGCATTTCTTCCGCAGCTTCCGCCATAGTGGAAGCTTTTTGTTTATTTGCTTGTTCCAGACCTTCGCGTAATCTTCTGCCATATTCTTCATCCGCTGCCTCCGCAAGAGCAATCATTTTATCCTGGATGACTTGCGCACAAGTTGCAAGGTCGTTCACGAGGTTATGGATGAGCTCATCTTTTTCCCATTGTTCGAATTTACGATAGGTTTCTCCAGCTTGTTTCGTATTATCATCCCGGTCGATCGATTTGCGGACAATATTACCTTCTACATATGGAGTGTACTCTTTCCCGGTCTGTTCAGCTTCTTCAAGACCGCCTAAGCTGGAAGGTTCATAGTTCACATGTAAGTTTTGTTTGGATCCTTTATCATTATCAAAACGCATTTGGCCGCCTTCCTGATTCGTTGCGACACGTCTTTTTGCGGCATTAATTGGCAATTGTAAGTAGTTGGCGCCAACGCGGTAACGCTGAGTGTCAGAGTAGGAGAAGGTACGTCCCTGCAGCATCTTGTCATCGGAAAAGTCTAACCCATCGACAAGTACCCCTGTTCCAAAAGCGGCTTGTTCTACTTCTGTAAAATAATTCTCCGGGTTGCGATTTAAGACCATTTTTCCAACTGGAAGCCACGGGAATTGGTCATCCGGCCATAATTTTGTATCGTCAAGCGGATCGAAATCCAGTTCTGGGTGTGGGCCGTCTTCCATAATTTGGACGAACAGCTCCCATTCAGGATATTCTCCTCGTTCAATCGCTTCATATAAATCCTGTGTTGCATGGTTAAAGTTTTTTCCTTGGACTTCTTGCGCTTCTTTCGTAGTAAGGTTCTTGATTCCTTGTTTCGGTTCCCAGTGATATTTAACGAGAACCGCTTTACCTTCCGCGTTTACCCATTTATACGTGTTCACGCCGGACCCTTGCATCATACGGTAATTGGCAGGAATGCCCCAAGGTGAATAAATAAATGTCACCATATGGAAAGATTCCGGTGAGTTCGCGCAGAAATCAAAGAAACGCTCACTGTCCTGAACGTTTGTCACAGGATCTGGTCGGAAAGCGTGGATCATATCAGGGAACTTCATCGCATCACGAATGAAGAATATTTTTATATGATTTCCGACTAAGTCCCAATTTCCATCTTCTGTGTAAAATTTTACGGCAAAGCCTCTTGGGTCACGTACGGTTTCAGGGGAATGATTCCCGTGTACAACGGTTGAGAAACGGACAAAGACAGGGGTTTGCTTCCCTTTCTCTTGAAAAACTTTCGCCCGGGTATACTTAGCAACAGGTTCATCTCCGACGGTACCGTATGTTTCAAAATAACCATGAGCTCCGGCACCTCGGGCATGTACAATCCGCTCCGGAACTTTTTCGCGGTCGAAGTGGCTGATTTTCTCAATAAAGTCATAGTTTTCAAGCATCGCCGGTCCGCGGTTTCCAACGGTTCGGATATTCTGGTTATTCGTAACCGGATGACCTTGCCGCGTCGTTAGCGTGTTCTCGTCTTCTTTATGTGTCTCGTAATTGTCTTTGGGTGGTTCTTTACTCATTGTTCATCCCTCATTTCGTAAAGTTAACAATGATTAGCCTGCCCTAGTAAGAAAAATTCATGCAAAAAGGAACGAGAGGCTCAGAGCAGTTGTCCCACTGGGACAGTTGCTCTGACCCTCACGTCCTGCTCCCAAATGGGACAAGTGCTCTGACCCCAATGTCCCGCTCAAGGGAACATTTTCCAGCTTTCGATGCCGAATGTTTCGTAGGGGACGCTGATGCGGAAGGCGAGATTGTTTTCCTTCAAGTCAAGACTTTCGACGGCAAGTTCGAAGTTACTGCGGATATCCATGTCTGTAATTGCAATATAAATTTCTTCTTCATTTGGATCGACAATGACCCAATCTGGCATTGGTAAATATCTGTCCAAGTATTGCATAATTCTTCGGTTCGGTAGTTCCAATAGTCCAAGTGAAATCGATTCCTGTCGCAAAATAATATCCCCGTTTTCCACGACTTCCGGTTCAAAGCGCATGGAAAGAGGAACGGTGGTTGAGAAAACCGGAAGTTCACCGATTAAATGCACATCCTCCTCTAACTCAATGCGGTACTTATGACGCGTATTTTCAGTTAAATGTTCAATATATGCGTTAATCAAGCTATTTAAATTTTCCTTGGATGTCCGGACGACGAATTCGGAGCTTTCCTGTTTCACTTTTTCTGTTTCGCTAGGCAGTTCCACATCTTCCGCCGGCCAAAAAATCAAGCTGATAAGCAGCAGGAAGCCGGCAATATTTAACGCTAGAATCAGGAAAAAACCTTTTTTCCAATTTAGTTTTGGTTTATGCTTATCGGTTCTTGTCATGAGTCAACCTTCTTCTCTAGAAATATAGTCTAACACGCGCTCTGCCATCAAATAATAACCAGCATAATTTGGGTGAAAATTATCATCGGCAAATATAGGATCCTCATTCCCGGCAAATAAATCGATGATCGGGATGAACGTAATATTATCCATTTCGTTCGCCAAGCTGCTTCCTGTCTCATTCCAGGTATTTACAATCTGATTTAATTCCTCGATATCTTGGAAATACCTTTCAAAGGGATTGTAAATTCCGAGCAGATAAATATCGGCATTCGAATTAATGTCAGAGAGCGTTTCAAGAATTTCCTCAAGCCGTTCTTCGTAATCGCTATGTTCTTGAATGAAGTCTTCTATTTCCAGGTTTGTAATATTTTCCTTCGCCACTTCCATAATGTCATTCGCACCAATTGTGACAAGAACAATATTCGCTTCTTCCAGCGCTTCAATGATTTCAGGTTGCCCTAAACGGATTAAAAGCTGATCCGTCCGGTTACCAGGTATACCAAAGTTTTCAAATGTCGCAATTTCTTCTTCCTGGTTTAATGAGCGTTCTAAAATTCCTACATAACCGCCGCTATTTGTCGTATCACCGACTCCGCGGGTGAGTGAATCCCCAATCGCGACTATTTTTACTTCACGCTGAAAAATCCTTCCGAACGTATCTTTAACGACGTGGGATAGCCGTTGGGAAAAGCTGTTTTCTTCCTCTGCCGTTTCCTCTACCTCATCCTGGTCATCTTGAATTGGTTCAGTTTCTTCCATTAATTCTTCTTCGTTCTCCTCAGGGATTAAAGGCTGGTTTAATGCCGGGGGCTGACTATCTATATAATAAAGTATTCCTATTGTTAAAAGAATGATTGCAAAAAGGATAAATAATATTTTTTTCATCGTATCACACCTATAATCTGTCTACTACCAGTATAAAACGTGGATTTAATTTGTCTACTATTCTCTACTTACCCTATTATACTACTCCTAAAAAACTTAAGTTAAACAAGAGGAAGGGAGGAGACAAAAAAAGAAACGAACGCACCTGGCATTCGTTTCTTTCTGAAAGCTCCATTTCTATATTTCAATTGTCTCTTTTGCTGCTTTACTGCCGCGAATACGGTCCAATTCACTCGCAATGGACTTGCTTTCAACCACCTGAATGCCTGCAGCTTGCGCATGTTCAGCTGTAGCGTCATCAGCGTTAGTTTCAAGCCAAAGAATCTTGCTTTCTTTATTGATAAGCTGCTCGATGATTTCTTTTGGAAGCTCCTCTGCGTTTACGACAAGTGCATCAAGGGATCCGGAAACATCGCTCAATTGTTCCGCATTTTCAACAGCTATTACTTCAAAACCGTAGTTCCTTAGTTTTTTCTCTGTCGCATCTTCAACGCCAGCAACCGCAATTGCTTTCTTGCGTAACCCTTCTGAACGATCAAAAGGCGAATGGAGCAGCCAGTTTACTGCATCTTCTGCTGTCGGTGTGATTTGCGGTGCCTCGCCAGTTGCTTTTGCAATTGCTTGGTCAAGGTCTTTTAAAATATCTTTTGTTGATTCAAGACCAATTGACAAGCGGACGAGTTCTTCCGGTGTACCGCTCTTTTTCAAATCTTCCGCATTTAGCTGCTGGTGTGTCGTTGAAGCAGGGTGGATGATCAAGGATTTCGAATCTCCAACGTTTGCCACATGGGACCAAAGCGTAATGCTATCGATGAGTTTACGTCCCGCTTCCCGACCACCTTTAATACCGAATGTAATGATGGAACCTGCACCGCGTTTTAAATATTTCTTCCCTAATTCATAGGAAGGGTGCTCTTCAAGACCTGGATAGTTGACCCATTCTACTGCCGGATGGTTTTTCAAATAAGAGACGACATCTTTCGTATTCTCCAAGTGACGGTCGATTCGCACTTGTAAAGACTCAAGCCCTTGGATGAACGTGAAAGCACTCTTTGGACTTAATGAAGCACCAATGTCACGTAATAGTTGGACACGTAACTTTGTTGCAAATGCAGCTGGTCCAACGTCAACGTATTTTAAGCCTTTATAGCTCTCGTCCGGTGTTGTGAACTCAGGGAAACGCGGGTTATCCCAGTTGAAGCGTCCACCGTCTACAACGACTCCACCAATAGTTGTACCGTGACCGCCAATCCATTTCGTTGCGGAATGGATGACGATATCGGCACCCCAGCTAATTGGTTTTGTAATGAATGGGGTTGCGAACGTGTTGTCGATGATGAGCGGGAGTCCATTTTCATGTGCGATTTCGGCAACTGCTTCAATATCGAATACGTTTAAGCTCGGGTTCGTGATCGTTTCACCGAAGATTGCTTTCGTGTTGTCGGTAATTGCTGCACGGAAATTCTCTGGGTTTGTCCCGTCGACTAGTTTGAAGTTGATTCCGTATTTTGGCAATGTATTCAGGAAAAGGTTATACGTTCCACCGTAAAGGTTGCTATCTGCAATAATTTCGTCACCTGTTCCAGCGATATTTAAAATAGCGAGTGTAATGGCAGCCATTCCAGAAGATGTTGCTACTGCTCCAACACCATCTTCAAGATCTGAGATTCGTTGTTCAAAAGCTGCCACCGTCGGGTTCGTGATCCGTGTGTAGACGTTTCCTGGAGTTGTAAGTCCAAAAACACCCTGCGCATGCTCTGTACTTGGGAAAACGTAGGAAGTTGTTTCGTAAATAGGTACTGCTCTTGCTCCGGAAGCTGAATCTGGCTCCTCTTGACCTGCGTGAAGGGCTTGTGTTTCTAAATCGAAAATATTGAATTCTGACATTGTATTTCCTCCTTGGTTTTTTAAAATATGTAGTTCGTTTGTTCTGGAGAGAGGGATAATGAAAACGCCCTCTTCCTTAAGAAGAGGGCGTATAGTTTACTATACATGTCCTCTTCTTATCTTCCAGATCAGGTTAGATCTGTAGGAATTAGCACCATTAAAAGTAAAAGTTGCTTACTTCAAGGTTGCCGGGCTTCATCGGGCCTAATCCCTCCGCCGCTCTTGATAAGAAGATTTCTAACTTAAAATTTTCAGGAAAAGCGCTAACTGCGCTACTTGAAAATCTTTTATAAATTTACTGATGATTATAACGCCTTCCTCAACCGAATGTCAACCCCTTTAGTTGGTTTTCTTAAAAAAGATTTTAGCGTGGGGACAGATGGAGACAAGGGGGTCAGAGATCTTGTCCCAGGCGTCGCGGGACATTGGGGTCAGAGAAACTGTCCCGCTGGTGACTGGGACAAATGCTCTGACCCCAAGACCCTAAGCAAAGTTTTTCCTCAGTTTTATGTTTTTGCACGTTTTTTTGCTGGGTGATGATAAACCGAACTTAAATAAAGAATGAGTGCAAACCAGATAAATAAGAAGGCGATAAAATTTTCCATTGAAAAAGGTTCATGATAGACGAACACACCGAGGAAAAGCATCATTGTCGGTGTGATAAATTGTAAGATCCCTACCATGGATAATGGAATTGCCCTGGCACCACTTGCAAATAATAAAAGAGGAATCGCAGTGGCAATTCCTGCTCCGACAAGTAACAGATTTGTCCCTGAAATAGCTGGTGAGAGTGTGAAAGCTTGAGCCGGAAGCAGGAAAAGATAGCCTGCTGCAATCGGGGTGACAAGCATTGTTTCAACCGTAAGCCCGTGAGTTGCACTAATGTTGATTTTCTTTTTTAACAGACCGTAAATTGCAAAGCTTGTAGCAAGGGCAAGAGAGACCCAAGGGAATACGCCGCTAGAAATTGTCAGATAGAGAACACTTACGATACAGAGCAAAAAAGCGAACCCTTGCCGCATCGTAACTTGTTCCCTTAAGACGACAATACCTAAGAAAATGCTCATTAATGGATTAATATAATAGCCGAGACTTGCTTGGAGGACGTATCCATTCGCGACTGCCCAAATAAATAAAAACCAATTGGTCGAGATGAGGACGGAAGCAGCTGCAATAGCTAATAAGTTCTTGGGATTTCGTAATAAACTCTGGCACGTAGCGAGGAATGACCAAAATTGCTTGAGTGTGAGCAGTAAAGCGATCATGAAAATGAACGACCAGACAATCCGATGGGCGAGCGTTTCCATCGGATTCACATGGTCAAGAAGTTTCCAGTATATGGTCAAGAAACCCCAGAGCAAATACGCGCTAAGCGTATATAGCGTACCTAACTTCATCTCCTTTGACTCCATCGCCACAACCTCCTTCCGATTCCTCTGTTAAGTATAAAAACAATATTAAGACTAATTACGCAAAAACTCAAGAATCGGGACACGGGGTCAGAGGTTTTGTCCCGGCTATCGTGGCGGGACATTGGGGTCAGTGTAGCCGTCCCACTGGGACAAATGCTCTGACCCCAAGTCCCACTTCCAACTATAGAAACCGCTTTCATTAAAGGCGTTTTTCTTGTATGCTAGTAATAGAAGTAATGCTTCATGAATTGTCATATTTTCGAGTAGGAGAATAAAGGGGAGGAAGCACATGGCAAACAAATATCAGAGATTTGAAACGGCAGTGATTCACGAGGGATATGATGAGTTGGAAATGCTCGGAAGTCTTTCCGTTCCACTCTTTCAAACATCCACCTATGTCTTTAATTCGGCGGAACAAGGCGAAAGACGCTTTAGCGGGGAAGAGGAAGGATTCGTTTATTCTCGTTTAGGAAATCCGACTGTTCGTGTTCTCGAGGAGCGGATTGCCCGGCTTGAAAATGGGGAGAAAGGTCTTGCGTTTGCTTCGGGTATGGCGGCTGTTTCAGCTGTTTTATTGTCTTTGACGAAAGCGAATGATCATGTTCTGTGCTCTGCAGGTCTCTATGGTTGTACGTATGGCTTGTTGATGATGCTGAAAGAAAAATACAATATTACTTCAGATTTCTCCTTGCTCGATTCAGAAGACGAAATCCACGCTAAAATAAAACCGGAAACTACATTGATTTATGTTGAAACCCCGATTAACCCGACAATGAAGCTCATTGATTTAGAACTTGTTAGCAAGGTTGCGAAACAATATGGTATACCAGTCGTCGTTGATAATACATTCTCTACCCCCTATTTACAGCGGCCGATAGATTTAGGATGCGATATCGTGCTCCATAGTGCTACGAAATATATCGGCGGTCACGGAGACGTGATTGCCGGTCTTGTCGCAGGGAAGGCCGATTTTATTGATGAACTTGCTATGTCTGCACGCAAGGATATAGGCGGGATTATGTCTCCATTTGATGCATGGTTGCTGCTCCGAGGTCTCAAAACTTTGCCAATCCGCATGGACCGTCACTGTAAGAATGCAACCCATATTTTTAAAAAGTTAAACGGACATCCAAAGATTGGTTCGATTTACTTCCCAGGGAATACCGATGCTGAAGACGGAAAAATTGCAGCAAAGCAAATGCATAAGGGTGGCGGGGTGATTTCTTTTGAAATAAAGGGAAGTAAACGAGATGCCCAGCGCTTTATGAATCGGCTCAAATTTATTAAAATCGCAGTGAGCCTTGGCGATGCGGAAACTTTGATTGAGCATCCGGCAACGATGACACATGCGGTTGTGCCGGAAGAATCGCGCTTGGAAATGGGGATTACCGATCAGTTGATCCGGCTTTCAGTTGGTCTGGAAGCATGGGAAGACATTTGGGATGACTTGGAACAAGCGTTAGCTGCGAGCACTTAAGTTATCCGTAGCATTTATTATAGTACGCTATGCAATAAAAAAACATCATATTCCAACCTGGATTAAGATGTTTTTTTGTGTTCATATTGTCTTCTAGGGGTATAGTAATTGGGACAAATACTCTGCCCCTCTTGTCCCAACCAAAACCGGGACAAATGCACTGACCCCCTGTCCCACCAGCACAGACCGGGACAAACACTCTGACCCCGTGTCCCGCTCGAAGTGGTGGGGGAGTTGTGCTATATTAGAGGTAGTTATGTTGGTTTGATTTGATTGATGAAGAGGGCTGGTTAGATGAGCTTAGTTGCAATTTTGTTGAATATTACGATATTAATTAATATCATTCTCGGGTTGTCGATTATCTTTCTGGAGCGGAAGAACGCTTCATCCACCTGGGCTTGGCTCATGGTTCTTTTATTTATCCCTGTTGCAGGATTTATTCTCTATTTAATATTTGGAAAACCAATCAGTAATGGGCGGATTTTCGTCTGGGATACGAAAAGCAAGCTCGGTCTAAAGGCTGCCGTCCAGTCTCAGCTTCGTGACATTGAGAATGATGAGCTTGAGTATAGTGACCAGGACATGAAGAAATATGCAAGCTTGACTTATTTAAATTTACGAACAGACTCATCCCTCTTCTCCCAGAATAATGCAGTTGATATCCTCCTTGACGGAAAGGAGAAGTTTGACCGTTTGATGCAGGACATGCGGCGGGCGAAAGAGCATATCCACTTGATTTATTATATTGTCCGGAACGATGAGCTCGGCACGCAACTAGCCGATGTTATGATCAAGAAGGCAAATGAAGGGGTCACCGTCCGTTTCCTTTATGATGCGATGGGTGCACGTCGGTTAAGTAAAGGCTATATTAAACGGCTCCGTGAAGCTGGCGTCCATGTCGAAGCGTTTTTCCCGGCGAAGGTCATCAACTTTAAAATCAATTACCGGAATCACCGGAAACTCGCAATCATTGACGGGAAAATCGGCTACATCGGCGGTTTCAATATAGGTGATGAGTACCTTGGTAAAGATAAAAAATTCGGTTATTGGCGTGATACCCATCTCCGTGTGAAAGGTTCTGCTGTAGAAGGGATGCAGACACGGTTTATCCTTGACTGGAACCAAGCAGCGAAAGATAATATTCATTACGAAGACCATTATTATCAATCGGAAAAAGCAGGAGATGCCGGTATGCAAATCGTCTCTAGCGGACCCGACCAGAATCTAGAACAGATTAAGAATGCATATATAAAGATGATCCTCGAGGCGAAGGAATATATCTACATTCAAACACCTTATTTCATTCCAGATGAAAGCTTGCGGGATGCGTTAAGAATCGCCGCCTTATCGGGCGTGGATGTAAAGGTCATGATTCCGAATAAACCGGATCATCCATTTGTTTACTGGGCAACATTATCCTACAGCGGAGATTTGCTCGAAGCAGGCGGAGAAATTTACATTTACCAGAACGGTTTCATGCACGCGAAGACATTAATTGTCGACGGAAAAATATCCACGGTCGGAACAGCGAATATTGATGTACGCAGTTTTCGCCTGAATTTTGAAGTGAATGCCTTAATTTATGATAAAGAAATTACTGAGGGGCTTGTTGAAGCATTCCATGACGATATTCGCCGCTCCACGCAAATGACGAAGAAATTGTACGAAAAACGTTCCATCGGAATTAAATTGAAAGAATCAATTTCGCGGCTTTTATCACCAGTTCTGTAAAAGCTTAAGGAGGACACCATGAAAGCAAAACCATGTGCCAATTCATTGGCGATTAAAACGACCCATGTTCACCCACCGGATACGAACGTCCATAACACATTATTCGGTGGAAAGCTTTTAGCACATATTGATGACCTTGCAGCAATTTCAGCTGTAAAACATTGCCGAAATCCTGTTGTGACAGCTTCAATTGACTCGGTTGACTTCTTAACTCCGGTTCGTGCAGGAGATGCGATCTTAATCGAATCATTTGTGACGTGGACACGGAATACATCGATGGAAGTCTTTGTCCGGGTCATTACGGAAAACCTTGTTACAGAAGAGAAGGAAGTATGTAACACTGCATTTCTCACCTTTGTAGCGATCGACGAATACGGCAGACCGACCCCTGTTCCGCCCGTTTACCCGGAAACCGATTATGAAAAGACGCTGCACGAGTCCGCACCAGAACGTGCTGAACAACGCGGGGAACGCCGAAGTAAATCGAAAACCTTCGCTCAAAAAATCGGTTCCGAATATATTTGGGACAGAAACTGAAAAAAGAGTGTGCCTAAGCACCTCTTGCATTTCTGCCTGAAAGCGATTACGGTTAAGTGTAACAACGACTTCATAGCCAAAAAACGAGGTGTTCTTATGTTTAAAAAACAAATTTCATACGCAATAATTCCAGGAGGCATCGGTTTTCAACCATTGCCTCCTTTTCTCATGCTTCTTTACTAAAGTAATGCCGTGGAGGTGTGAAAGGATGCGTCACATTCTTACCGGAAGCAAGCTTGTTACAAGACAAGGGGAACGACGGGTGCAGAATGCTTATTCTTTACGTTGCATCCCGCAAGTGCTCGGGGCATGCTCGCAGGCGTTACACTATGCAACAGAAAAGCTTGAAATCGAAATGAACGCCGTAACAGACAATCCGCTCATTTTTTCTGATACGAACGAAATAATTTCAAGGGGCAATTTCCACGGGGAGCCGATCGCTTTTGCAATGGATTTTTTAAAGCTCGGGATTGCCGAACTTGCTAGCATTTCCGAACGCCGGAATGAGCGCCTTGTTAACCCGCAGCTAAATGATTTGCCAGCATTTTTAAGCCCGAATCCTGGCCTGGAATCCGGAGCAATGATTTTACAGTATACAGCAGCACCCCTCGTCTCGGAAAATAAAACATTAGCACATCCGGCAAGCGTCGATTCCATACCTTCATCCGCCAATCAGGAAGATCATGTCAGCATGGGAACAATCGCTGCCAGGCATGCACATCAAATGCTTCAGAACACACGCCAAGTCATTACTATTGAACTCATCTGTGCCCTTGAAGCATGTACGTACCGCGGTCCAGAGAAATTAGCTGAAACGACACTAGCTTTCTATGAAAAGGCACGGGAAATTATCCCTGAGATCACCCCAGGTTTCCCGGCAAATGGACCAGGAGGAATGCATACCGATACGCTTATTGAAGCAATTGAAATCGCTGCAAAACATCCATTTGTAAAAGTGATGGACGTCGTGGAAATTGAGCCTACCCAGGATATCCGCGATATGACGAGTAAAACAGCTGCTTATCTCTTGTTAAGTTTAATGAATTTCATAGTACGTATTTAATGCTTCACCATCATCATATGTAGTTGAGTTAGTTCGTTCCCAACTACATATGGTGATGGAAAAGCCGACTTTGGTAATGATGAAATTCATTCAAGTTATATGAAGCATAAACAATAAATATAGGGCTTGGAGAACTACTGCATTCTCCAAGCCCTATGAATGTGCCCGGGACTGAAAAGCCAAGTGCACATCTGGTTATTTACTTCACCTTATCTGATTTTTCCGCTTCAACTTCTTCTTTCGTAATATGCCCTTCAGCCCAATTTTGAATTTCGCGGATGACTGGCTCTAAAGCCCAGCCCTTGTCAGAAAGCGAATATTCAATCCGGACAGGGAACTCAGAATATATTTTACGCTCAACAATACCTTCTTTTTCGAGCATCTTCAAGCGATCGGAGAGCAATCTGCCACTAATAGGTAAATCAGCTTCCATCTCTGAAAATCGTTTTGTCCCTTTCAGCAAGTCAAATAAGATTAAGCCTACCCAGCGGGTACTTAATAACCCCATCGCCTTTTCAAAACGTGGACATAAGATTTCCTCCATGTTGATCACCTCACTAATCCAATGTCAAGCCTTAAGAAAAGGAGTTACAGTAATTACAAAAAGTAACTTAATATTAGTTTACCATAAAATAGCTCTATTCGCAATAAGAGATAGGGTAAGACAAAGGGGTTCGCACACAAAAAAGTTGGTCAATTCCATAATATATGAAATAATAGGAGTTATATCATTTGAACTAATGGGAGGCTATAACATGGCAAGTATTGAATCGCAAGAAAAATATGCAGAACTCGCTTTAAAAACCGGCGTCAATTTACAAAAAGGTCAGGCACTCATGATCAATGCACCGCTTGAAGGCGCTGATTTTACAAAAATTGTAGCAAGAAAAGCTTACGAAATCGGAGCAAAAGATGTTCATATCAATTGGGTGGATGATGAGTTAACCCTCTTGAAGTACCAGCATGCACCGGATGAGGTCATTGCTTCATTCCCGGAATGGCGTGTTAAATTGCATGATGAATTTGCTGAAGACGGGGCGGCCGTACTTCATATCCGTTCGACAAACCCGGATTTATTAAAAGACATTGACCCATCTCGAGTTGCAGCAGCAAATAAAGCAGCGGCTGAAGCAATGGTGAATTTCCGAAAATATACGATGAATGACAAGATTCCTTGGTCGATCATTTCCATTCCATCCAAAGACTGGGCGCAAAAAATTTTCCCTGATAAATCCCCGGAAGATGCGGTAGAAAGCTTATGGAAAGCTATCTTGAAAATCGTCCGTGTTGACCAAGCCGACCCGCTAGCAGCGTGGGATGAGCATAACGCAACATTGCAGAAAGCCCGTGAAGTTTTAAATAACAAGAATTATAAAAAGTTAATCTTAAAAGCTCCAGGTACAGAATTAGATCTGGAATTACCAGAAGGGCATATTTGGAAAGGCGGCTCAGCAGTTGCGGAAACTGGTGTTACGTTCAACCCGAACATTCCTACTGAAGAAGTATTTTCCTTGCCGCATAAATATGGGGTAAACGGCACGGTCTCCAGTACGAAACCATTAAACTATGGCGGCAGCTTGATCGACAACTTCCAGCTTACATTCAAAGACGGAAAAGTAGTCGATTTCAGAGCCGAAGAGGGAGAAGAGGTGCTCAAGCACTTACTCGATTCCGATGAAGGAGCCCGTCGTCTCGGTGAAATCGCACTCGTTCCGGATGAATCCCCAGTATCTCAATCGGGACTCATTTTCTATAACACGCTATTTGATGAAAACGCATCCTGCCACATTGCATTAGGTAAAGCGTATCCGACCAACGTAAAAGGCGGTTCGGCAATGAGCGATGAAGAACTTGATCAACATGGGGTGAACGACAGCCTTATTCACGTAGACTTCATGATCGGTTCCGATAAGCTCGATATCGATGGCGTCAAACAAGATGGCACAACCGAAGCCGTTTTCCGGAGTGGTACATGGGCATTAAATGTAAAAGGTGAATAATAAAAGTGGGACAAGAGGGTAGCCCTTGTCCCACTACATCATTCCGTTTTTCACTAATACCGCTTTAATTTTCAAATACGTATATCCTTCAGGTAACGCTTCTTTCAGCGGTTTCAGCCGTTCTTCTTCGGTTTCTTCTTTTGCCTTCAGTATTTCCGCTTCTTCTTCCTCATTGAAAAAGATATTCCAAGCAAGGGTAAATCCTTCTTTATACGCTTTAAACAAATGATTCTCAATCGTCTGGTCCTTGAAGCCACGGATTGCAGCAATTTCTTTAATTGTTTTGCCTGATTGGAAAAGATTGTAGCTAGCGAGATGGCTCGGCCCTTCGTCATCGGTATTCTTTTTCCGGACAGCCGGTGTGTCGGCGGAAATGAGCACTTTCTCCTCCACATCTGGGTTACGTGCCCGCCAGTCTTGAAGCAAGGCAAGGAAGCTTTCCCCGTATTGCTCGAACTTCACTTCACCAATTCCCTTGATTTGCAGCATTTCTTCTTTCGATTGCGGGAAATATCGGCTTAGTTCTTTTAGCGTGGCATCGGAAAAGAGAATATACGGCGGTACATTTTTCTCATCGGCTTTTTCTTTTCGAAGTGCCCGCAATTCGGTGAACAATCCAACATGGAAATCGGAATCTCCTGTCGTTGGGATTGGGGCGGTATACATCTCAACTGGCCGCTCTCCCTTTAAAACGTCGACAGAATTCTGGTTCAAGCGGATTGTCGGATAACGTCCTTCTTCAATTGCCAGTATATTTTCCGCAATTAAAAAGTGAATCATTTCGGTGATCTCTTTCTCCGTATAGCGAGAAAGCAGTCCATATGTGGTGAGTCGGTTGAGATCGAATTGAATAATCTTTTTATCCCTGGAACCTTTCAGCACTTTCGCCGTCATACTGACACCAAACCGTTCATTCATTCGCTTCACGCAAGATAGAATCATCTGCGCCTCTTCCGTAATATCCGTTTTCTCCTGCAGTTCCGTACAATTGCTGCAGCGTTCACAGTTTACATGTTGCACGGTATCATCAAAATAATCCAGAATGAAAGTTGCGAGACACCCATGGGTGTGACAGTAATTAATCATCGCCTGAAGCTTGCGGTATTCATTTTGTTTCGCATCATCTTCCAGCATCGATTGTTCAATTAAAAACTTCTGAACTTGCACATCCTGCGGAGAAAATAAGAGAATACAGTCACTCGCTTCCCCGTCCCGGCCGGCTCTTCCAGCTTCCTGGTAATAGGATTCAATATTCATCGGCATTGCATAATGGATTACAAAACGAACGTTTGATTTATCGATACCCATTCCAAATGCATTCGTCGCAATCATAACCGTAACTTCATCATGAAGAAAGGCGGCTTGTGCTTCTTGCCGCTCGAGTTCTGTAAGCCCGGCATGATATTTCGCAACGGAAAATCCACGCTGGCTCAGCTGCGTATGTAGATTATCCGCTTGTTTCCGGGTCGCCGTGTAAATAATGCCGGGCTCATTTTTATGTTCAGTAAGAAAACTACGGATATACGTCTGTTTATCCTTCCCTTTTACGACATGAAAGGATAGGTTTTCCCTTGCAAAACCAGTGTTCACTGTCTGTTCGCCCGCAATGCCGAGAAGGGATTGGATATCTGCGACAACTTCCTCTGTTGCTGTTGCAGTAAGCGCGATAAAAACAGGAATATTACCAAATTCTTTTAACCGTGGCACAATCGAGCGGTAACTTGGCCTGAAATCATGTCCCCACTGGGAAATACAATGTGCTTCATCAAAAGCGACAAGGGAAATATGAATCCCTTGCATGAGCTCAGTGAAACGAAAGGACTCAAAACGTTCTGGTGCGACATAGACGAATTTATATCTGCCAGCAGCAATTTCCCGCATCCGCATATCCTGTTCAGCGGCAGACAGGGAACTGTTGATATAGGTTGCAGCAATTCCAAGGGATACAAGTCCATCCACCTGATCTTTCATCAGCGAAATAAGAGGGGAGATGATGATTGCAGTACCTTCCATGGATAATCCGGGGATTTGATAGATTAGAGATTTACCTCCGCCTGTAGGCATGACAGCAAGTGTGTTTTTTCGTTCGAGTATATAGCTGATTGCTTCTTCTTGCCCGGGGCGGAATGCACCGTAACCGAAGTAGGTTTGCAGAATGTTTTTTTCTTTGACAAGCATGTCCTTACACTCCTTTCTATGAAAATAATCGTATCATATTTTCGCGTAAAAAGAAGAGTAAAGTCGCAACTTTACTCTTCATCCTCGAATTCTTCGAGTTGTTTCCGTACTTCGGCAATTTCTCCCTCGAGGCGGACGAGTTGGCCTTCTGCTGAGGAGACTCTGCCTTTTACGTATTCCAATTTATCCATGTCACCTTGAATCCGGACGTAATCCGACTTCAGTTCATCCAATTTACCTAAAAGTTGCTCTTTGTTCATCGTTTCCCAATCCCCTTTCCCAAATCCTTCCTATTCTATTGTAATATGATTCCAGCTAGATTCCTAGGGAAAAAGATAATGTTGTCCGTTCAGGGTATGTGCAGCTTTCTTCTGGACTGCTACGAGAAAAAATCTTATCTGGCTCATTATTTAATGTTTCAAATTTCGGAAGTGCAATTTTCATTTGTGATTAAAGCTCTGAACAAAATATTTATGCTGAAATTGCTTTAAAACAACGCATCTTCTCTATTTCTCTTGGAATCAACATACGTTTCATAAAAGTGAATAATAATCGTCCGGACGACGGCATAGAAGGGAACAGCGAACAGGATGCCGAGGAAGCCGGCGATGCTTCCAGCGGCCAAAATCACTGTAATGATTGTCAGTGGATGCATATGCAACACTTGCCCCATCACATTAGGCGAAATCAAATTACTCTCAATCTGCTGCGCGACAATCATAATAATCGACACCCAAAAAATATTCAGCGGATCCTGGAAAGCTCCAACAATTAGTGCCGGCGTTACAGCAAGAAATGGTCCGAGATAGGGAATCACATTCGTTACCATTCCAAATAAAGCAAGTGCTAACGCATAATCCAGACGAATAATCGAGTATCCGATAAGCAGAAGCACGCCAACACAAAAACTTACAAGCAACTGGCCCTGAATAAATGCAGTTAAGACTTGATTAATCTTCAGCAGCAAGCTCCGGAGATTTGCAGCTTTCTTCGGTTTGAAAAACTTCGTGATAAACGGCAATAATTTTTCCCCGTCTTTTAACATAAAGAAAAGGAAAAATGGAATTAAAACAATCCCCGCAATAATACTGATGACCTGACCAATCAACCCGCCGACAAAGGTAAATAAATAATTAATGATATCTTCCATCCGAGCAGGAATATTATCAGTGAAGTCATCAATCGCCTGCAGTACCTGATCAGGAATGCTCGTATAATTTGCTTCCCAGTAGCTGATGAAATCTTCTACAACCTTTACCATTGCTGGAATTCCTTTTACCAGATTCGTTGTCTGATCTCGGACAATCGGCCAAATATAAATGACAAAGAGAAATGCCAAGAGCAAAATAATGATGAATACCATAAGAATCGCCACAATCCGGTGAATTCTAAACCGTTCAAAAAAGCGCATCAGCGGCTTCGTCAAATAATAAAGAATCCCCGCCCCAATAATCGGAAAAGCGACCGCCCCAACCAATTTAAACAATGGCATAAAAATAAAATCTGTAATCGACACGAGCCAAATCAGAAAGAAAATTAGAATCAATCCAATAACCACTTCAAAAAAACGTCTATTCCTCACCAAAATCCTCCCTCCAACTCATCTATTCTTCTAGCAAACTTACTAAGGTTTTTTATATCCAATTTCAAACTCAAAATTAACCGAAAAAACTACTAATTACTTTCATTCAACGTAAGTAGTTTGCTCGTTCACTTATTATGGAACTCTAATCACCGTTCAGTTGCCCGGTGGACGGATGCGCATCCTTAGGCACAGCTGAAGCCTCCTCGGGCTGAGCACTAAGGGATCTCCAGATGAAAGTGCACTTACGCTGAGTGGAGGCAACTAGGATTGAATTATACGTATACCCTCTTTTTTGTGCTTTTAACTTGAATGAATTTCATAATACGTATTTAATGCTTTCCCATCACCATATGTAGTTGAGTTGGTTCGTTCCCAACTACATATGGTGATGGAAAAGCCGACTTTGGTAATTATGAAATTCATTCAACTTATTAATATATAATAGTATTATTAACAAAAATTCATGATTTTATCCATGATTAATAGAATAAACGAATATGCTGTGTTACTATTCTCATATATATACATATTAGGGGGAGCGAAATGGCGAAACACTGGGAACAAACCTATGAGAAATGGCTTGCTTTCAAGAACTTGGATGTTAACCTCCAAGACGAATTAAAGGATTTAAAAACAAATCCGAAGAAATTAGAAGATGCTTTTTATCAGGAGCTGACATTCGGAACAGGGGGTATCCGCGGCGTGCTCGGTCCTGGCACGAATCGGATGAACATCTATACCGTTCGAAAAGCAGCCAATGGTCTGGCAAATTACTTATTGGAGCATGTTGTGAATGCAAAACAGCGTGGAGTTGCGATTGCCTATGATTCACGTTACATGTCCCAGGAATTTGCAGTTGAAGCAGCGAGAGTCCTAGGAGCATACGGGATTCGTGCATCCGTCTTTACATCAATCCGGCCAACACCGGTCTTGTCATACGCTGTCCGTTACTTAAGCGCTGCAGCGGGGATTATGATAACCGCAAGTCATAACCCGCCTCAGTACAATGGGCTTAAAGTCTACAATGAACAAGGCGGGCAAATATTGCTGGAAGAAGCGGAGCAAATCACTGCAGCCATTCAAGCTACGGGGGATGAGCTGCAAGTACCGGTCCGCGACAAGAAGGAATTAGAAGATGAGCTGCTGCTCCACTGGCTCGGCGAAGAAGTCGACCGGGCTTATTTGGAAAAACTCTACGGCATGACGAAGATGGATGAAGAAGGGCTCAAACAGGAAAAAGACTTGAAAATCGTTTACACCCCACTCCATGGAACGGGGACAGACCTCGTTGCACGCGGATTTGAACAACTGAATTTCCCAAATGTCACAATTGTGGAGGAACAAGCAGTGGCAGACCCGGAATTTTCAACTGTCGAATCACCGAACCCGGAAGAACATCAAGCATTTAAACTTGCAATGCAATACGGGGAAAAGGTGGGTGCTGATGTTTTACTTGCGACAGATCCGGATGCAGACCGGCTCGGAGCAGCTGTTAAAAATCAGTCAGGCGAATATGTCGTTCTTACCGGGAATCAGCTTGGCTCTCTGTTGCTCGACTATATTTTATCCCATAGTAATCTGAACGTTTACCGGAATGCCCGTATGATCAAAACGGTCGTCACGACAGAACTTGGCCGGGCGATTGCTGATGCGTATGGTGTGGAAACGATTGAGACACTTACCGGTTTTAAATATATTGCAGAGAAAATTGCTAGGTTTGATTCAACAGGCGAAACATTTATGTTCGGTTATGAAGAAAGCTACGGCTACCTAGCAAGCGGATTTACCCGTGACAAGGATGCGGTTCAAGCAGCAATGCTAACGGCAGAAATGGCTCAAGATTGGAAGAACAAAGGGAAATCGGTGTTAGATGCCCTCCATACTTTATATGAAAAACATGGCTATTACTTGGAAGGTCTTACTTCCTTAACACTGGAAGGAAAAGAAGGATCAGAACAGATAGCGAAAATTATGGAAGAAATCAGGGAGCGGCCAATGGAAGAAATTGCTGGTATCCGCGTGGAAAAGATCGAGAATTACGTAACGAGTGAACGTACGGATACAGCGACTGGTCGGATAGAAGCCATTCACTTGCCGCAAGAGAATATGATGAAATTTATTCTGGAAGAAGACGGCTGGATTTGCTTCCGCCCGTCAGGCACCGAACCGAAATTAAAGTATTACTATGGTGTCCGGAGTGCGAGTCACGGGGCAAGTACAGAAAAACTTGAAACGATTAAAGCCGCACTAGATAAATCTTTGGCTGAAATAATCGAGAAGTAACAGGGAGTTCTATTCAGGTATAAATATTTTTGTTTGGGGAATAGTAGAGTATCTCCAATATTTCACCAACCAAATATGTTTTACCCTGTATGGGCAAGTGATTGACATTTTATCCGAAATAGTGTTTAATATCTCTATTGATTGATTCCTAAAGGGGAGTAGCTGTACAATTTAAGTCGTCATTACGAGATACCCATCTCCGGCTTGATTGGCAACAACTGTTGTTAGCGAGACCTTTACCCATCACAGGTAAAGGTCTTTTTCTGTGGCCTTTATCTGTAAAAAGGCCATTTTTTTGTGGCTAAAACAATGCTGAAAAAAGCAGGAGAAGGAGTGTGTACGAATGGGTGCAGATTTAATTTTAGAATATTTATGGGTATTGATCGTATTAATCGGTCTAGAAGGTCTGCTTGCTGCAGACAATGCGCTTGTCTTAGCTATTATGGTAAGACATTTACCGGAAAAACAACGGAAAAGAGCTTTGTTTTATGGACTGGCTGGTGCCTTTGTCCTTCGGTTCGGTTCCTTATTCGTTATTTCGTTCCTCGTGGAAGTTTGGTGGATTCAAGCGTTAGGAGCTTTATATTTACTTGGAATTTCATTTAAAAACTTATACGACCGCTTCAAACCGAAACGTCAAGAAGAAGCGGATGTTACAAAAGACACGGAGCCGCTTAAAGAAGCAACACCGAAAGAGTTTTGGCTCACGGTACTTAAAGTGGAATTTGCTGACCTTGCCTTTGCGGTCGACTCCATCCTTGCTGCTGTTGCACTAGCTGTTGCGTTACCAGCCACTGGGTTAGGTGAGATCGGAAGTCTTGACGCCGGTCAGTTCGCTGTTGTGTTTATTGGCGGAATGGTAGGATTAATCATTATGCGTTTTGCTGCAAATGTTTTCGTCGGATTACTTGCCAAACGTCCAGGGCTGGAAGTTGCGGCGTTTCTCATTGTCGGTTGGGTTGGTGTGAAGCTTGCTGTTCTCGTCCTAGCCCATCAAGATGTCGCGCTTATTCCACAAGGATTCCCGCATACAACAGGCTGGAAGCTGGCATTTTATATCGTACTTGTCCTCATCGCAGTCATTGGCTGGTTCTCATCGAAGAAAACGACGATGGATACGAAAGAAATTTCATAACCGCTTGTTAGACAAGCTATTGGAGATAAAAACCGTGGGTATTCCTCGGTTTTTTCTCTTTAAGCAACCTGCTAAGGAAATAGCAAAAATTATGCTACAATCTAACCGAAGAGGTGATTACATGGCGGAGCATCATTTTTATTTAAAAGCGGACTGGCCGGGTGGAAGAAATAGTGTCGGCCGGATTGATGCTGGAAATTTAAAGGCCGAGATTTCAATCCCACCTGAGATGGATGGTCCTGGTGTCGGCACGAATCCGGACGAAATGCTGCTCGGAGCAGCTGCAACTTGTTATGTCATCACACTCGCGGCCATGATCGAACGGGCCGATTTGCCGCTGAAAGAAATGTCCCATGACGCAGAAGCGGTTGTCGATGTGACGAATGGCATATTTACGTATAAAAAGATTATCCATAAGCCAACCGTTGTCTTAAAAGCTTCTGCAACGGATAAGGAACATGAGAAATTAAAAAAACTAGTCGAAAAAGCAGAAACAAGCTGTATGATTTCCCGTGCGATTAAGGGGAACGTTGAGCTTGAACTCCAGCCTGATTTAAGTTGAACCAGTGATTCCGCCTCTTTACAGTGCGGGATCATTTCTTTTGCTTGAAAATAGGCCTTATTTCTTTAAATAAGGGAATAGCGTTTGATAACGGTGAGAAGCTAATCAAAAGTCAAGTTTCCCTGATAAACTAATTTCTTGCACATCTTTTTAATTCATAGTATAGTCTATACCGTATTAATTCCATAGGAATTAATGAATTTCATAATACGTCTTTAATGCTTCATCATCACCATATGTAGTTGAGTAGGTTCGTTTCCAGCTACATGTGGTGATGGAAAAGCCGACTTTGGTAATGATGAAATTCATTCGAATAATGAAAATAGGAGGAACACGATGGATATTGTCTTTATTATTATAAATATTATTGTTTTATTGGCGATTCTCGGGCTGCTGTATATGATGCAGAAGAAATACGTATCCTTTGCGAAACGCGTGTTTACCGCAATGGGACTTGGAATCGTGCTTGGCGCCGTTTTACAGATTATTTACGGAGCAGGTTCGTCTATATTAACTGGAACACTCGATTGGTACGGAATTGTAGGGAGCGGTTATGTCCGTCTTCTCATGCTCATTGTTGTGCCACTTGTGATGGTTTCTATTATCCGGGCAATCATTAACTTAGAGAAAACAAAGCAACTTGGCAAAATGGCCGGGTGGGTCATTGGAATTTTAATTAGTACAACGATGGTCGCAGCAATAGTCGGAATCGGTTCTGCTCTTGTCTTTGACCTTTCTGCTGATCAAATTGAGGCGGGACAGGAAGAGAACGAGCGATCAAGTTCCCTGGAAGAGCGTTATGCAGGTATGGAGGAACAGACAACACCACAGCGAATTTTAAACTTTATTCCGAATAATATATTCCTTGATATGACAGGAGAACGCCCGACATCTGTTATCGGGGTCGTTATTTTTTCTTTTATAACAGGTATCGCTGTTCTCGGCGTCAGAAGGAAACAGCCGGAACAGGCAGAGCTTTTCGTTAAAGGTGTGAATGCAATTTATACGGTCGTCATGCGGATCGTTACATTGATTCTGCGCTTGACACCATACGGAGTGCTCGCACTGATGACAAATATGGTTGCAACAACGAACTATGCAGGAGTGATTGAACTTGGTAAATTCGTTCTTGCCTCTTATGTAGCATTAATCGTTATGTTCGCGATTCACCTTATTCTTGTATCAATCGGTGGCTTGAACCCGCTAATCTATGTGAAAAAAGCTTTCCCTGCGCTTGCCTTTGCATTCACATCCCGTTCTAGTGCTGGAACAATCCCAATTAATATTCAAGCACAGAAAAACGGACTTGGAGTGGATGATGGAACAGCCAATATTTCCGCGTCATTTGGTGCGACGATGGGGCAAAACGGCTGTGCTGGAATTTATCCGGCTATGCTTGCCGTAATGATTGCACCAACTGCTGGGATCAATCCATTAGCATTGGATTTCCTGATTCCACTTGTAATCATTACAGCAATCAGTTCATTTGGTGTAGCTGGAGTTGGCGGTGGAGCGACATTCGCAGCGATTATCGTTCTTTCATCCATGGGACTTCCAGTAGGTCTAGCTGGTCTCTTGATCTCTGTTGAAGCATTGATTGACATGGGACGTACTGCACTGAACGTGAACGGAAGCATGGTGGCTGGAACATTGACATCCCGTGTTCTTGGTACACATGATCCGAGTATATTTAATGATAAAGATTCCGTTGCAGACGAAGCAACGATATAAGATTACGATCCAAAAACCGTCTCTACAAAGGGACGGTTTTTTGATTTCAATTTTATTACATATTGTCATCTAGTTTACATAGGGCTAACAAATCGGTGAAAACGCTGCATCATTCCAGTTATTTAGGATAGGAGCGGGTACAATGGTTTTACCCACGAATAAAATAATCATGAACAAAAAGGATGAAGAACAATGGAAAGAAATGCGTATTTTGATAATGCAAGAACGATATTGATCTTCCTCGTAGTGTTTGGTCATTTGATTCAACCGTTTGTAGCAGACTCACTTGGTATGAACACGTTATATACATGGGTTTATATTTTCCATATGCCAGCCTTTATTTTAGTCTCTGGCTTTTTCGCGAGGGGAGCAGGGGATAGCAAATATATCTGGAAGCTCGTCAACAAATTGCTTATGCCATATGTTATTTTTCAAACACTGTACACGGGTTTTTATTACCTCATTGGTAAAACGGGGTGGCAGGCCAGTTTAATTTATCCGCAATGGTCACTCTGGTTCTTAATCAGTCTGTTTTGCTGGCATTTATTACTCGAGTATTTTAAGAGAATGAAGCCAGCAATAGGCATTAGTCTCGCCTTGCTTATCGGAATTGTAGTTGGTTATTTTGGCGAGATTGGTCATACACTTAGTTTATCGCGGACATTTGTCTTTTTCCCGTTTTTCCTAATCGGTTACTGGCTGACGGAAGAACAATTAATGCTAGTGAAGAAGAAAGCTGTCAAAATAGCAGGTATTGCCATTATGGTCCTGTTCGCTGTCTTAATCTATTATCTGCCGGAAATTAATACTGGCTGGTTGCTCGCTTCGAAATCGTATGGTGATTTAGGGGTGGAGAGTTATGGAGGGTTTGTCCGCTTGCTTGTTTATGCAGGGTCGGCATTGATGGTTATCAGTGTCCTTGCCTGGATTCCGCAACAACGGATAAAAGGTGTTACCCATCTCGGGACGCGAACACTCTACGTCTATTTATTACATGGATTCTTTATCCAGTACTTCCGCGAGGCAGGGATCTTCTCTGTTGACGGTCCAATCGACGTTATCGGTCTAGCTGCCATCTCAGCGGGAATCGTCTATCTCTTAGCGTGGAAACCAGTACTCGGCATCTTCCAACCACTTATCGAAGGCCGAACCACCCTCCTAAGAGAAAAGCTGAATTAATGGGACAATGGGGTCAGAGGCAATGTCCTACTTTAAGTACTAGATATTGGTACTAGATATTGGGATGAAAAATGAGAAAAGCAGTGAATCTGGTGTGGATTCACTGCTTTTTTCGACTTTTGTAATCGGGGCGGGGGTGGGCTGCTTGTTCGGGTAGCCGTTCTGTCTTGCTTAAATCCGATGAACGTAGCTTGAATGGTCGTTTATAAGTCTCATCATCGGCTTGGCCATAAGCCTAGCGCCACCGGTCGTTTATAAACTCTCTCACCACCTGAACCACCAAAAAGTTCTCGTTCATTCGGTAAAAGCATTCCGTATCCATTCCATCCTGATTTTAAAACAAGAAATGCGCGATTAGTGTAATGATCGGCAGTGTAATAATCGTCCGTAGTAGGAAGATAACGATTAGGTCGATGAATGATACTGGAATCTTGGAACCTAGTAATAATCCACCAACTTCTGATAGGTAAATGAGCTGTGTCACCGATAAAGCAGCAATGATGAATCTTGTCATCTCAGATTCGATACCCGAGCCGATGATTGCTGGTAAGAACATATCCGCAAAACCAATCAGAATGGTTTCGGATGCTTCAACAGCATGTGGCACCTGCATCAGTTCCAAAAGCGGAATAAATGGAGCGCCAATCCAGCTGAAGAATGGTGTATATTCGGCAACAATCAGGGCGATGAGACCGAACGCCATCACGACAGGAGCAACTCCCATCCACATATCTAAAATATTCTGGAAGCCTTCTTTAAAGAATTTATACACATTCGTTTCTTTCTTCGCACGGTCCAACGCATTTTTCATCCCGTAACTGATTGTGTTATAGCCTTCAGGAATCGATTCATCCAGAACATCAATACGCCCGTCGATATAGCTATCTTTTTTTCGGGAAAGGGGTGGGATCCGCGGCATAATAAGTGCGGCCACAAAGCCGGCAATCACAATCGTAATGTAATACGGCACAAACATATGCTCCAGACCGACCTCGGATAACACGACTAAGGAGAATGTGATCGATACGATGGAAAATGTCGTCCCAATGACGGTCGCTTCCCGCTTCGTATAAAAGCCGTCCTCATACTGCTTGCTCGTAAGAAGGACTCCAATCGTCCCGTCTCCAACCCAAGAAGCGAGGGCATCAATCGATGAACGTCCCGGCAGCTTGAACACAGGGCGCATGATTTTCGTCATTAATGTGCCGAAGAATTCAAGTAAACCGAAGTTCGTTAACAGCGGTAAAAATAAGCCAGCGAAGAAAAAGACTGCGAATAAGGTGTGGAGTAGTCCATCCAACAATGTCCCGCCTGTATCCGGGCTGTAAAATGCTTCATGACCAAGTTTGAAATAGACCATGATTGCAAACACTGCAGCGAGTGTACGGGTTACGGTCCAAAATAATGAAGTAGTAAATAATTGCTCAAAGAATGGTGTTTTTGCATAAACTTTACCTTTTGATATAAAACCAATTAGCGTAAAAACTGCTGTAATCACAATGATCAACATCATAATCAATGATAGATAAGAAGCTAATGCTTCCTCAACAAATCCTGCGAGCAGTGCAATTGGTATTGTCGTCCCGTCTCCTGTTGAAACTGGGGTAATAAATAAAAGAATCCCGATTAGGGAAGGGATAATAAATAATAAATAGTTCTTCCATGTATATCCTTTTAACATTTCTTCATCCTCCAAACTAACATACTGCATAATTATACAACTAGGTGATAAAACATGCAATAGCCTAATTAATTTCAATGAATTCTTAACTTTGCGTTTGTGTAAATCAGATGGTTAAGATAAGGTGAAAGTAGGGAATATAGGAACAGAGGTGATTGGTTTGCGGAAGCTGCTCAAGTATAATTTTTTGTATCGCTATGTAGTAATTATCACCCTCACGATTTCCTTTATAACGAGAATATATGTGTTTCTGCTTCTGCACTCTGTATGGGATGAACAGACGAAGAAGAAGTGGAACAATTTATTATATAAGCTTGCGAGGAAATATCGGGAGACGGCAGAACGTCTCGGCGGTGTGCTTATTAAAGTAGGACAATTTTTAAGTACGCGAACCGACTTCCTTCCTGATGTTTTCATCCAGGAGTTAACCGGACTTGTCGATCATGTGCCGCCAATGCCCTTTGAAAATGCGGAAAAGATTCTCCTGGAAGACTGGGGAAAAAACATGGAGGAACATGTGAAATATATCAAGAAGCAATCCGTCGCTTCCGCATCGATCGGTGAAGTGTATTACGGTATTTTAAAGGGTGGCCAGGAAGTTGCGATTAAAGTTAGACGCTACCGGATAGAAGAAGTTTTCCATAAGGATTTCGTCGCACTCCGCATGGTGTTCTGGATTCTTAAAGTGTTTACAAACTTTGGAAAGAAAGCAGATTTAAAAGCACTGTACCATGAACTTGTCACCGTTATGGAACGAGAACTTGATTATGGCCAAGAACTTGAATTCGGTCAATACTTTACGGAGCGTTACGGTGACATGGAACATATTCATATTCCGCATTTTTATGAAGAATTAAGCACGAGGCGTATTCTGGTGATGGAATGGATTCAAGGGGAAAAGATTACGAACACCGAATTCTTCGTAAACAATCGTTTGAACAGGGAACAGATTTCTAAAAATCTCTTCGACTTCTATATCGATCAATTTCTTAATCCTGGAAAATTCCATGCGGATCCACATGCTGGAAATATTCTCCTGCGTAAAGACGGAACGGTTGCCATTATCGACTTCGGAATGATAGGCGAGATTAAAAAGCAGGATACGGATAATTTTAAATTGCTTATCCAAGGGTTTATTATCGATAATTACGATATTGTTATCGATGCATTGGATAAAATGAATTTTCTCCTGCCGCATGCAAATAAAAAGAAGATTAAAGAAGTGATTATTGATGCAGTGGAAATGTATTCCGCTGGTTCATTAAAAAACTTAAATACCCAGACGATTAATCAAGTTTTCGATGAGGTAAGTGAAGTTGTGAAAGAACAGCCAATCCAGCTGCCCGCCGATTATGCTTACCTGCTCCGGGCAATCTCGATTGTAGTAGGAATTTTATATGCGATTAATCCGGAGATTGATATCGTAAAATGGGGGAAAGATGAAATTAAGGATTGGTTCGGCATGAAGAGTATCGTCGAATCCGTTACAAAGCAATATGTGAAAAATGCGACCGATCCATTGCTGTCCTATCCGCGAGCGCTTCTCAATTTCCTTGAAAGCGGGGAACGGGACAGGGTTTGGGATAAAGAGAAACTTCATATAAAAATGAAACATCAATACTATTTACTATTAGAGGTTTTTTCCTTTATTATGGTAGTAGCAGGAACATTCATCAGTATTTACAGCTATACGATTGGTGAAGTTGCTATCCGTTACACCGGCTGGATGATTGCCGCTGTTTTTCTTATTTTATTGAATATCTTATTACTATTCCATCGCAGAATGATACGCAAGCAAAATAAAAAGGGGGTGTAAGTGATGGCAGATTACTTAAAAAAAGGTTTCTTACTCGGTCTTGGAGCTGCAATTGCCAGCAAAGAGAAATTACAAAGCAAGCTCGATGAACTCGTTTCAAAAAATGAAATTTCCCAAGAACAGGCGAAACAGATGATGAATGATTTCATTGAAAAGGGTGAACAGAAAACCGAAGAATGGTCTGTAAAACAAGATGAACAGAAGCGTAAGGCAGCGGAAGAGCTTGGTCTTGCTACAAAAGAAGACATCGCAGCGCTAAATGCACGAATTACAGAACTGGAATTAAAATTGGAGAACCAAGAATAAATTAAAGAGAACTGGTTGAATAATCAGCCGGTTCCTTTTTTTCTGTGAAGTTCTTGAAAAAGAAAAGAATGTACTTTATAATTGACCCAAACACTCGACCTTTCAGAGGGGGCAGTAAAGCTTTGGAAGAATATAATCAGTTTTGCTTAAACACGGAGACAAGCTTGGGAAGGGCTTTAGAGCAAAAAGAACTGGAATTTTTATCATGGCTTTACAATCGGTATGTAGAGGAACAGCAATTAGGGGAAGCGGGTAACCCTCGAAAATCCGAGCAGGAGTCTTAGCGGCATGCTGAGGCTTTTTTGTGTGTCTCAACTCATGCTATAATGAAAGGAACTGCAGAACACTTAAAGGAGTGACAAGATGAGCATGCAGAATCAAACAGTCCTAACAAAAATGATGAAGGAACTTAACGCTGCAATGGAAAGAGAAGAGAGCGGCCAAGATTTTCTTACAAATATAAATAATATTAAATTGCTCGCTGAATTATTTCTTGAAGAAGCAGGTGAGCCTGTCAGAGAAGTCCGGGCATCACAATCACAAAACACGTTTTCCGAACAAGAAATTAAGGCGATGCTTGGGAATAAGAAGAGCTCGGTAATAGGAGATCAGAATGCGCCTGCGAAACCAGATTACGGGGAAGCAAATGGCGATTCAATTTTTGACTTTTAAAGGGGATAAGTGAAAAATGAAAGCATTATTACTAATCGGTGTCATTAACGGGTTTCTAGCCGTTGCTTTAGGAGCTTTTGGTGCGCACGGTCTTGAAGGCAGACTGACGGAAAAACAATTAGGAACATGGGAAAAAGCGGTTAATTATCAAATGTTTCACACGTCAGCGATTCTTGCAACGGGAATCTTAATGTTGAAAGTTCAGGCGGCAAGTATTACGTGGGCAGGCTGGATGTTTGTCCTCGGAATCGTTCTGTTTTCCGGCAGTTTGTATTTGTACTCAATGACAGGTGTTCGGACGCTGGCAATGATTACGCCATTCGGTGGGGTTTCTTTCCTTGTTGGTTGGGTCTTGCTTGGCACGGCCGTAGTAAAACATTTATAGAGGATGTTCAAAAAAGTCCGGTAAAAATGACACTTCGTGAATGGGGGGTTCTACTAAGACCGTCCACGTCCTGTGGACAACGTAGAACTCACCACTTCCTGTGGAAGCTCGTTGGCTCGCTTTTCCGCTCCTCATGTACCTGCGAACGTACATTCCGGCGCCGGGAGCTTCGCCGCCTCGAATTTCGACGCACAGGATGTGCTAGTGTCGGCGTTGCAACAGGACGATGCTTATTTAGCCGACCTCGGTCCTTTTTTTCCTCCTTTTTGAACACACATTTATAAAAGGAAAAGAGCGCTAGCGAGCAGGAGGATGACAGCTGCACGAATGAGCTGCTTCTTGCCTTGGAGCATGCGGGATGATGTGTACTGATGGCTGTATGCGTCACAGATTAAGCTGATGCCGAGCAGATAAAAGGAAAAAATGACGAGGAAGATGGAACTCTGGAAAAGGGCGATGAAACCAAGCACAACGGACAGGCCTAACGTCAGGAGCTCAAGCTGTATGACCTTTTCATAAGTCTGTTTCACTGGTTTCACCCCTTTAATTGAAAATGAGGATGGCAAATCAACTTGCCATCCTTTTGTTATCTGGAAAATAATTTTTTACCGTGGTGAGTAGTTGGCTAATTGTTGGTCGGTTGCGGCGAAGGGATAGTCGTAGTTGATTTCTTCGTTAAAAGTGACATAATCCAAGTAGACCATGAGGAGAAGCACGCGACGGCCGGTTCCTTCTTCGCTTAAGATAATATGGTCTCTCCCGGCAGCTTCGATGATCCCTGTAAAGGTGCGGCTGTTATTCCCTTCAAACGTCATGTGAACGGTTGCCATCTTCCCGCGGTTTAAACGCAAAATATTTTCAATATACGATTGCTCGAGCGGGAGCATACCTTGGTTTCCTGCTTGCTGCTGGGGGGGTGCCATTTGCCGAACAGCAGGATACATTGGATAATATCCATACATCTGCTGTTGCTGCTGCGGATAATACGCCTGATTTGAATACGAATAAAAGCTTTGTTGCTCCTGATTCTGATTTGTTTCTTTTTCTTCACTCATTTTTGAAAAACCTCCTCATCTTATAAAACAAGATTAATAAACAGTCGGACAACACTTACCTCATTTCTGTAACGATCGGGATGAATATTCACTAATTATATGTATGTAAGTTGGGCAAAATGATGACAAAAAAGCCCGGAACTTTTTTAAGTCCCGGACTTTTTGAAACATCTTATAAACTAAAATATGCTGCGAAATCTTCATTCGGCAAGTAAGCACCGATGATAAAATCACCAAATTCGCCGTATTTCGTTGTTACTTCATCAAAACGCATTTCATAAACAATTTTTTTGAACTGTAACGGGTCATGTGCAAACAACGTCACACACCATTCCCACTCATCAAGTCCAATGGAGCCGCTAATAATCTCCTTCACTTTTCCAGCATACTTCCGACCTGTCATTCCATGCTCATAAAGCAAACGAGTACGCTCTGCTTTTGAAATTTCAAACCAGTTCGCATGCTGTTCGCGGCGGCGATTCATCGGATAGAAACAAGCATATTCCCATTTCGGTAAAATTGGCTTCAGTCTTGCTTCTACTTGAGGGGATAGCTCCCGGTCTTTCCCTTCCTCCATCGGATTATGCATCGTCATTTCAACGATGGATACATACGAATGACTCGGGATAAGGAAATCCCCTAATCTTGATCTATTGATATCACGTTTAATTTCTTCCAATTCATCCATTGTCGGACGCAGGAAAATAAAGAGTAAATCTGCTTTGTTTCCAATCACTTTATAAACGGATTGACTGCCTGCTTTATCTGCTTCAACAGCATCCCATTTCTTCATTAATTCTTGAAATTCTTGAATTGCTGCGTTTCGTTCTTCTTCTGATGTTAATTTCCATGTCGGCCAATCAAATGTACGTGTATCATGTAACTTGCACCAACCATCCATGGTTACTACTGCTTCAGCCATTATGATCTCTCCCTTAAATTAATGAATTCTGGTCTTACTATAGCATACTTGCGAATGTTGATTCACCTGGGAACGTCTCTGTCATTACTTTGTCAAAAATCTCGCACCCCCAATGGTTATTTCTTTTAATATCTAGTTGAATCGCGTAAAATGAAGTTAAAGTCATTTTTAATGGAGGCAATAAAATGAGCGATATATTCGAACAGTTAAAACCAAAAGTAACAGCTGCAAATAAAAAAATTGTATTCCCGGAAAGCTTGGATGAGCGTGTTCTTGAAGCAGCATCGAAGCTTGCAGGTGATGGTGTTATCACACCGATACTGATCGGGGAAGAAACTGCGATTCAAGACAAGGCAGCATCTTTATCTCTTAATATTAGCGGGTGTAAGATTGTTGACCCAACGAATTATTCAGGATTCGACGCGATGGTGGATGCTTTTGTCGAACGCCGTAAAGGTAAAGCTACTCCGGAAAGTGCAAGAGAAATTTTACAGACCGAGAACTATTTCGGCACGATGCTTGTGTATCAGGGAGAAGCAGACGGCCTTGTAAGTGGAGCGGTTCATTCCACATCAGACACGGTGCGCCCTGCATTACAAGTCATTAAAACGAAACCTGGAGTGAAGAAAACTTCCGGTGTATTCATTATGGTCCGAAATGAGGAAAAATATGTATTTGCCGACTGTGCGATCAATATTGCACCTGACGCAAACGATCTTGCAGAAATCGCCGCAGAAAGTGCAGCTACAGCAGATCTCTTCGGAATTGATCCACGTGTAGCAATGCTAAGTTTCTCCACAAAAGGATCGGCAAAATCAGAAGAAACAGAGCGTGTAGCTGATGCACTTACGATAGCGAAAGAAAATAACCCAGAGCTCGTAATTGATGGTGAGTTCCAATTCGATGCAGCCTTTGTACCAAGTGTTGCAGCGAAAAAAGCCCCGGATTCCGAAATCAAAGGGGACGCAAATGTTTTCGTGTTCCCAAGTCTTGAAGCTGGAAACATCGGCTACAAAATCGCAGAACGTCTCGGTAACTTCGAAGCGGTAGGACCGATCCTGCAAGGATTAAACCAACCAGTGAACGACCTGTCCCGCGGCTGCAGCACAGAAGACGTCTACAAACTAGCAATCATCACCGCCGCCCAAGCACTGAACGAATAAACTGGTACAGGGGGTCAGAGGCGTTGTTCCGCTTGAATCTAGACATGTCTTTACTCCAATTTATTTATTCGTTTGAATAGATCGGTCACTTTGGTTGATGTTATAGTTTATAAAAAAAAGCAGTGGACCAGGTGGTGGTTCACTGCTTTTTACTTCTTTAATTTTATGAGTGAAGGGTGAAGGATGTTGAATCGGAGTTAGGGTATTTTCTTATTTCCCGGAATTTCTCTTACTTCCGCTCCCTCGGTCGTTTATCAGTCCTCTTATCGCCCAACCGGCCGTAGCCCAAGTTCACCCGGTAGTTTATAAACTACTCGTCCACTTCCGATACCGCTTTAATTAATCCGTTCATTCCGTTTTAACATTTGCTCATACCTTTTTACAAACGTTTCTTTTTCCATTTCGGAAAACGCGGTCGTAATGATTTCTCCGCTCAATTCTTTTAAAGCATCATAAGTCCGCTGCTTTACATCCTCGACCGTCAGCGGATAACCCAAGAGATCGGAAAGGGATCCCATCACTTCTGGCTTCACCTCAGGATAGACGAATGTCGTTTTTTCATGCTTCTTACTCAACTTGTAAAACTCCTGAATATGACGTGCCCGCTCTTTACTATTGCCACTTACATCCAAATAAATCTGAATGGCGGCAGCATCCTTAATCCGGCGCTGGGAAATGCCGGCGAATTTTCTGCCAGCAATACTTAAATCATAATCCCCTGGACAATATGAACCAACAATCTCAAAAGCTTCGATATTTGCCGTCAAATCGCGGAACATATGCTGGACAAACTGAAACATCGCATCATACGCATCATGAATGGAAACATGCTTTACATCGGGAATGACAAGGGATAGATTCAGCACGTGCTCATCAAGCGCCACTGCAAGCCCGCCGGAATTCCGGATCATCACGTGATATCCTAAGTTTTGTAAATAAGTAACACCTTCATCAATAAAAGGGAGCCTGCCGTCCGGGATCCCTAGTACAATTGTTTTCGGGTGTGCCCACAGTCGAATTGCAGGGGGAGACTCTTTCTCACTTACCGACGTTGCAATCGCGTCATCAATCGCAAAAGAAGTAATCGCGGTATTCGGTTCCCCATGAAACTCCTTAAGTCTGGTATGATCGATATAGCGAAATGTATTATAACTTATAATTTTATCCCAATTTTTCATCGTTATCTCCTTATCCTTTTTTCCTGTACGAATCTATTATATAATAGATTGAACAATGACCGAAAAGAAACGGGTGGAAAATTTGGCATATAAAGATGAAAAGTTATCAGAGGAGAAGGTTTTTAAAGATCCGGTCCACCGATATGTTCATGTTCAGGATCGCGTCATCTGGGATTTAATCGCTACTCCCGAATTCCAGCGGTTGCGTCGCATCAAGCAGCTTGGTACGACCAATCTGACGTTTCACGGAGCGGAACATAGTCGTTTTAACCATTCTCTCGGGGTCTATGAAATCGTCCGGCGGATCCTGAATAATTTCAAAGACCGCGAGCATTGGAATAATGAGGAGCGTCTGCTTTGCCTTTCTGCAGCATTGCTTCATGACTTAGGTCACGGTCCGTTTTCCCATTCCTTTGAGAAGGTTTTCAGACTGGATCACGAGGATTTTACACAAGCAATCATTGTGGGGAAAACAAAGGTAAATGAAGTTTTGCGGCGGGTGGCCCCTGACTTTCCTGGTCGTGTTGCCGATGTTATTGGGAAAACATATGAAGACCAACTTGTTGTCAGCTTGATATCCAGTCAGATTGATGCGGATCGAATGGATTATCTGCAGCGGGATGCTTATTATACTGGAGTGAGCTACGGTCATTTTGATATGGAACGGATTCTCCGTGTTATGCGGCCGATTGAGGACCAAGTTGTAATCAAATCGACGGGGATGCATGCGGTGGAAGATTATATCATGAGCCGCTACCAGATGTACTGGCAAGTATACTTTCATCCGGTAACCCGCAGTGCTGAGGTGATTTTATCAAAAATCTTCCAGCGGGCAAAAGCACTATACCAAGATCCGGATTATGACTTCAAGCTGGAACCGACTCATTTTATTTCCTTTTTCGAGGAAAATGTAACGCTGGCAGATTATGTGAAGCTTGATGAAACCATCGTCCAATATTATTTCCATCTCTGGCAGGAGGAAGAGGATGCTATATTAAGCGATCTCTGCGAGCGATTCATGAATCGCAGGCTGTTTAAATATGTGGAATTCAACCCGAATTTACAAATGAATGACTACCTGGAACTCATCACACTATTCAAGCAGGCTGGTATTGATCCGGAATATTATTTAGTCGTCGATTCCTCCTCTGATTTACCGTATGATTTTTACCGGCCGGGGGAAGAGGAAGAACGATTGCCGATCCACTTGCAGATGCCAAATGGGGATTTGAAGGAATTATCCCGGCATTCCGATATTGTTGAATCCATATCAGGGAAAAAACGGACCGATCATAAATTATATTTCCCCGGAGACTTGCTGAAGGGCCTGGCAGATAGGCGGGTTAAAGAAGCAATTATGGAAATTCTTTATGGGCAGGGAGAGACTAGTAATGTTGATTAATCATGCAAAACTGATTCACTTTTTTCGCGTGACAGGTGGGATTACGGGGCGGAAAAAATTGCAAAAAATGATTTATATTTTACAAAAATCTGCGGTCCCATTCGAAGAGAAATATCAATTCCATTTCTATGGACCATACTCTGAAGAGCTGACCTTACGGGTGGAAGAGCTTTGTAATCTTGGATTTATAGAGGAGACACGGGAAGATAAAGCAAATTATTTCCAATATCATTACAATGTCACACGAGCGGGCGAAGGTTTTCTTGAACAATTTACCCTTGATATGCCGGACATGACAGATAAAACGGAACTGCTGCAATCACGTAGCTCCAGATTTCTCGAACTTGTCTCGACCATCCTTTACTTTGAACACCTGGAAAAATGCGAGCAAATCGAAAAACTGCATAAAATGAAACCAAAACAAAACTTCACCGAAGCAGAAATAACCGAAGCCTACCAATTCATCAAACAAATACGCAGCACGTGACTGGATTGTGGGGTCAGAGCACTTGTCCCACCCGGAAGTGGGGCAGATGCTCTGACCCCACGTGCCAAATCAAAAATATCAGGAAGGGAGTTATTCAAATGGACGATGAACAGAAGAAAAAGAAAAATCGTTTTACGATCATTAAAGATGACTCAACCGATGGACACGGTGGATATGGAGCAGGGGTGATCAGCCTCGAAAACATGTCGTCCGTTATTGTCGACCCGAATGAAAATAAAGCATATGTTGACATGAACGCGATGCATGCCCGCAGTGATGTCGAGCGCCGGGTGAAATGGATTCGAAATAAAGAAGAAGTGCCGAACGGGAAGCTGTACTGGATCGTGTGGGTGAACCTTGACCGTAACGAACAGGGGACCTATTATGGAGGAGTTGCCGCAAGCGAAATCCGTGTGGACAGGGAGATTAAACGCGCCTATAAATCGATGGGGGAGCATGTCAAACATATGGAACAATCCTTAAAAGGAAAAATTGTCGTTGATCATATGGATGCCCACTCCAAGCAATTACTGCGCGATTACTTAATCGATTTCAACGAAGAAATGTGGAACAACTCGTCGGATGAATTGAAAACTGCTTTCGATCTCTAAAAGTGAACAAATTGTGACGAATATTGAAAATGAAGATAAAAAGTTGTACTTTAACGTGGAACTTTGTAAAATGAGTATGCACGGACGTTTATGTATTACTAGGACAAAAAAGTAACCAACAGTAGCTGAACTGGACATTCACTGCTTGTTGGTTATTTTTTATCTAAAATCCTATCTTTGTTTACACTTGAATGAATTTCATTAACTTTATTTTCATTCAGCGTTAGCGCAACATTCTTTCGGGAGTCCGCAGTCCAGACACCTCTCGCTTTTCGCAGGGCGCCAGCCCGAGGAGGCTCTAGCAGTTCCTAAGGGTGCGCATCCGTCCTCCGGCAACTGAACGACAATTAGAATGTTAAATAAGGTTGATTTGCTTTCCTATTTTAGGTGCGAAAGTTGGTTTTTTATAAATACGCCATCATAGAGGTTGCGATTGAAAAATAAATAAGAAGACCGACAATGTCATTGACCGTTGTAATGAAAGGACCGGATGCGATTGCTGGGTCAAGTTTCAGCTTATTAATGAGTAACGGAATGGTTGAGCCAATGACAGCCGAAATACCAAATGTACAAAGAATGGAAACACCAACAATTAACGCTAGCATCCAATTGCCATATAAAATAGTAATCATAATGCTGATAAGCACCATGCAAATAATTCCAATCATAAATCCGGTACTGAATTCCCGCCGGATCATTTTCCAAAAACCGCCATCCTCGATCGTTTCAAGTGCTAACCCGCGCACGGCAACAGCTAGTGACTGGGTTCCGATATTCCCGGCAGATCCCATAATCATCGGAATAAAAGCAGCAAGCACGACGACGGCTTCCAGTGTTTCCTCGAATTGTCCGATCACACCCCCGGTAACTAATCCAAAGAACATGAGCACGATAATCCAAGGTGCACGTTTTTTAGCAGCTGTAAATGGACTTAGCGTCAGATCTGTTGCTCCTTTAGTGGCTGAAATTTCTCCAAAGTCTTCGGTAACTTCTTCTTCCAGGATATCCATAACATCATCAAATGTCACAATACCGAGCAGATGATTATCTTTGGAAACAACAGGAACAGCAAGGAAGTCATACTTCTTAATCAGTCTCCCAACATCTTCCTGATCCATATCCTCAGGAACGGACACTGTTCTTGTCGTCATCATATCTTTGACAATCTCGTTTGGTGAAGCGATGATCAGGTCTCTTAAAGAGACGACCCCTACAAGTATCCCGTCCCCATCGACTACATAAAGATAATAAATGCTTTCGGCGCTTGGTGCCTCTTTTCGGAGCATATCCAATACATCGGCAGTCGTATCCGTAGAGGAAATGCTGATCAGTTCTTTTGTCATAATCGCTCCAGCGGTTTCCGGAGCATAGGACAGCAAACTTTTTATTTTCTCGGCTTTTTCTTCATGCATTTGCAGTAAAATATCTTCCGCTCGCTCGCTGTTAATTTCTGTCAAAAAGTTCACAACATCATCTGTAAACATTTGATTAAACATCCGAATCGAATAGTTTTCATCCAACTCTAAAAAGAAGAGTTTTTGGTCGGATATGTCTAACCCGCCAAAAATCTCCGCAAATTCCTTTGGTGTAAGATAGGAATAACATCGTCTCCTGGCGTCACTGTCCAATGTTACGAAAATATCAAGCTGATCGGATGGATGTAAATCCAAGAAGGTATTGCGAAACATTTCCTTTTCGCCAGCATTTAACTCATCTAAAATTAACTTCGTATATTGTTCCCGTGTTTTTTTTGTTAGTTTAACCATCATCATTTCCTCCTTGGCAGGAGTCAATCTGCTGTATTAAAATCTTTATGTGAGAATAGACTCCTGAATTGTTTAATCTTTTCCATCATGCTGCAACAATATGATTCCGAATTGGGTTCGGGAAGAAGATCCAATCTATCCCACATCCTTTCTAAGTAAAATTAAAAATACACCTTCTACGGCTAGAAGGTGTATTGAAAAAAGCATTATTAAGAAGAGTTCCGATTACGAACACAGTTAAAAAAGCTTATCAAATTTCCTCCAATCGTAGAGCTTTAGCACTGTGTGGCATAGGAATGATATCCAGCTACATTAAAAACCACCTTATGTCGATGGAACTTGTTGACCCATTGGCGTCTTTGGACATTTTTGGGCAGTAGCGTATCTCCAACACAGGAGCCTTACCTAACGAAGGTCTATTTACATCGCATACAATGGTACAGGTATTCTCGGTATTCGTCAACCTTACCCGCGTAACAGCTACTCAAATAACAGATCAAACCACTTTTTAAACAACCCGTCATCAGGATTTTCATCTTCCGGTTCTGGAGCAATGGTTGGCTCACAATAATCAACTGGCTCCGTCCCTTTTTCAAAATACATCATCAGATTCTCCCCACAATAGGGAGTCGCTCGTAAACCTGTCTCAAGATCAATCGGGACGCCAACGACTCCATTTGGCATCGGGAAATTTTCCTGTGCTTCACCTTCATGCGCTTTTTCCATTACACGTGCCCAAATTTCCTTCGCATACGTCGTTTCCTGAACCGCTGTAATGTCCCGGTGGTCATCATACCCCGTCCAAACTCCAGTCGCGATGCTGGGACTATAGCCAATCATCCAGTTATCCGCTTTTGTCGTCCCTGACTTCCCCGCGTAAATCCTTGTTAGCTGGTCAGAAATTGTACTTCCGGTAACTGGCATATACCCATTCAGCTTCGGTTCAAAAATACCGGCAAGGAGCTGGGTCAAAATAAAGCTTGTCCGTTCATTTAACACTTGCTGCAGGCTTTCATTTTCTCGTTCGTAAAGCACTCGTCCATTTTTATCTGTAATTTTCTCAATCGTATATGTCTCAAGCTCCTTGCCGCCATTTCCAAGCATCCCGTAAGCCGTGACGAGCTCCTCTAATGTAACAGACGCGGTTCCAAGGGCGAGGGAGGGGACGGCTGGCAGTTCTTTTTCAAATCCGAAAACTTTAGCTGTCTGTGCGAATCGTTCCACCCCGAGCTGCAAATTCGTGCGGACAGCATACACATTATCAGAAAGCGCGATTGCTTCAGCGAGTGTAATCGGTCCGTATGCATAATAATGATTGAAATTTCCTGGCTCATACACCTTCCCATTCCCGAGCCGGAATGTAGTCGGTTCGCTCATTAATTTTGTCAGCGATGTAAAGCCGTTCTCCAGTGCAGCGTAATATAAAAATGGCTTAAAACTAGAGCCCGGCATCCGAAAAGCATGCTGCACCCGGTTGAATTCACTCGTCTGATAGCTTCTTCCACCAGCAAGAGCGAGGACTCCTCCAGAATGGATATCCACCGAGAAGACCGCCGACTCAAGTTCCGTCGTTTCTGGAATAATTTCCTTCATGGCCGTTTCTACCTGTTCCTGAACGGTTTCATCCATCGTCGTATAGAGCTCATAACCACCTGCGCGAATCAATTGCTCCGTCACTCCTAGAATCTTAGCTGCCTCTTTCACCGCCATATCCTGAAAATGCCCGGCAAATTCTTCATGTACCCCATCTCTATCTGTCCGGTACTCGAGATTTTCTCGTATTGCTGTATGATATGTCGCGTCATCGATTATCTTTTCCTGCCATAAACGTTTTAAAATCAGTTCCTTCCGTGCTTCAGCGTTCTCTTCGTTATTAAAAGGTGAATAATACGTCGGTCCTTTAGGAATCCCGACAAGCATCGCGGCCTCCGCGTAAGAGAGGTTAGTTTGCGTTTTCCCGAAGAAATACTCACTCGCAGCCTCAATCCCATAAGCCCCATGCCCGTAATAAATCGTGTTCAAATAACCTTCTAAAATTTCATCCTTCGTATAATGCATCTCAAGTCGAACCGTATAATAAGCTTCCTTCAATTTACGGATCCATGTTTTTTCATGGGTCAAATATAAATTCCGTGCAAGCTGCTGGGTGATCGTACTCGCGCCCTCCCGTAGTGATCCGGACCGGATATTGTTAATAATCGCTCCGCCAATCCGTATGAAATCAAAACCATGATGATCATAAAAATGATGGTCCTCAATCAAAACTGTCGCTGCCGTCACTTTTTCCGACATGTCATCCAGTTCGACCCAATTCCGGTTCTCCATCCCGCTCTCTACCCCAATTACCGTCTCATTCTTGCTGAAAATCTCCGTATTCTCTTCCCCTTCCATCGGGGGTGGACCTATGAGATAAACGAACGCTAAGAAAGCAACTGCGCAAAGAATCAATCCAGCGACCATATAAAAACCAACACGCACCAGCCGCCACAGCAACCGAAATTTCCTCCGCCTCTTCACCACGCCCATCTCCCTAAACTTGGCTTTTCTCACAGTATGGGAAGAACGCAGCTTTTTTAAACTTTTCAACTCAACTTTCACAATCTACAACAATTAGCTGATTCCTAGTGTCATTAGAAAAAACACCCCAACACCTATCCCTTTCATTCAGCGTAAGTGATCTGCACTTTCTCATGGTTCGCTCTCTAATCACCGTTCAGTTGCCCTGCCCGGTGGAGGATGCGCATCCTTAAGCACTGCTAAAGCCTCCTCGGGCTAAGCACTAAGGGGTCTCCAGGCTCGTGCTGTTCCCGCAGGAGTCACCGTCCACTGGGCAACTGAACTGGTAAGATGGTTATGATGAATAGAAATTAATCCGTCTCAATGCAGGTTATATTCCAGGAATATCAAATACAACTTGCAGGTTTACTCTTGCACAATCGTTGTGCATCCTTCTGAAACCCTTATGAATCAAGGATAAACCGGATTGACGCCACTGAACACCAATAGTTTTGCCCTTCTGTTGTTTATCCAACATAGCTTGGAAAATGTCCAAAAAGTAGCCAGCAGAGCGTCGGTAAAAGAAAAACACAGCTTTTTATTGAAACCTTAGCCAACTTACCGATATAATAAGGACATTATTCAAAAAGGAAAGGCGATAGGATGAACGAGCCAGAAAAGCGAGTTGCGATTCAACTAAAGATGAAGATTCAGGATGCTTCGGATAAGGAAGTAAATCATATAAAATCAACCGGCGTATTTTTTCGGAAAGGTAAGCTGGATGTGCTAAGGTTTGAAGAAAAAATAGATGATGTGGAAATCTCAACCCTCGTCACCATCCAGAAAGGGAAAGTGACGATTAAACGAAGCGGTGGAATCTCGATGCATCAGCAATTCCGCCTCGGTCAAATAACGGAAAATGTCTACAAACACCCACACGGAAACCTTCATATGGAAACATTTACGCAACTGATGATGTATCAGCCATTGGGGCACGGCATACCAGCACGGCTGAACCTGGATTATACGGTTAAGCTAAATGGACAAGACGAACGAAAGCATACATTAGAGTTAATGATGATAGAGGAGGATCCTGAATGAACGTATTGGAACAGACAGAACAGAAGCTGAAACAGGCAATTTCGGAAGCCGTGCTCGCCTCAAGGTTAGCAAGCGCAGAAGAACTTCCGGAAGTTATTTTAGAGAAACCAAAAGATAAATCCCATGGTGATTTTGCGACGAATATTGCGATGCAGCTAGCCCGGATTGCCAAGAAAGCACCACGGCAGATTGCAGACGAAATTGTAAAACAGATTAACGAGACAGAGGCATCGATTGAAAAAATCGAAATCGCCGGACCTGGGTTTATTAACTTTTTTATGAAAAATGATCTTCTCGAGCAAATCATCCCGACAATCTTGAACCAGCAGGAGAATTACGGGAAAAGTGATGCTGGAAAAGGCGAGCGTGTTCAGGTTGAATTTGTTTCGGTGAACCCGACTGGGGACCTTCACCTCGGACATGCCCGCGGTGCAGCTTATGGAGACGTGCTCAGCAGTTTGCTTGCAGCGGCTGGCTATCATGTCGAACGGGAATATTATATTAACGATGCCGGCAGTCAAATCGATAAGCTAGGGTTCTCGGTTGAGGCACGCTATTTGCAGGAGCTCGGTAAAGATGTCAAGATGCCGGAAGACGGCTATCATGGTCAAGCCATCATCGATATGGCAAAAGCAATTGTCGCTGAAGACGGTAATAAGTGGCTGGATAAAACGCATGAAGAACGCTTTGAATACATGAAGGAATATGGATTAAAAGCTTCACTGCGCAATATTGAACGTGACTTGAAAGACTTCCATGTTGTATTCGATAATTGGTTCTCGGAGCGCACGTTATATGAAGATGAGCAAATTCCAAATGCCATAGAGAAGTTAAAAGACGGTGGATATGTTTACGAAGAAGACGGGGCAACTTGGTTCAAGACGACTGAATTCGGTGATGATAAGGACCGTGTCATTATTAAACAGGACGGAAACTACACGTATTTGACACCAGACATCGCCTATCATAAAAATAAATTGGATCGTGGCTTTGATAAGCTCATCAACGTCTGGGGTTCCGACCACCACGGCTATGTCGCCCGTATGGACGCCGCGATTCAGGCACTTGGTTACCCGGCAGACAAGCTGGAAGTGAAGATCATTCAAATGGTGAATCTCTTTGAAGGCGGGGAAAAGGTCCGGATGAGTAAACGTACCGGAAAAGCAGTGAGCTTGCGTGAACTGATGGAAGAGGTTGGAATTGATGCGACCCGTTATTTCTTCGTTGCCCGCTCAAACGATTCCCAGCTTGATTTCGATATGGATCTGGCTCGTTCGCAGTCGAACGAAAACCCGGTCTATTACGTGCAATATGCCCATGCCCGGATCTGTACGATGCTTTCTCAGGCGGAAACGAGAGGGTTTAATACGGATGGGGAGTTTGACTTTGCACAGCTTACATCGGAGAAAGAGCAGGAGCTCCTCATGAAACTTGGTTCCTTCCCGCAAACGATCGCTGACGCAGCGGAGAAGCATGCACCGCAACGCGTAACGAATTATGTGTTCGAGCTCGCAGCCCAGCTCCATAGTTTCTATAACGCGGAAAAAGTGCTGGATTCCGACGCGCCAGAACGGACTACTGCAAGAATCGCTTTAATGAAAGCAGTCCGCATCACCATCGCCAACGCACTTAACCTGATTGGCGTAACAGCACCGGAGAAGATGTAAAGCTCAAAGGGCGCTATGGAGTCAAATCAATTTCTATTGTGTAGGGAATTGATTTGGCTCTTTTTCTGTTCTTGTGATAAAACAAGTTAGTAAATATGTTAAATTAACATTTATAGATTTGTAATTAAGATGTTGGTTACTTTCATTCAGCGTAAGTGTCCGAAACTTTCTACTGGAGGTCCGCAGTCCAGACACCTCTCGCACCTGCTGAGCGGTCGTCAAGCCTCCTCGCGCTGAGCACTAAGGGGTCTCGCCAGGCCTATCCTCCCGCAGGAGTCTCGAGGTGTCTGGACTGCTACCAGGAAAGACCATATTTGGATCACTGTTTAATGTTCTGGAAATGGTATACTCCCTATCATGACGGAGCAATTTCTATTTAAAGAATCATCTAACCAGTTCAGTTGCCCGGGGGAACGGTGACTCCTACGGGAAAAGCACGTGTCCAGACCTGAGCAGGAAGCGGTTTTCTTACGAGGAGGCTGAGGCGTGCCCGTGGAAAGTATCCGTCCCCCCGGGCAACTAAACGGCGATTAGTGCTCTAAACTAGTGAATGCGCAAAACACTTACGCTGAATGAAAGCAATAAACAGTTCACTCCCTATCTTTCAAAATAAACTAAAATAATTTCATACAGACTATTGACTGAATGGTCATTCACCTATAAAGTAGTATGTACTATAATGATATATATCTGCAGCTAATCAAGACGAGAATTTTTTTTAAAACATCATGTAATCGCTATCATTCCAAACGAATGAAAGAAGGGGGCATTTAAATGGATACATTTCAAATCATTAACTGGATCGCATTCTTAGTTGTAACCATCTATGCAATCTATTTATTTGCTAGAGTCATCGCAACGAGAATGTCCTATATCAAACTTGGGAGAAAGTCAGAGTTTGATGGCGAAATCAAATTACGCTTGGGGCGCGTAGGAAAAATTGTGTTCGGGCAATCAAAGCTGCTGAAGGATAAGAAGTCAGGAATTATTCACGTCATGATGTTCTATGGCTTCATCCTTGTCCAGTTCGGCGCTATCGACATGTTCATCAAAGGACTGGCGCCGGGCAACCATTTGCCGCTTGGAGCCCTTTATCCAGGGTTCGTCTTTTTCCAGGAACTCGTCACCTTGATGATTCTTGTAGCGGTTGTTTGGGCATTTTACCGCCGCTATATGGAAAAGCTTGTCCGGCTGAAGCGCGGTTTTAAAGCGGGACTCGTGCTTATTTTCATCGGGACGCTTATGCTTTCTGTCCTTGCTGGAAATGGTATGCTCATGCTCTGGCAGGAACGGGCAGTGACCTGGACAGAGCCTGTTGCGAGTCTCATCGCATCAGCCTTCAGCTTCCTGTCGCCAGAAGCAGCTATGGTCCTATTTTTCATCGCTTGGTGGGTGCATACAATCACTTTGCTTTCCTTTTTAGTGTACGTCCCGCAATCCAAGCACTTCCACTTGATTGCAGCACCAATCAACGTATTTTTAAGTAAAAAGGTACCTGGAAAATTAGAAAAAATTGACTTTGAAATGGACGCGGAGGACGAGGAAGAAGAAATTTCCTTCGGTGTTGGGAAAGTTGAGGACTTCAGCCAACACCAGATGATCGACTTTTACGCCTGCGTGGAATGTGGCCGTTGTACGGACGTCTGTCCAGCAGCAGGTACCGGAAAGATGCTTTCCCCGATGGATATTATGATTAAGCTCCGTGACCATCTCACGGAAAAAGGGGCTGCAGTAACTGGAAATTCCCCTTGGGTACCAAGTTATGCATTCTCGAATTCTGCTGGAAATATCGCTAGTGGCGAGGGAGAGGCTGCAGCTACCATTCAAAATATGAGTCTAGCAGGGGACGTTATTACAGCAGAAGAACTTTCTGCATGTACGACTTGCCGGAACTGTGAAGATGCTTGCCCGGTAAATAATGAACACGTTGGAACGATTATCGATCTGCGCCGTTATTTAGTGATGACGGAAGGGCAGATGGATTCCGATATCCAACGTGCCGTGCAAAACATCGAGCGCCAAGGAAACCCTTGGGGACTATCAAAAAAAGATCGCGTGAAATGGCGCGATGAAGATGAGTCGGTTTATATTCCGACAGTAAAAGAATTAAAGAAAGAAGATAAAGAGTTTGAATACTTGTTCTGGGTGAGTTCGATGGGAGCTTATGACAGCCGTAGCCAAAAAATCGCGCTCGCCTTTGCGAAACTGATGAACCGCGCTGGCGTCAGCTTTGCCATTTTAGGAAATACCGAAGCAAACTCTGGAGACACAGCCCGCCGGATTGGAAATGAATTTCTTTTCCAAGAGATTGCGGAAAAGAATATTAAGCAATTCACCAAATACGATGTGAAGAAAATCGTTACGATTGACCCGCACGCCTATAATATTTTTAAAAACGAGTATCCGGACTTTGGTTTTGAAGCGGAAATCTACCATCATACACAATTACTCTATGATTTAATCATGGAAGAAAAACTGCAGCCAACCGGGCAGATTAATGAACGCCTGACGTATCATGACTCCTGTTACCTCGGTAGATACAATGGTGTATATGATCCGCCAAGGGAAATCTTGAAATCAATTCCGGGTCTTGAATTAGTAGAAATGGTTCGTAATCGGGAAAATGGTATGTGCTGCGGGGCTGGAGGTGGCTTGATGTGGACAGAGGAAACAACTGGAAACCGCATCAATGTTGCCCGGACAGAACAAGCATTACAAGTGAGCCCATCGATGATCTCGACAGGCTGTCCATATTGCTTGACGATGATCAGCGACGGAACAAAAGCAAAGGAAGTCGACGAAGACATCAGCACGCTTGACGTAGCAGAAATTCTAGCAATCTCCGTTTTTTCTGAAGAAGAAGCGAAAAGAGCGTAAGATTAGATTGAGGTTGGATACCGCTTTGAGTTAGGCTGAAAATCCGAACAAAATCATATATTGAGCGTCAGCCGCCGCTCCGGGAATATACTTCGCGCATCCTTTGGCGGCTGGTGAGCCTCCTCGGGCTGTCGCCCTGTAGGGTGTCACCTATGCCTCCTGCGGGAGTCTCCGTATATTCCCGGAGCTAGGGAAGAGGTATGTTCGGATTTTCTCTACATTAGAGGATCGGTATCTTTTCCTCTTGTTTCTAACTAAATTAATGAGCGAGCGTTCGTTCAATCAAATGAATGTTAAAATAAGATTAACTTAATGAACATCTATTAAACTTCGACGTATCTAACTAGTCCGAGTGAGTGCAGGGCGGTGACTCCTGCGGGAAAAGCACGAGTCCTGACCTTAGCAGGAAGTGCTCTTCTTCCGAGGAGGCTGTGGCCGTGCCCGCAGAAAGCATCCGCCCGGAACGAACTCGGACGGTAGGTAAAGCAGAGTTACTTTAGGAAAAATACAATCACTTAGGAGGATTATGATGAGAAAATCAGTAATTGTGTCGGGAGCAAGAACCCCATTTGGAAGATTCGGGGGTGGATTACAACCTCTCCAAGCATCTGACCTCGGCGGAAAAGTAATCGCCGAAGCAGTGAAACAAGCAAACCTGGAAGGTGACCAAATCGATGAAGTAATTATGGGAACCGTACTTCAAGGTGGTCAAGGTCAAATCCCTTCTCGCCAAGCAGCAAGAAAAGCTGGACTCACGTGGAACGTGAAAACAGAAACAATCAATAAAGTCTGTGCCTCCGGACTCCGTGCGGTTACGCTTGCCGATCAGCTTATTCGTCTAGGGGATGAGGACACAATCGTAGCAGGTGGGATGGAAAGCATGAGTAATGCTCCATATATTTTAAAAGATGCTCGCTGGGGACACCGGATGGGCGACAAACCTGTTGTTGATTTAATGATCCATGATGGACTCACCTGCGCTTTTGATGGTGTCCATATGGGGAATTATGGAAACAGTACAGCAGATCAATTCAATGTCAGCCGTGAAGCTCAGGATGAATGGGCTTACCGCAGTCATAAGCGGGCAGTCGAAGCAATTGAAGATGGGAAATTCAAAGATGAAATTGTCCCAGTTAAAATTCCGCAGCGAAAAGGGGACCCCGTCTTAATATCTACAGATGAAGCACCGCGGAAGAATACGAGCATCGAAAAACTTGCTCAACTGCGCCCAGCTTTTGATAAAGACGGAACAATCACAGCAGGTAACGCACCGGGAGTAAACGACGGAGCCTGTGCATTTGTCGTGATGGGTGACGATAAAGCAGAAGAACTTGGGAAAACACCGCTCGCGACAATTCTCGGTCATGCGGAAGTTGCGGTTGAAGCAGCGAATTTCCCGCAAACGCCAGGTCTTGTCATTAATGAACTTTTAAAGAAAACGGGTTATACAAAAGAAGATATCGATCTTTATGAAATCAACGAGGCATTTGCTGTTGTGTCGCTTGCAAGCGGGGAAATTGCTGGGATTGATATGGAGAAGGTAAATGTTAATGGCGGGGCAGTTGCACTAGGCCACCCGATTGGAGCAAGTGGCGGAAGAATTATTTTAACGCTTATCCATGAACTGAAAAGAAGAGGTGGCGGTCTTGGAATCGCCGCGATTTGTAGTGGCGGCGGTCAAGGAGATGCGATTCTTATCGAAGTGAAATAAAGGGGGAACGATGATGGCAATTAAACGCGTAATGGTAATTGGTGCAGGGCAGATGGGGGCAGGTATCGCTCAAGTCGCAGCTCAAGCTGGTTTTGAAGTTCTGTTACACGATGCAAATGAAACAGCCCTTGATAAAGGGATGCAACGAATCGAAAAACTGCTCATTCGCGCCGTCCAAAAGACGAGAATCACGGATGAAGAGAAGACATCAACGCTGAACAATCTGAAGCGGGCAGAGAAACTAGAAGATGCGCGTACGTGTGATTTAGTCATCGAAGCTATTGTTGAAAATATGGACGTGAAAACAAAGCTTTTCCGTGAACTGGATGAAATTGCCCTGGCTCATACGATTCTAGCGACGAACACATCATCATTACCGATTACGGAAATTGCAGCTGTAACGAAGCGCCCGGAGCAAGTTATCGGCATGCATTTTATGAACCCGGTCCCGGTGATGAAGCTCGTCGAAGTCATTCGCGGAATTCAAACGAATGATGAAACGTATGAAAAAATTGCTCAGATGGCAGATAAACTCGGGAAAACGGCTGTTGAAGTTGCGGATTTCCCAGGCTTTGCAGCGAACCGGATTTTAATGCCGATGATCAACGAAGCGATTTATGCGGTTTATGAAGGTGTCGCTTCACCAGAAGACATTGATACGGTGATGAAGCTCGGTATGAATCACCCGATGGGACCGCTCGAACTCGCAGACTTCATCGGACTTGATACATGCCTCTACATTATGGAAGTGCTCTATGATGGTTTCGCAGACAGTAAATATCGTCCGTGCCCATTACTAAGAAAATATGTGAAAGCAGGCTGGCTCGGTAAGAAATCCGGTCGCGGTTTTTACGTATATAACTAATACAGCGTGAGAACAGTTAAGGGGGTAACCGGAATGGACTTGACGTTTACCGAAGAACAGGAAATGATGCGTAAAATGGCCCGCGATTTTGCTGAGGCAGAGATTGCAAGTGAAGTGGAACGGATGGAGCGGGAAGACCGCTTTCCAGAAGAAGTGGTCCGGAAAATGGGTGAGCTCGGTTTAATGGGAATCCCGATTCCAGAAAAATACGGTGGAAGTGGAATGGACTTCACATCTTACATTATCGCGATTAATGAAATATCAAAGGTGAGTGCCGGTGTTGGTGCTATTTTATCTGTCCACACATCCGTTGGTACGAACCCGATTTTAAAATTTGGTACAGAAAAACAGAGAGAGAAATATATTCCGAAGCTCGCAAGCGGAGAATATGTAGGAGCTTTTGCACTCACGGAGCCAGGTGCTGGGTCAGATGCCGCAACTATTAAAACGACGGCGAAACGGGACGGGGAACACTATATTTTAAACGGCTCGAAACTGTTCATCACGAATGGAACCCATGCAAATACGTTTATTACATTTGCGAGAACCGGTGAAGGGACGAAGGGGATTAGCGCTTTTATCGTGGAAAGGAACACTCCCGGTTTTTCCATCGGGAAAGCAGAAAAGAAAATGGGACTGCATGGTACCGGGACGGTCACATTGAATTTTGACCACTGCAAAGTGCCGAAAGAGCAGCTCCTCGGAGAAGAAACGGAAGGCTTTAAAATTGCGATGGCGAACTTGGGTGTCGGGCGTATCGGGATTGCCGCTCAAGGTCTTGGTATTGCAGAAGCGGCACTTGAACATGCAATCCATTATGCGAAAGCACGTGTTCAATTCGGCAAGCCAATCGCACGTCTCCAAGGAATCTCTTTTAAACTCGCTGATATGACAACAGAGGTCGAAGCTGCCAAGCTATTAGTCTACCGGGCGGTGGATCATGTCGAAAATAATCTGCCGCTCAGCAAAGAAGCATCCATGGCGAAAATGTATGCATCAAATACGGCAATGAAGACGGCAATTGAAGCGGTCCAAATCCATGGCGGCTACGGCTATACCGAAGATTACGCCGTCGAACGATTTTTCCGGGAAGCGAAAGTTACTCAGATTTATGAAGGTACCAATGAAATTCAACATGTTGTCATCTCGAAAAACTTACTGGAATAGGAGTGAACAAGAATGAATTTTCAACTGACGGAAGAACAGGAAATGCTGCGGAAAATGGTCCGTGATTTCGCGATAAATGAAGTGGAACCGACTGCTGCTGAGCGGGACGAAGAAGAACGCTTTGACCGGGAGATTTTCGATAAAATGGCTGAACTCGGCCTGACTGGAATCCCGTGGCCGGAAGAATACGGTGGAATCGGTGCAGACTTTGTAAGCTATTGTATTGCGGTTGAAGAATTATCCCGCGTCTGTGCGTCAACGGGAGTGACATTATCCGCCCATCTATCCCTTGCCAGCTGGCCGATTTATAAGTATGGCACGGAAGAACAGAAGAAGACGTTTCTTCAGCTGCTTGCGACTGGTGAAGCGCTTGGTGCCTATGCTTTATCAGAACCAGGTGCAGGAAGTGACGTCGCTGCAATGAAGACTGTTGCGAAAAAAGATGGCGACGATTATGTGTTGAATGGTAATAAAGTTTGGATTACAAATGGTGGAGTTGCCGATCTTTATATTGTTTTTGCGAAAACGGATCCTGCGGCAAACCACAAAGGCATTAGTGCATTCATCGTGGAGAAGGGAACAGAAGGCTTCACCTTTGGGAAGAAGGAGAAAAAGCTTGGCATTCGTTCTTCCCCAACGACCGAACTGATTTTTGAAAACTGTCGTATTCCAAAAGAAAATCTGCTCGGTGAAGAAGGGGAGGGCTTTAAAATTGCAATGACGACGCTGGATGGCGGGAGAAACGGAATTGCCGCTCAAGCTGTCGGGATTGCCCAAGGAGCGCTTGATGCATCAATCAATTACGCGAAAGAAAGAGAGCAGTTCGGAAAACCGATTGCCGAAACCCAAGGAATATCTTTTAAACTTGCTGACATGGCAACAGAGGTAGAGGCAGCCCGTTTATTAACCTATCAGGCAGCATGGCTTGAGAGTAACGGAAAACCATATGGGAAAGAATCCGCCATGTCCAAACTATTCGCAGGAGACGCAGCCATGCGGATTACGGTAGAAGCAGTCCAAATCTTCGGCGGTTACGGCTACACGAAAGATTACCCAGTCGAACGCTACATGCGCGACGCCAAAATCACCCAAATCTACGAAGGCACCCAAGAAGTCCAACGCCTCGTCATCGGCCGCACCGTCACAAAGTAACTGGGACACGGGTCAGAGCGCTTGTCCCAGTGTCATTAGGGTCAGAGCTGTTGTCCCAGTGTGAAGTGGGACATTAGGGTCAGAGCGCTTGTCCCAGAACGAAATGGGACAACAGCTCTGACCCCAATGTCTCGGGAGAAAGGAGGAGCATCATGCAGACGATAGTGGAACGGATGAAACGAAAGGATGTACGTGCGCTGGCTCGGGCGATTACAATGGTGGAAAATGATCATCCGGAAAAGCTTGAGCTGTTAAGTGCGGTCTTCAGCGAGCGGAAACACGCTGTCTATGTTGGGCTGACCGGCTCACCAGGCGCAGGCAAAAGCTCCCTTGTAAACCGGCTTGTTACCCAAATCCGGAATGAGGGAAAAACTGTTGCTGTCATTGCCGTTGATCCGACAAGTCCGTTCAGTGGCGGTGCACTCCTCGGCGACCGGGTCCGGATGAATGAACATTTCCTTGATGACGGCGTATTTATCCGCAGTATGGCGACGCGCGGCAGTCTCGGCGGTCTTGCCCGTGCGACGAAGGATGCGGTGCGCATATGTGATGCCTACGGGTTTGATGTGATTTTAGTCGAAACAGTCGGTGTCGGCCAGTCCGAGCTCGACATCATGAAAATCGTCGACACAACAGCCGTCGTCCTTACGCCGAACAGCGGAGACGTGCTCCAGATTTTTAAAGCAGGCATTATGGAAATCGCCGACCTTTTCGTCGTCAACAAAGCAGACCTCCCAGGCTTCGGTAAATTGAAGGCATTACTGAAAGAACTTGTCATGATTACCGCAACCGCAGACCGGGAGACACCAATTATCAAGACCATCACAACGGAAAATAAAGGAATCGATAAACTGTGGGGGAAAATCAAAGAACATCATGACTATCTCTACAAAACCCACGAAGGAAAAAGAAAACGAACGATGCAGCAGGAACTGGAAGTCTATGAACTCATCCGCGAAGAAATTTGGCGAGAAGTGAAACAATTTGTCGAATCAAAGCGGCAGCTTGAGCCAATCGAAGCAGATGCCGATCCTTACAAGCTTGCGATAGACTGGTACACAAGATGGAAGAAGGAGGGAGGCTTTACAGATGATGGATAAGAGTCAAATTATCTCGTCTGTAAAAGACGAAGACCTGATCAAAAAGCGTCGCGATCAGATGATTCAAGGTGCGATTCGGCTTTTTAAAGAGAAGGGCTTCCACCGAACGACAACGAGGGAAATAGCCAAAGAATCCGGATTCAGTATCGGCACCCTTTATGAATATATTAGAAAGAAGGAAGATGTCCTCTTTCTTGTATGCGATTACATCTATGACGGGGTGCGCGAGCATTTTGAAACCGAACTGCAACTGAAAAACCCCTCTGAAGAAAATTTGAAAGCAGTCCTTACGTTTTATTACGAGCTGATGGATGACATGCAGGAAGAAATCCTTGTTCTCTATCAAGAAATAAAAGGCTTAAATAAGGAAACAAGGAAATATGTGCTGCAAAAGGAAAAAGATATGGTCGCCATGCTTGAGAAGCTTATCCTTTCTTGCTACCGGGATGCTATAACTGAAGAGGAAGTAAGCATCGCAGCGAATAATATCTTTGTTCAAGGTCATATGTGGGGCTTCCGTCGCTGGATTCTGCAACAGAAATTCACGCTTGAAGAATATATCAATACCCAAATAAAGCTCAATCTTCATGGCCTCTTGCATAAAAAGGGATGATTAAAAGGGGAGGAGAAACATCATGCAACAAGTAGAGGTTTACAAACCGAAAAATCCGATTCGTTTTGTCACGTCATCAAGCTTGTTTGATGGCCACGACGCCTCGGTCAATATTATGCGCCGGATCTTGCAAGCAACAGGGGCAGAAGTGATCCACCTTGGCCATAACCGCTCCGTGGAAGAAGTCGTCTACGCCGCAATTCAGGAAGATGCAGGGGCCATTGCCGTCTCTTCCTATCAAGGCGGGCACGTCGAATATTTTAAATACATTATTGATTTACTGAAAGAAAATGATGCTAGCCATATTAAAGTTTTCGGTGGCGGGGGAGGAACGATTATCCCCCGTGAAATCAAAGAACTCCATCATTACGGTGTTGATTGGATATTTTCTCCAGAAGACGGCCGGAAATACGGTCTTCAAGGGATGATTAACCGCATGATGGAACAGAGCGATTTTTTAACACCGATTCAAATAAAAAAGGAGAAAGAGCGCCTCTACAACAGTGAACGTGATGCGATTGCGAAGTTCATTACGTATATGGAAAACACGCCGAATGATTCCGAGGAGAAACAGCAGCTTCTGAAGGAATTTCGCGGTAAAGCAGCTAAAGCAATCCCAGTACTCGGGATCACTGGAACTGGTGGTGCGGGAAAAAGTTCGCTTACCGATGAACTCATCCGCCGCTTCTTGAATAAAGTTCCGGATAAAAAAATCGCGGTCATCTCCATTGACCCGACAAAACGGAAAACTGGCGGGGCATTGCTCGGTGACCGGATTCGCATGAACGCTATTTTCCATAACCGCGTCTATATGCGCTCCCTTGCAACAAGAGAATCAAGAGATGAACTGTCAACCGCTATCAATGATATTCTCGATGTCATCCGGGCAACAGGTTTTGACTTTGTGATTGTAGAGACGAGTGGAATCGGACAAGGTAATGCTGCAATTACCGATGTTACCGATCTTTCCATGTATGTCATGACAGCTGAATTCGGTGCCCCGACCCAGCTTGAGAAGATTGATATGATTGATTACGCAGATTTTATCGTTATAAATAAGTTCGAACAACGGGGTTCAGAAGATGCGTTGAATCAAGTGCGTAAACAATATGAACGGAGCCGGATGCTTTTTGGCCAAGACAAAACGAAATATCCCGTATTCGGAACAATTGCGAGCCAGTTTAATGATACAGGCACAAACTCTCTATTCGCTTCCATCATCGATACGCTGAACGAGCGGTACGGCTGGGAGGAAGAAGTTGATTTTGCAAGGCATGTCCTTTCTGAAAAGCAAAATCAGATCATTTCCGGGGATCGCCGCCATTATTTGCGTGAGATTGCCAGTATCGTCCGTGATTATACTAAACAGACGGAAAAACAAAGCGAGATAGCGCGAAAACTGTATCAGCTGCAAGGAACGCTGGACATCATCGAAGACCCGGAAGTGAGGGAACTTCTTGAACAAACGATAACCCAATATAAAAAACAGTTGAGCAATCATTCAGTTGAACTGCTCGAATCATGGGATGAAATGAAGGAACAATATAGCCAGGACACGATTGTCTTCAAAATTCGTGATAAGGAAATCGTAACAGAAATCACAACAGAATCTTTATCAGGCCTGAAGATTCCGAAAGTCGCCTTCCCGAAATTCCAAGATTGGGGCGAACGTCTCCGCTGGCTGATGAAAGAAAACGTCCCGGGAAGATTCCCATTCACAGCAGGCGTATTTCCGTTCAAGCGGGAAGGAGAGGATCCGACCCGTCAATTTGCTGGGGAAGGAACACCAGAGCGGACGAACCGGAGATTCCATTATTTATCGAAGGACGCTGAGGCAAAACGGCTATCCACCGCCTTTGATTCTGTCACCCTTTACGGAGAAGATCCGGCAGAGCGCCCCGATATTTACGGGAAAGTCGGAGAAAGCGGGGTCAACATTTGTACGCTTGAAGATATGAAAAAACTATATGCCGGCTTTGATTTGACGAGCCCGCTCACCTCCGTGTCAATGACGATTAACGGACCGGCCCCAATTATTTTAGCGATGTATTTTAATACAGCAATCGACCAGCAAGTCGATACATTCACGGAAAAGAATAGCCGGAAACCGACAGCCGAAGAATATGAAGACATTAAAAATAAAACAATTTCCGTCATTCGCGGAACCGTTCAAGCAGATATTTTAAAAGAAGATCAGGGGCAGAACACTTGTATTTTCTCTACAGAATTCGCCTTGCGTATGATGGGGGATATCCAGGAATATTTTATTGAAAAAAATGTGCGCAACTATTATTCTGTTTCCATCTCGGGCTACCATATTGCAGAAGCTGGCGCAAACCCAATTACCCAGCTCGCCTTCACGCTCGCAAATGGCTTCACGTATGTGGAATATTATTTAAGCCGAGGTATGGACGTGAATAAATTCGCACAAAACCTGTCCTTCTTCTTCTCGAATGGCCTAGATCCAGAGTATACCGTAATCGGGCGTGTTGCCCGCAGAATTTGGTCAATCGTTCTTAAGGAAAAATACGGGGCAAATGAGCGGAGTCAAAAGCTGAAATACCATGTCCAGACTTCCGGACGCTCCTTGCACGCCCAAGAGATTGACTTTAATGACATTCGTACGACACTGCAAGCACTCCTAGCCATCCAGGACAACACGAACTCCTTGCACACGAATGCATATGACGAAGCGATTACGACACCGACAGAAGAATCCGTGCGCCGGGCGATGGCGATTCAAATGATCATCAACAAAGAATTCGGACTGACGAAAAATGAAAACTCCACCCAAGGATCTTTTATTGTCGAAGAATTGACAGATCTTGTCGAAGAAGCGGTGCTCCAGGAGTTTGAGCGGATGAATGACAGAGGCGGTGTGCTCGGAGCGATGGAACGGCAATACCAGCGTGGTAAAATCCAAGAAGAATCCCTTTACTATGAAAGCAAGAAACATTCCGGCGAACTGCCGATTATCGGGGTGAACACGTATGTAAACCCGAACCCGCCAAGTGATGAAGAGATTGATTCGATGGAACTAGCCCGCGCATCCCAGGAAGAAAAGCAGCACCAAATCACGGAACTGCGCACGTTCCAAAAGCAGCACGCAGATGAAACAGAAGCTGCTCTGGGTAGGCTCAAACAAGCCGCAGTATCAGGAGACAACATCTTCGCTGAACTCCTTGAAACCGTCAAAGTTGCAAGCCTTGGCCAAATCACAACTGCTTTGTATGAAGTCGGCGGACAATATCGACGGAATATGTAAACTTTTAACTAAAAACCCTAGCATAAACACAACATACTTGTATATAATGAAAGGTATGTTTATCTTAGTAATATAGAAATGTAACCCATCATTCATTAATATACAGTAAAAGGAGTGCGTATTTGTGTTAGATCAATACAGCCGCGAAGAATTAAAAGGAAAGTCTATGCTTGTCTTAGCTAGTCTTATTCTAAAAGACACGAAGAAAGCATTGGACTTCCAAGAACTTTATAATCAAATTGCAGAACTAAAAGGACTCACCAAACAGGCAAAAGAGAATCAAATCGCTCAGTTTTATACCGAACTCAATGTTGACGGCCGCTTCATCACACTTGGCTCAAATGTCTGGGGACTGAAAGAATGGTACCCGGTCGACCAAGCAGATGAACAAATCACAGCAGCACCGAAGAAACGGAAAAAGAAAAAGGCAGACGAATTTGATGAGGAAGAACTGGAATATGAAGCAGACCTCGTTGAACTTGGCGAAGAAGAGGAAGAAGAGGTCGTAGATGAAATCGACGAATTCGATGAAGACTATGACGAAGATTTAGATGAAGAAGAAGAGGAAGAGCTCGAAGTAGAAATCGACCTTGACGATGAAGAAGACGAAGAATAAAAAAATCAGGAAGCCTACTTGACTTTTTTTCATAGGATAAGTAGAATTTTATTTGGGCTCCTTAATCGACAAACAGGCGTTTTCCCAGAAAAAAATGGGAAGGCGCTTTTATTATTTTTAAGGGTGCTGCCAAAAGAGTTATAAATGTTTGTCTTCGGGCAACGTATAAATAGAATCTTAGGAAAGAAAGAGGGAAAGAGCAGTGACTAAATATATATTTGTTACAGGTGGAGTTGTCTCTTCATTAGGAAAAGGTATTACGGCTGCCTCACTTGGTCGCTTATTGAAAAACCGTGGGCTGAAGGTGACCATTCAGAAGTTTGACCCGTATATCAACGTGGACCCTGGTACGATGAGCCCGTATCAGCATGGAGAAGTTTTCGTAACGAACGATGGCGCGGAAACGGATTTGGACCTTGGCCACTATGAACGGTTTATTGATATTAATCTGAATAAATACAGTAATATCACAACAGGTAAAGTGTATTCCACTGTTATTAAAAAAGAAAGACGCGGCGATTATCTCGGCGGCACCGTACAAGTCATCCCGCATATAACGAACGAGATTAAAGACCAAGTTTTCCGTGCGGGCAGTGCAACGAATGCAGATGTCGTCATTACTGAAATAGGTGGTACGGTCGGCGATATCGAGTCACTTCCTTTCCTTGAAGCCATTCGTCAAATTAAAAATGAAGTTGGAAGAGACAGTGTGATGTACATCCATTGTACGCTCGTTCCATACCTTGCAGCAGCCGGTGAACTGAAAACAAAACCGACACAGCATAGTGTGAAGGAATTGCGTTCTTTAGGGATTCAGCCAGATATTATCGTGCTTCGTACGGAAGTCGAAGTATCAAAAGAACAAAAAGAAAAAATTGCTTTATTCTGTGATATAGCAGAGAACGCCGTAATTGAAATGCCTGACGCAGATACACTCTATCAAGTGCCAATCTCGCTTCAGGAGCAGCATTTAGATGATATCGTATTGAAGCATTTCGGTTTGGAATATCCGCAAGCTGAGATGGACGACTGGATTCAGTTGCTTGAAAAGGTGAGAAACCTTTCGAAAACGATCGACATCGGACTTGTCGGGAAATATGTGGAATTGCAGGACGCATACCTTTCCGTTGTTGAATCATTGAAACATGCTGGCTACGAATATGATACAGATATTAATGTACACTGGATCAATTCAGAGACGCTGACGAAAGAAGCAATTGAAGAAGAGTTATCTCATGTGGACGGTATCGTTGTACCAGGCGGATTTGGTACCCGTGGTATTGAAGGGAAAATTGAAGCAATCCGCTATGCACGGGAAAATAAAGTTCCGTTCCTCGGAATTTGCTTAGGCATGCAGCTTGCGACAGTTGAATTTGCCCGTAATGTACTCGGACTAAAAGATGCTCACTCCACAGAAATTGATCCGGAAGCAGCCCATCCAGTCATCTCGCTTCGTCCGGAGCAAGAGGATGTTGAAGAACTCGGCGGAACACTTCGTCTCGGTGCTTATCCATGTAAATTAGTGGAAGGAACGAAAGCCAAAGCGGCTTACGACGGGAAAGATATGATTGAAGAACGCCACCGTCATCGTTATGAAGTGAACAATGCATATCGCGGGCAGCTTGAGGAAAATGGATTCATTATTTCAGGTCTGAGTCCAGATGAAAGGTTGGTAGAAATCATCGAATTAAAAGACCATCCATGGTTCGTCGCATGTCAGTTCCATCCAGAATTCACATCCCGACCAACCCGCCCACAACCGCTGTTCAAGGGCTTTATTGAAAAAATCGCAAATGGAGAAAAAAGCTGATGCAACATGCATCAGCTTTTTTTATCGGTACCTTCTAAACGCTTTCATTCAGCGTAAGCGTTTTGCACGTTCATTTCGTTCGGAGCTTTAATCGCCGTTCAGTTGCCCGGTGTACGGATGCGCATCCATGGGCACTGCTAGAGCTCCTCGGGCTAAGCACTAAGGGGTCTCCAGGCTCGTGCTGTTCCCGCAGGAGTCACCGTCCACCGGCCAACTGAACTGGTAAGGATGATTATTATGAATAGCATTTATTTCAGTGCCATATCACGATAAAAATAATATTTTTGGAATAATAAACAGTGATTCAAATTTGGCCTTTCCTAGTAGCAGTCCAGACACCTCGAGACTCCTGCGGGAGGCTCACCAGCCGCTCAGCAGGTGCGAGAGGTGTCTGGACTGCGGCCCCCCAGAAGAGAGTTTCAGACACTTACACTGAATGAAAACGATTGACAGTTCGTTGGTGGTTTTTTATATATCATCCAGTCCTCCAGTGCGAAAGTTGACTTAATAACTCAAAAATACGCCTTTAACCATATTTTTCCCTGAAATAACAATTCGGATAATTCGATAAAGAAGCAGGATATTTTCTATTTTTAGCGAACTTAAGATATGGGGAGAATGATAGAAGGGGGCAAAAAAATGACAAAGGAGTTATTAGTTGTAGATGACCAACCGGGGATACGCCTGCTGCTTACTGACATTCTAATGAACGCGGGTTATGAGGTCACGACAGCATCCGACGGGAGAGAAGCAGTAGATTTGCTTGGGGAGAGGCAATTTGCTTTAGTAATGTTGGATTACAAGTTACCATTGATTGACGGGCTTGGAGTTCTAGAGAAAATAAAAGAAATGGGACAATCTGTCCCGACGATTGTAATGAGCGGACTCGTTGAGAAAATTGAAACGGAGCTGAAAGAATTTCCGCATGTAAAACAAATTTTGGCAAAACCGTTCAATATTGAAGACATTCCAGTTATCGTAGAGAAAGCAATCAACAGAGTTTAAGGGGTAAACTCGAAAATTTTGTTAATTTTTTCACAACCAATCAGCCGCTATCAGCCTGTAATACCGCTATATCAGACTTTTTCAGATCATAAGGGAAAAATACATCTAAGAGATAAGCATGAGAATCAGTTGCACCAATGGTGAGTAGTTGGTATTCTTATAGTGTAAATGCCAATGAGGATTTTTTGCTCTAAAAACGAAAAAGATGTCGTTCTAAGGGTCGAATTCGAATTGGGCAATTGTTTTCATACATCAAAGGAGGAATTACCATGTCATTAGTATCAATGAAAGACATGCTCGAAAAAGCGAAAGAAAACGGGTATGCTGTTGGTCAGTTCAATATTAATAACTTAGAATACGCACAAGCGATTCTACAAGCTGCAGAAGAGGAGCAATCTCCGGTTATTCTAGGAGTCTCAGCAGGTGCTGGTAAATATATGGGTGGTTTGAAAGTTGTTGTAGCAATGGTTAAATCGTTAATGGAATCATACGGCACAACCGTACCTGTTGCGATCCACTTGGACCATGGTACAAGCTTTGAACTTTGTGCAGAAGCAATCCACGCTGGCTTTACGTCCGTTATGATTGATGCATCCCACTCACCAATTGAAGAAAATATCGCAACAACGAAAAAAGTAGTCGAACTCGCACATATCCACGGTGTATCTGTTGAAGCGGAAGTAGGTACAGTTGGTGGAGAAGAGGACGGAATCATCGGCGGAATTATGTACGCTGACCCGAACGAATGTAAACAGCTCGTTCAAGAAACGAATGTGGACTGTCTTGCTCCAGCATTAGGTTCTGTTCACGGACCATACCAAGGAGAGCCGAATCTTGGATTTGAAGAAATGGAAGAAATCTTGAACCTCGTTCAGGTCCCACTTGTACTTCACGGCGGAACAGGAATTCCTTTAAAAGATATCCAGAAAGCAATCTCACTTGGAACCGCAAAAATTAACGTAAACACAGAAAACCAAATGGCACAAGCAGAAGCAGTACGTAAAGTTCTGAACGAAAAACCAGACCTATATGATCCGCGTAAATATTTAGGACCAGGTACAGAAGCAATTAAAGCAACCGTTAAAGAGAAAATGCGTGAATTCGGTTCCGCACAGCAAGCGTAAAAAATTTACCATCAAATTTCACTTGGAGGGATTACGATGAAATTTTTTATTGATACAGCGAATATTGAGGAAATCAAAGCGGCAAATGCTTTAGGGGTACTGGCTGGTGTAACGACCAACCCATCTCTAGTAGCGAAGGAAGGCGTATCTTTCCATGACAGACTTCGTGAAATTACAACAGAAGTAACAACCGGATCTGTTAGTGCTGAAGTAATTGCAGAAGATGCAGAAGGTATGATTGAAGAAGGGAAAGAATTGGCGGCAATCGCGCCGAATATTACGGTTAAAGTGCCTATGACATTAGAAGGTTTGAAAGCTGTAAAAGCATTCAGCGACCTTAATATTAAAACAAACGTTACCCTGATCTTCAACGCGAACCAAGCACTTCTTGCAGCTCGCGCAGGCGCAACCTACGTATCGCCATTCTTAGGACGCCTTGATGATATCGGTCATAATGGAATGGATTTAATTGCGACAATCGCAGAAATCTTTGAACGTCATGATATCAAAACAGAAATTATCGCAGCATCTATTCGTCACCCGCTGCACGTCACAGACGCAGCACTAAACGGTGCACATATTTCAACGATTCCTTACAATGTACTCGAGCAACTTGTGAAGCATCCACTAACAGACCAAGGAATTGAACGCTTCCTGGCTGACTGGAACAACGCAAACAAATAGTATAAAATCGAAAAACACAGGAAAGATAAAAAGAATGGGAATCTGTTCATTCGGAGTGAACTTGAGGCCGGGATATCTACCTCTGGCCTTAAGAACAGATTTCAAATAGCCTCATTTAGGAGCGAATAGAAGATATGCAGAAAATATTAATTGAAGGTGGACATCCGCTTAACGGAAAAATAAGAGTAAGTGGCGCAAAAAACAGTGCAGTCGCATTACTTCCAGCAGCAATTTTAGCCGACTCGGAAGTAACGATTGAAGGCCTGCCAAACATATCCGACGTACACAGCCTAAGCGACCTCTTAGAAGAAATCGGCGGAACAACAACACGAAACGGGAATGATATTACAATCAACCCGGAAAACATGGTAGCTATGCCGCTTCCAAACGGAAAAGTGAAAAAACTCCGTGCTTCTTATTATTTCATGGGAGCAATGCTCGGCAAGTTTAAAAAAGCCGTCATTGGCTTACCGGGTGGATGCTATCTTGGACCAAGACCGATTGATCAGCATATTAAAGGCTTTGAAGCACTAGGGGCAACCGTCACGAATGAACAGGGAGCCATTTACCTTCGTGCCGAGGAATTGCGCGGTGCAAGGATTTATCTGGATGTCGTCAGTGTCGGAGCAACGATTAATATTATGCTTGCAGCGGTGAGGGCAAAAGGGAAAACCGTAATTGAAAATGCGGCAAAAGAACCCGAAATCATTGATGTAGCAACCCTCCTCAGTAATATGGGCGCAAAGATCAAAGGCGTCGGAACCGATGTCATTCGTATTGAAGGGGTTCCAAGTCTGAGAGGCTGTACACATACGATTATCCCTGACCGGATTGAAGCAGGTACATACGTAATCGCAGCAGCAGCGCAGGGGGAAGAGGTCATTATTGACAATGTGATCCCTCAGCATATCGAGTCACTCATCGCCAAGCTGCGCGAAATGGGCGTCATCATTGAGGAAAGCGATGAACAACTTCTAATTAAACCATGTAAAAAGTTGCACAGTGTCGACGTCAAAACGTTGGTTTACCCTGGATTTCCAACCGATCTCCAGCAACCGTTTACATCTTTGTTGACGAAAGCCGAAGATACAGGTGTTATTACAGATACGATTTATTCCGCTCGTTTAAAGCATATTGATGAATTAAGGCGCATGAACGCTGTTATCAAAGTAGAAGGCGGTTCGGTCATTGTCTCTGGTCCAGTTCAGCTGGAAGGGGCAAAGGTGAAAGCATCTGACCTACGAGCAGGCGCTTCCCTGATTATCGCTGGTTTAATGGCTAACGGAATTACAGAGATTACTGGAGTAGACCATATTGATAGAGGTTATGAACAGATCACAGAGAAACTTTCCGCTCTTGGTGCCAGTATCTGGCGCGAAGAAATGACAGAAGAAGAAATTATCCAATTGCAGAATTCATAGTGATTGATTTCTGTTCTGTAAAGTCTTTTGATGAAAAATAAAATTTCCTTTTGGGATGAGGATATTTTATTGAAGGGGAGAGGACAACAGATGGAAAGAAGTTTATCAATGGAATTAGTTCGAGTAACAGAAGCAGCTGCACTATCATCCGCCCGCTGGATGGGGAGAGGCGAGAAGAATGACGCAGATGATGCCGCAACATCAGCAATGCGAAATGTCTTCGATACGATTCCGATGGAAGGGGAAGTCGTTATCGGAGAAGGAGAAATGGACGAGGCGCCAATGCTCTATATTGGAGAAGAACTCGGTACTGGAGATGGTCCTGAGGTAGATGTTGCTGTCGACCCATTAGAAGGTACCGCTCTAGTTGCCCATGGCTCCTGGAATGCACTGTCCGTCGTTGCGATTGCAGATAAAGGCACACTGCTACATGCCCCGGATATGTATATGGATAAAATTGCAGTCGGTCCGGCAGCAGTCGGGAAAATAGATATTAACGCTCCTGTCATCGATAATTTACGAAGTGTAGCCGAAGCGAAGAATAAAAAAATCGAAGACGTGCTTGTCACGGTGCTTGAGCGTCCGCGTCATGCCGAGCTCATTCAAGAAATCCGTGAAGCAGGTGCCAGGATTAAAGTGATTGCAGATGGTGACGTAGCAGGTGCAATTAATACTGCTTTTGATTGGACAGGTGTTGATATTTTACTCGGAAGCGGTGGTGCCCCGGAAGGTGTACTTGCAGCTGCTGCATTAAAATGTCTCGGCGGTGAGATTCAAGGGAAACTGCTGCCGAAAAATGATGAAGAACTTGCTCGTTGTAAAACAATGGGAATTGAAGACATCAATAAAGTATTCAAGATGGATGACTTCTGTAAAGGAGATGACGCTATCTTCGCTGCAACTGGTGTAACCGATGGTGAATTGCTGAAAGGTGTCCAGTTCAAAGGATCCAAGGCAACAACCGAAAGCGTCGTCATGCGTGCAAAGAGCGGCACTGTCCGTTTCATCCAAGGCGAACACAGTCTGATTAAAAAACCGAATCTAGTAATGAATGATACTGAATAGTACTTGAAATATTTAGGAAGAGGTTGTGACTAGAATGGAAGTCTCAACCTCTTTCCTCCTGATTTTCCCCAAAAGAAAATTTTCAGCAAAAGAATACTGTAAATGGACGAGATGATGTTGAATAATCTACTGCAAACGTGTAATATAAGAGATGTTTAGAACACATGTTATTTGGTTATTCTTATCAATAAGAATGAAAGCTAGCCAGTCGCACACTTCCAATCTTACTTCCAATTTTCTCTTCATTTCTTCCAGGAACACCATTCAACCATAGAAATGGACATAATATATAACAATAAATAGTAAACCAAAGACAAAAGAATAGGCGTGATATATGTATGGCGGAATTAACAATTTCCCAGTTAGAAACAAAAACATTAAAAGAATTATATGCACTAGCCAAGGAGTATAAAATTTCCTACTATGCGAAATTAACGAAAAAAGAACTTATCTTTGCCATCTTAAAAGGGCAAGCGGAAAAGGATGGTTTCTTGTTCATGGATGGAATTCTGGAAATCATCCCGTCGGAAGGATTCGGTTTCTTGCGTCCGATCAACTATTCACCGAGCGCAGAAGACATTTATATTTCAGCTTCCCAAATTCGTAGATTCGATCTTCGGAATGGGGATAAAATCTCTGGTAAAGTACGACCACCAAAAGAAAATGAACGCTATTACGGCCTGCTTCATGTAGATGCTGTAAATGGCGAAGATCCGGATTCTTCCAAAGACCGTGTCCATTTTCCAGCGCTAACAGCCCTTTACCCGGACCGATTTATGAAATTGGAAACAGAATCTAATAAATTATCAACAAGAATCATAGACTTGATGACACCGGTTGGATACGGGCAACGTGGCTTGATCGTTGCCCCGCCAAAAGCCGGGAAAACGATGCTTATTAAAGAAATTGCAAATAGTATTTCCAAAAACCACCCGGAAGCAAAGCTGATTATCTTGTTAGTGGACGAGCGTCCAGAAGAAGTGACTGATATTGAACGATCTGTTGCACCAGATGTCGATGTTGTAAGTTCTACTTTTGACGAAGTGCCGGAAAGTCATATTCGCGTCTCAGAACTTGTCTTGGAACGCGCAATGCGTCTCGTTGAGCATAAACGTGATGTTATTGTGCTGATGGATAGTATTACACGACTTGCCCGCGCATATAACCTTGTAATTCCGCCAAGTGGACGGACGTTATCTGGTGGTATTGATCCTGCAGCATTCCACCGTCCCAAACGCTTTTTCGGAGCAGCACGAAATATTGAAGAAGGCGGCAGCTTCACCATTTTAGCAACAGCCTTAGTCGACACGGGATCACGGATGGATGACGTTATTTATGAGGAGTTTAAAGGAACAGGGAATATGGAATTACATCTCGATCGTAATCTCGCAAACCGTCGCATTTTCCCTGCCATCGATATTCTTCGTTCTGGTACACGGAAAGAGGAATTACTTGTCGATAAAAATCATTTAGATAAAATATGGACGCTCCGCAGAACAATGCAAGATTCCAATGATTTTCTCGAACGCTTCTTGAAAAAACTCAAAAACACAAAAGCAAATGAAGAATTTCTTGCTGAAATGGAAGAGGAAATGAAGCGCAAAGGAATCAAACGGACGGAAAGATAAAGTGAAACTTCATGCAGCGGGGGCTTTCTCACCTTCCCATTTTGGGTTTCTTTTATGATTAAAGGTCGGGTATTACAGACCGTTAACGCGTGATAAATCATTCTTTAAGCCGCAAAAAAACATTGCAAACTTAAACTGATGCTGGTATAATTCTTTTATGTGAGTTTTGATAAGTTTTTTATCACTTATGACGGCTCTTACAATAACTCTGTTTCCACAGGATTCAGGGCAAAAAGGAGTGGAATGAAATGAAAAAGGATATTCATCCAGAATACCGTAAAGTAGTTTTTCTTGATACAAGCTCAGATTTCAAATTCTTAAGCGGCTCTACAAAAGAGTCTAACGAAACGATTGAATGGGAAGACGGCAACACGTACCCACTAATCAAAGTTGAAATCAGCTCAGACTCCCACCCGTTCTACACAGGCAAACAAAAAGCCGATCGCGTAGGCGGACGAGTAGACCGATTCAAGAAGAAATATAATATGAAATAATAGAAGGCTGAGGCGACTGTTTCTAGGAGCCGAAGCTGGACTAGTAAAAAGGTAAGGCGACTGTTTAGAAACAGACGCATAAGTAAGGGACCGAAAAGCGGGTGAACTTCCCGCTATTCGAGTCCCTTGCTTATGTCTCGAGTCACTAGCTCTTGAACCAAGATTGATATTAACTAAAAAGACAGGCAAAATGTCGAAAGCCAATTTGCCTGTCTTTTTATTTTTAAAATTGTTAAATCCTACCCTACCCTAAATAAATTTAATATTTTTCTCCAACAGGGTTAAAATACACGTCAAATTGGTATACACTTGTATAAGCAATCTGTTAAGGCAAGAAAAGAGGTCAACGAACATGTATATGATGAAGCAAAGCGGCTGGATCGAAGTGATTTGCGGCAGCATGTTTTCAGGAAAATCAGAAGAACTTATACGCCGGATTCGCCGTGCCACCTATGCAAATATGCAGATTCGCGTGTTTAAACCGGCAATCGACGACCGGTATGATGAAGAGTCCGTTGTATCCCATAACGGAACGACAATTATGGCTCGTCCAATCAAACATGCAGAAGATATATTCAAGTATGTCGACGAAACGGTTGAAGTTGTCGGCGTCGATGAAGTGCAATTTTTTGATGAATCAATCATCGAGGTAATTAATGAACTTGCCAATCGCGGCATCCTTGTCATTGCGGCCGGACTCGACACCGATTTCCGCGGTGAACCATTCGGACCAATGCCAAGATTAATGGCGATGAGCGAATATGTGACGAAACTCAACGCCATCTGCCCGATTTGCGGATCACCTGCAACGCGCACGCAACGATTAATCAATGGAAAACCTGCTTCCTACGATGATCCGGTCATCCTCGTTGGTGCCTCTGAATCTTACGAACCAAGATGCAGACACCATCACGAAGTACCGAACAAACCGAGTAGAATGGGTTTCGTTAAAAAGTTAATAAATAGCACAAAATAGAGCATTTCGTTATGCTCTTTTATTTTTGTTTGAATGAATTTCATTAGTTTTAGTGAAGATATTTTTAATTGGCTGGAATTATCAATATTATTGTGCTTCGCTTGATGAAGCAGGATCTAAACACCCGAATAGATCCGATTCGCGTCTTACTTCGGTTGATTGAAAGGTTCTAAACGCCCGAACGAGCTGCCAAGCGCATAGCTTTCGTTCATTACAAGTGCTCTAATCGCCCATACAAGCATGCCTCGCTCTTACTTCAGTCGATTAGAGCACTAATAATTGCCGTAAAGAAAAGCCCATACAACTTCGCGTCGTTTAGAAGCAGTAATATTCAATCAACCACACCCGCCAATCGTTTATCACCGCCTGCAATTTAAAAATATTTTGACCAACTGTATTGGGTATACTATAATTAGAGTGTTAATTCAAAAAGAGGTGTTCGTGATGTTAGATCGCTTACAAGCGTTGGAAGATCGTTATAATAAATTGAATGAATTATTAAGTGACCCGGAAGTTTCAAGTGATCCGAATAAATTGCGTGATTACGGAAAAGAACAATCTGACCTGGAAGATGTTGTTCAAGCATATCGGGAATATAAAGGTTTATCGACGGAGCTTTCTGATGCGAAAGAAATGCTCGAAGATGACCTCGATGGCGACATGGAAGAAATGGTGAAAATGGAAATCGGTGAACTGGAAGAGCAGATTGTGCAATTAGAAGAAAATATGAAAGTCCTCCTCTTACCGAAAGACCCGAACGATGGCAAAAACGTTATCATGGAAATCCGCGGAGCAGCAGGTGGGGACGAAGCTGCACTTTTTGCCGGTGATTTATACCGGATGTATTCGCGTTATGCGGAAGAAAAGGGTTGGAAGACGGAAGTGATGGAAGCGAACTCGACAGGTGTCGGCGGCTATAAAGAAATCATTTTCATGATTAATGGTAAAGATGTTTATTCCCGTTTAAAATATGAAAATGGTGCCCACCGCGTGCAGCGGGTTCCGGAAACAGAATCCGGCGGCAGAATCCATACTTCAACGGCAACGGTAGCTGTTCTTCCGGAAGCAGAAGAAGTTGAAGTGGAAGTCCATGATAAAGATATCCGTGTTGATACATTTGCCTCAAGTGGCCCGGGTGGACAAAGTGTTAACACGACAATGTCAGCTGTTCGTCTTACTCACGAACCGACCGGGATTGTCGTCTCGATTCAAGATGAGAAATCACAAATTAAAAACAAAGAAAAAGCGATGAAAGTCCTGCGCGCAAGAATTTACGATAAATATCAGCAAGAAGCGCAAGCCGAATATGATGAAAACCGTAAATCTGCGGTTGGTACAGGTGACCGTTCAGAGAGGATCCGGACGTATAACTTCCCGCAAAACCGTGTAACCGACCACCGTATCAGTCTGACGATTCAAAAACTCGATCAAATTCTTGATGGGAAACTCGATGAATTCATCGAAGCACTTGTTTTAGAAGAACAGACAGCAAAATTAGAGCAAATTGGTGAATAACATGAAGTTAAAACAATATGAAGTCCTGAAATGGGCTTCTCTTTTTTTAGAAGAAAATAACCGGGAAGCTCGAGTTGCCGAGCTGCTCCTCCAGCATCATCTTGGTTTTACCCGATCAGCATTTTTCGCAAATATGCGCGAAACGATTCCGAGTGAAGTGTATCAAGCTTTTCAAACGGATTTAGAAAAGCATGCCAATACAGGCATTCCATTACAGCATCTTACTGGATATGAAGAGTTTTATGGCCGGCGTTTTCAAGTGAACGAATCCGTCCTCATCCCCCGTCCGGAAACAGAAGAACTCGTACAGCATACGATTAGAGCGGTAACTTCAAGAGAGAATCAAAAGGTAAGAATCGTTGATGCAGGTACGGGAAGCGGGATTATTGCGATTACACTTGCACTTGAACTTCCGGAAGCCGAAGTGATTGCAACTGATATTTCACCGGAAGCACTGCAAGTGGCACAAACTAATGCAGCGCGACTCAGAGCAACTATTACGCTTATGGAAGGTGATTTTTTACAACCGCTCACAGATGAACAATTGCCTGTGGATATCCTTGTTTCAAATCCGCCTTATATTGCTGAAACGGAACGGGAAGAGCTTCATGACACGGTAAAAAACTTTGATCCTGAACTTGCGCTTTTCGCAGCAGATGACGGGCTTGCGGCATATAAAAAAATGATGAAACAAGCAACAACACTCATGAACCGAAATAGTTTAATCGCTTTTGAAATCGGACATATGCAAGGTGAGGCAGTGAAACAACTTGTGGAGGAAAGTTTCCCTGGCAGCAATGCGGAAATCGTGCAGGATATTAACGGTAAAAATCGTATCATTATGGCAAAAATAAAATAAAAGACTTTTTACTAGAATACTAGTTTAAATTTTCGTTTCTCTGGTCATACTGTGGATAATTCAGTTGAAAAAGGGGTACCGAAAATGAAAAAACTAGTATTTTTTATTTTTATAATAACGATATGGGGCACAAGTCTTGCGGGATGGACTCCCGAAGAATATCAAAAATATCAAGAACATGAGGAAACGCTGGATTATCAAGTGATTCCTGACGAAGCGATTCGCCTCCGTATTCTAGCAAACAGTGATCAGGAAGAAGATCAGCAAATCAAGCATAAGGTAAGAGACGAAGTTAATGAAGTAATAAGCAGCTGGGTGGCAGAAATTACGGATATCGGGGAAGCGCGGGAACTCATTCAAGAGCGTCTGCCTGAAATCGATCAGCTTGTCGAGGAAGTTTTGCAAGCGTCCGGTGAAAATAGGGAGTACACAGTAGATTACGACAGCAATATTACATTTCCAATGAAGCTCTATGGTGATTATCTTTATCCGCCGGGTGAGTATGAAGCGATTTTAATTACACTTGGTGAAGGTGATGGTTCCAACTGGTGGTGTGTGTTATTTCCCCCTCTCTGTTTTCTCGACTTCTCTTTCGGGACAACAGTAGAAGCAAAAGACGGCGAACCAGTTTCTGAGCCTGAACTAGAAGAGGAAGAAGCAGAAGAAGAGACCGAGGTTAAATTTTTCCTTTTTGAATGGCTTGGTTGGTCATAGTTTCCCTGCGTTACGCATAATATGTCAGAAAGGAAGTAAACAAATCTAGTAGAGGTGAATCGAAATGAAAGTAATGCCCGTCAAACACGCGACTTATGAGCAGCTGGATGAATTTCTAAGCAGGAATGAACGCCTCGATAAACCGTTACTCTTTGATAAGGGATTTGTTGTAGAGATAGGTGGGCAAATTGAGGCGAGCTTTATTCTGGATGAGCTCGATTCAGGTGGATGCTGGTTAAAACAGCTTTATATTACACAATCACATGCTGCAAAATTGCCTATTTTACTGGAAACAATATTACAAATCGCCCGTAAACAAGAAGCAGGGACCGTATATGTCCACAGTCATCAACCGGTTGTGGATATCCTGCTTGAGTCGCTTGATTTCCAACCGGAAAAAAATAAACAGATTATCCCTGAAAGGCCTATAAAATCAGGGTGTTGGTGGAGTTACCAAGTCTCATGAACAATTGTTTTCTTTTCCACATTTTCTTGTGTATAACTTGTTGATAACAACCATTTAAATTTTAAAAACGTTTATATCTCCCCTTATTTTTAATAGATTCCTGTGGATAAATCTCCACAGGATTTTTTGTGGATAAGTGGCAGTTTATACAGCAGATTGCACAATGGGAAAATATCAACTAAACTAAGAAACATAGTAGCAAAGGTTAATGAAAGAGAAACGAGGATTTAACAAAATGGAAACGAAACGATGGAACATACAACGCGAAACGGAGATAAATAAACAATTCATAAGCGAGGCTGCTGCACTCCTAAGAGCGGGAGAGACTGTTGCTTTTCCAACGGAGACGGTATATGGCCTCGGGGCGGATGCAACAAATCAGTTAGCTGTTGCGAAAATATTTGCAGCGAAGGGCAGACCGCAAGATAATCCGCTTATCGCCCATGTCGCAAATGTGGAACAATTTCAACAACTTGTGGATAACCTGCCCGATTATGTGGATGATCTAATTGCTGCCTTCTCGCCAGGCCCGCTAACATATGTGGTAGAAAGCAATGGGGTTTGTGCGGAAAATGTGACGGCCGGTCTATCCACAATCGCTGTGCGTATCCCAGATCACCCGGTTGCCCTCGAGTTGCTTCGAGCCTGTAATTTTCCAGTTGCTGGTCCGAGTGCCAATATTTCCGGTAAACCAAGTCCGACGACAGCAGACCATGTATATGAGGATTTAACTGGAAGGATTGCTGGGATTGTAGACGGCGGACCTACAGGGGTTGGCGTGGAATCAACCGTCATTTCCTGCCGGGAAAACGATGTCGTCATTCTACGCCCAGGCGGAATTACGAAAGAACAGATTGAAAAAATTGTCCCTGTCACGGAACTCAGGAATGAAATTGTGGATAAACCAGCTTCTCCTGGGATGAAATATAAACATTATTCACCAGATGTTCCGCTTTGGCTTGTGGATGGCGACACAGAAAAAATTCAAAAGGTAATCGCTGAAGAGAGGGGAAAAGGAAAAAAAGTGGCACTTCTCGCACGTGATGCGATACTCGAACTTGTCGAGGCAGATGTAAGCTTGAGCCTCGGATCCAGTTTAGAAGATGTTGCAAATAAGCTCTATGATAATTTACGGAAAATCAAAAAGTCTGATGCAGACTTAATGGTTTCCGAAGTTTTTCCCGAATCGGGCATCGGACAAGCGATCATGAACCGCTTGAAAAAAGCGATGACAGCTTATATCTCATAATTTAGTTGTAATTAATGAATTTCATAATACGTATTTAATGCTTCACCATCACCATATGTAGTTGAGTTGGTTCGTTCCCAACTACATACGGTGATGGGAAAGCCGACTTTGGTAATTATGAAATTCATTCGTAATAGAAACGTAAAAGTATTGTGGATAACTAATATTGCAGGAAATAGCACGTTCGCACCGCGCTAAAACATTGCCGATATGTATTCCTTCTTGCGTAAGCTGCTGCCTCCTTTGTTAATTTTCCACATATCCCCCCTTGGACATGCATATAGTGTATAAGCATGTCCAAGGGGGGATTGTTGTTGGGCTTTTCAACTGGCGAACTTGTCACGCTTATTTTCATGGCTCAGGCTCTTGCGCTTGATGCCTTTTCGGTCTGTCTCGGGCTCGGCATGCAGCAGATCCGGTTGAAACGTATTCTGTGGATAAGCTTAGTCATCGGGGCGTTCCATATTTTCATGCCATTCGTAGGAATTCTCATGGGAAAAATGGTAGCAGGGCCATTTGAAAGCTATGCTCAGCTGATTGGCGGAGCGCTTCTTGTTTTCATCGGTGCTCAAATGTTTTTTGGCGCTTTTACCGAAGAAAAGAAATTGATTATCCAACCTGCTGGGTTTGGTCTTCTTATTCTCAGCTTTACCGTAAGCCTGGATAGCTTCACAGTCGGCTTCGGTTTAGGGATTACTGGAGTCCATGTTGTACTTGCTCTTATATTATTCGGTGCTTCCAGTGCATTGCTTTCTTGTTTGGCCTTATTAATCGGGCGCCGCGTCCAAGGATTCCTGGGAAGATACAGCGAACTCCTTGGCGGAAGCATTCTTTTCGGATTTGGGCTATTTGTCCTACTCGCATGAAAAGGGACAAGGGGTCCGTGCATTTATCCTGCAAATGCACGGACCCCTTGTCTGATTTCTCTGTCCGTGGCTTTCGGATTGTGGTATATTTATAGGTAGATAGTAAGTGTTACCAAAGGAAGTTTCACTTTATCGCAGTGTAACGGGCTGTAAATTTTCCACATCAAGATATGGAAGAAACTTCTTATATCTGAATGAATTTCATAATTACCAAAGTCGGCTTTTCCATGGTGAAGCATTAAATACGTATTATGAAATTCATTAATCCAAGTGGGAGATCCAACAGCCCGTAACGGCCCGATTCGTTCAACTAACCTTCAGTGAGGGAAAAAGAACCCTCACTGAAGGAAGTTTCACTTTATCATTCTTGGGGGTAAAAGAAATGAATATTTTATTTGTTTGTACAGGGAATACGTGCCGGAGTCCGATGGCAGAAGCGATTTTGCGTGATAGATATCCACAGGTTGAGGTCCAATCAGCGGGAGTTTTTGCTGCAGACGGGGCATCTGCTAGTGACCATACCTATCAAGCGCTTGAGGAGAATGGTATTACACTTGATCACCGTTCCCAGCCAGCTACAGAAGAATTGCTCGAATGGGCAGAACTTGTTCTCACGATGACGAGCCAGCATAAACAACTGCTCACCATGGAATATCCGGATTTTACAGAGAAGTTGTACACATTGAAAGAATATACAGATGAAGAAAGTCACGACTACGATATTTCCGACCCATACGGTGGTGACTTGCACGCATACCGATCGACTCGTGCAGAGTTAGAAGATCAAATCGACCGCCTAATTGAAAAAATAGAATCAATCAAGGGGGAGTAAGGGCAAATGGAGAGGAAATATTCATTCAGTATCCGTAAGAAGCTCGTTTTGTTCACGATATCATTAGCGATTATTACATACAGTACTTCATTCGTTTTTATCTTTTTCCTATATGACTTTTTCCAAGATTATATCCCATTCAGTCTGGAGTGGTTCACCGTCATTACCTTTATACTTGGAATCACGTGGTCGGGAATCCTCGCCTTTTTCTTCGCGAGCCTCATTACGAAACCAATTGAAAAATTGGAAAAAGCAGCAACAATTGCAGCGGAAGGTAACTTGAACCAAACCGTGCAAATTCCGAAGTCAAATGACGAAATCCGCGGCCTGGCCCTCTCATTTAACGCCATGCTGACGAATTTAAATAGTATCGTGCAAAATATTGATGAAAATTTTGACAAGACGAATCAAGCGGTTGTACAAATGAAGGAATCCTCAACCACCGCCCACACCCATTCCCAGATGATCGGGACATCGATCAGCGAGATTTCAAAGGGTGCGGAAGATTCATCGGTAGCAATTCAAAATACAGCGGAATCGGTCGAAATCGCCTCTGACCTTGCTATAAAAGTCCAAGACCGGGCAAGTGAGTCAAAAGGTAAATCCAATCAAATGCTTGGCACATTGAACACGACGAAGCAGGTTGTGAGCAGCCTCATTTCTGGCATCGACCGGATTGCAAAAGAACAGCAAGTATCCTTAACGAGTGTTAACAATTTAAAAGAAAATGCGATTCAAGTCGAAACCATCATCTCGATGGTTGGTGAAATTGCCGAACAGACGAATCTCCTTGCACTTAATGCCTCCATTGAAGCAGCGCGGGCTGGAGAACATGGACAAGGCTTTGCCGTTGTTGCAGAGGAAATTCGGAAGCTCGCTGACCAAAGTGCTGGAGCCGTTCAGCAAATCTCAGGTCTTATCGGTTCGATTCAAGTAGACGTGAAAAATGTTGTCGAAAATATTAATCAAAATGTCGTTTTTGCCAATAACGAAGCGAAAAATGGCGAACAGACGAACGAGACGTTTGAAGAAATGTCCAGTTCTGTTATGGAAGTAGCAACTGAAATTGAAACGATTTCCCAGCTTGTCGACAAACAGTTACAATCAATTCAAGATACGAGCCGTGAATCCCAGGAAGTGGCAGCGATTGCGGAAGAAACTTCAGCCGGTGCCGAGGAAGTGAACGCAGCAATCCAGGAGCAGGTGGCAAGCATTGAAGATGTCGACCGCCTTGCAGCAGAGATTGAAGAACATGCAAATCAACTGAAGAAACAAATTCGGCAATTCCAACTTTAAAAAAGAAAGGAAGAAACAATATGAAAGTTTTAATAACGGGTGACCATGCAGGTCTAACATTAAGAAGTGAAGTGGCAGATTTAATGGATGAAATGGGAATTGAATACGAAGACGCCGGAGCAAGCTGTACAACTTCTGTCGATTATCCGGATTATGCGCTGCCAGCAGCAGAACGAATTGCCAGTGGAGAGTTTGACCGCGGAATTTTCATTTGTGGGACGGGAATCGGCATGTCAATTGCTGCGAATAAAGTAAAAGGGATTCGCTGTGCTTTAGTGCATGATGTATTCAGTGCCCGCGCAACAAGAGAACATAATAATTCCAATGTCCTTGCGATGGGGGAGCGTGTTATCGGTCCATCCCTTGGAAGAGAGATTGCCAAAGTTTGGCTCGAAACCGAATTCCAAGGAAACCGTCATGCAAAAAGAATTGAAAAAATCCATTCCTATGAAGGCGAATAAGTAGTATAGTAGTAGCATGGTTGTTTTTTCTGAAAAAGGAGGAACCTAAAATGTCGTTAAACGAACAAGTAAAAACTGATTTAGGTGAAATCGTCGATGAATGGCTTGCGACTGAGTATTTGCAGGAAGATGAGCTTTTCGTAATCGGTTGTTCCACAAGCGAAGTGGCAGGGAAAAAAATCGGTACAGCAGGTACAGAGGATATTGCCGCCCGCATTTTCAGAGAATTGAACCGTTTAAAACAAGAGACGAAGATTCAGCTTGCTTTCCAGTGCTGTGAACATTTAAACCGTGCTCTCGTTGTGGAGCGGGCTGCTGCTAAAGCATTCGCCCTTGATGAGGTAACGGTCATACCTGTTCCGGAAGCTGGTGGCTCGATGGCATCTTTCGCCTATAAACATATGGATGACCCAGTCGTCGTTGAATCACTTAAAGCAAAAGCCCATGCCGGGCTCGATATTGGTGAAACGATGATTGCCATGCATTTAAAACCGGTCGTTGTACCTTTGCGCTTCAGTAAGAAGTATATCGGGGAAGCCCGAATTGGTCTTGCACGGACGAGACCGAAATTAATTGGCGGTGAGCGTGCCGTTTATAAAGACAGTCGAAGCAATTAATGGAAGGATATATGTCCTTTTCATCATATTTATCAACTTACAGGGGGGACTCTACAATGGAACAAGTGAAGCAAACCGGATTAGAGCATACGGATCCGGAATTATATCGAGCAATTGAGGATGAAAAGAAACGTCAACAAGACAACATCGAACTCATTGCTTCCGAGAACTTCGTATCAGAAGCAGTCATGGAGGCAATGGGATCTGTCTTGACGAATAAATATGCGGAAGGTTATCCGGGGAAACGTTACTATGGCGGTTGTACGTATGTCGACGTAGCAGAAGACCTCGCACGTGACCGTGTGAAACAACTTTTCGGAGCGGATCATGCGAACGTCCAGCCACACTCCGGAGCACAGGCAAACATGGCTGTTTATTCAGCGATTTTGAACCCTGGAGACACCGTGCTTGGAATGAACTTAAACCATGGCGGTCACCTCACCCACGGAAGCCCAGTTAACTTCAGCGGGAAATTGTATAATTTTGAAGAGTATGGTGTAGATGAAGAAAATGAACAGCTCGATTATGACGCTGTTTTAGCTAAAGCAAAAGAAGTAAAACCGAAGCTGATCGTGGCCGGTGCAAGTGCTTATTCCCGTACAATCGATTTCAAGAAATTCCGTGAAATCGCGGATGCCGTCGATGCTTACTTGATGGTTGACATGGCTCATATCGCTGGTCTTGTTGCTGCGGGTATTCATCCAAACCCAGTACCGCATGCCCACTTCGTAACGACGACAACACATAAAACGTTACGCGGCCCACGTGGAGGTGTCATCCTTTGTGAACAAGAATTCGCGAAGAAAATCGACAGCTCCGTATTCCCTGGCATGCAAGGAGGTCCATTAATGCATGTTATTGCAGCAAAAGCTACTGCATTCAAAGAAGCATTATCCGATGATTTCAAAGGATACGCCAAACAAGTTGTTAAAAACGCTGCAGTCTTTGCAGAAGAATTATCAAAAGCAGGTGTCCGTCTCGTTTCTGGCGGTACAGATAACCATCTCTTGCTGCTCGACGTGAAGCCACTTGGATTCACAGGTAAAGATGCAGAAGAAGTGCTCGACAGCGTATTAATCACAACGAATAAAAACACCGTTCCATTCGACACGGAAGGACCGTTTATCACGAGCGGTGTCCGTATCGGAACAGCTGCTGTCACAACGCGCGGCTTCAAAGAAGAAGAAATCAAAGAAGTTGCAGATATTATGGTTACAGCACTTAAGAACCACGAAAACAAAGAGGTTCTTGAAGAATTAAAACAGCGTGTCCTCAGCTTGAACGCACGTTTTCCGTTATATAAGAATTAATAAACAACCGAGGAAGGGATGATCCCCTCCTCGGTTTTTGTGCATCAATATCCCGGAAAATATTGCGTCCTGAAAATTAATTCAACATTTTCTTGAAATCACCTAATCCGACTTGAATAATTGATCGTTTTTCTGTATACTTTTAGAGATTTGAAAACTTTAAAGGAGTGATCTGCAATTGAGTAGAGTATTCGTATTAGATCATCCGTTAATTCAACATAAATTAACGAAAATCCGTGATAAAAACACAGGCACCAAAGAATTTCGTGAACTAGTTGATGAAGTTGCCATGTTAATGGCATTTGAAATCACAAGAGATCTTCCTTTAATGGACGTGGAAACAGAAACGCCTGTAACCGTTGCGAAAACAAAAGAACTTGTTGGGAAAAAGATCGGCCTTATTCCAATCCTTCGCGCCGGACTTGGAATGGTTGAGGGAGTACGTAAACTAATCCCTGCAGCAAAAGTAGGACACGTTGGACTTTACCGTGATCCCGAAACATTAAAGCCGGTCGAATATTATATCAAGCTTCCGTCTGATATTTCGGAGCGTGAACTGATCGTAATCGACCCGATGCTTGCAACAGGCGGTTCAGCAAACGACGCCATTCATTCACTTAAAAAACGCGGTGCGAAACATATCAAACTCATGTGCTTAATCGGTGCCCCAGAAGGTGTCGAAGTTATTAAAGAAGACCACCCGGACGTTGACATTTATCTAGCTGCAATCGATGAAGGTTTAAATGAGAACGGCTATATTGTACCAGGCTTTGGTGATGCTGGTGACCGTTTATTCGGTACGAAGTAAACAGGAAGTATGCAGGCTCTTGTAAAGGGGATGCATACTTTTTTCTTTAGCTGTTTTTGGTTTGGGGAAGAGGGAGAGGCTGGAGCTATCAACAGCCATCGTTAGCTAGCTATGATGAGTCCAGTCGTTTTTAATGCCTCTTATTGCCCGAACTCGAGCGTTTCCACTCCACTCGGTAGTTGACAATTATTCTTATCACCTTAACCCGGCTTCCTCTTCCGTACCCAGTCTTTTATAACCGCCACTCCCGTCTCCCAGCTCAAAAAAACATACATATATTTATACTTTTATTAAAAACTAACCCTATCATAATAAAAGGAGCGGCCAACATGAGAGGGATTATTTTTTTCTTAATCGCAAGCTTCTTCTTTCTCCCCATTGTCCAGGCAGAAGAACTGGAAACAGTCATTATCGAAGTGGAAGGAGACGCAGAGGTGCACGCGGACTATATCAAAAAATATCATCCATTTATTGAAGTCGTCGCGACTTATTCGACTCTTTTCAATGGGATTGCCTTACAAGGAAAACCGCAGCAACTCGAGCGTCTGCACACAGCTGAGTTCATAACTGGCATTCATGACGTGCAGACTTACAAAGCAGAGCCGGTCCGTTCGTCAGGACAACCGCAAACACAGCAAGCAGGCGAAGTGCCCGCTCATGCTCATACAGGGAAAAATATCAAAGTTGGTGTCATCGATACTGGAATTGATTACACGCATCCCGATTTAAAAGATAATTTTGCAGGTGGCTATGATCTCTTTGATTTGGATGAGGATCCGATGGAAACGATGCCTGGAGAGGGGATGCCGACGAGTCACGGGACACATGTTGCGGGGATTATCGCGGCAAATGGCAAGTTGCAAGGCATTGCCCCCGACGCATCGCTCTATGCTTACCGCGCACTTGGTCCGGGTGGATTTGGTTCGACTGTTCATGTGCTTGCTGCTCTGGAACAAGCGGTAAAAGATGAGATGGATGTAATCAATCTTTCCCTTGGAAATGAGGTGAACGGTCCTGATTATCCGACAAGCTTAGCCGTTGATAAGGCAGTAGAACTCGGTATCCCCGTCATCATCGCAAATGGCAACAGCGGGCCTGCACCGTGGACTGTCGGAAGTCCGGCAACGGCAAAAAATGCTTTAGCAGTCGGAGCGGTTCAAGCTCCTACCGAGATGCCGTATCTTTATCATGCACAAGAAAAGCAGGAGATTTCCTTAACCGCGATGCAGGGCTCCCCGGCCTGGGAGCTTGCAAAAGATTATAAGCTCATGAATGCAGACGAAAATAGGACAGATCTTAACGGGAAAATTGCGCTGTTCAAACGGGGCGAGATAACCTTTCGCGATCTTGCATTAAAGGCCCAGGAAAATGGAGCGGCAGCTGTTTTAATCTATAATAACGAGCCTGGTGAACTACATGGAGGCTTGGATAATGAAGACGGGGCAGTAAAAATCCCAGTTGCCGGAATCACGCAAGAAGACGGGGAATGGCTCACGGAATATACTGGGACATATATCGACACCGTTTATGAATCTCTAGATACGACAATCGCACCATTTAGCTCGCGTGGGCCCGCAACGGTTAATTGGCAGATCAAGCCGAATGTAGCGGCGCCTGGAGCTGCAATAAACAGCACCGTGCCTGGAGGCTATGAGCATTTGAGTGGAACGAGTATGGCAGCACCGTATGTCGCAGGAGCCGTTGCGCTACTGAAAGAAGCCCATCCAGACTGGAGTGTAGATAAAATTTATCATGCTTTGGAAACGACGGCAACACCACTTCAAACTGAAACCGGTGAATTTCAGGCACCTTCTATCCAAGGACATGGCGTCATCCAACCGCATCAAGCAATCGAAGCCCCAACAATCATTTCAAATGGGACGCTTGAAGCTGGGAAGATAACGGATCGCCGGGAAGAAAAGCAATTCACCATCCAACTGGAAAACCGCACATCAGAAACCCAGCAATTTACATTTGATGTTCCAAAAAGGAAGCAAGGCATGGAATGGAAACTCCCTTTATCCTTTAAAATCGAGCCGCATGCAACAGAGGAAATAAAAGTCGCGTTAAAGGTTACAAGCCCCAAGCTCCTAGAAGGGATTCAGGAAGATTTCCTTACATTAAAGGAACAAACAGAAAATAAAACCTATCATTTACCATATCTTTTCGTGAACCAATCCGCCGACCAGCCGAAAATAGCTGGAATTGAATTCAGTCTGAAGCCGTTCAGCGATGACATTTACAGTTATACCCTTTATACGACTGAAGAACTGCAACTCGTGTCGATTGATTTATATGACCCGGACACTTTAACGTACCGCGGGAATTTACTGGAGTTAAAAGAACCCTCAGTCGGAATGAACGAAGGCGAGATTCCAAGCTACAAATTAGCACCAGGAAACTATCTTGGCATCATCACTGCCATCAACAATGACAAAGAAATCGAAACAACGGAAATTCCCCTTCATATCGAATGAAAACGGGACGCTGGGGTCGGAGGCAATGTCCCACTAGGACAACGCCTCCGACCCCAGCGTTCTATCCATTAACCGAACATCCGGAATGTTAAAAATATGTTCACAAAAACGTCATATTCGTTGTGCGGGATTTCCATTATAATGATAGGGGATTAAAAGCAGTGTGGCAGGATTATTCCGAAATGGCAGGCCTTGGAAACGTGATGGAAAATGAATGTCTCGTATTGCAGAAATTAATTGACAATGACCGTTACAGTGAGGTAAACTAACTTAGTGTGAGTATGGGCATTTTTCGATAATTATTCGTTAATTTTTCAAAAATTTGTCTGAATTTGTTAAAAAACATACAGATAGGGAAAACGATATTGTTGCCCTTTTTACAAACTCACAAGTACATAAGTATAGGTCGCTGATTCTTGCAAGTTTCTGGCAACTGGAGGTACATCACCTTCTGCTATCGGGTAGAAGAACTGCGCCTCGCAAGTGGGAAATGTTCATTACCTGCCTGCGCATGTTTCACAGTAGGAGCGTAGAATACAAATGAATGAATTTGAAAGTATGATAACGCGCCAACGTAAATGGATGCTCTATTTACTGGCACTTTTAGTGCTTGGAGTTGGATTTCTTCCCTATACACGGGTTTTTAACGGACTTCTGTTAGGAGGGGCAATCAGTTTTTACAATTTATGGTTGCTCCAGCATAAGACAAAACAACTCGGTGATAGTGTGGCAGAATCAGGTGAAGCACGTGGTGGGTTGGGAACGTTCTCAAGAATGGCGGCAGCAGTACTAGGTGTGCTTATCGCAATTCGCTATGAGGAAAACTTTCATATTATTGCTGTAGTCATTGGTTTGATGCTATCGTACGTCATACTCGGTCTTGATGGAATGCTTCGTTTTGTATTTAACAAAAAATCAAGATAACTGCACTACATACTACCTGCAGCTGTAATATGTAGGTTTTAAGGCGGGTATTTAAAATATCCGCTCAATCGCAACTTGACTGTCACATTCAAAGGACAGTCAAATGTTCGAAAACCATCGATGTAAAGGGGTGATAATTTTGGATCATACAGCTCCAATAGTTGAAGATGTTTTTGGAATCTCCTGGCTCGACTTTAACCTTGCCAACGTATTCATGCTTGCAGTTGTATCCATTCTAGTCTTTATCGTAGTTGTATGGGCAACTCGCAGTCTCCAAATGAAACCAACAGGAAAGCAGAATTTCATGGAATGGATTGTCGAATTCGTTAGAGGTGTAATTAGCGATACGATGGATTGGAAAACTGGGAAAGTTTTCATGCCGCTGATTCTGACACTAGCATTCTTCATCTTGTTTGGTAACATAGCAGGGATTGTAACAATTGGTGTCGTTGGAACAGACCTATGGTGGAAAGCACCAACTGCGGACGCAACCATCACATTAACATTATCAACCATGGTTATTGTCTTGACGCATTATTATGGTATTAAGATGCGGGGGACAAAGCATTATTTCAAGACGTTTTTAAGTCCTACGCCGATTCTGTTGCCCCTTAAAATAGTCGAGGAGTTTGCAAACACGTTAACATTAGGCTTGCGTCTATTTGGAAATATGTATGCAGGAGAAATTTTGTTAGGTTTGCTTATTGGATTAGCAACAACTTCAGTTTTAGGCGGCGTTTTAGCAGCATTGCCAACACTTGCCTGGATGGGCTTCAAGCTCTTCATCGGAGCAATTCAGGTATACGTATTTATCATGTTATCAATGGTATACATGTCTCATAAAGTGAGCGAAGACCATTAAATAAAAAACAATTTAGGTTTACTATAAAAAGGAGGAAATTGTAAATGGGAGCTTTAGCAGCAGCAATAGCAGTTGGACTAGCAGCATTAGGTGCGGGTCTAGGTAACGGGATGATCGTTAGTAAAGCACTGGAAGGTATTGCAAGACAGCCAGAATTGAAAGGTTCACTACAAGGAACAATGTTTATCGGGGTTGGGGTAGTAGAAGCGATTCCGATTATGGCAGTAGTTATTGCATTCATGGTTCTTTAATAAGTTTATGATGGCGGGGATCGGATATTGGAATCTTCGCCATTCCTTTATGTAGTGAAAAGATGAGTTAGATACCGTTAAAGGAGTGAAATCAGTGCATTCATATGTTGACTTTATGACTCTAGGAGCATCGGTCGGGGGACTGCGAATTGGAGATATGTTAGTTACCTTAATCTTCTTCTTAATCCTGATGGTACTGCTGAGAATATTCGCATGGGGTCCCCTCATGAATATGATGGAAAAGCGTGAGAATTATGTTGCAAATGAGATCGATGCAGCAGAGAAAAGCCGCGCAGAAGCAGAAAAGGATGCAAAAGCCGCCACCGACCAGCTTAATAGTGTAAGACAGGAAGCACAGAAGATTATTGAAGATGCGAAAACTGCCGGTGTAAGACAAGAGCAGGACATCATCGAATCTGCTCGCGCGGAAGCCGAGCGTATTAAAGAACAAGCGCAGGCGGATATCCAAAATGAAAAAGAGCAGGCAATTCAAGCGCTTCAAGCACAGGTTGCTTCCCTATCTGTGTTAGTGGCAAGTAAAGTAATTGAAAAAGAAATCAATGAACAAGACCAGACGGAATTCATTAACGACTACATTAAAGAAGTAGGAGAAGAGCGATGAGTGAAATCGTAGTAGCCAAGCGTTATGCAGATGCTCTTTTTCAACTAGCTTTAGAAAAGTCCATATTGGACCAATTGATGGATGATGTAGAAGTCGTCCGTGACGTCTTTCAAAATAATGAAGAATTAAATGCATTCCTATTGCATCCAAGAGTGAATGGGGAACAAAAAGAACAGCTTGTAGCAGCAAGCTTCAAAGGCTTACATACAGATGTCGTTAATACGGTGAAACTCCTCGTACAGCGCCATCGTACATTGCTTATTCCCTCCATTGTTGAAGCGTTCATTAAACGAGTGAACGAAGCAAAAGGAATTGAAGTTGCAACTGTCTATTCTGTCCGCGAACTGACCGCTGATGAGAAGCAAAATTTGAAAATATCTTTTGCTGAACGAATCGGTAAAACGACCCTCGAATTTGAGAATATCATTGATCCGTCCTTAGTAGGCGGCATTAAAATTCGTGTCGGGAATACGATTTATGACGGTTCAGTCAGTGGGAAATTACGCCGGATTGAGCGGAAAATTGCAGTAGCAAACAAATGATGATAGGGGTGAAATGGTATGAGCATTAATGCAGAAGAGATTAGTAAGCTGATAAAACAGCAAATCGAAAACTTTGAAACGGATATCGAAGTTTCGGATGTTGGAACAGTTATTGAAATCGGGGACGGGATTGCACGTGCACACGGCCTTGAGAATGCAATGGCTGGAGAACTACTCGAATTTGAAAATGGAGTCATGGGGCTCGCACAGAACCTTGAGGAAAGTAACGTAGGTATCGTTATCCTCGGTGAATATATCGGCATTAAAGAAGGCGATGAAGTTCGCCGTACAGGAAGAATCATGCAAGTACCAGTTGGAGAGGAGCTACTGGGACGCGTTGTCAACACATTAGGTCAGCCAATCGATGGTCAGGGCCCAATCAATACAACAAAAACACGTCCAATTGAAGCAGCTGCTCCAGGAGTAATGGACCGTCAATCGGTATTCGAACCATTACAGACAGGTATTAAAGCGATTGACGCGCTTGTACCAGTAGGACGCGGACAGCGTGAGTTAATCATCGGTGACCGTCAGACTGGGAAAACAACGGTAGCAATCGACACGATTATTAACCAAAAAGATCAAGACATGATCTGTATTTATGTTGCAATCGGACAAAAAGAATCCACTGTACGTTCTACAGTTGAAGTCCTTCGCCGCTACGGCGCACTAGACTATACAATCGTTGTATCTGCTGGTGCATCTGATCCGGCACCATCCCTCTACCTTGCACCATATGCAGGTGTAGCAATGGGTGAAGAATTCATGTATAACGGAAAGCACGTACTCGTCGTTTATGATGACTTATCGAAGCAAGCGACAGCATACCGTGAACTTTCCTTGCTACTGCGCCGCCCGCCAGGACGTGAAGCATTCCCGGGAGACGTATTCTATCTCCACTCCCGTCTGCTTGAGCGTGCAGCAAAATTGAGTGATGCACAAGGTGGCGGTTCTTTAACTGCACTGCCATTCGTTGAAACGCAAGCAGGAGATATTTCTGCCTATATTCCAACAAACGTAATTTCCATTACAGACGGACAAATCTTCTTACAATCCGACCTATTCTTCTCCGGTGTACGTCCGGCGATTAACCCAGGTCTATCTGTATCCCGTGTAGGTGGAGATGCGCAAATTAAAGCGATGAAGAAGGTTGCAGGTACACTGCGTCTTGACCTTGCCGCGTTCCGTGAGCTAGAGGCCTTCTCTCAGTTTGGTTCAGACCTTGATGCGGCAACACAAGCCAAGCTGAGTCGTGGGGAACGTACAGTTGAAGTGCTGAAACAAGGGCTGCATAAGCCACTTGCGGTAGAAAACCAAGTAATGATTATCTATGCACTTACAAAAGGTTTCCTCGATGATATTCCAGTGGAGGATATTGTCCGCTTTGAAGATGAAATGAACATCTGGCTCGCTACGAACCAGAGTGAACTACTAGAAGAAATCCGTACAACCGGACAACTTCCAGATGCAGAGAAGATGGATGGTGCAGTGGCAGCATTCAAGAATACATTCTTGCCATCAAAAGCGTAGGTGACCGTTTAGGGATTCACGGACTGGACTGGGATGAAGGAAGATAAAGGAAACACGAAGACCAGCGGGAGTCGATGTTGACTTTTCACTACTTGGGTATAAGTGCGGCTCGGCCTCATGTCTTAGCCAATCGGCAAGTCTACTTTATCGACCGGAAGCCAGGAAGTTCGGGAAGTCCCTGGTCACCGAAGCTAGTCGAACTAGCGTAAGCAACTGATTGAAAATATAATCCGGGGTCCGGTGAATGTATGTGCCGGCCCTCTCCATATCACTGCGAAAGGGTGGTGAAATAGCTTGGCATCACTAAGAGATTTGAAAGCACGAATTGACTCTACAAAAAAGACAAAGCAAATTACCGCTGCGATGGAAATGGTATCTGCTTCTAAAATGGGGAAAGCAGAACGTAACGCGAAAGGTTTTGGCCCTTATAGCGACAAGATTCAGCAAGTTGTCGGCAGTATTGCCAACAGCCACACGGATGTCTCGCACCCAATGCTGACAAAACGCAACGTAAACAAGACTGGTTATTTGATCATTACATCAGACAAAGGTCTTGTCGGAGCGTATAACAGTCACGTGTTACGGGACCTCATGAAGACGATTGAAGAGCGTCATAACGACCCATCGGAATATACCCTCATCGTCATGGGATCAAAAGGCTTTGAGTTTTGTAGAAGACGTAATTTACCAATTGCCAAAAGTATTCTCGGTGTTGCAGATCAACCGGAATACGCTGAAATTAGAGAACTGGCCTCTGAAACCGTGCAAATGTATACAGATGGGGAAATTGATGAATTAATCATTTTCCATAACCATTATGTCAGTGCAATTTCACAGGTTGTTACACAGAAGCAGTTACTACCGATAGAAGATATCGCGGAGCATGGAAATGCAAACAGCGAATACGAATATGAACCAAATGAACAGAAAATTTTAGATGTATTGCTCCCACAATACGCAGAAAGTCTGATTTTCGGTGCATTATTAGACGCAAAAGCGAGTGAGCATGCGGCAAGTATGACTGCGATGAAGAGTGCGACTGATAATGCGAATGAATTGATCGACGACCTATCACTCGCATATAACCGTGCACGTCAAGCAGCAATTACACAAGAAATCACTGAAATTGTTGGTGGAGCAGCTGCACTTGAATAACAAAGGCGGAAGCGTCCTTACAGGCTAAGTACGCGATCGTCTTCGCAACGCCTGTACTAGCACATCCAGTAGTCGCAGCAACGTACAAACTGTGCCTTCCAGGACGGGAGGTAGTTCGATGTTGCCTCAGGACGTGGCTATCGCTGGAAATTTAAGTTATTCACAGCATTTTATTTTATAGTTTTCTAAGTTCGAGAATTTTGTTAGGAGGGAAATCCATGAGTAAGGGACATGTTACACAAGTAATGGGTCCTGTTGTCGACGTAAAGTTCGAAGACGGACAGCTTCCTGATATTTACAACGCCCTTGAAGTAGATATCAACGTAAATGGAGCGGAAAGCAAGCTTACATTGGAAGTTGCACTTCACCTTGGTGACAACAGTGTCCGTACGATTGCAATGTCATCTACGGATGGCGTACAACGCGGTGCGCCTGCTACAGACTTAGGCAGACCAATCTCTGTACCAGTCGGAGATGTTACATTAGGAAGAGTATTTAACGTATTAGGTGAGAACATTGACCTGGACGAACCACTCGCTTCAGACGTTCGTTTAGACCCGATTCACCGTAATGCACCTGAATTTGAAGAGCTGTCAACAGAAACAGAAATCCTTGAGACAGGAATTAAAGTTGTTGACTTGCTTGCTCCTTATATTAAAGGTGGTAAAATTGGATTGTTCGGTGGTGCCGGTGTAGGTAAAACCGTACTGATTCAGGAACTAATCAACAACATCGCTCAAGAGCACGGCGGTATTTCGGTATTTGCTGGAGTTGGAGAGCGTACACGTGAAGGTAATGACCTTTACTTTGAAATGAAAGACTCTGGAGTTATTGCGAAAACAGCAATGGTATTCGGTCAAATGAACGAACCACCTGGGGCACGTATGCGTGTTGCCTTGACGGGTCTAACGATGGCTGAATATTTCCGTGATGAACAAGGCCAGAACGTTTTACTGTTCATTGATAACATCTTCCGTTTCACACAAGCAGGTTCCGAGGTTTCTGCGCTACTAGGCCGTATGCCTTCAGCGGTAGGTTACCAGCCGACACTTGCAACAGAAATGGGACAGTTACAAGAACGAATTACATCAACGCAAAAAGGTTCCGTAACATCGATCCAAGCGATTTACGTACCTGCGGATGACTACACGGACCCGGCTCCGGCAACGACATTCGCACACCTTGACGCGACAACGAACCTTGACCGTAAGCTTTCCGAGCAAGGTATCTACCCGGCAGTGGATCCATTAGCATCCACATCCCGTGCCCTTGACCCGGAAATCGTAGGGGAAGAGCACTACCAAGTAGCGACAGAAGTACAACAAACACTTCAGAAATATCGTGAACTACAAGATATCATCGCAATCCTTGGGATGGATGAGTTGAGTGAAGAGGACAAATTGACGGTTGCTCGTGCACGACGTATCCAGTTCTTCTTATCACAAAACTTCCACGTTGCCGAGCAGTTCACTGGTCAGCCAGGTTCTTACGTGCCAGTAAGCGAAACGGTAAAAGGGTTCAAAGAAATTCTTGAAGGTAAATATGACGATCTTCCAGAGGATGCATTCCGTCTGGTAGGAAGCATTGAAGAAGTTGTGGAAAAAGCAAAACAATCACAATAAAAAATGGAAGAAGTGAGTAAGGATGAGATTTTCCTGCTTGCTTCTTACCAATATTAGGAGGGGTTTATCCTGAAAACACTAAATGTGAGTGTTGTAACTCCTAGTGGTACAGTTCTGGAAGAGGATTATGAAATGATCGTCTGTATGACGGAAGATGGGGAATTAGGTATTCTGCCAAATCATATTCCTTTAGTAGCTCCATTAGCGATAGGTGTCGCTCGTTTAAAGAAAAATGACGAAACTTATAAAGTGGCAGTAAGTGGCGGTTTCATGGAAGTACGACCTGATAAAGTAACTATCTTAGCGCAAACTGCCGAAAAAGCAAGCGACATTGATGTCGCCCGCGCAAAAGAGGCGAAAGAACGGGCAGAACGTCGCTTACAAGCGAAACAAGACGATACCGACTTCCGGAGAGCTGAATTAGCACTCAAACGCGCAATGAATCGCCTTGACGTAGGCGGAAAATAAAAAACAAAATCTCTTATGACACCACATGTTATAAGAGATTTTTTCATTGGGACAGGGGCTCAGAGCGTCTGTCCCACTCAGGGGTGGGACAATCGCTCTGACCCCCTGTCCCGGTTTCCGGATATCATTTCCCGGGAAATATCGACAATAATATTCCTTTTGGGAGGGCTTTTTATGTTTTCAATTGGACAGTTTGCGCTAATTGGAATGGTTTCGCACCTGTTTTTCATTTGGCTCGCATGGCGAGTCATGCTCAAGTTAAATTTCGACCCAATCATCCGAAAAGGTCATCCGCAAGAAGGCAGGATTTTCTTGCTCTTCCTCGCTATCGTGATTGGAACAGGTGTCAGCAGATTCGTCCTCGACATCTTACAATGGTCACAGGATTTGCTCTACCTGTTTTAACTATTAGCGCTATCAGCTGAATTAGCATAGCGTAAAGTTACGCCTAAGTGGATTAAATCCGAACAAATCTGTTGCCAATCTTTGGGAATGAATTGCTCGGATTTTCTCCAATTCTATCAATCTATGAATAAATCCCCGCCACTTGTCCATACTGGAATAAATCAAATGGAGAGGGGCAATTATGATGCAACATATTCTTTTATCTTTTCTAATCGCAACATTTATAACACTGACAGGATCAACTCCTGCAAACACACAAATAGACCCACTACATACCCTAACTAATATTACATCCACAAATGAATTACCGCTAACAGGCTGGGAAGTGACATTAAAAGAAACGATTCACACAACTAATTTCGAACGAATTGTGAATAATAACCGAAATAGTCATTTCGTATCTAGAACAGAAGATGAAAATAGTATAAAATTTAACTTTGTGAGTGCTGAAAAACCGGCACAAATTACAGTTGAAAAACGAATGGTTATAACGAAGGATAATCCAAGACAAATTGAATTGATCGCTGTCCTAAAAGGGGACACATGGAATGAGTCTGTTCAAAAGGAATATGACCAAGCACGTGAAAATCTTCTGAATAAACTGTTCTACAAAAATATCAAATCATTTACTTGTATCGAAGTAGTAGAAGGTGATACAATAGAGAGTAGAGCGATTATTGAACTTTTTTCAGAATCTCTCCAGTTGGTACATAGAGAAGAACAGTATGATTCATTCGAAATGTCCAAGCTTAAAAAGATGATATACGGGTATACACCATTATGGAATGATAAGTTTATTGTCGAAGGTATACCTTACAACTTGCAAATTGCTACAGCCGAAAAGGATTCGGGAGAGCTAGTTTACATGATAGGAACACCTATCCTAATTACTGAATACTAATATCTAGAAATAAGGATTTGAAGGAGATTTATAAATATGGAAAAAATCATCGTAAGAGGTGGACAGCAACTACGCGGCACAGTAAAAATAGAAGGTGCCAAGAATGCCGTACTGCCGGTTTTGGCTGCGAGCTTAATTGCCAGCGAAGGCAAGAGTGTCATAACAGACGTCCCTGTTTTAGCTGATGTCTATACCATCAATGAAGTACTAAAGAATTTAAATGCAGATGTAGAATTTAATGCAAATACAAATACCGTAGAAATTGATGCTTCCAAGGAATTACGAACAGAGGCCCCATTTGAATATGTACGTAAAATGCGCGCATCTGTGCTTGTCTTGGGACCATTACTTGCCCGATACGGCCATGCTAACGTCGCGATGCCCGGCGGCTGTGCAATCGGATCTCGTCCAATCGACCTTCATCTGAAAGGCTTTGAAGCTATGGGAGCAGACATTCACGTCGGCAATGGTTTCGTTGAAGCAAAAGTGGATGGTCGTCTTCAAGGTGCAAAAATTTATCTCGATATGCCGAGTGTCGGTGCAACAGAGAATATCATGATGGCAGCATCCCTTGCAGAGGGAACGACGATTATCGAAAATGCAGCGAAAGAACCTGAAATCGTTGACTTAGCTAACTATCTGAATAAAATGGGTGCTGATATCGTTGGAGCAGGAACAGAAACGATTCGTATTCACGGGGTGGAAAAGCTTCACGGCACAAGCCACACAATCATTCCCGACCGTGTCGAAGCAGGCACCTTCATGGCTGCAGCTGCAATTACAGGCGGAAATGTTTTAGTGGAAAATGTGGAGAGTGAGCATCTTCGTTCCGTTATTTCAAAGATGGAAGAAATGGGTGTATCGATTGAAGAAGAAGGGACCGGGCTCCGTGTTATCGGACCGGAATACTTTAAATCAACCGACGTCAAAACACTGCCATACCCAGGTTTCCCAACCGACATGCAATCCCAGATGATGGCTCTCATGTTGAAAGCAAATGGCACAAGTGTGCTGACAGAAACGGTTTTTGAGAATCGTTTCATGCATGTGGAAGAGTTCAGGAGAATGAACGCCAAAATCAAAATAGAAGGGCGTAGTGTGATCATTGAGGGCTTAAATGACCTTCAAGGCGCAGAGGTCGCAGCAACTGATCTGCGCGCTGCTGCTGCGCTTATTTTAGCAGGCCTTGTAGCAGAAGGACATACCCGCGTTACACAACTAAAGCATCTTGACCGCGGATACGTGAATATTGTTGGAAAGCTTGCTGCATTAGGTGCAGATATTGTGCGTGTTGATGAGTTCGACAATGTGATTGAAACAACTACAGAAATAAATGAATTAAACGAAGAAACAGTTGCAAAGTTATCATAAATAAATTCCCCGGTCATTCCAGCCCGGGTACAAAATAAAACACCCCTATTTCAGAAAAAAATATCTGGTAGGGGTTATTTGTATTTTCTCCGACTTGGATATCACACGAAATTCTTAATAAACTGCAATTTCACAGGTCTATTTCTCGTTTTTTCGTATAAATATAATAGTAGATTGCAATACTAGGCTGTGCAGAAGAAGGAGTGAAAATCGAATCTCCCTGCACGGCAAGTCAGCGACAAGGAGGGAATTTGTGAAAAGTCCGAAGAAAAACGCCCATATCCAGAAACTGCTCAAGAAAAAATCACAATTGAAAGCAATATCGAGCAAGCCAAAGCTTCAAACAATGAAACGAAAGCCCCCCCCTTCCATCAACCGAAAGGGTTCCGCTTATTTCAGGCATCATCAGTTCTCTTACCGGCTGCCGCTCATCCTGCTGTTTGCATCCCTGCTTATCCTCATTATTGCCGTCCCGAGTCTGATTGTACTGCCGCTCAACAAAAGTAACGAAGCAACAGAGCCAGCGGATGATTTTACGATAACGAATGAAAGTCAAGAAGCAAATCAGAAGGCAATATCCGTCGCAGTCATGCGGACAAAAGCAGATGTCGTTGAAGATGTTTCATTAGAAGATTATATCGTCGGTGTCGTCGCTGCGGAAATGCCTGCAACCTTTGAAATAGAGGCACTGAAAGCTCAAGCGCTCGCAGCCCGGACATATACGGTCAATCATCTCCTCGCAAATGATGAGGATTCCTATGATATTACCGATACGGTGCAACACCAAGTATATAAGAATAGTGAGGAGCTGAAGCAGCAATGGGGCAGTGCCTATGAAGATAATATGCAAAAGATTAAGGCGGCGGTGGAAGCAACACGCGGAGAGATTCTAACGTATGAAGATGACCCGATTATGCCTGCCTATTTTTCAATGAGTAATGGTTACACGGAAAACTCGGAGGACTATTGGGAAAATGAACTTCCTTATTTGCGAAGTGTGCCAAGCCCATGGGATTTAGAAAACCCGAAGCTTGTTAATCAAGAAACATTTACGAAAGCGGAACTGGAAGAGCGTCTTGCCATTACGATATCCGAAGATGCCGCCGAGCATATTACGATAGCCCGGTTCGACAGCGGCCGAGTCAGCCAGTTTATGGTTGAAGACAATACATTTACGGGTAGGGAAATTCGCGATAAGCTTGAGCTCCGTTCCACTGATTTTTCCGTCAAACAAACGAATGATCATTATATTTTCACGACGAAAGGAAATGGTCATGGCATCGGGATGAGTCAGTTTGGTGCGGATAGCATGGCAAAAGAAGGAAAAAACTATGAAGAAATCGTGAAACATTATTACCAAGGAATTGATATAAGTACACTAGATGAAGCAGCTCCAACCCTCGTCTCAAGATAGACGGGGGTTTTCCTGATTTCATAGGAAACAATAAAATAAAAATACAGTGGATAACTTTAATTACTAGCGTTAGCCACGTCCGCGCTGCGCCAGCAACTATCAAACTTCACAATCCTCCAATCGATAAAGAAGACTCGGCCGTTCGATCTTTGTGAGGCTTAGTCGCCCTTATACCCTTGTGGTGAAAGTCAACATCAACTCACTATCGTCGCCTGAGTTTCCTTTACCTCCCATCCTGGGAGGCACAGTTTGTACGGTGCTGCGACTACTGGATGTGCTAGTGCAGGTGTTGCGAAGACAATCGCGTTTTTAACCTGCAAGGGCGCTTCCGCCTTTGTTATATAATCCCTTAATTTCCCCTTAACAACTGAAATAATACATGTTTTTGAAAAATATTGCCTTGCAGATGTATAGGTTTTCTATTTTCTGAACAGAATGGTTGTTGAGGTGATGAAGAAATGAATGAGGAAAACAAATTCGGTCCAAAAAAACGTTGGACACGCATTTTCCGTAAACGGTGGTTCTTCCCAAGTCTTTATTTGGTCCTAGCAGCTCTATTAATCTCAGCTGTCGTCTGGTATCAAAACAATGGAGACGAGCAGGATATTGTCGAGGAGTGGGATCAGACGGATGAGTATTCTCCGGTCCTGAATGATGAGGACGCTGAACCTGTAATGGAACAGCAGGAAGTCGTTCAATTGCCTGTAGCAGACAGTGAAGAAGCACAAATTGTAACGAAGTTTTTTGATTATAACGCAGACGAATCAGAGAAGGTAAATGCCCTAATCCATTACAACAATCGTTATTATCAAAGCACAGGAATTGATATCGCAACTGAAGATGGGGAAAGCTTTGAAGTAGTCGCTGCGTTAAGTGGAACAGTCGCTGAGGTTAAAGAAGATCCGCTATTAGGGAATGTTGTCGTAATCGATCACGCGGACGACGTGAAAACCTATTATGCAAGTCTTGGTGAAGTGAATGTTGAAGCAGATGCTGAAGTAAAACAGGGAGAAGCAATTGGTACAGCCGGACAAAATAAATTCGGAACCGAGCATGGCAATCATGTCCATTTCGAAGTCCGAAAAGGCGACACACCAGTTAACCCTGAAGCAGTGTTGAATCAACCGCTCGCAAAGCTTGATGGGATCATCGATTCAGGCGAATCAACAGAAGATGTAGCGGATGAAGCTGAAGAGTCTGAAGATGTAACAGAAGAAGCTGAAGAAACAGAGCCGGCAGAGGAAACAGATGCAGTCGAGCAGCCAGAGGAAACGGACGAACAGGACGAAGATGCTGATGCCGAAAACGACGAATCTGACGCTGGAGCAGAAGAAGAACAACCAGAAGATCAAGAGGAAACAGAAGAAAACACAGAAGAATAAATTTTGAGAAAACACCTTGGCCCTAGAAGCCAAGGTGTTTTTACGTGGCGGCGGAACAGATGGGGTGATGGGGTGAGAGCATTTGTCCCAGTGGGACATTGCCTCTGACCCCGTTGTCCCTCCGAACTGGGACAAACTCTCTGACCCCCTGTCCCAAAAGATTTATTCATATTCGGTTGGTGCTTGTAATAAAATGTTACAAACCAACCAAGATTTTAGTGCTGAGGTGAATGAGCATACTAGTGACTTTTTCTAATCCTGCAATGATGCAAATTACATAGACTAACTTTTCGGTTCAGTTGACAGCATTGAATAATAAGCCCCGGTTGAAGAGATAAGAGATGACACCTCAGAACGATCAACTTAGGAGGCGAACGGTGTGCATGATTACATCAAAGAAAGAGCAATCCGTATTGGACAGCATGTGATTGAAACGAGAAAGACAGTCCGCAAAATCGCCAAAGAATTCGGGGTCTCGAAAAGTACCGTCCATAAAGATTTGACTGAACGTTTACCCGAAATCAATCCCGAACTTGCCGGTCAGGTAAAAGAAGTGCTCGAATATCATAAAGCGATCAGGCACTTGCGCGGCGGGGAAGCGACGAGACAAAAATATAAACAGGAGAACCTCGTGAAGTGAACATCTCCCGGAATTGATAAAACTTCATGCTACTAGTCGCTACCCCGGATTAGTAGCCCATTTTTTTAACAAGTTTCTCCAAGCATTTATCCGCTCCATCATCCTCAGGCAAAGCCAATCAAAATTTCACAAAATAATTATCAATAAAAGAAGTTAAATGAGGCAAACTGTGATAAAATATGTTATTAGTAGCATTGTGTCTAAACCACGATGTAAGACAAGTTAATTTGGGAGGACCTAGATAGAATGTTTTCTAGAGATATTGGAATAGACCTTGGAACCGCCAACGTTTTAATTCATGTAAAAGGAAAAGGGATTGTGTTGAATGAACCAGCTGTAGTAGCGATGGACCGAAATACTGGAAGAGTGCTTGAAGTCGGAGAAGAAGCTCGTCGTATGGTTGGTCGGACACCGGGAAATATAGAAGCAATCCGCCCGCTGAAGGATGGGGTAATTGCTGATTTTGACGTAACGGAAGCGATGTTAAAGCATTTTATTAATAAAATCAATGTAAAAGGCCTGTTTACAAAACCACGCATGCTCATTTGCTGCCCGACGAACATTACGAAAGTCGAACAGAAAGCGATTAAAGAAGCAGCGGAAAAATCAGGCGGGAAAAAAGTATATCTGGAAGAAGAGCCCAAGGTTGCAGCAATCGGTGCTGGAATGGAAATTTACCAGCCAAGCGGAAACATGGTTGTCGATATCGGTGGTGGAACGACAGATGTGGCCGTTCTTTCCATGGGTGGCATTGTAACCTCTGAATCCATTAAAATGGCAGGGGATAATTTTGATGCGGAAATTTTACAGTATATTAAGAAAAAGTATAAGCTTTTAATCGGGGAGCGGACAGCTGAAGAAATTAAAATCAGTGTCGCAACCGTGTTTGAAGGTTCGCGTGATGAATCCCTTGAGATTCGTGGTCGGGACATGGTGAGTGGTCTTCCGCAAACAATTACCGTAAACTCCAAAGAAATTGAAGAGGCTCTCCGTGAGCATGTTTATTTAATTGTACAAGCAGCCAAAACAGTCCTCGAGCAAACTCCACCGGAATTATCTGCTGATATTATCGACCGCGGTGTCATCCTTACAGGTGGCGGTGCTCTGATTCACGGGATGGACCAATTGCTCGCAGAAGAATTGAAAGTGCCTGTATTTGTAGCAGAAGAGCCGATGAGCTGTGTTGCCAAAGGAACAGGGATCATGCTTGAGAATATTGATAAGATTGAACGGAAGAAGATTGGCTAAAAGCAAAGGCGGAAGCGCACGTTTAGCAACTTTAGCTATCCATAATTTAAAAAATCCTGAACGCTAAAAGGAGGAAACCATGTGTTACGAGGATTCTACACCGCTGCAAGTGGCATGATAACCCAGCAGCGCCACCAGGAAGCACTAGGGAATAATATGGCGAATATGAATACACCTGGATACAAAGCAGATCAAGCAACAATCCGATCTTTCCCGGAAATGCTGCTGCAAGCCCAAGGGAAAAAACAGCTTCCCGTGAACCGAAACGCGAATCTCCGTATAAATGAGACGATCGGTTCCATGAATACAGGTGTCTACGTCCAGGAATTCGTGCCTGACTTTGCCCAGGGCGACATCCAGGAAACAACTATCAGTACAGACCTCGCCATTACGCAAGGGGAAGTACCGGACGAGACAGGCGGCATCTTTTTCCGTGTACAAAATGAAGCAGGGGAAGAGCGCCTTACTCGGAACGGAAATTTTACCGTTGACGGGAACGGTTTTCTTGTCACGAATCAGGGCTATTACGTGTTAAACAGTGCTGGTGCGCCGATTGAAACAGGAGGCAGAGATTTTACCGTAACAAATGCGGGATTGCTTCAGATGGATACGGAAACGATTCAGCTTGGACTAGCCTATACAGCTGATGTGAATGAACTGACGAAAGAAGGCGACAATCTGTACAACGGAGAAGCGGGAGCAATGCCAGCTGATGCTCGATTTGCCGTTCAGCAAGGCTTTCTTGAAGGATCGAATGTGGACGGTGCAACGACAATGACGGACCAGTTGAATGCTTACCGGATGTTTGAACTCAATCAGCGTGTCTTACGGGCATACGATGAAAGCTTAGGGAAAACAGTATCTGAAATCGGCCGTCTCGGTTAATTTTGGAGCGGATTGGAGGTTTTAATCCATGTCACGAACGATGATCCAAGCAGCGGTGACAATGAATCAGCTGCAACAGAAACTGGACTTGATTGGACATAATATGGCAAATAGCCAAACACCAGGCTACAAAACGAGAAATGCGGAATTTTCCTCTTTATTAACCCAGCAAATCAATAATCTGAACACCCCGGAAAACGCGGTGAATCGTCTTACGCCAGAAGGTATTCGTGTCGGTTCAGGGGCAAGGCTAGGAGCAATCAACAATGATTTATCCATTGGTGCCTTGCAGACGACGAACCGGGCGCTTGACCTTGCGCTTCGCAACGGGCGGCATTTTTTCCAGATTCAAACTGGTGAGCCGGGAGCGATTGAGACGAATTATACACGTGATGGAAGTTTTTATTTGCAGACGACGAGTGCGGCAGCGGATTCGGTGATGCTGACAAATGGTGACGGCGAGCCAGTCCTTGGGCAAAATGGTGCCCCGATCGTCATTGCGAACGGATTTGAAGGAATCGAAGTTCGGGATAACGGGCAAATCGTAGTTGAGCGAGGAGGCCAGCTTGAAGTAGCTGGAGCAATCGCCATTGTTGAAATTACCCGGCCGCATGTACTGGAAGCAGTGGGTGGCAATCTCTTCCGCTTACCAGACGCTGATGAACTTGGATTTGCGGTAAATGAAGTCGCTTTGCCGGTTGGTATTATCGATTCATTAGTTGAAAGCGGGATACTGGAGCAGGCGAATGTTGATTTAGCAGCTCAGATGTCAGAATTACTAATGGCACAACGCGCCTACCAATTCAATGCCCGGACGATTTCAACGACCGATCAGATGATGGGTCTTATCAATCAACTGAGAAGTTAACATTAAGGAGATCGAACGATGTCAACAAAGCAATTGAAGCAAGCTGAAACAGCGAAGGAACAAAAAACAAAAGGTTCGAAAAAAGAGCAGGAGAAGCGAAATGAAAAGCGGAACAACTCGTTAAGAGTACGGGTGTTTCCGATTTGGCTGCGGATCATCATCGTTATCATTCTCGCCATATTTGCCCTTGTAGCAGGGCTTATGATTGGTTTTGGGATAATTGGTGATGGAAACCCGATAGACGCGTTAAAAGTGGAAACCTGGCGGCATATCATCGACATCGTTATAAAAGAATAATATATTAAAAAGGACATAGGTTGGTGAAAGCCTATGTCCTTTTTAATGCAAGTATAGGAGCGTTGTAAAATCTTGCATTTTTAAATCGGTCAGTCGACTCGTCTTCCAGTAACTAAGCGGAAAATAAGCACGATTAACGCAACGACTAAGAGTAAGTGGACAAGACCGCCACCAACATCAAATGAAAAGCCTAATAGCCATAATACGAGCAATAGAACAATAATTGACCAAAGCATAGCGTATCCTCCTTCAGTAATTTTAAGATGACTTCTTGTAAATGCGCTTATCTTTCTTTTTCCGTTTTCACTTGGAGTCAAACCTATAAACTTGATATAATCAAAACGAGCAAGCAAGAGGATATGGATTTATTCACTTGAAATATCCTGCTTTACCATAAAGAAAAGAGGAGAATTAACGATGAATATAGAAGAAATTAAAGCAATTATTCCACACCGTTATCCATTTCTGTTAGTCGATAAAATTGAGGAGATCGACGAGGCGAAACGCGCAGTCGGCATTAAAAATGTAACAATCAATGAACCGTTTTTCGAGGGGCATTTCCCCGACTATCCAGTCATGCCAGGTGTTCTGATTGTTGAGGCAATGGCTCAGGTAGGTGCAATTGCAGTATTGAATATGGAAGAGAATAAAGGGAAAATCGGCTTTCTCGCAGGGCTCGATAAATGCCGTTTTAAACGACAAGTAAAGCCAGGCGACCAGCTGCGTCTTGAAGTGGAAATCACCCGCATGAAAGGCCCGATCGGGAAAGGGAAAGGCCGGGCAACCGTTGATGGCGAGCTGGCTTGTGAAGCGGAAATTACGTTTGCGATTCAGTAGGTGAGTGAGTTGGTGGAGCGTTAATTCGTCAATGTGTATGATGTATGACTTTCGGGTAAAGTGGTTATGCTAAATTCGAGTAATTACTTTGATGGAAAAGGAGGCATACACAGATGATGAATAAATGGCTTCTCCGTATTGGTTCCCTTGTGTTGGCACTTACATTGATCACAGGGTGTGCAACAAATGATGACAATAATGATAACGAACCAATCGACGAAACACCTCTTGACCAAAACGAAGACAACCAAGATAACGGAGACAACCTAGAAAACAATGATAACGAAGACAACGACGACGCTGACATGATGGAAAGAGACGAAACAGACAGAGAAAAAGAACTCGACAGAGACGACACCCGCAACCGTTAAATAAGCAAGACACGGGGTCAGTGTAACTGTCCCACCTAGCCAGAGCCTCGTGTTCATCGCGCATACAAAAAAGAAACGGGTTATTCAAGATATTTTCTTGAATAACCCGTTTTATAGGTTGGGACAAAAGCTCTGACCCTGTTGTCCCGCTAAATCCTAGACAGAAGCTCTGACCCCAATGTCCCGATTAGACTTCCCACCAGTGGTTGCCGTCTTGGCTTAAGAGTTCGTCTGATTTTTTCGGTCCGGTTGAGCCGGATTCATAGTTCGGGAAGTTCGGTTGTTCTTTTTCCCATACTTCTAAAATCGGATCGATATATTTCCAAGATAAAGCAACTTCATCCCAGTGTGTAAAGTTTGTTGCATCCCCGATCATGCAATCATATAAAAGCTTTTCATATGCTTCCGGCGTGTTGATTGCAGGCATCGCACCTTGTTTATAACTAAGTTCAATCGGCTCGGCAAGCGCCTCAGAACCAGATTTTTTCGCATTCAGATAAAGGGCAATTCCTTCATCCGGTTGAATATTGATGACTAGTAAGTTCGGATGATGCTCCCGCTCGCTCTTGAAATAGAGATTCATCGGAATATCTTTGAACTCAATTACGATTCTCGTCTGCTTTTGCGCCATCCGTTTTCCAGTCCGAATATAGAACGGAACCCCGGCCCAGCGGTAGTTATCAATTAAAATTTTTCCAGCGACAAACGTTTCTGTATTGGAAAAGACGAGGTCTTCTGATTCTTTCCGGTAGCCAACTACTTCCTCATCATCCAGCACACCAGCCCCGTATTGTCCGCGGACGAAATGCTCATGTACTTGCTCGAGATCCAGCTCCCGAAGTGCGCGCAACACTTTAATTTTCTCTGAACGGACTTCATCGGTTGTTAGACTAATTGGCGGCTCCATCGCAAGCAATGCAACCATCTGCAGAATATGGTTCTGCACCATATCCCGGATTGCTCCCGAATCATCATAATAGCGCGAACGGTCCTCGACACCGAGCGTTTCACTCGATGTGATTTGGATATTGGAAATAAAACGGTTATTCCACAAATGTTCAAAAATTCCATTTGCAAATCGGATCACTTCAATATTTTGCACCATTTGTTTACCAAGATAATGGTCAATCCGGTAAATTTGTTCCTCATCAAACGCTGCACGAATCTGGTTATTCAATTCTTTTGCTGATTCCAGATCATGCCCAAATGGCTTCTCAATAATCAAGCGAGTCCAGCCCGGTGTTTCTTTCAAACCGTATTCCTGAAGACTATTTGCAATTCCCCCGAAAAATTCGGGCGCCATAGCTAAGTAAAATAGCCGATTTCCTTCTGTATCATACTGCGTTTCAAGCTGTTCCACCAATTCTTTCATGCGGTCGTAAGCTGTATCATCCGTCACATCAAACGATTGGTAGTGGAAATGCGATGCGAAATCATCCAGCCGTTCACATTCACCAAATGCCTGCTCGACTGATTCCTTTACATTATCGCGGAATACCTCATTGGACCAGTCTCTTCGCGCGAGCCCAATGACAGCGAAATCTCTACTAATCGTATTATTCCGCACGAGGCGGTATATGGAAGGGTATAGCTTTCGTTTTGCTAAGTCCCCTGTTGCTCCAAAGATCGTAATTAAAACTTTTGGCTTTATTTGTTCACTCATAAAACTTCCCTCACTTTGTTGGAATTAAATTTATTGTTCGTGTAACTGGCTGTAAAACTCCCACTTTACAGATTTTAAGCGGTAGGTCCGCACGCCCAGTAACGGCCCGATTGATTCAACTATCATTCCGCAGGGGTAAATAAACGCAAACAGAATGAAGTTTTATTTTATTGTAATGGAGTTTGAAAATTTAGCAATAGAAACGAACTAAAAGTCAGTGAATTGTTCAAGAGAAAGTATATTCAGAAGTGTGCAGCTTTTCAAAAATTAAATAATGGATATTATTTTTGAACCGTCAATTTCACGATAATTTGCCGGATGACCTCAGAAAACATTAATCCAATCGCAATTCCGCCGGCAAGGAGTGTTACCTCAACCGACAATTCAACCGCTGTCGTATAATCATTTTCGACAAAATGGCGCATCGCATTGTAGGCAAGTCCTCCCGGAACAAGTGGGATAATCCCCGAAATATTGAAAATAATAATCGGTACTTTAAAGAGGCGGGCACAGAAATAACTGAGCACCGACACGAACATGGCAGCGAAAATCGTCGCGGGCACATTATTCATTATGGCCGGTGTTAGAAAATAATAAAGCATCCAGCCGGACATCCCGACAAATCCGCATTGGATGAGGGATCTTTTCGGGGCACTGAATAAAATTCCGAACCCGCTTGACGCAATGAAGCTTGTAAGAAGTTGTGCAGCTATCGTCAAAAGAATCCCTCCTAGATAAAGGCGAAAATGAGCGATATACCAGCACCGATTGAGAATGCAGTCAATGTCGCTTCTACGCCCTTGGATATTCCGGAAAGCAGATGTCCTGCCACCATATCGCGAATCGCATTCGTAATATGGAGCCCTGGTACAAGCGGCATCACCGCCCCAATAATCACTTTATCAAGCTCCAGGCCGAAACCGTAATAAACGAAAAGGTAGGCACTGACCCCGATGACGAAAGCACCGAAAAACTCTGCCAAATAACGGATTTCAAGGAGCCGGTCCATTCCCGTCATTACTGCAAAGCCTAGACCTCCAGCAATAAAGGCAGGCAGAAAATCAATCCACGTCCCTTGGAACATAATGACAAAACAGCCGCTTACAAGCGCAGCAATTAATATCTGCAGCCAGACTTTATAGACAGAGGGTTCCGCTTCAACTTTTTGCAGATGGTCGTATGCTGTTTCAAGACTTAATTCCCCGGCAACAATTTTCCGGGAAATACTATTTACCTCAGCAATTTTATGTAAATCGGTCGGGCGCTTGGATATCCGGACAAAATTATTCACTTCCGTCATCCCTGCTGAAAAGTTAATTCCAGTAGGCGTCGCATGGCTTTGTGCATTTTCCACACCAAAAGCATGCGCCATCCGGTTCATCGTATCCTCCACACGATGCGTCTCCGCACCGCTCATCAGCATAATCTTCCCAGCAATCATACAAACTTTCTCCACACGAGCCTCATCCCGCGAACCAATCACCAACACCATCAACCTCCCACCAAAACAAAAACACCTACCCAAATCATACACTGGGACATGGGGTCAGAGCAACTGTCCCAGTTCGAGCGGGTGGGACAATGGGGTCAGAGGCAATGTCCCACGATTGATTGGATCGGGATAGGGGGTCAGTGCATTTGTTCCGTTCATTTCTAAAAATTTAATCTAAAAAAGCACTCATCTAAATAAGTGCTTTCCCTTTCAATCTTTTAAGTGCCACTACACTCAGCTCTCGACAGACAGAAATAAAAATATAAGTGCAATAATAGGAATAGCGTTTGACATCATAATCGCAATCATGGAAAGGTTATTTACGGCCTGCTTGCTTTCATCATCTGTTCCAACGCTCCGTTGTAAGAAGATGAAAAAAATCGAGAATGCAGCGAGCATGACAATGATAATCGCAGGTAGATAAATATCCTCCATTGGTACAGGCTCCATATTGACTAATCCAAGGATAAGTAAAACAATCGGTAAAGCTTCAATAACTGCTGTACTAATGAAGAAACTCCTGTGTGCTTCTCCGACTTGACTCGGATCTTCTTTCAGCCGCTCCACATTTTTCTTATACATCATTAATATTCCAAATACAGCTAGCGCAGCAGCTATGACAAAAATGTATACCCCCATAAATATCCCCCTTTGTCTATGTATTTAATTCATATATTCCTCATTCTAACAAAGCCTGGGCTACAAAAATACCCCTAAATTTACTAAATTATAGAAGGAAGCAGATGTGAGATTGGGACAAAAGCTCTGACCCCTTGTCCCATCTCTTCCAAAACTGGGACAACGCCTCCGTCCCCAAGTGCCCCACTGGGACAACTGCACTGACCCCAGTGTCCCGCCCCGAACCCGGTGTCCTGCCGGCAATCCTTCGATTAAATTTGCCCAACCAGCCTTTCTTTCGTTATAATTTAAACGATACGTGTAAGTTGTTTGGTGAATATGTTAATTAGGAGAATATTATGTTTAACTTTGTCGATTTAGCAATTGCTTTTACGATAGCACTTGTTTCGAGCTTTCTGCTTACGTACGCAGTAAAGAAGTTCGCGGTGAAAGTTGGAGCTGTAGATTTCCCGAACTATCGTAAAATCCATAAAGAAGTGAAGCCCAGATTAGGGGGCATTGCCATATTTTTAGGTGCAGTGCTAGGTATGCTGTATTTACAGCCTCACCATGAGCATTTGCCAGAGATACTCGCTGGAGCATTCGTCATCATCCTGACCGGTGCCCTTGACGACCGTTTCAGTATTAAACCGATAGCAAAACTAACCGGCCAGCTCATCGCCGCATCTTTTATCGTCTCATCCGGTCTGATTATCGAGCGGATTACATTGCCTGTCATCGGTATGATTGACCTCGGTTTTTTTAGCGTTCTCATCACCGTCCTCTGGATTGTCGGGATTACGAATGCCATCAACCTTATTGATGGCTTGGACGGGCTCGCAACCGGCGTAACAACGATTGCCTTAATTAGTATCTTTATTATGGCAGTCACAGATGCGCAGGTGATGGCAGCTTATCTTGCTATTGTACTGATTGGTGCGAATCTTGGGTTCCTTTATCATAACTTTTACCCGGCAAAAATATATATGGGGGACACCGGATCGAATTTTCTCGGCTTCATGATTGCCGTCATCTCGATGCTCGGTCTATTTAAAAACATAGCATTTTTAAGTTTCATCGTACCAATTATCGTACTTGCTGTACCGATTTTTGACACAATCGTTGCTATTATTCGCCGTGCTTATAATAAGGAAAACATCATGGGAGCCGATAACAAGCACATCCATTACCAGTTGATCAATGCCGGTTATAGCCACCGGAAAACGGTTATCATCATTTATATGTTTAGTGCAGCCTTTGGTGGCCTTGCGATTTTGTTTTCCGAGGCAAGTTTAAAATTTGCACTCCTCATTAGTGTTTTCGTATTTCTATTCCTCCACATCTTTGCCGAACTGGGAGGTATCGTCATGGGAGGAAAGCGTCCAGTAGTTGACCGCTTAAGAAGAATCCGCTGGAAATATAAAAAGCCGAAGCCAAAATCAGACAAAAAGAATAAAAAGGAAAGTTACCAGGACAATTGACTCATTCAATTGTCCTTTTTGAGCTCTGTGAAAAGTTTTACAGTCAAAAAAACCCTCTTATGATATAATTACTTTGCCAATTACTAGTCCAAATTGCTTATTAAGTAAAAAATACATACTAGAATGAATTTCATAATTACCCAAGTCGGCTATTCCATCACCATATGTAGTTGGGAACGAACCAACTCAACTACATATGGTGATGGTGAAGCATTAAATACGTATTATGAAATTCATTAACTAAAAGAACTGTAATGGACTTCCTAAAGGTGAATACTACATCCGAATTAACGATAGATATGCAAATAACTTACTACAATTACAAAGTAAAAGTAGACTTTACAGCCGGCAACAAATTTGAAAAAGAATTTAACGATGACTTTTACAGCGCCACGCCAATCACGGTTGGGAAGGAATATAACGGAACTATTATAAAAAGCAGTGAAAAAGATTATTACAAACTCAGGTTGGATAAACCTGGTAAATTTACCGCTTGCATCAATACAGAGGGAGCAAAAAGAACGAATAATATTACACTTGCGATCCTCGACGGGAAGAACAATACGTATGCAAGTTTTGGAAAAAAGATATCCTTAATGGGAGACGAATGTACCCATGTTGGACTTGATGCAGGGGAATATTACATCAAAGCGATATAAAGTGAAACTTCAATATAAAAAGGGAGGACTTTATGGATCAATTCATAAAGCCTCTCTTTTTTATTTTCAATACTATAAAACTATAGCAAAAGACCTATATTAAAAGTTTTTAACAAAACCTTCCATCGAATTTAACATTCATTTCGTATAGTGATGGTAGAGGTAAAATTCGAGGAGGAGAAAATATCATGTCATTAAAAAGAAAAATGGTAGCAGGATTATCAGCAGCAGCAATCGTTGCTTCCGGAACAATTCCTTTCAATGTGCTCGCAGACCCGATTCAACCCGACGAACCCCAAGCCGAGGCTCAATATAAAGCTGAGGTCATCGAACGAATTTTCGGTGCAGATCGTTATCGCACTTCTATTGAAATTAGCCAAGAGGGCTGGGAAGATGGTTCAGCTGAAAACGTAATTATCGCAAATGGATTGGAATTCGCTGATGCGCTTGCAGGTGTGCCACTTGCTCATGCGTGGGATGCACCGATTCTATTAACACCGAATGATCGCGTGCTGGAAGATACATTGGAAGAATTAGAGCGCTTAGGAGCTTCTGAAGTACATATTCTTGGTGGGAAAACAGCAGTAAGCGATGAAGCGGCTGAAGCAATTGAAAAAGCTGGCTACAACGTCAACCGTATTTTCGGAGATACGAGATATGAGACAGCAGCCGAGATTGCAGCGGAACTTACTGGCGGTCAAGCGGAAAAGGCAGTAATCGCAAGCGGCCAATCTTTCGCGGATGCATTGTCGATTGCTAGCATCGCAGCGCAAGAAAGTATCCCAGTTCTTCTCAGTCTTTCAGATCGTTTACCTGAAGCAACAAATGCAGAATTGGAAAAACTCGGTGTTACCGAAACGATTATCGTCGGTGGAGAAAATGTAATTTCTGAAGATGTTGCAAGCGAGCTTCCAGGAGCGGAAAGAATTCGAGGAAAAGACCGTTATGAAACAAATATCGCCCTACTTGAAGCTTTTAATGTGAACCCGGAAAATGTCTATGTAGCATCTGGTAAAGATTATGCCGATGCCCTCACGAGCGGAGTGCTTGCAGCAAAAGAAGGAGCGGCATTAACACTTGTTCATGACCGGATACCAGCATCTCTTGCACCATATTTAGAAGAAAACGAGCCGGGAAAAATTTCAATTTTTGGTGGAGAAGCTGCGGTTAGTTCATCGATCTATGAACAACTGCAAGGTTACGTGAAACCAGCAGAGGAAGAAGAGCATTTCAACTTAACGATTATGCATACGAACGACACTCATGCTAGTCTCGATGAGGTCGCAAAACGGGCAACAGCAGTGAAAAACGTGCGGGCTGAAAATCCTGAAGCATTACTTCTAGATGCAGGGGATGTTTTCACAGGCACATTGTACTTCAATGAATTCCTTGGACAAGCAGACTTGGAATTCATGAATTATATGCAGTATGACGCAATGACATTCGGAAACCATGAGTTCGACCTTGGCTCATCACCAGAAGGACACCAAGCGCTTGTTGACTTTGTCGAAGGTGCCATGTTCCCATTTGTCAGCAGTAATGTCGATTTCAGCAAGGATGAGAAATTCACTGGTCTCTTCAGTGATCTTGTGTCCTCTGAACCAGAAAACGGGAAAATTTACAATGGAATCATCAAAGAGGTTGAAGGGGAGCAAGTTGGAATCTTCGGACTGACGACAGCAGATACAGTCGGCATTTCAAGTCCTGGAGATATCGAATTTGAGGACTATCTGGAAGAAGCGGAAAAAGCAGTTCAAGCATTTGAAGATCAAGGCGTCGATAAAATCGTTGCAATCACCCATATCGGTTTCGATGATAACCCTGCCGTGGACAATGACTTAGAACTTGCTGCACAGGTTGATGGTGTCGATGTCATCGTTGGCGGACATAGTCATACTGTACTCGAAGAACCAGTCATCGTGGAAACGAATGAATTTGGCGAAGCGAAGGATCCTACCGTCATCGTACAGACAGGAAACGGCAATGCGAATCTCGGTCAGCTTGACGTTGAATTCGATGAGAACGGGGTAATCGTTGGCCAATCGGGTGAATTAATTCCAGTCAGCGAACAAGCAGAAGACCCGACAGCAGCACTTATGCTTCAAAAATATAAAGAGCAAGTAGAAGAAGTTTCCGGAGAAGAAATTGGTGTAACGTTGGAAGAACCGCTAACGAACCCACGAGCTGGGGACGAAGGCAATGAAACAGGTGAAAGTGTACGTAAAAACGAAACGATCCTCGGAAACATTATTACCGATGGCATGCTGCGTGCTGCAAAGGATTATGATGAGAACGTAATGATGGCACTGCAAAATGGCGGCGGAATCCGAGCGCCAATCGATGCTGGTCCCGTTACAGTCGGAGAAGTCATTACTGTTCTTCCATTCGGCAACACCCTGGCAATTGCAGATGTAACTGGTGCTGAATTGAAGGAAGCTTTTGAAATAAGTGTTGGTAATTATCCAAGCGAAAATGGCGGATTCCTGCATGTTGCCGGCGGTAAAGTTGAATTTGATGCATCCGAGCCAGCTGGAAACCGTGTTGTATCTGTAGCGTATGAAACGGCAGATGGCAGTTTTGTAGAAGTGGAAGATGATCAAACCTACACGATTGCTACCAATGCATTCACTGCAAAAGGTGGAGACGGGTTTACCGTTTTTGAAGAAGCATACGCAGAAGGCCGCGTAACCGACCTTGGACAATCGGATTGGGGCAACTTCAGCGACCAACTCGTGCGTCTCGGCAGTGACAACATTCCAACTGAAAAAGAAGGAAGAATTATCGAAGTGTCAGTTCAAGAATAAATTTATTGTTATATTTTTAAAAAGTGGTTCGTCAATTCATATGCTGGCGAGCCACTTTTCAATTAGTTGGTTCATGGTCATATAGTTGTTTGCACTCCACAAAATTGCTATAATATAAGCAGCATCCACGCAATTTTACCTCTACAATAAAATCCTCAGAAGGAAGTGAAAATTTGGCAAACACTCTAGTCAAAGAAGAAACTTCGCGCTACTCGCACCCGTACCTGAAAAAATTGGAAAATCCACATGATAAGCTTTTTAAAGAAACGTTCAGTCATCTGAAAGTGACGAAAAGCTTCTTACACAACTACTTGCCGCCCGAAGTGATGAAATACCTTGATACGGACACATTAAACTTGGAGAAGGATAGCTTTATCAATAAAGAACTCAAAGAAAACTATTCCGATTTACTTTTCAGCGCGAATATCGACGGGAAAGAAAGCTATGTTTATTTTTTGTTTGAACATAAGAGCTACCCCGATAAAACCGTTCATTTTCAGTTGCTGAAGTATATGGCAGAGATTTGGGATTTGAAAATGCGAAAAGAAAATTTGAATAAATCTGGACGCATTTATAAAACGAGTAAAAAAATAAATATCCAGAAGGAGGCGAAATCGCAATGAGTTTAGCAGAAACTCTTCGTGAAGAAGGTAAAAAGAAGAAAAAGTCACGTTGATTAAAAATGCCTTAAATGAAGGGCTGGAAATCAATCTAATCGCAAAGATAACCGGCAATCCAAAAGAAGAAATAGAAAAAATCGCCACGGAACTTAAAAAGTAATAAAAACAGACTCCAAATGAAAAGAGACGATCCAGCCGTATACTGAACCGTCTCTTTTCATTTCGTGAAAAACCTCAAAAATACCTATCTTTTCCCACTCATTCAATATATTTAAATCGCATTTCGTGATATAATTTAAGTCAATATATAAGGTGAGGGATTTATGATGCTGTTTATCGAAAAGATTAAAAACAAACTGAAGAAACCAGAATCGATGCATATCGATTTTCTGCCAGCAAAGTTTTTTGACAGTAAAAATTGGTTCCATCAACCGTCACTCATCGATCTTTCTATTGAAAATCATAAAATTCATCTGCAATCAAAAACAACGGACAGTACATATGTAAACTTTTGGGAGTCAAATTCCAACTATTCTAAGCTGGAAGAACGTCATAATAAACTCATCCTTCATCCTCAAAACTCAATTTTCATCGAAGGGCATACGACAAACTCGCTCAACTATCAAATCTACCTAATTGAATACGATGAAGAAAATCAGCAGACGAAAAAACATACAATTCAATTAAATCAGTTACAACAAATTACTCCGAAACCGACAACGAAGGCTGCCCGTTTAGCTATCCGTATCGCTGGAGAAGGGGAAATGGAGATACGCAATATTTTCACGTCACCATTTTTACCGGTGGAAAAGAAGGAGAAAACGTCGATTCGTCACCTGAATAACCTGACGTTCGCAGGAGTTTTGCCGCAAAGCGCGATCATAAGCCTGAATGCAGTCACCGAAGCAACTCGTCTGCAACCAGATGTTTATGAAAAAACGCTCGCAAACAATGTTCCTGATTTTATCCTTTTGGAAGCAGGAGAGCTGCAGGATGGCAATTGGGGAGACATACATGACCGGACTTCTCCAATTGGCAGGCTTATCCTTTGGTGCCAAACGTCAGACATTCCAATGATTGTCTGGCATAAACAAACAGCGGCACCGTATGAGAAACTTCAGGAACGGCTTGCCGATTTCAAATTCGTGCTCATCCATGATCCTGAAATCTATGACGCGTACAAACAGGCAGCCGGCGAAACACCAATACATCTTATTCCATACACAATAGGTGCACCTTCCATCGATGTTTTCAAAAAACACCCGACTGTAACGGTGCTGAGCCCAAGAATAGCCGAACCAGACACCGGCTTTGAAGCGGAATCAGCAACAGAACCAACAAAACAACCAACACGGAGCAAGCAGCTGCTTCATATCGAAACTATCCCAGCAGCCGCTAATATCGAAATACAAATCGAGGAACAACTTTCGAAGGGTAATCTTGTAATCTGTGAAAAATCTGCTTTGAAAAGCAATATTTTCCAAAATTTAGCACGAACTGTCGAAACGGAGACGGAACTCAAGCAATTGATCACTGACTATCAACATAATCCTGATAAAGCAGCTGATGATTATCGGGCAATCAGTCGCACCATACGATGGAAGCATAATTATCGTGATTTCATGCATTTTATTACGAAAAGTCTTAAAATCGAGCACTCGACAAGACTTCCATCCGCAACGATTATTTTTTCAATCCGAACGGAACAGGAATATCAAAACGTCGTCCGCACGATTGAAAAACAGACAGCGAACCGTGTCAACTGGATATTGTTTATCACACCATTCACAGGTTTCGAACAAGCAATCAACCATTTACTTGCCGCAGATAACATCAAAGTCTATATCGCAAGCTTTGCAGTTAAGAATTACTCGCTTGAGCAGCTGACGAAGAGTACGTACGTTGGAGTTGTAGACAGCAGCAGGGAATACGACGATTTTTACATCGAAGACAGTATCAACATGATGTATTACTTCCGAATGACTTCTTTTGTTGACTATTCCATCAAGAAAAATAAACCTGTATTTGCTCAATTCTTCCTAACGGCAAAAAACACGCATCAAACGCTTGCTAGTTTGCTGGAGACGTTCGTTCCAAAGGAGAAGATGAAGTGAAACGATTCAATATACTAATCCATCTCGCTGAAAGAACCTATGCAGCCCACTCGGATGCATTCTTTTCACTTTTAAACATACTAGCTGCTGACACAAGAATAAAAATTGATATTCTCGCGGAAACAACGGAGTTACTCGATGAAATCCAGGAATCCATCCCTGAGAATGCACGTAACAACAATCTATTTTCAGTAGCGAAACGCTCAGAAGAAAAGTCATCTGTCATCAATACGACAGAAAAAGCCATTACGTATTTAAAAATCATGGAAAAATTCGATACGCTCATTTGGATGGGGCAACTCGAGGAAGTGAACAAACTGACAAGAATCTCAGCCGAAAAAGTTATCCCCTTCCTGTCAGCAGAAGAGGAATCGGAAACGGGCAAGCTTGAAGTTTATCCATTTATACTCACGGATTCCATGGAGCGAAAGAAAATCTTAAATCATTCCAGCTCACTGCAGGAAAAGGTAATCTATTTACCAACTTGGAAAGTAAATGTCCCGGCTCGGACTCCTGCCTTCGTCAACAGACGCGGGATTGCCGAAATTTCTGCGGAAATGGAGACGACTGATTCCCTTCCTGAAGTTATGGAAAAAATTAAACTTGAAGCACCAACATTCGACTGGCGCTACAAAGGGAATGAGACGGATTATTATAGCCTGGACACGGAAACGGATATTGGAATCGTGCTGGAGGAGGATATCCATCCCTTCCTTGATTATGCTAAAAAAGGGAAGCCAGTCATCGTGCCGGAAAAGGAACTGTTTATCGCTTTACTTGGTGAGGATTATCCATTATTCATCCAGCACCCAAATGACTTAACAACGATTCTCCCCCAGTTACTTGCAAATGAGGAGATTTATTACGTAGCAACCAAAAAATGTTATACACTCGCTGAAAACTTTGATTATGAAAGAAACAAACAACAGCTACTCGAGACGATCCACTCCCTTAACAATAAACAAGAAACAATTCTATTTGCCGGGCATGATTTTAAATTCCTTTACCCGTTTATTGAAACGTGTGCCCGTGCTGGTAAGAAAGTGTTGCTAGATAATTGGAAAGGGCATAAGCGTCACAGCCGTAAGAAGAGTTTCGCATTGTTGGCGGAAGCAGATATCATTTTTTGTGAATGGGGACTTGGCAACGCAGTCTTTTACCAAAATCATGTGAAGCAGGGTCAAAAGCTGTATATCCGCGCTCATCGTCAGGAGCTGCAGACCGATTATTTGAAGAAAGTAAACTATCGGAAGGTCGAAAATGTTATTACGATCAGTCCGCAAATGCTCGAGGAGTTCCATCAGGTGCACCGGATTCCACGTAATAAGCTTACTTTAATTCCGAACATGGTCGATACGAAAAAGTTCCAGCTGGCGAAGAAAGACGATGCCAGATTTCATCTTGGCATGATTGGCATTATTCCGAAGTTAAAGCGAATCGACCGTGCAGTAGAAATTTTTGAACGTCTCTGGCAAGAGGATAATCGTTATAAACTCCATATTAAAGGTAGATTACCACAAGACTTGCCTTGGCTCGAGGAGCGTTCAGAGGAAATGGCTTATTTCCAGAAGGTTTTTGAAAAAATAGATCAAGCACCATGGAAAGAAAACATCATCTTTTCCCCGTTCGGCTCCGATATTCCCGAATGGCTGACAAACATTGGCGTCATTTTATCCACGAGTGATCTTGAAGCATTCCACCTCGCTCCAATGGAAGGGATGGCAAGCGGGGCAACACCGATTGTGTTCAATTGGGAAGGGGCAGATCTCATCTATCCTGAAGAATGCATCGTCACGAGCGTGGATGAAGCGGTGGAGAAAATTAAAAATCTCGAAATGAACGAACGAACGAAGCATCAGCACATTTACGAACGATACGACCTCCAAAATATTACAACAGAACTTATGGAGCTCGTTTTTAATTAAAAAGAGGGTATGCAGCCACACTAGGCCACGTACCCTCTAACACTATGCAAAATCCACCTAAGTCCACGCAAGAAAAATTATGACACCAATATTAAGTAACGTAATAATCAGTGCAATAGTCGGAATCAGCTTCTTCTCCCGTTTCGAAAAAAACGTAACCCCGATCATCACGACAGAAACAAACAGCCCAACAATAATGAAACTCGCTACAATATCTGAAATCGTCTCACTCGTGGCTTGCGAAAGCGGATCAAGTAGAATCATCGATAAACTCGTTATGATACTTGCAATGAGGAAAAGATAACTTCTCCAGGAAGTAACTTTACTGTCCCACAACATCACGGCCTCCTTTACTAATTTCTTTTTCTATTTTATCACGCATTTACGGTCTGTAATACCCCATCTTTAAACACAAGGGAAGTCCAATAAGATGGGGGAGATATACAGTCCGTAAATCCCTGATTCTGTTCAATTAACATTCAGTGAAGGGAAGGGATCCCCCACAGAATGAAGTTTCACTTTATCTCGCTTATCCTCCTAATTTACAAACATTTATTACCCAATTAATCCGAAATTAACATTCTCTATCTTAAAAGCCAAGAGGACTCCTTCCTCAAAATTCCATAGGATTTTAGGTGGGAGGTGAATTGGCGGTTTTGGCAGTTGAGAATATATAAAATATTGTCACCAAAATCCTTGTAACCTTCGTATTTTAATAGTGGCATTTCCCTCCCTTTTATGATATTATAAACAGTGCAGCACATACGTTCGAAAGACCGGTATCATTGATGGTAAAATAAAAGTAATCCCTAAGGCAAGACCGATGGGATAGCGGGGTTGGGTGTTTTTAGCACACCAATGTGTCAACTCCACTGGTGGTTAATCGTCATCTTGAAAGTCGATACCCCAGAAACCCCCACTTCAAGTTTCATAGAAACGAAGTGGTGGGAGTATTCATGTATAATAAAAAGTAAAGATGCATAGAATCGATATGTAGCCCAATCGAGAGGAGAATTTAATGAAAATACAGGCTGTTGCTGAGCGTGGTTATCCATTACAATTTCCCGAGAACACAATGTCTTCTTTTCAGGCAGCAATCGATTTGAACTTTTCCCATACAAAGATGGAGGTGCATCTGACCAAAGATGATATCCCTGTCGTCATGCGGGACATGACCATTGACCGTGTAACGAGCGGCCGCGGTGAAATCAATCAATTTACCTACGCGGAACTTCTGAAGTTCACGATTAATCATGACGAACGGATTCCAACGCTTGCTGAAGTCATCCATCTAACAAAAGGCAAAATAATAACCGCTATCGAAATTAAACAGAGCGGTTTCTATTACGGCCTTGAGGAAAAAGTGTATGACCTTCTTCGCCAGCATCAAGCAATGGAAGATGTTTTCATCATTTCAGAAAATCATCATTCGCTCGCAAGACTGCGCATTTTATCAAAACAAATTAAGCTCGGATTACTTACTGACAAACCGGACACTCATGACTTCTTTTTACTGAAAGAACTGGATGCTTCTTATTATATGCTCACGTTCGACTTTCAAGCGATGCAAAAGCTCGATCTCGCAGTACTTAAGAGGATGAACATCCAGCCAATCGTCGGTACGATTCAAACGATTGAAGAAATGAAGTTTATGCAAAACTATCCGGAAGTTCTTGTTTCCACAACCGAACTGGAAAAATTCCAAGCAATCTGTTATCCGGAAACAATTGTAGACTGGAAGAAAGTGGGAATCTAATGGAAGAAAATCATGTACATTGCTTTTCCGATTATGCTTCCAGCAGCAGTATTAAAAATGAAACCCTCCCTTAAATATATACGAATCGCGTAAACATGGACCCTACCCCCGTCCATGTTTTTTAATTGGGGCAGAGGGTTCATGCATTTGTCCCGCGGTTGTTTAGGGTAGATGAAGCTGATATAATAGATTCAGAATTTACACTATTTCACCTCAACATTATATCCTCAGAAGGAAGTGAGAAATATGGCGAACCCCTTATTGGTCAAAGAAGAAACTTCTCGTTACCCCGAACGGAAGGTTAGGAAAGTGGAAAATCCGCATGATAAGCTTTTTAAAGAAACATTTAGTCATATTAAAGTAACAAAAAGTTTTTTAAAATTTTTTTACACTACTACTTACCGTCCACTATTATGAATTTTCTTGACACAGACACATTGAAACTTGAGAAGGACAGCTTCATCAACAAAGAACTGGAAGAAAACTACTCCGATTTACTTTTCAGCACAGCTATTGCTGGGAAAAAAGGGTATGTATATTTCCTGTTCGAACACAAAAGTTATGCTGACCAAACCGTTACCTTTCAATTGTTGAAGTACATGGCGGAGCTTTGGGACGCAAAGATGCGGAAAGAGAACCTGAAAACAGTGCCACCTGTCATTCCATTAGTTTTGTATCACGGAAAATCAAATTGGGATACTCCTGATAAACTTAGTAAATTAATCGCAAATTATGACGACTTGCCACCGGAAATATGTCATTTTATTCCGAACTACCAATTCCTGCTTTTCGATTTCACCGATTATTTAGATGAAGAAATCAAGGGCGAGGCCCGAGTTCGGATCGTTATTACGATGCTCCGCGATATCCGTAAGGCAGAAACGATTCAAGAATTACTTGAAGTTATGGATAAAACCATTTTTTATTTACGGGAGTTAGAAGATAAACAGGCAGGTATAGAATACTTCGAGACGATGCTGCACTATATTTTTAGTGCAGCGACGAACGTGACACGAGGAAATATGGATGAAATTTCGAAAAAAATTAAACAAAATTATCCGGAAGGGAGCGGAATTATGATGAGTTTAGCAGATATGTTGCGTGAGGAAGGAAAGAAAGAAGGGAAGAAGCAAGGTGTAGAGGAAGGCAAACGAGAAATGAAAGAAATATTAGTTAAAAACTCGATAGAAAAGGGCTTAGATTTCCGTGTCATTGAAGAAATAACTGGTCTACCGCAAAAAGAAATCCAAAAAATCGCCAGCAATATCAAAGAATAATTTTTACTCCAACTAGAGGGTATGGAACCGAATCGACCGTGCTAACCAAGATCTACACCCTCTGAATCACAACTGGGACAGTTGCTCTGCCCCCGATGTCCCAGCCAAACATGGACCCTACCCCGTCCATGTTTTTTATGTATAAGTATGCTAATATGATATATATTTGAAAGGGGATGGATATGATGAAAGTTGCAGTTTACCAAATGGAACTTGTACCGGGTTCCCCGCAGGATAACCGGGAGAAAGTGAGGCGCTGGGTTGAATCGGAAGTGAAAAATGATAAACCAGACCTTATCCTACTGCCTGAAATGTGGACGACCTCGTATGTGTTAGAGGAGCTCCAGACCATTGCAGACGAAGCGTTGGAGCCTACTAAAACGTTTTTAAGTGACTTAGCGAAGGAACATAACATCAATATCATCGGTGGCTCGATTGCCAACAAAGTAAATGATGAACTGTATAATACAAGTCTCGTCTTTGATCGTACTGGCAATCTCATTTATAAATATAGTAAAATGCACCTCGTTCCAATGTTGAATGAACCAGGATTTTTAACGGGCGGCAAGGAAAAAGTCCAGACCTTTGAAATGGATGGAATCCGCATGGGTGTCATCATTTGTTATGACCTGCGTTTCCCTGAGCTCGCGCGAAAGTTAGCTTTGGACGGGGCACAAGTATTATTCATCCCTGCCGAATGGCCGAAACCACGGACGAATCATTGGGTCAGCCTGCAACTAGCCCGTGCGATTGAAAATCAGATGTATGTCGTATCATCCAACAATGTCGGTACATTAAACGGAGTTGAATATACCGGAGCTTCTCTAATTGTTGACCCCTGGGGCGACGTACTAGCAAAAGGTTCAGAAGATAAAGAAGAAACATTACGAGGCACCATCCATCCAGAAAGAGTAACAGAAGTAAGAAAAAGCGTTCCAATTTTTGAAAGCCGTGTCCCGGAATTATATTAATAAACTGCCTGTTGCTTTCATACAGCGTAAATAATTTGCTCATTCTCTTGAAATGCTCTCTAATCACCGTTCAGTTGCTCGGTGGACGGATGCGCATCCTTAGGCACGGCTAGAGCTCCTCGGGCTGCCGCCCTGCGGGGTCTCCAGGCTCGTGCTGTTCCCGCAGGAGTCACCGTCCACCGGGCAACTGAACTGGTAAGACGGTTATTTTAAATAGAAATTATTCCGTCGCGATAAGGATTCAACTCCTGGAATATTAAACAGTAATCTAAATTCGACCTTTCCTGGGAGCAGTCCAGACACCTCGAGACTTCTGCGGGAGGATAGGCCTGGCGAGACCCCGCAGCGCGATAGCGCGAGGGGGCTTGCCGGCCGCTCAGCAGGTGCGAGAAGTGTCTGGACTGCGGACCTCCAGAAGAGAGTTTTGGACACTTACGCTGTATGAAAGTAATCAACAGCTTTATAAAGGAATAATTAGTTATTTCATGGCGCAAAAGTTGAGTAAATAAACGAATAAAGAGGTTATGTCAATGGAATTTTCGAATCGCTTAAAGGAGTTGCCTGTTCAATTTTTCGCAACTCTCGTAGAAAAAGTGACAAAAGCATACGCAGAAGGCCGCGATGTTATTAATTTAGGGCAAGGGAACCCAGATCAGCCGACACCAACCCATATTGTAGAAGCTTTACAAAAAGCGGCGGCAGATCCAAATTCACATCAATACTCACCGTTTCGCGGTACAGTGGAATTGAAGCAAGCAGCAGCTGACTTTTATAAACGGGAATACAATGTCGAACTCGACCCGGAAACAGAAGTCGCTGTTTTATTCGGTACAAAAATCGGTTTAGTCGAATTACCCCTCGCCTTAATGAATGAAGGAGAGATGATGTTACTGCCGGACCCTGGCTATCCAGACTATCTGTCTGGTGTGAAGCTTGCGAATGTGCGGCATGAAGTGATGCCATTACTTCATGAAAATGCATTTCTGCCAGACTATGACAAGCTAACGCCGAAACAGCTAGAAGAAGCGAAATTATTATACTTAAATTATCCGAATAATCCTACGGGAGCTATTGCTTCTAAGGAATTTTTCGAAAAGACGGCACAGCTAGGCCGGGAACACGGCATTGGAATCGTTCATGATATTGCGTACGGTGCGATTGGCTTTGACGGGAAGAAACCGGTTAGTTTTCTTGAGGCAGCAGGTGCGAAAGATATCGGGATTGAGCTGTATACGTTATCGAAAACATATAATATGGCCGGCTGGCGTGTTGGCTTTGCGGTCGGGAATGCGAAAATGATTGAAGCGATCAATCTCTTGCAAGACCATTTATTTGTTAGTCTGTTCCCAGCTGTACAACATGCGGCAGCAATTGCTTTAACCGAGGAACAGTCAAGCGTAAAAAGGTTAGTCGAGTTATATGAGAACAGGAGAAATACATTAATTGCAGCATGTAAACGTATTGGCTGGGAAGTAGAGGCTCCTAGTGGATCGTTCTTTGCCTGGCTGCCGGTTCCAGAAGAATATACGAGTGAAGAGTTTGCCGACTTGCTGTTGGACGAAGCGGATGTGGCCGTTGCTGCAGGAAATGGCTTCGGTGCATACGGGGAAGGTTATATCCGGGTTGGCTTACTCGTTGACGAAGCACGTTTGAAGGAAGCAATCGAACGGATTGAAAAACTGAATATTTTCCCTGACCGAAAAGGTGAAGAAATTAAAAGTTGACGGAATACGATTTTTGCTGTACTCTATATCAATAGAATTAAATAGCTTATATCTCTTATCAAGAGTAGCTGAGGGACTGGCCCGTTGAAGCTCGGCAACCTTTTTATGGTCAACATAAAACAGGTGCTAATTCCAGCAAAACGTCATGTTTTGAAAGATGAGAGAGGACAACTTGCATACATACAAGCCTCTCTTTCTTTGTAAAAAAGAGAGGCTATTTTAATACAAAAAATGTATCACCGACTATTTTTATATCTGGAGACGATTTGGAAGGGAAAGATAGATAGATGATCAAATTAGATAACATCACGAAGATATTCCCATCTAAGAATGGGGATGTGGCAGCAGTCAATAATGTCAGCCTTCATGTGGAAAAAGGTGAAATCCACGGTGTCATTGGTTACAGTGGTGCCGGAAAAAGTACGTTGATCCGGCTCGTCAATTTACTGGAAAAGCCAAACAGCGGAACGGTAACGATCAATGGTACAGAGCTAACAGCTTTATCAAATGAAAACTTGCGGAAAACACGCCAGAAGATCGGCATGATTTTCCAGCATTTCAATTTGATGAAGACTGCCACCGTTTATGAGAACGTGGCAACTCCGCTTAAACTTCTCGGCTACAACAAAGAAGAAGTGAAGAAACGTGTCGAAAAATATTTGGAGATTGTTGATTTAGGAGACAGAAAGAACAATTACCCATCTCAACTCTCTGGTGGACAAAAGCAACGGGTCGCCATTGCGCGTGCATTATCACAGGAACCGGAAATTCTGCTGAGTGACGAAGCGACAAGTGCCCTTGACCCCGAAACAACCAATTCCATTCTTGATTTACTCCTTAAGATTAATGAAGAACTTGGAATAACGATCTTACTCATTACCCATGAGATGAGTGTAATCCAGAAGATTTGTGACGGTGTAACGGTTCTAGAAAATGGGGAAATTGTCGAACAGCGCTCCACCATCGAATTATTCACCGATCCTCGTCATAAAACGACAAAGCGGTTTTTAGATACCATTTCGCAGCGTAAATTATCTGCATCCCTCATCAGCCAATTGAAACTAAATGGTACGGTGACAAGCCTGACCTTTATCGGGGAAAGTGCTGGGGAGCCGCTGCTCGCACAAGTAATTGAAAAGTTTAACGTAAAGCCGAATATTTTAACGGCAAATATTATGGAATTGAAAAACGGTATCGTCGGAAATCTGATCCTTCATCTTATCGGCGAACCGGAACAAATCAACGCCTCCTTGAAGTTCTTAAACGAACAAGGGGTCGCGACAGAAGAAGTGGAGGGAGAATAAAATGGGAAACTTTATCGAACAATGGCTGCCAATTATTGGACAAGCCGTCATGGAAACATTTCAAATGGTCATCATCTCACTGTTTTTCGCGATCTTAATCGGAGTGCCATTAGGAATACTCGTTGTGCTGACGCGACCAGGCCAATCATTGGAAAATAAGTTCGTCTATCAATTCCTGAACTTAGTAATTAACATCGTCCGCTCGATTCCGTTTATTATTTTATTATTCTTCATCCTGCCATTTACAAAATTCTTGGTCGGAACAACAATTGGAGTACAAGGCGTTATCGTGCCGCTTGTTATTTATACAGCGCCATACCTTGCACGCTTACTGGAAAGCTCGCTCCTTGAAGTAGATAGCGGAATTATTGAAGCATATAAAGCAATGGGGATTAAAACGCATAAAATTATTTGGAGCGTCATGCTCCGGGAAGCCCGTCCATCGATCATCTTAGGCTTAACGATTGTAACGATCAGCTTGATCGGTGCAACCGCAATGGCCGGCCTCGTTGGAGCAGGCGGACTCGGTGACTTGGCATATCGTTTCGGTCACTTGCGTTATGAAGTGGACGTCATGTATGCGACGGTCTTTATCTTGATCATCCTTGTTCAAGGAATCCAGTCTCTCGGTAACCGGATTGCTGCACGTCTCAAGAAGGATTAATGGGAAGAAGAAAGCTCAACTTTTAAGGGGGGAGAGGTCTTGACGACTACGACAAAGACGACAGACGCATTTATTGCGAACTTGGAGATAGAGGAAGACTTTCCTTTTCGTGTGGAAGAGTTAGAGGCAAAAGCGAAAGAGAAAATGTCGAAAAACGCATTTGGCTACACCCGTTCTGGAGGCGGAGGGGAGGAGACATTGCGGAAAAACATCGCATCGTTCGAGAAGTATTCGATTGTTCCCCAATATTTAAATGATGTTTCGAATGTGGACACGACTATAGAATTATTTGGTCATACGTACCGTCATCCATTCTTGCTTGCTCCGATCGGGATGCTTAAAACAACGCATGAAGAGGCAGAACTTGCGGTTGCAAAAGCAGCTGCAAAACTGGATGTACCTTATATCCAAAGCACCGTTTCCAGTTACTCGATCGAGGAAGTAAAGGAAGTTTCAGGAAATAGTCCGAAATGGTTCCAGCTGTACTGGTCCAATAACGAAGCTATTTCCTTTAATATGGTAAAACGTGCAGAAGAAGCAGGCTATCAAGCAATCGTTCTAACGGTTGATACGACAATGTTTGGCTGGCGTGAAGAAGATATGAGCAACCGTTTCTCCCCGCTGAAAGCAGGTTACGGGAAAGCGAATTATATTACAGATGAAGTCTTCCGCTCCACTTTAAAGCAGGACGATGAGGCATCTGTTGTGGAAGAGATTTTGCAAAATATTTATCATCCGACACTAAGCTGGAAGCATGTTGCCGAGCTGAAGAAACGCACGTCCCTTCCAATTTTACTAAAAGGAATCTTGCACCCGACAGATGCAAGACTTGCAATTGAAAGTGGTGTTGATGGCATTATCGTCTCAAACCATGGTGGCCGGCAGCTGGATGGCGTTATCTCTAGCATTGACGCGCTTCCTGCCATTCTGGAAGAAGCAGGGGGAGAAGTTCCAATTTTAATCGATAGTGGGATTCGCCGCGGCGCAGATGTCGTGAAAGCACTTGTGCTCGGTGCGGACGCCGTCTTACTCGGCAGACCTTATGCATATGGTTTAGCTCTCGGCGGACAAGCTGGAGTTGAAAAAGTACTCACCAACTTTATTCAGCAGTCGAGATCATCCCTTGCTCTTGCAGGTGCATCTAGTGTGAAAGCAGCCCGCAATATTCATATTGTGAAAGATTAAGCGAAGAGAGCGAAAAGGAGACCGTTAGCATGACTTCAGCAATTGTAAAAGGCGCACCAGGTCATTACCGGATTGGAGCCGATGTTTTAAAAGAATTACCGACACATCTTGCAGCTTTAGATATAAAAAATATTCATATCGTAAGTGGTAGAAAGGCCTGGGAGGCCGCTTCACCGTATCTGCCAGAAGAACTCAGTCGTTCCGCAATAACTTTCGTTGATGGACCTTGTACCTTAGAAACAGTAGAACAACTAGCAACGCTGTATAAACGCGAAGCAGTCGATGCCGTCATCGGAATCGGTGGAGGAACAGCTCTTGATATTGCAAAGGCAGCAGCCGTACAAGCTGGCATCAAGTCGGTTCTCATTCCGACAATCGCAGCGACATGTGCAGCCTGGACACCGCTAAGTGTTTTCTATGAAGCAGACGGAACCCATTCTCACTATACAGAGTTTCCATTAGCGAACACACTTGTCCTCATAGAACCAGCGATTATCGCCGCTTCACCGATTGAATATTTGAAAGCAGGTATCGGTGACACGCTGGCAAAATATTATGAAGCAGATGCGTTAGTCCGCCGTTTTTACAAGGATAAGGAGCTGCCTGTTTGGCTGCAAGTTTCCCAATTTGCAGCACTTGCATGCCGTGATATTTTACTGAAAGACGGGAAAGCTGCACTCGAATCCGTCTCTGAAAAGAAAGTGACAGATGCGCTTATTCGTGTTATCGAAACAATCATTATGACAGGCGGCATGGTCGGCGGATTCGGGGAAAAAGCAGGCCGGATTGCCGGTGCCCACTCGGTTCATAACGGCTTAACGGAAGCTCCAAGTATGAAAGATTTCCTCCACGGATCAATCGTTGCTTACGGTACGTTAGTCCAGCTCGCGATTGAGGAAAAAGAGGATGAACTCAACAAACTTCTCGAGTACTACGAAGAATGGGATTTTCCAACATCATTAAAAGATTTAGCCGTAGATGTACATGACGCGGAAATTTTGGGAAGAATAATGAAAAAGATTTTACTTCCGCAAGAATCAATCCATTTAATGGAGGAAAAAGTAACAGAAGACATCTTGGAAAAAGCAATCTTCCATGTCGAAAATAAAAAGTGAAAGAATGAGGGAAAGTAAATGAAAAAAATATTATTGACAGCAATTCTTGCAAGTGTGTTCGTTCTATTCGCTGCTTGTGGCGGCGGCTCGGACGATGAAGCAGCGGAAGGTTTACTGGAAGACGGCAAGCTCACCGTTGGAGTAACAGCAGGACCACATGAAGAAATTTTAGAAAAAGTAAAAGAGCTTGCAGCAGAAGAAGATTTAACGATTGAAATTGTATCATTCAGTGACTATGTCATGCCGAACGTGAGTCTATCAGAAGAGGAACTTGATCTCAACAGTTTCCAAACCGAGCCATTTTTTGATCATATGAATGAAGAACGTGGACTAGATTTAGTAAAAGTAGCAGACACGGTAACATTCCCAATGGGAATTTATTCTGATAAAATAACGGATATCGCGGATTTAGAAGACGGTGCAAGTATTGCTTTACCAAGTGACCCGACAAACAGTGGACGTGCGTTATTATTATTCGAACAAGCTGGCTTAATCACGCTAGAAGAAGGACTCGGCGTGAACGCTACGGTCAATGATATTGCGGAAAACGAACATAACTATGAATTCATTGAGCTTGATCCAGCTCAAATCCCGCGTCAGCTTGGCGAAGTGGATATCGCAGCAATCAACTCGAACTTTGCAATGGATGCAGGACTTGTACCTGGTGAAGACTCCATCTTCATCGAGCAAGACTCCACATTCGTTAACCTAATTGCCGTTCGCGCAGAAAACGAAGACGACCCAGCCGTTCAACAGTTCATCGACATTTACCAATCTGAAGAGGTTGAACAATTCGTTGAGGAAACATACCAAGGATCTATTCTTACTGGGTGGTAAGAATTTGAGTTGAATCTTATGATAAACAAACGAAAAAAAGCGGGTAAAGTCATCAATGGATGATTTTACCCGCCTTTTTTATTTAATAGGAGTTCTCAAGCGCCCGTTTGATCTGGATTAGAATACGTTCGGGAGTTTAAAGGGCTTCTCAACGACGATTTAATCCAAAATTGGTTACGTTCGGGTATATAGAAGCGCTCTAATCGCCTGTTTAAAGACGATTCTGTTTTGTTCGGGCAGAGAGCCTATCAACACCCGAAGGCCCTATCTTTAATCTAATTCGGGTAATAAGATTCTATATCCCACCAAAAATTTACTCTGAATAAAAAAACAAGTCCCCCAGCTTATTACATGGAAGCTGTCAACCCTAAGATCCTCGGTCTCTTCAGCCCTATCCATGAAGATTATTTCTATACCAATATTCATCGGGCGGATTTGTCTCAATATTATGTGATTTTGTAGCGTGATTTTTAAACTTGCATGTTCCAGTTAGATTGTTTATATTATATTTTCGACTTGTCGGATCTTTGATTTTGCTTTTTTGTAATGAAGTGTAATGAGTAGCGTACAAACGAGCAAACTAAAGATACTGACAAGTTTTTTATCGTAAAAAACGATAAAGCAAAGGTGATATGGCTAACTATATTAACTAGCAGCAGCCACGTCCAGCTAAACGGGCGCTTTCGCCTTTGTTTGTGTTCATGCGGGGAAGCTCGCTATATTTACAAACAACTAGAATTTAGAGGGAGGTCAACATGTCAAATTTAAATCACGAAAACACATTACTTTCAGCAAAGGATCAGAAGGCTCGCAGAAGATCCCTCATGGGAGCGGCGTTTTTAATGGCAACATCTGCAGTGGGGCCGGGATTCCTCACGCAAACAGCGGTATTTACAGAATCGTTTCTGGCAAGCTTTGGCTTTGTCATATTCGTTTCGATTCTATTAGATATAGGTGCACAGCTTAATGTCTGGCGCATTATCAGTGTTTCAGGACTGCGCGGTCAAGAAATTGCGAATAAAGTACTGCCAGGTTTAGGTGCCATTGTAGCTGTCTTTATCGTTATTGGCGGTCTTGCCTTTAATATCGGAAATATCGGTGGGACAGGCTTAGGGGTTAACGTTGTCTTGGGAGTTGATCCGAAAATCGGCGCATTAATTTCTGCTGCGCTTGCTATCATTATATTTTTATCAAAAGAAGCTGGGGCAGCGATGGACCGGATGGTATACATTTTAGGAGGGTTGTTAGTCCTTCTGATCGGCTATGTCATGTTCGTTAGTCAACCACCGATAGGAGAAGCGATTCATCGGACGTTCGTGCCGCTTGAACTCGATGTATATGCGATTATTACCATTGTCGGAGGTACGGTTGGCGGGTATATTACATTTTCCGGCGGCCACCGTTTACTCGATGCAGGCATTACTGGAAAAGCAGCAATTCCGGAAGTGAAAAGAACGGCTGTACTCGGCATTAGTGTTGCTTCACTCGTGCGAATTCTGCTTTTCTTAGCTGTATTAGGAGTTGTTTCCCAAGGAGTTGCCCTTAATCCGAGCAATCCCGCAGCAACTGTTTTCCAATCAGCAGCTGGTGATATTGGTTATCGATTATTCGGAGTCGTTCTCTGGGTTGCCGGGATTACCTCCGTCATTGGAGCAGCCTATACATCTGTATCCTTTCTGAGATCCTTCCATCCGATCATTGATAAATTTCATAAATACTGGATTATCGGATTTATAATCTTTTCAACCGCCGTATTTGTGGTGATTGGTGAAGCTACGACATTGCTTGTGCTTGCTGGAGCGGTAAATGGCTTGATTCTGCCGCTTGTCTTAGGTTCGATGCTGCTTGCCGCCCATAACAAGAAGATTATGGGAGACTACAAGCATCCGGTATGGCTGACGATATTCGGGGCGCTAGTTGTCATCTTAACTGCCATACTCGGAGTTCGTACATTGATTCAAATGCTCCCACAGTTTTTCTAATCATGATAGAATAAAGAGACACACATGGAAAACGTGAAATTATGATAGAAATGGTGAAAGCGATGTTTGAAATCAGTCTGTACGGGGACAGGGGAATTCGAATTCAGTTGGGAACTACAATTTCAAAAAAGACGAACGAACGTATCCGAAATTTCTCTGCCCTTTTGGAAAAAGAAAGTATCTCTGGCATCATCGAATGGATTCCAGCTTATACAGCATTATCGATTTACTATGACCCGCTTTTGATTCCATACGATTCCTTAAAGAATCGTATGGAATCTCTATATGAAAAACTTTCACTCGTAGCATTGCCCCCACCGATAATTACGGAGATACCCGTCTATTATGGGGAGGAATACGGGCCAGATCTCGGATTTGTCGCCGAACATAACGGGCTTACTACGGACGAGGTCATCGATATTCACACGAGTAGCAATTATCTGATCTACATGATGGGTTTTTCTCCTGGTTTTCCATATCTTGGAGGGATGTCAAAGAAAATCGCCACCCCAAGGCTTATCTCACCTCGGGCAAACGTTCCTGCAGGGGCTGTTGGGATAGCCGGAGCTCAAACGGGAATCTATTCCATGGAGAGTCCGGGAGGCTGGCAGATTATCGGCAGGACCCCATTGAAATTATATCATCCACTTCGTCATCAACCGATTCTGCTCCGGTCAGGAGATTATATTCGGTTCTCTTCTATAACAAAAACAGAATTTGAAGAAATCGAGATAGCTGTATCACGTGGAACCTACCAGCCGAATGTTATACAGCACGAGGGAGAGTGAGTGGCATGGAAAAATATCTAGTCGATTTAAACAGTGATTTAGGCGAAAGCTTTGGTGCATACCAGATTGGTCAAGATGAATTCGTGATGAAATATATTACTTCAGCCAATATTGCAGCAGGCTACCATGCTGGTGATCACAATGTGATCAGGCATGCGGTAAAACAAGCAGCTGAAAACAATGTCGGAATTGGTGTCCACCCAGGATTCCAGGATCTGCAAGGATTTGGCAGACGCATCCTTCACGTGGAACCAGAGGAGATCTATAATCTGATTGTTTATCAGATTGGTGCTGTTCAGTCTTTTGCCCAGCTGTATAATCAAAAGCTGAATCATATAAAACCGCACGGAGCCCTATATAATCTAGCAGCAAAAGACGCACGACAGGCGCAAGCAATTGCTCAGGCGGTTTATGATGTTGATCCCGCTCTTATCCTGTTTGGGCTTGCAGGCAGTGAGCTTATAAAAGCGGGAGAAGCGGCTGGTCTACAAGTTGCGAATGAAGTTTTTGCCGATCGTACTTATCAGCCGGACGGGTCGCTCACACCTAGAACGGAAGCAAATGCAATGATCGAAGACCCGAAAGAAGCGGTGCGCCGGGTGATCCGGATGGTGCAAGAGGGGAAAGTGGAAGCGGTAGACGGAAGTGATGTGGCGATTAAGGCAGACACCATCTGTGTGCATGGTGATACAGATGCAGCTTTGGCCTTTGTAATGGAACTGCAGCAAGGACTCGTTCGAAACGGGATTACGATAAAAAGAGTGGGGAAGTAAATGGAAAAAGCAATGATTGAAGTAATCAAGCCAGGGCTTGCAACGTCTGTTCAGGATTTAGGACGGAGCGGCTATCAGCAATTAGGAATGGTAGTGGCAGGTGCAATGGACCATTTCGCCCTTCAAGTTGGAAATATTCTTGTTGGAAACAGACGAAATGCAGCAGGTCTTGAAGTTGTCTTAATGGGGCCGAAACTAAAGTTTTTAAAAGACACGGTCATTGCCATTTGCGGTGCCGACCTGTCGCCTGCAGTTGACGGCACCCCGATTCAATTATGGAAATCCTATTCACTTTATGCAGGGCAGACCTTATCCTTTGGAAAGCCTGTCACAGGAACGTACGCTTATATTGCAGTGAGCGGCGGGATTCAGACGCCGGAAATAATGGGAAGCCGGTCAACTTATGTAAAAGCAAAAATCGGTGGATTAAATGGGGAATATCTTGTAAAAGGCGATAGACTGCCAACGGGGGACCCCATAATGAAAAGTTCAGGCAGAGTGCTCCCTTCTCGTCTCGTTCCAGATTATGATAAGCAAAGGAACATCCGCGTGATTCTTGGTCCTGACGCCAAAGCTTTTACAAAACAAGGAATCCGTACATTTTTAACAGGAACTTACAAAAAGTCATCACAAACAGACCGGATGGGGACCCGGCTAATCGGACCGGAAATTACGCATGCAAATGAGGCGGATATTATATCTGACGCAACTTTCCCCGGAGCAATCCAAGTACCGGCGAATGGTCAGCCCATTATTTTGCTAGCTGACAGGCAGCCGACAGGCGGGTACACAAGAATTGCCACCGTCATAACGGAGGATATCTCAAGAGCAGCGCAGATTCAGCCAGGAAAAGAATTGACATTCGAAGCAGTTACGCTTGAATTCGCCCAAGAATTATATATATGCCGCGAGCGCCTGCTGAAATGGCTCAGCATAGCGGGACGAGAAGTCCATCCTTAATGAACGGAGTAGGATAGACGACCCGTCCCGTTTCTTCTATTATTTTTCTACCTTTTTAACCCCATGTTCATGATAGAACAGAAATTCCTCCAGGCTGTTCGCCGTCCAGATTAACAATACCCGTCAGATCTATAATTTGAGCAGGCTCCTAGGTTTTCGTGCCGAATTTGTCTAATAGGAGCCTTCTATTAGACAGAATCCTAGGCGTGGAGCAGAATCTGTCCGATAGAGCTCCTGTCAGAGACAAAATCCCGTGCGTGCAGCAGAATCTGTCTGATATAGCTCCTGTCAGAGACAAAATCCCGTGCCTGTAGCAGAATCTGTCCGATAGGGCTTCTGTCAGAGACAAAATCCCATGCATGCAGCAGAATCTGTCTGATATAGCTCCTGTCAGAGACAAAATCCCGTGCCTGTAGCAGAATCTGTCTGATAGAGCTCGTCTACGAGACATTAATCCCGTGCATGGAACGAAATCCGTCCAATATAGTGCATCTAAGAGACATAATCCCGTGTATAAAGCGGTATTCGTCTAATTCATTTCTAAATAAATTATATGCTTCTAAGATTGAACTGCTCGTATGAAAGGATATGAATTCGATTTGTAATAGCATTGTAATTATCGTATCATGTAAATTTATGATAAAATAGTAAGGGTGTTTACTTGCGATTAGGAGCGTTCAAACATGTCCAAGAAAGTTTTACTCATGACCCAGAATTTCTATCCTGTCATCGGCAGCTCTGGGAATCGGATGAAAAACATCTATCAATTGCTGAATGAAAACGGCATAGATGCAGATGTTTTAACAACCGAACCGGCCTACCCGAATAAAAACATGTACAAAGACAGCGAATTTTGGGATGATGAATCATTAAATGAAGAAAAATATAAAATAATACGAGTTCCCATTAAAAATAATCGATTTCAGAATCATATTTTAAGCAGATTATTTTTTTATTTGGAAGTCATGTACCGCTTCTTGCTCGAACTATGGAAGCTGAGAAAGAACGGCTACGATTATATATTAGTAAGTACACCGCCAATCTTTATTGTATTCTCCGCCTTTGTCGGGAAATTCGTCCTAAAATCGAAACTGATTCTTGAAGTCCGTGATCTCTGGCCGGATAGTCTTATTGGAGTGAAGACCTTTCATAATAAACCGATCATCAAAATCTTCCGCTTTCTCGAGAAGAAGATGTACGGAAAAGCCGACTCGATTGTTATTAACAGTATCGGATTCTATGATCATATCAAAGGAAAACTCAAGCAAGACAAGCCAATTACTTATATGCCAAACGGACCGAGGGTGCATGAAATTACAGAAGATAATCCTGAAACGAAAGAATTCCGTGTTGTGTACACAGGTAATCTCGGACTCGCCCAGGATATCGACCACCTCAAACTGGTAGCTAACTTGCTGCATGCGGAAGGAATCCGTTTTGATGTAATCGGTTATGGTGTGCGGACGGAAGAGTTTGTGAACTACTTAGCAGAAAATGACTTAAACACCGTTCATATTCATAAACCGACGACAAGGAAGAAGAGCCTTGAGCTCATTAAGAACAGCAACGTTGCAGTCGCTTTTTTAAATGACGAAGAAGTGTTTTCCACCGTTTTACCAGGGAAAATCATCGACTATATGACGTGCAGGACACCAATCATTGCCGGTGTGAAAGGAACAGCCGCAGATATGATTACGGAGAACGAAACCGGGTTCACCTTCGACCAGACAGACGTCGAGGGGATCGTTGCGAAAATTGTCGAATTGAAAAATGACAAAGCAATGGAGCAGCAGCTCGGGGAAAATTGTATCCGCACGGTCAAGGAATATTTTCTTTGGGAAAACAACATCAAGAAGTTAATTGATATTATGAAGTAATGAGGGAAAAATAAATGAAACGTGTAGGAATGTTTGTATGGAATCATTTCACAAATGATGCAAGGGTTCTACGGGAATGCACAGCATTATCCCAAAATGGGTATGATGTCGAACTCATCTGTATTGATGACCCGAACGATCCGGATGTGTTGCAGTATGAAGAAGTGAATGAGCATTTCCGAGTTCACCGGATGCGCAGGTACCCGGTCACACTCGAACTGCTTCAGAAAGCATACCGCTTCACCGCAAGACATAAATGGCCAGCACTTCCAATTTTAGCAGTCTGGGGCTTGATGCTTTATTTTATCCCAATCCTCACGATTTTGCTCACGATTCTAGTCGGCCTATTATTAAAAACAAAAGTAAGAGTCATTTGGATCCGCGGTGCATTGATCCTCCGTATGATAATCAAAGGCCACCGTGGCAATTATGATATCTATCATTCCAATGACTTGAACACGATGCCACAAGGGTATGTCAGTGCGAAATGGCGTTTTAAAAAGAAGCCACTTATCTATGACTCGCATGAAGTACAGACGAGCAGAACCGGCTATGACAGCCCGTGGTATAAACGGTTTGAACAATTTTTCATTAATCGCATGGACAGCATGATTGTCGAAAACGACACTCGCGCGAAGTTTAATGAAGAACTTTACGGCTTCTACCCGCATGTATTGCATAATTACCCATCCCTTGAGATCCAGCAAGTGGATGAAAAAGTTGATTTGCATGCCATGCTTGGTTTACCTCAAGATGAGAAAATTCTCCTTTATCAAGGGGGAGTTCAAGCAGGAAGGGGTCTTGAAAAGCTGATTGACGCCTACCCGCTCTTTAAGGAAGGAACCCTCGTTTTTATCGGCGATGGGAAAATTAAAGACAAGCTTGTGCAAACGGTGAAAGAAAGGAACTTGGAAGACGGCATCCGTTTCATTCCAAAGGTTCCCGTAAGAGACCTGCCGAAATATACGAAAAATGCATATCTCGCGTTCCAAGTGTTGAACAATATCAACTTCAACCACTGGTCGGCTTCATCGAATAAATTATTCGAGTATATGATGAATGAAGTCCCGGTCGTTGCTTGTGATTTCCCCGAAATTAAAAAAGTCGTAGAAGAAAGCGAAGTCGGTGTCACCATCGACCCGCACAAACCGGAGGAAATCGCTAAAGGGGTTAACTATATGCTTGAAAACCCTGATAAACGAGCCGAATTCAGCGCTAATTGCAAAAATGCCCGAAAGAAGTATAATTGGGAGATAGAGCAAAAATATCTGCTCGAAGTTTATGAGAAGTATTAATCAAAAGCGGAAGCGCGCCTTGCAGGTTAAAAACGCGATTCGTTTCGCAACACCTGGGACTGCGATTACTCGTCCCACCGAAGGGCGTTTGCACTAGCACATCCTGTGCTTCGTAGCGACGTACGGAGGTGAAGGAAATCCGCTAGTCGCTGGGCGCTGGAGCTAGACGTTGTTAAATATAAAAATCTATACTTAAAAGAAAGAAGGAATTCATTGTGAAATTATGTACCATCGGATTAGGATATATCGGACTACCGACTTCCATTATGTTTGCGAACTATGGAGTAGAAACAATCGGCGTCGATGTGAAAAAAGAAGCAGTGGACATGTTGAATAATGGAACCATTCATATAGAAGAACCAGGTCTGCAAGAAGCATTGGAAGAGGCAATGGAAAAAGGAAACTTCCGTGCGTCCTTAACACCGGAGAAGGCGGACACATTCATTATCGCCGTCCCAACACCAAACAAACCGGACGAGCACCGCTCCATGGACATCACGTATGTCATGCAAGCAATCGACAATATGATTCCGGTTCTTGAAAAAGGAAATGTTGTAATTGTTGAGTCGACCATCGCACCACGTACGATGGATGACTATGTAAAACCGCGTCTCGAAGAAGCAGGCTTTACAATCGGTGAAGACATCTATCTTGTGCATTGTCCGGAACGTGTACTTCCAGGACAAATCATGGACGAACTTGTGAACAACAACCGTATCGTTGGGGGTATCACAGAAGCTTGTACGGATAAAGGCGCTGACGTTTACCGCACATTTGTTAAAGGTGAACTCATCAAAACAAATGCCCGTACAGCAGAAATGTCCAAACTCATGGAAAACACATACCGCGACGTGAACATTGCGCTAGCAAACGAACTTGCAAAAGTATCGAACGAGCTTGGCATCAATGCGCTTGAAGTAATCGAAATGGCAAACAAACACCCGCGTGTGAACTTGCACACGCCTGGACCAGGAGTCGGCGGACACTGCCTCGCAGTCGATCCGTACTTTATCATTTCAAAAGCGCCAGAAGCATCAAAAATCATCAGCCTTTCCCGTGACGTAAACAACTCGATGCCAGAATATGTTGTCGACGCAGCGGAAAAACTAGTGAAAAAGCATAACGGCAAGAAAATCACAATCTTCGGCCTCACCTACAAAGGAAACGTCGACGATATCCGTGAAAGCCCAGCAATGGAAATCTATGAAATCTTAAACAAAAAATCAGAATACGAAGTGGTAGCCTACGATCCGCACGTAACTTTAAGCTTCGTCGAACAAGACCTCGCGGGAGCACTCGGCGGATCCGACCTGGTCCTAATCCTAAGCGACCACAACCAATTCAAAGAACTAACCGACGAAGCATTCAACAAAATGAATAACAAACAAATATTCGACACCAAAAATATCGTCCAAAAACACACAGACGACATCGCCTACATTAACTACGGTAATTTATACGAGTATTTATAAAAGTCTTTAACGTGTCTTTAAACTAATTTAGGTTGGAAGTGGCTTACTCTTTTTCAGCTCCGGGAATATACGGAGACTCCAACGGGAGCAGAGGCATCGATGAGACCCCGCAGCGCGCCAGCGCGAGGAGGCTCATCAGCAGTGAAGAATGAACTGCAATTCTTCATTGCCCGTGGAAAGCGAAGTATATTCCTGGAGCGGGGTTTGAGGCACAGGTAAAAGGATTTTTTAAATGTATAAATTATATTATAAAGGAAGCTAATGCATATGTTTAATTCAGTAAGACAAGTAGTCAAGGAACAACTTGACCATAAAGATCTTATTTTCCGAATGGCCAGCTTTGACATCAAAGGAATGTACCAACTACATTACCTCGGATCACTCTGGCAAGTCATCAACCCAGCCATTCAAGTAAGCATTTACTGGTTTGTATTTGGATTAGGAATCAGAGGGGGAGAACCGGTACAAACATCAACCGGTGAAATTCCCTTTTTCCTATGGATGCTAATGGGACTCATTCCTTGGTTCTTCATCAGCCCATCCATCATCCAAGGCTCAAACAGTGTCTATCAAAAAGTGAACATGGTTTCCAAAATGAATTTCCCTGTCAGCTTACTGCCGACTATCCGGATCATCGGCAACAGCTTGCAGTTTTTCATCTTAATGACACTGTTGATGATCGTATTATTCTTTTACGGGTTCACACCGACGATTTATTTCATACAAATCATTTATTATATCATTAGTATGTTCGCTTTCCTGTTTGCTTTTGCATTACTCAGTTCTACGATATCGACGTTAATACGGGACTATCAGATGCTCCTGCAGTCGATGGTACGGATGATTCTATACTTATCTCCAATCCTTTGGGACCCGGCAGGTGGACGCGTTCCGGACTGGATGGCTGACGTCCTGCAGTTGAACCCGATTTACTATATTATTGAAGGTTTCAGAGATTCCTTCCTGGGAAGAGGCTGGTTCTTTGAAGACCCACTCTATCTTATCTACTTCTGGACACTAACTTTGACCATTCTCGTCATCGGTTCCAGCGTCCATTTGAAGTTCCGGAAGAATTTCGTAGATTATTTATAATAAATGAGGGTCAGTTATGAAAAAACAACTAAAAGTAGAATTTAAAAATGTATATAAAGCATTCGAAATGCATGCCAAGCAGAAAGAGAAACTAATGGAACTCTTTTCAATTGAGCGCAGGAAGCAGCGAAGAGAATTCGTCGCTGTTAAAGATGTTTCCTTCAAAGTATATGAAGGAGAAAGTGTCGGGATTATCGGCCTGAACGGCTCCGGGAAATCGACTATTTCGAATATGCTTGCCCGCGTCATTCAACCGACAAGCGGTGAAATCACAATCAATGGGGAAACGTCCTTGATTGCTATTTCGGCAGGGTTAAACAATAACCTGACAGGTATTGAAAACATTCAGCTGAAATGTATGATGCACGGCTTGAAGGATGAGGAAATTGAACGGCTCACACCGGATATCATTGAATTCGCCGAAATTGGTGATTATATTAAGCAACCGGTGAAAAACTATTCAAGCGGAATGCGCTCCCGTCTCGGGTTCGCGATTTCCGTTCATACAGATCCTGACGTTTTAGTCATTGACGAAGCATTATCCGTTGGTGACTCGACTTATGCCCAGCGCAGCTTAGAGAAAATGAATGAATTTAGAGAGCGCGGCAAAACAATCTTCTTCATCAGTCACTCGGCTGCCCAAGTGAAGCAATTCTGTGATACAGCAATTTGGATCCACTACGGGGAAATGAAGATGATGGGTGATTCAGGAGAGGTACAGAAAGAATACCAGAAGTTCATTAACTGGTTTAATAAATTAAGTACAAAAGAAAAACGAGCTTATAAAAATAAAATGCTCGCAAGTCAAACAAGCACACCAGACAATGAATTAGTTCCACGAAAAGAAAATATCAAAAAAAGAAACACAAAAAATCTCGTTACAAGCGGGGTCATGCTGTCTATTGTGGCAGTACTGGGGGTCCTTTTAGGATTAGGCTACTAAACCAAAAGCGGAAGCGCCCGTTTAGCGACGTTTGGCAAGGCCAATCGGCAAGTCTCCTTTATCGTACGAAGGTGAAGGTCGTCTCGCCAGTCGCTGGGCGCTGAAGCTGCATGTAGCTATAACTAAAGCTAAAGGGGAGACACAGCATGATTTTTAACGAATCAACTTATCAAGGAAGCACAAAAGAAGTAACCTATGTCTTGGAAGAAGCAGCGTACAATACGGATTATTTAATCATTGTCTTTTCTGGATTCGCACCGGTGAGATCTCTGAACCAGTACCGTTATAACTATGTTCGTACCTTAAGGAGAATAGATGCCCATAAGCTGTTTATCCTCGATAAGGACAGCACCCGCGGCAGCTACTACTTAGGGAAAGAGATGAGCTTCGACTTTGAACAGTCTGTCAGCGAACTAATCGAGGACACGATATCAAAGCTTCATATCGATAAAGCAAAAGTAATCACGGCGGGCACATCAAAAGGGGCAAGTGCAGCCCTTTACTATGCATTAAAATATAAATTCGGCCAAGCAATCGCTGGCGCCCCGCAAACGCGAATCGCGGAATATATTACACAATATGCCAAAGAAACCGCAGCATACATGCTCGGCGACGTGGACGATGAAGCGAAAGTGGCAGAGCTCAACAATGTGATTTATAACCAGCTGGATACGAATAACGAGACACTCCTCACCATTCTAGGAAGCGTTCATGACAAGCAATACCCCGATCATATCGTTCCTCTAGTCGAGGAGATGGATAAACGAAATCATCCGTACACCTTATTGCTGGATGAAAATATTAAGAGTCATGCCGATATAGCAAAATATTACCCGGATTTCATCGTTAATAAACTGCTGGATCTGATCCATGGGTTCACGGTCCATCCCGTTCATTATGAGTTTGCAGATAATGTATTCCGGATGACGACAGACAACGTACCGCCAGCCGGTTACACAGCGAAAATTCGCATTTACGAAGAAGATGATATTTTAAAAGAAATGAATTTCGATAACAACAAGCATCTTTTTCATTTAAATTTATCTAAGCCAACTCACGTTACGGTTGCCTATTGTCTCGTAAAGGGTGACCATACCGTGTACCGAGAAGATGTAGGCGAACATTTCATCAGTGACACGAATGTCATTTGCAATCCTGCTATTGAACAAAAAGACGGTGAAATCCACTTTGCTTTGAACCTTGATACCGCATTGAATGTTAAATTTGCTTATTATACCTATTATAATGGCAAAGTTATTGATAAAATAATGTATCAAGGAAAGCAAACCATGACCTATAGACCGGAAGAGCCTGGAAGATACTTTATAAAATACTTCATCATGCTGCCCTCAGGTGAGAAGGTCACTGGTAAGACAAAAGAAATACATATAGGTGAGATTGGAGTTCTAGAACATGAAGAAAAACACGGATCGAGTTAGTGAAGCATATTATGATGAGCTGGGAACAGAGTTCGGCAAGAAGGTAAGGGACCGGATTCACTGGATACTGGCATCAAGTAAAGGTGAAACGATACTGGATGTCGGCTGCTCCCAAGGACTTGTTTCCATTCTGCTTGCTAGAGAAGGGAAGCAGGTTACGGGCATCGATGTTTTAGAAGATGCGATTAACTATGCAAAAGAGCAGCTCGAACAAGAAGAAGCTCCAACAAGAAAACATCTGGAACTGATTCATGATAATTTTGTGAGCCACACCTTCGACACGACCTTTGATTGTGTCATCATGGGTGAAATTCTTGAACACCTATCCGATCCCGAACGTTTTATCGAGAAGGCAGTTACCTTGCTAAATCCTGGCGGGAAGCTGATCATCACCGTACCATTCGGAATAAATGATTATTTCGACCACAAACATACGTATTATGTTAAAGATTTATATGCGTTCCAGACGAACGAACTCCATCTATCCGAGGTGAAATTCCTGAACGGTTGGGTCGGTGCCCTCTACGAGAAGGACGAGACATTAACGAATAAACCAATCGACGAAGCAATGCTTACGGAACTTGAGACAGCCCTCGTCCAACATGAACGGAAATATGTGAAGCAGCTGCTCGCATTAAAGGAAGAACGGGATGAGCTGAAAGACAGTACAGAAGATAAATACCTTCAGGAAAAGATGGAAAAGGTAAGAGCCCAGCAAGAGCTTTACCAGCAATACCAGGCCGAAGAAAATCTGCTCCGGAATTTCGATCAGCTCGAAGAAGAAATCAAAAGCCTGCGTATGAAATACAACAACTTGAAGTCATCGAAGTTAGGAAAACTAACGACGAAATATTGGAAATGGCGAAGAAAAAGGAGTAATTAGATGTATTCCAATAAGACAAGACTAAAGACAATTCAAAATAAGAAGAGGGAACTGCTGAATCGCATGCTGAAAGAAGTGGAAATGCTTCAGGATGCAGGAGTAGAGGTTGATCCTGGCTTACTGAAACTCTCTGAAAAAGCTATTGAACAATTGAGTCCAGAAGAACTGGCGATGGGTTATCAACAGCTTAAGGAAGAGAAGAGTGATGTCGATTTCTTAGAAAGAATTCAACCAATCCTTGATACGGTCCCTGTCACAAACGGTGGACGTTACTATCAACCGATTGATTTAAAAATTGGAATCATCGCTGATGAATTTCTCTTTTATTCTTACGAGAATGCCGCAAACATGGTTTACATTACAAGAGAGAATTACAAGGAGCATGAGGACATCGACGTATTCATCGTCGCCTCCGCCTGGAAAGGTCTTGACCTGTCCTGGAAGGGGCTAGGGAATCCGAACAATACGAAGCTCCGTGAAGAATTATATGACATGATTTCTTACTACCGCACGAAAGATATAAAAATTGTTTTCTACTCGAAGGAAGACCCGACAAATTACGAGGCATTTGTCGATATCGCGAAGTACTGTGATTATATTTTCACGACCGCGAAGGAAAAGATCAATGATTATAGAGAATACTGTAATAATGACAATGTCTTCGCCCTCGAATTCGGCTTCAACCCGATTTACAATAACCCCGTTGGAATGAAGCAGACGGAGAAACTGGACGGGGCAATCTTTGCCGGGTCCTGGTATGAGAAATATCCGCATCGTCAAAAAGATACGAAAATGATTTTCGACGGAGTCATCCATGCAGATAAAGAATTAAAAATCATCGACCGGAACTATCATCTGAACTTGAATCGACATTTTTTCCCGCGGAAATATATACGTCATTTATCGCCAAGCATCGAGCACCAGACATTACAGAAAGTGTTCAAACTGTATAACTGGGTCATCAATCTGAATTCCGTCCAGAAGAGTGAGACGATGTTCGCAAACCGAGTTTATGAGCTGCAGGCAATGGGGAACCTGATCCTCTCGAATTATAGTCTCGGTATCAATAATTTATTCCCGAATATCTTCATGATTGACAGCTCCGAAGAAATTAACGACATCATGAATAACGTGACGGATAAGGAATTGTACATGCACCAGATGGAAGGCGTACGGACGGTCATGAGGCAGCATACGACATTCCACCGCTTAAACGACTTGCTGCAAAAAATCGGTTACGAGCAGTCTTTTATTAAAGATCGAAAAATCGCGGTCGTAGTCGAACAAGAAGACGACAACATAGCTGAGAATTTCGAGCGTCAATCTTATCCGCATAAAACAATCGTGACACAAGAATATATACAAGACCATTACGAAGAATTTGATTATATTACTTTCTTCCACCCGGATTACGAGTATGGCGAGTATTACTTAGAAGACTTGATCAACGGTTTTAAATATACCGATTCCGCTTATGTTACGAAAGACGCCTACTATAATCACGGGGAACTGCAAGAAGGCGTGGAGCATGACTTTGTAACGGTTGTAAACGACAAGTATAAAACGGTGTTTGACACGAATGATTTTACAGTAGAAGAACTGCTTGAGTTAGATGGCTCACTGGAAAGAGGGAACGGCTACAGTATTGATTCCCTTGAACTAGATGTGAATCCGGCAGAGGACCGTAAAGACGGTGCAGCATACAAATTATCCGTCATCATTCCAGTTTATAATAATGGCCGTCATCTTTACGGCAAATGCTTCATGAGTCTAAAGCGTTCCTCTATCTTCCATGATATGGATATTATCCTTGTGGACGATGGCTCTACGGATAACGAGACACTGAAGATGGTTGATCGTCTCGAGCGCCTCTACCCGAATATCCAAACATATAAATTCGCGGACGGTGGAAGCGGCAGTGCATCTCGACCAAGAAACAAAGGATTCGAGCTTGCAAAAGCAGATCTCATCACCTATCTTGACCCAGATAACGAAGCAGTGAACGACAGCTATGCATACTTGCTGGAAGAGATGGAAAATAATCCATACCTTGACCTTGTTGTCGGTGACATTATTAAATACGATACCGAACGCAAAGTGATGAACTACTCGAAGAACGCGTTCAAATGGGATACATCCGGCATCGTATCCGATACCCGCGCATATTTGCACGACTCGATGCTCCGTGCCCAAAGTATCCAAGCATTAATCGTCAAAAAAGAAATCATTGCAGACAACAACTTACAAATGGTGGAAAGAGCGGTCGGACAGGATACCTTGTTTTTCCAGCAGCTCATTTTGAATTGTAATACATTTAAAGCAGTCGATCGGATTATCCATATTTACTATGCAGCCGTCACGACATCGGTAACAAACAGCATTTCGAAGCGTTTCTTTGAAAAATATCTCATCTTGGAAAAAGAAAGATATGCATTCTTAAGAGAAGAAGGTCTGCTTGACCTGTACCTGACAGACCGTTTCAACAGCTATTTTGTCGGCTGGTACCTCATCCGAGTGCCGCGTTTGAAAGAGGAAGAAGCGGAAGAAAGCTTGAAGACCCTCTATCAGATTTACGACATCTATCGTAAGGAAGTAGTCGACAAAGCATCGATTATCGAGATGTTCGAAAAATGCATGAAGAAAGGCGAATACGAAGAGTTCATCAACTACTGCCGTGTTCACTTTAGCATGGAACGGGTGAAAACGAAAAAATCAAAAGTAATAGCTTAAATCTGGGGGATTCGACTCCCCCTCTTTTTTATGGGAAAAACATGTCTGAAAAATGTCAAAACAAGGTAGAAAAACCAGTATAAATTATGGTATCTTTAGAGGTATAGAAATGATGAGGAGGAAACGAACCATTGAAGAAACAGGTTAACAAGTTATTCGTTATAGCCGTCGCAATCCTGGCATTTGGAATTCTATCATTCCAGCACGTACATGCAGAAGAAAACGGCGAAATCACCTTTGACTTCGGGGAAAACAATGTAGAACTGACAGACACCTTGCAGGTTGAAGTAGTGAATGAGGAAGAGAACGCTACGATACGGATTACAGATTCAGGTGAGGAACTTTATCAAGAAGAACTCTCCTTTGTACAGGTCACGAACTTTTACCAAGTAGAATCAGAGAGTGAGACTTATGGTATTATTACATATCGCATGGATGGTTCAGGAAATGGACTATACTTTGATGTCGTAAAGCTATCCCCAGCAGGAGTGGAGAAAGTATACACTTCTGACGTATTCGAACGGGCAAATTTTGCCGTTACAAATGACGGGATCGCAATCGAATACCCGGAATATGAGGAAGATGATGCAATGACCGAACCATCTGGAATGGTGGAGCAGCACTTTACGATTAAAGGCAGCCAAGTGGAAGCTGGACAAGCATCCCTCACAGATATTACAGAAGAAAAAGAAGCTGCCGCACAAGTGAACTATAAATACAAAAATCCATCTTATGCAGAAATCAACAAGATTTTAACAGAAGAAGCTCTGAATGCCAATGTATCCCCAGAAATTGTAAAAGCAATTGCTTACCAGGAAAGTAACTGGCAACAATTCTGGAACGAGGTACCAAGCCGTGTCAAAAATAGTTGTAAAACAACAGATGGTAGAAAACTAGCTTGGGACGGGACGAACGCCCTGCTCGGCTATGATTGTATCGGTATTGGTATTATGCAAGTTTCCAACCATATGTATTTAAGTGAAGGTTCCGCAAAAGATAAATATATCAAACGTTTGAAAGAAGATATCCGCTTTAACGTCCGAGAAGGAATCCGTATTTTAAAAGATAAGTGGAATTATAAAGATGCTAAAACCCCTATTATCCCAACCGTGAATAATGGCGATCCGATGGTTATCGAAAATTGGTATTTCGCTATTATGGCTTACAACGGAATGCTGCCGAGAAACAACCCATTGGAAAATCCATATACAGCTTATCAGGAAAACGTGTTTAAGAGATTACGAGATTTAACCTTAATCGATATTACACCGTTCCCGACACAAAAACTTGAACCATATCAGTTATCTAATGGTCAACTGCGTTTTCGTTCGAATAAGTATCAAATGGATGGACCGCAGCATTATTCCAGCCAATCACTGAAAAAGGGTGAGACAGCATACACGAATACACGCTCATTGAACTTGCGTAAAGAACCAAGCACAAGCTCAAGTGTCGTGGCAAGTCTTCCAAAAGGAACGAAATTAACGATTACAGGGGAATACAGAGGAAATAATTCTCGAGTGAACCAATACGTCTGGCTGCCAGTTCGTACAAGCTCTGGACAAACCGGTTGGGTTTCATCCAGTTACGTGACAGCAGGAGAATATGTCGATGTTTACCCGCTTGAAGGACCGAACCGTTTTGAAACAAGTGTAGCCATATCGAACCATGGCTGGCACTGGGAGCAGCCGGAATACGTTGTGATCGGCCGCGGAGACCTGCCGATTGACGCATTAACGGGAAGTGTGCTCGCTTCAAGTCTGGATTCACCATTACTGCTAACGAGAAATGACCGCTTAACACCAGCTGTTGAGCAGGAATTAAAACGAATTCAACCGAAATATGTTTATATTCTAGGTGGTAAGGGTGCAATTTCTACAAATGTGGAGAAGCAACTACAAGATATGTTTAGAAGCTCCCGTGTAGAACGAATCGAAGCAGATCTTCGTTACGGTACAGCTGCTAAAGTTGCAGATATAGTCGCTTCCAAGAAAAAAGTAAATGAAGTATTTATTACAACAGGAGACGAGAAGTCATCCGACCCACTCGCAATCGCACCATACGCAGGAGAGAAGAACATTCCAATCCTGCTTACGAATACGAAGAAATTAAGTGAGGAAGCACGAAACTTTATTACGAAAAATAACGTTTCTAAAGTAACAATTATCGGCGGGAAGACAGCTGTTTCCGCTAATGTGGAAAATGAGCTGAAGAAATTAACCGGCAAAGTCGAACGCGTTTCTGGAAAAGCCCGCTTTGATACGGGACTTGCCATCATCAACAAGTATTACAACAAGAACCAATTAGATAATATCTTCGTCGCACAAGGGATGGATATAGCAGACGCACTAAGTGCCGCTCCACTAGCAGCGAAGAAAGGGAGCCCGCTCGTGCTCACGCTATCCGACCAAGTTCCTAAATCGGTAAATACATGGTTGAAATCAAACACACCGACAAAACCGGATATTTACTTCTTAGGCGGAAACAGTGCGATCCAAGATAAAGTGCGTACTAACATTATCAATCTAGTGAAGTAAATACTAATTTTCGCATAAGAGGAAGAGACCTCGCTTTACGCTAAAGGTTCTTAACAACTGTTAGAATGCGGTTTTGGGTCAAACGGGTGTTTGGGAGTGTTCTCAACGCCCGTTTGAGCTGCAATTCGGTTGGCTCGGTCGAATATAGGCTCTCTCAACGCCCGTTCCACCCGGATTCCGGTATAATCCGGCAGAGAGAAATCCGCTCAACACCCAAAAGTATCATTCTTCCCGAATTCGGGTAGTAAGCCACGCGAAAGTTAAAATAAAACATAAAAATAGAGAAAATCTCTCCAAATCAACGAGAGACTTTCTCTATTTTTTTAACTTTATTTGAGTAATGGCACCAATTCATCTCGTACAAAAGGTGCGAGTGTACTAGAATAAGTTGCTGTAATATGATGGCTATCCGTATAGACTAGCACATTCCCGACGACTGCTTTACAGGAACCATCCTCACAGAATCGGTCGGTGAAATCAGCATAATGTACATTTGCTGGCGGATTCTCTAACTGATCCCACGGTGCCTCAGCAGGGAGAATCTCTTCTTGTTCCACCGCACATTCTATACTATCTGGACCATTTTCCTCCACACAGGAAGGAACATCAAAGGTGAAGCGCGGGTTATCCCGAACGGCAAATACTTGAATATCATGCTCTTCTAAGATTTCCCATGCCTCAACATATCCGTCAGGAACTTCTTGATGCTGCGTAACATCTGCCGTTGTAAATACGAGATCCGGATCTAATTCAAGAATAACGTCCATTAAATTCGTATTCCAATCGGTACAATCTTCTGCATCAAATTCTTCCGTGGAAAAACGACAACCACTTTTCGTGTACGAATTGATTTGAATTTTTTCTTCTTCGGCAAATCCTTGTAATGCCGGCAGCCAGTGGGCAGAATGTGAGCCGCCTACAAGTGCCACGGTGTATTCCGGATTTTCCGTCTCCCCGTAAATACATTCAATGACTTCCGTTTCTCCGATAGCTTGGTGACAACCATCCGCATATAAATCAGGTTGGTCATTTCGCGCTTGCACCGGTGTAGGAACGACCGGTTCATCTGTCTCGGCGCTCGTTTCGGCAAATGCTGTTACCGCAGCACCTGGATAATCTTCTTCATTCACCATATCCGCCAACTGATTCTGCTGCTTAGCAATCGTTTGGGACCAGAAGCCGGAGAGCACTAAGACCGGGAGGAGGAAGAGAACAGCAACCGTTGCTGTCTTCCATTTCACGTTCAAGCTCTTTCTGTTTCGAATTGGCTTCTCGACAAATTCTGTTGTCACATAAGCAAGAATAGCCGATAGTACCATAATGAGTAATCCTTCAACAAGGCTAGCTGTTTCATTCCCTGTAATAAGGAAGTAAAAGATTAAGATTGGCCAATGCCAGAGGTAGAAACCGTACGAAATTCCGCCAAACGCAATGAGCGGCTTCGAACTTAGTAAACCATAAGCACTATATTTTCCACCTTGATTTCCAGCGATTAAAATAAAGATCGCACTCAGTACCGGCCATAATGCCGCGTAACCTGGGAACACGGTTGATACTTGCAGAACTAAACCACAGCTAACTAATCCAATCAGACCGAGCCAGCTCAAAACAAAGCTAAGTGATTTATTCACTTTAATATTTGCAATGAGTAAAGCAAGCAATCCGCCTGCACTAAATTCCCATACTCTCGTGAACGTGTCGAAATAGGCCCAAGGTTGGTTAACATCCGTCATGTAAATGGAATAACCAAAGGAAATGAAGAACACGACAATCAATGTCCCAAAGAACACCGGTCTTACTTGCTTTTTGAAAATAAAACGAGCAAGCAAAATCGTTATGAATAGAAGGAGCGGCCAAATAATATAGAATTGCCCCTGTAAGGACATCGCCCAGAAGTGTTGGAACGGGCTCGCTTCATTATTCTGTGCAAGATAGTCCACCGAATTAATCGCTAATTGCCAGTTTTCGAAATACAAGGCAGCAGCAAGCAATTCCTGAACGGTTTGAGCCCATCTAACTTCCGGGAGCCAAATGATACAGGCAATTCCTGTAATAAACAGCACGGTAAAAGCTGCTGGGAACAATCGCTTCATCAGCCGCAAAATAAATCCGCTGAAATCAATCTTGCCGGACCGTTCATAGCGGCCAAGCAGGGAAGTCGTAATTAAAAATCCTGCCACAACGAAGAATACATCGACCCCGCCGGACACATTTCCGAGCCAGATATGATAGACAGCAACTAGAATAGAAGCGACAGCCCGCAAGCCTTCAATTTCCAGCCTGAACTTTCTGTCGGCTTTCTTATATAAATCCATGAATCTCACGCTTTCTTTTTCAATGTTTACGATGCTTTTATTCTATAAAACTCCCTAAAGTGAATAAAGCACACCCTTAAGTTTATCGAATTCCAAGTAACTTGTCTAATCCATATAATTCCTCGCGTTTATTCGAGCTCATGATACGGACTAACCGGGTTCTCCTCCAGGGTTATAAAATATTCCGGTACTGACTTCCAGCCGATCCCATACATGCCTTTATCCATATCTACTTCCTTATAAGCCCGGCTCGCTTCAATAATGGTCTCGAGATAATCCTCCTCATAATGGTCTTCTTTTATCTCGACGTCCAGCGGAGTAAAGTTATTTCCAAAGTAAAAGGTTCCATCCTCAATGATTCCTTCCTTCATTAGATTACGTAGCGCATGCCCAGCATTCGCGTGGTCATGATGTGGATCGTGATAGCTGAATGTTTTATGGCTTGCATCCGGATAACGTTCCTGATATTCCCGGATGACTTCTTCTACATCTTCTACTTGCAGATCCCCATCTGCGTGCCCAAGCTTTTCCACATGATCTGCATCAACTCCGAGGATTTCCACGGCCAGATCGAACTCCCGATTCCTTGCTTCGGAAAATTCCTCTTTTGTTAAATCAAGCTGATGCCGAACTGCTGAATTCGCCCCGTCAGTTAAGAGGACAACATGCACATCATGACCCTTTTCGACATGGTCATGGATCGACACGCCAAAGGTAATTACTTCGTCATCCTGATGCGGAATATAATAGATGACTTCATTTAAATCTTTATGTAAAATATCAAACCGGAAAAAGATTGCCAGTACGATTGCAGAAACGAGTACGATGACCCCGGCCGTCAGATACTTTCTTCTATCCATCATGCTACCTCCTTTCTCTGCTATTATATACAATATTCGATACGAACAATTAGTTTATGGTAAACTTTTTAAAGGTTATAATAGAATTTATGTTTAATAAGTATAAGAATAGGGAATGTGATAGGATGAACGCGAATTTAACTACTAGAAAGAAGAGCAGAATCTACTCGTTGGATACCACACGAGGGTTTATTGTTTTTCTATCTATCTTTACATTTAGTGTTCCGGGAGTATTTAGTCATGCTCCTTGGTACGGGCTGACCATGCTCGATACGATATTTCCGGCTTTCGTTACGATTTTCGGAACGAGTATGGCCATCGCTTACCGCAAAGGTGTCAGTGCGAAGCGGCTGGGCCTCCGGACATTTCGATTGATTATTTTTGGTTTGTTGTTTAACATGGTCGCTGCTTGGTCATTAGACTTAGCTACTCTCAGATTCACAGGCGTGCTGCAGTTATTTGCCGTTCTCGGTGTTCTAACTGTTGTGATTACAAAATATATCAAACGTATTGGAGCATTAATCGTTCTGAGCTTTATCATATTCGGTATTTACGGTGCATCCTTGCTCGTAGTAGGAGCGGGATGTGAAGACGCGCTGCCGCAGATGGGGTGCAATCCATCCCATATAATCGATCCGGTAATATTCGGAGAAAATCATACATATGCTCAGGGGGAACGTGGTCACGACCCGGAAGGAATACCGACGATATTCTCTGCACTTGGAAATGTGCTGCTCGGTTTCGTGGCTGGGAAGATTCTCTTAAATAAAGGGAAAAAGGTCGGAATGCGCTTATTTACATTTTCGACTGCCCTCATCCTCTTATCCCTAGTTGTGAATGTAATTATTCCATTTAATAAAAGACTATGGTCCCCGTCGTTCGGAATCATTACAGCGGGACTTACGATATTCATTCTAGCAATCTGTTATGTCATTTTTGATAAAAACCAATCTAATGAAATAAAACCGTTTAAAAAATCTGTACATTGGGTGTTAGAAGCATATGGGAGAAATAGTTTCCTCGTTTACTTCGGGAAATACGTCCTGTACGCAGTGCTCATTAACACAAGCGTCACGATTGGAGAACGATCAACCTCGCTAAACACCCTTTTGATGGATTTCTCGGGAAGTTTCGGGCTTCCTGCCGAAATAATTTATTTTATAATCTATTTTGGAATCTGGTTAGTTATCACGCTTTATGCTCATAAAAATAAAATATATGTCAAAATTTAGCCTTTCTTCCTATAAGTCTATTAGTACTAAAATATCAAACAATTATTCTCGGAGTATGTTATAATAATTTCCAGAACTTGCTATTCGTTTACTAAACAACAAAAAATCTATTTAACCTCTGCAAAGCGGGTGACGGATTCATCGTTACCACCATACATAATAGAGCAGACACCCAGGACAATACCGCTGACAAGAGGAGAAAGGACGGTGAAAATAGCAGCTGATTTCTTTGTTGTTTGTAATATAACTTTGAATCTATTTCCATTCCAGGAGGGATTTTGTGGTCAAGAAACGTTTTAACTTACTTAGTTTGTTCACTGCGTTGATCATGGTGGCGTCACTATTCTCACCAATTTCAATTTTTGCACAGACTAATTCAGTTGAGGGGAAACTCTCTAGTAACCTAATACAAGAATTTGAAGAGAACGACGAAGTTTCATTTGTTGTAGAATTCAACGAAAAGGCTGACACAACTGCAGCAAAGCAAAGTGTAAGCCTATCTGGACTATCTGAAGAACAAGCAGAAGTTCAGCAACGTGAAGCAGTAATTAATGCTTTACAGACAACTGCTGATGCAACACAAGCAGATGTTTTAAGTTACTTAGAGGATAACGCAGATGTAGCGGAAGTTAATTCTTTCTATATCGCTAACATTCTTGTTGTAACAGCAACTCAGGAAGTTGCTGAAGAAGTTGCAGCATTCTCTGAAGTTAAAAGTGTTACAGCTAGCCCGGAAATCAAACTAATTGATCCGGTTCAAAAAGAAAACAGCCTGAATGAAAGTATTATCGATGAATATCCATTAGGCTGGAACGTTGATCATGTTCAAGCTCCAGAAGCTTGGGAAAAAGGATTCAACGGTGAAGGTATCGTAATTGGTAACATTGACTCTGGTGTCCAGTGGGATCACCCGGCAGTCCAAGATAGCTACCGTGGTTATAATGCAGAAACAGGCGAAGTTAATCACGCAGCAAGCTTCTATGATGCTATTAATGGCGAAGAAGAAGCATACGATGACAACGGACATGGTACACACGTAGCTGGTACTACATCCGGTCAAAACTTTGAAATTGCAGGTTACTCCGGTGATTTAGGTGTTGCACCAGGTTCAACTTGGATTGCAGCTAAAGCTCTTAACTCAATCGGAAGTGGCCCACTACCTGCGTTTGTTGAAGCTGCAGAGTGGATGCTAGCTCCAGGCGGAGACGCGGCTAACGCACCAGACGTTATCAACAACTCATGGGGCGTTGACTCAAATGGGGAAACTTTTGATAACGAATGGTTCCGTGACGTACTTGTTTCTTGGACAGATGCGAACATCTTCCCAGTATTTGCAGCAGGAAACTTAGATAATCCTGAAGAAGGATCGATCTTCGTTCCAGCACTGTACCCAGAAGCATTTACAGTTGGTGCAATTGATAAGGATAACAGCCTTGCTGATTTCTCAGCAAAAGGACCATCACCATATGGTGAAGTAAAACCTGAAGTTGTAGCTCCAGGTGTAACAGTTCCATCTTCTTACCCTATTGATGATGTTGCATGGGCTGACGGTACTTCCATGGCAGCTCCAGCAGTTGCGGGTGTTGTAGCACTTGCTAAACAAGCAAATGCTGACGCAACAATTGAAGAAATTGAAAATGTTCTAACTGAAACAGCAACAAACTTAACGAACGATGAATTCTCTGAAGAAGTTAACAATGGATTCGGTCATGGACTAGTAAATGCTTCAGCAGTAGTTGATGCAATTGCGGAAGAGCCAGCTCCAGAACCAGAACCAGAGCCAGAACCAGAACCAGAACCATCTCCAGAAGAGCTTGAGCGTATCTTCGGTCATAGCAGATACGACACAGCTATTGAAATTAGCCAAGCTTGGGAAGACGACTCTGTTGATACCGTAATCGTTGCCCGTGGTGATGACTATGCAGACGCTCTAGCAGGTGTTCCTTTAGCACACTTACTAGATACACCAATTCTTTTAACAACAGACAATGATAAAATTGTTGAAAAAACATTAGCTGAAATCGAAAGACTCGGTGCTGACGAAGCAATCGTTCTTGGAGGAGAAGGTGCAATTGCTCCAGAAACGTATAACAGATTAGCTTCAGCAGTTCCTGATATCAATCGTTTAGCTGGTGACTCTCGTTTCGATACTGCAGCAGAAATTGCAAAAGCATTCGCTGAATTAAACGGCGGCGAACTGAATGAAGTTGTTGTAGCAAACGGACTAAACTTCCCGGATGCACTGACAATTGGTTCATTCGCAGCTCAAACAGAAACTCCAATTGTATTAACATTGGATGACCGTGTACCAGAAGCAACTCAAGCACTCCTTGATGAGTACAATGTAGCTGAAACTACAGTAGTCGGTGGAGAAGCAGTTGTTAACGCTGATGTAGAAGAAGCTCTTCCATCTGCAACTCGTCTAGCTGGTGATGACCGTTACGGTACTAACGTTGCGATCTTAGAACACTATGACTTTGCAGACGCTGGTCTTTACATTGCTACAGGTAAAGATTACGCTGACGCTCTTACAGGAGCAGTTCTATCAGCTAAGGACGAATCTGCAATTCTATTAGTACATGATAGAATCCCAGCAGAAATCGCACCTTACCTAGAAGCAAATGACGTTGACTTCTCTGCAATCTTTGGTGGTCAAAATGCAGTAAGTGACGATGTTAAACAAGCTCTAGAAGACTACCTGAACGAATAAGTTCGGTATGAATCTACGAAAACATCCTATAGAGTAGCCTAATACTCTGTAGGGTGTTTTTTTGTGTTTAATTTTAGTTTGTAAGGGTTATCAGTATGAACTTATTTTGAAGTATAGAAGTTATCTATCTATTTGTCTAGTAAAATATACCCGATTCACCTATAATGGGTATAGGGAAAAAATAACAGAAGGGAAGGGAAATTGGATGAAAAGAAAGTTTAGTAGAATTACATACGGCTTTATGGTGTTAATCTTATTTCTTAATGTTTTCCTGCCAAGCTCTATATTGGCAGCTCAAGCGGAGGATGTTGCAACGGATCAAGTTGGAGAAATTCTAACTTTTGAAGAACTTGAAATTATTGAAGAGGAAGACCAAGCTTCTGCTCAACAAACTGAGCAGGACTATGACGTTATTTTAAATAGTCAGGCTTGGAATTTTGCTGCTTTTGACAACGATGTCTATATTGGACCAGATGCAGTTGTTATTGTTAACGGTTATGGATTCGTACCAGGAGATTTATATGTTTATGGCGCGTTAGATGCTCGCGGAGGATTATCAGTTGGCGGAACACTATATGCCAAAAATGTAAGCTATGGAACAACTGGTGGACCATATTACCATGGAAGCGTTAAATTATCTGGTCCAAACTCTGTTTACTCTGTACATGTTGGTAATCAACCTTATCATGTTCCATTTGTAGTGTTTACGGATGATTTAACAAATGAATCAGGTACGGTAATGATTGAAGGTCAAACACTACCATTCCTTGAAGTATATGTTCAAGGACAAGAAGTTACTTTAGATGACAAAGGATTCTTTACAGTCACATTAAATAATTTCACGTCCAATAGCGTGGAGTTTGAATTGGTCGATATTTTTGGCGGCCAAACATACAAGAGTGTAAGCATTGCTGATGTTTTGCCACCAAATAACGTATCAGATTTTAATGTTGACCAGTACGGGTCAGATTTTATCAATGTAATTTGGGAAGGCGTTAACGATGCTGATCTTTCACACTATAATTTATATGTAAATGATGAGAAAATTGATGAAGTATATACTGGAGAAAATAGCTATACATTCACTAACCTAGAAGCTAATAAAGATTACAATCTTTCTATTTCAGCTGAAGATAATAGTGGAAATAAAAGCGAAAAAAATACTCTTGAAATAATTACGAATGCAGCGATTCCAGTTGTTAATGAAGTGACAGACCAAGATGAAAAAGTAACTGGTACATCAAGTTCAGACGCTGTCATTAAAGTAAGTGCTGCAGGAAAAGAATTAGTAATAGGTCATGCAGACTCAAAAGGTGCATTCAACCTAGCTATATCAAAACAAACTGCGGGAACAGAGTTGACAGTAGTTGCAGCTGGAAAGAATGGAAAGGAAAGTGAAGCTGCGAAGATAACGGTGTCAGACACCACACCACCTACAGCTCCAGAAGTTAATGAAGTAACCGACCAATCAACGGAAATTACCGGTAAAGCAGAAGCTAATGCAACGGTCATTGCAAAAGTAGCAGATGAGGAAATTGGCCAGGCGACAGCAAGCGCGAACGGTAATTTTACAATAAAAATCGCTAAACAAGCTGCTGAAACAGAAATCGTCGTCACCGCGACAGATAAAGCAGGAAATGTTAGCGAGGCAAGTAAAGTTGTTGTAAAAGACGTAACTGCTCCAGAAGCGCCTGCAGTTAACCAACTAATAGACCAATCAACGAAAATCACTGGAACAGCAGAAGCAGCATCTGTCGTAGTTGCAACAGCTAACGATCAGCAGATCGGTCGCGTGACTGCTGAATCTGACGGTACATTCGAAATGCCGATTAAAAAACAAGCTGCAGATACGAAAGTTACCGTAACAGCAAAAGATAAAGCTGGTAACGAAAGTAAAGCAGCAACCATTATCGTGAAAAAACAAGTCGAGCGTATCTCTGGATACATGCGCTACGACACAGCAGTGGAAGCAAGTAAACGAGGCTGGGATAAAGCAGAAACGGTCATTATCGCGCGTGGCGATGATTTTGCAGATGCCCTTGCAGGAGTACCGCTAGCTCATAAACTGGATGCACCCATTCTAATGACACCAGGCAACAAACTATGGGATAACAGTCTCACAGAAATCAAACGCCTTGGTGCGAAGAATGCGATCATCCTTGGTGGAGAAGGTGCGGTAAGTAAAACAGTAGCAAATGAATTAACAAAAGCGGGACTGAAAGTAGAACGAATCGATGGTGATTCTCGTTTCGAAACAGCAGCATTGATCGCTAAGAAAATTGCACCAAATGGAACGAAAAAAGTAGTCGTAGCAAATGGCATGGATTTTCCTGATGCACTTTCCGTCGCATCTTATGCAGCAAAAGAAGGTCTGCCAATTCTTTTAACACTAGATGACCGTGTTGCAAAAGCGACCGAGTCCGCAGTGCAATCACTCGGCGTGAAAGAAACGCTTGTCGTTGGCGGAGAATCGGTAGTTTCTAAAAAGGTAGCACAAGCATTGCCGAAAGCCGAGCGTTTAAGCGGTAAGGACCGTTATGAAACGAATATTGCAATTGCAAAACACTTTGGTGTAGACAGCAAGCATATTTATGTCGCAACTGGTCAGAACTATGCTGATGCATTGACTGGCGGAGTACTTGCAGCGAAAGAGAACAGTGCAATTTTACTCGTCCATCATAGCGTCCCGGCATCTGTTACAGCCTATATGAACAAACAAAAATTCCAGAGTCTCTCCATCTTCGGAGGAACCGGAGCAGTTGACGACTCCATCAAAAATGAGTTAACAAAACGATTGAAGTAAGTATAAGGAATCCCCTGTAGAGCAGACAACCTGCTTTACAGGGGATTTTTTTCCCCATTAACTGGTAGGAAAGACCTTTTCTGAAAATTAACTGTTGACAGACACCCTGCTCATTATGTAGAATGATATTTAATTCTTACTAATCACATATGAATTACCTTTATCAAGAGCCGGGGTAGGAATCTGGTCCGTTGACCCCGCGGCAACCATTACGTTTCGTAATAAGGTGCTAATTCCAGCAAGCAGATGCTTGAAAGATGAGGGGTGAAGCTATCAAACAAACTCTTCCTCATCTTGGGAGAGTTTTTTCATTGCCCTAAATCTGATTAAAAAGATAGGAAAAGTAATATATGGTAGTGAGAAGAATGAATTTCATAATTACCAAAGTCGGCTTTTCCATCACCATATGTAGTTGGGAACGAACCAACTCAATTACATATGGTGATGGTGAAGCATTAAATACGTATTATGAAATTCATTAAGAAAGGTAAGAAAACAAAAAAGGAGTGGCTAAAATGAGCAACAAGAAACAAATTCATTTAAACGGTTTCATTCAAAATTCACCATCCCCACATTCTACTGGACTATGGAAACATGAAAAAGATGAAGGACGGAAGCATAATAGTCTAAACTACTGGGCGGAAACAGCGAAAGTATTGGAACGTGGTAAATTTGATGCTGTATTTATCGCGGATGTGTTAGGAACCTATTCCGTTTATGGAAACAGTCATGATGCAGCAATCCGCCATGCGGTTCAGTTGCCTGCCCATGATCCGTTATTAATTATTTCTGCCATGGCACAAGTAACCGAGCATATTGGCTTTGCACCAACCGTTTCCGCTACATATGCCCAGCCCTATGCATTGGCGCGGCAATTGTCTACATTGGATCATTTAACGGAAGGCCGGATTGCATGGAACGTTGTTACTTCCTATTTGGAAAGTGAAGCGATTAACCTTGGCTTGTCTGGGCGTCTGCCGAAGCGTCAGCGGTATGACCGGGCGGATGAATTTTTAGAAGTCGTTTATAAGCTTTGGGAACATAGCTGGGAAGATGACGCGGTAGTGCATGACAGAGCGAAAGATACGTTTGCAGATCCAGAGAAGGTTCATGCCATCAATCATCACGGGGAGTTTTTCAATGTACCGGGAATTCATTTAACGGAACCATCCCCACAGCGTACACCGGTATTATTCCAAGCTGGTGCTTCCCCAAGGGGGCGGGATTTTGCAGCGAAACATGCGGAAGGCGTCTTTACGAAAGGACATTCTCTTGAAGCGCAGAGGAATTACTCCCAAGACTTACGAAAGCGGGTCGTCGAACAAGGAAGAAATGCAGATAGTGTTCGCATCTTCCCAATGGTTCTGCCGATTGTCGGTTCTACAGAAGAAGAAGCTTACGAGAAATACGAGGATTTGAAGAATCATGTCAGTTATGAAGGAACGGCAGCAATGCTTTCCGGTCATACAGGAATTGATTTCTCGAAATATGACCCGGATCAATATATTGAAGATATTGAAACAGAAGCTGTTCAAGGGAATCTGGACATGTATACGAAGGACCCGAATAAAAAGTGGACATTACGAGAAGCAATCCAAAATCATGGCCTCGGCAATGGAACAGCGAAATTCATTGGGACACCAGAGCAAATTGCAGATCGGATCCAAGAATGGGCAACAGAAGGTGATGTCGACGGATTTAACATCGCACAAAGCTATTCCTTGGAAACGTTCCGTGAGTTTGTCGATCATGTCGTACCGGAATTGCAAAAACGCGGCATCTACCGGAAGGAATACACAGGAAAAACATTACGGGAAAACCTGTTTGATACCGATTCCGCTCGTTTACCTGCGAATCATCCGGCAAAAAGAATTTCTACACTAGTAAAATAATAAACGCGAGAAAAAGTTTTAAAATGCTTTATCGGAAGGAGGAAAATCTTGAACAGTGTAACGGTCTATACATGGGTTGGTTTTCTATTGTTTCTTGGGATTATGTTGGCACTCGGCTTACTCGGAACGAAGCAAACAAAAAGCGTCCGCGACTTTGCGATCGGTGGAGGACTTGGCCCGGTTGTGCTCGGCCTTTCTTTTGCTGCCACCTATTTAAGTGCAGCGACGTTTCTAGGTTATCCCGGCTGGTCCTATGATTGGGGGCTGACCAACCTCTGGTTAGTGATCGCCATGATTGGCGGAGGAGCCATCGGGGTCTTGATGGTTGCAAAACGAATCAGGGCACTAAATAAAACGCAGCAGTCCCTTTCCCTGCCGGATTGGTTAGGCGACTATTATAATAGTGATATTTTACGGGTAGGGACAGGCTTGATTTTACTGTTTAATATCTTCTATATCGCCGCCCAGTTTGTAGCAGGTGCAAGGATTTTCGAATATTTACTCGGGTTGGATTATACAGTCGGACTCATTCTCATTACGGCCGTTGTTGTGCTGTATGTTTTCGGCGGAGGGGCATTAGCAGATATTTATACAGATGCGATCCAAGTCATCTTAATGGCGATTGCAGGAATTATCGTATTCATTTCCGGGATTGTGATTTTCTGGAATGACGGGATTACAGCCACTTTCTCCGGAATAGTAGACAATTTAGCTGCGCAAGATGGCAATTTGGTGAAAGTATTTAACCCCGATTCTGCCCATTTTTATTCGATTGGTGCCGTTATCGGTGCGATTACGATTCAGTGGGCGTTTGCCTCAGCTCCGCATCTATTTAACAAAGTATTGGGCTTGAAAAATGAGAAAGATCTAGGGAAAATGATTCTCACCTACGTCATCACGGCTTCTCTCTGTGTCGTTGTTTTATTCGGTGGACTTTATAGTAGAGTTGCGCTCGGACCAGCAGATATCGTTGCCGACTTAGCCTTAATGGAATATGTCACATGGGCATTCCCGGCTATTATTGTCGCATTCTTCGGAGTGGTGATTCTTGCTGCGGCGATGTCCACGACAGATGGATTATTCGTATCGATTTCCACTGTCTTTGCGAATGATATTTTCCTGAAATTCCTCGTAAAACGCGGAATTGTTCAAGTAGATGATGAAAGGGCGGAAAAGATAGCATTACGGATTAGTAGAATAGCAGTACCAGTTGTCGGGCTGCTCGCATTTCTCATTGTTCTCAAACCACCGATGTATATGGGAGACGTCATGTGGATTGGAATTTCCGGGATTGCAGCTGGAACCCTTGGACCAATTTTATATGCGGTGTATGGAAAACGGAAAGCATCACCCCGGGCAGCAGAAGGTTCCATGATTATCGGTTTACTCGCTTATCTGATTTTATACTTTGGCGGAATCATACCAAGCACGATGACGGCCGGTGCAGTCGCCACGGGTATCGGAATCGTTTCTATGATTCTACTCGCTTTCATTATGAAAGATAAGCAGCAAGTCGCTGAAGATTTAGCAAAAGCAGAATGAAGGGAGAAAGATCCATGTTCGTTAATGAAATGCTATCCGTCTGGCTCTACGGTTCACTTATCATCTATGCCATTATCGGCCTTTCTCTGTGGAAATGGTACTTTAAAAAGTAGCGGAGGGGTTATAGAGAATGAAAGATACTTAAGATGTTTTGATAGATAAGTTTAATGATCGTACTGGTGAGTTTCACTGGCGAAATTGAGCAAGGACAATGAAATTTAGATGTTCATAAGATCTCTCAGCCCGAATGAACTGAAATTCGGTGCATTCGGTTGATTAGAGCGCTTCTATTCACTTGAATGAACCGGAATCCGCTTCATTCGGGCGATTAGAGCACCTCTATTCATCCGAAAGAATCGGAATCTGTTTCACTCGAGCAATTAGCGCCCTTCTATTTACTCGAACAAAAAGGAATCTATCTCGCCCGAGCGATTAGAACCCTCTATCATTCGAAAAAAGTCTTAACATCATGTCCATCACTATAATGAACGATTGCTTTCATTAATTCAGCGGAGGATACTTACTGCTTCAGACCGTGAAATTTGAATTATTTAGCTCCGAACGAACAATCAGCTCCGGAAAGATAAGAGACACCAGCCGTTCATAGCAAGCGGATTATCCCCGGAGCGGTTTTACGATGCAGACTTTCCCTTTTTCTATGAGTATATGCATCTCTTTTTTTGCCAACTTTGTTGCTTTCTTAGTAAATTATCGTTCTATCATATATAATAGAAAAAGAGAAAAATTACCAACTAGAATAGAAAGGAGAACAAAATGAACAACAAATCATCAAAGAGAGTTTCATCTATTTTCATGGCACTCGTTCTAGCGCTAAGCATTTTCCTGCCGGTGCAAACCTTTGCCGCAACTGGTGAAGCTCTATCAGAAGACAAGGAAGCAAATGTTTTAAAAGACATTGTAATCGATGACAACGAGGACTATTATGTGACAAAAGGTAACGAAGAATGGTCGAACACTGTTATCAATACAGACGTTCATATCAGTCCGAACTCCATCCTTACAATTAAAAACAACGTAAAAATTAACGGAGACATTTACGTTTACGGCGGATTACGCAGTGAGGGCGGCCTGTTCGTTAACGGTACGCTTCATGCGAGAAATCTAACGGAAGAAATTAATACTCCAATCTATCAAGGTGAAGTACAACTCGAAGGGACAAATGATATCGACGAGCGTGTCATCGGTAAAGAAGCTTACGATGTTCCTCTCGAAGTATTCAATGAAGATTTAACGAACAAATCACGCAGCGTTACTATTGAAGGAAAGACGTTACCATTCTTAGATATCGCTACCCGCGGTGAAGCAGTCGAATCAGATGACCGGGGAGAATTTACGGTTACGATCGACGACATGGTAACAGATCAGGTTGTATTTGAACTTACGAATAACTTCAAGCAAACGATCACAAAAACAGTAGAAGTTACGGATGTCATTCCACCTGAATCACCAGAGGTAGAGCAGGTGACAGATGAAGCAACCGAAATTACGGGAACAGCAGAACCGGGCACGACCGTATCAGCCGTTATTGCTGGTGAGGAAATTGGTGCTGCAACAGTCGAAGAAGATGGCAGTTTCGTAATTGAGATTGAGGCACAGGAGCATGATACAACGATTACACTGACAGCAACAGACAGAGCGGGCAATATTAGCTACCCTGTCATTGTGAAAGTAGTCGACATTACAGCACCAGCAGCACCACAAGTCAACACAATCTCGGAAAAAACGACAACGATTACAGGAACAGCTGAAGCCGAATCTACCGTTATCGCCAATGCAGGAGATAGCCAGCTTGGTAGAATCACTGTTCCGGAATCAGGTGAATTCGAAATTCCAATTGTAAAACAAGCAGCTGGAACAGAAATTACAGTAACAGCAACAGATAAAGCAGGCAATGTAAGTAAAGCAGCTGTTCTTACGGTAAAACCGGAAGCAGAGCGTCTCTATGGCCATACAAGATATGACACGGCAATCGAAGCAAGTAAACAAGGCTGGGATGAGGCAGACACCGTTATTATCGCTCGCGGTGATGACTTTGCCGACGCGTTAGCTGGCGTACCACTAGCACACAAGCTGGACGCGCCAATTTTAATGACACAGCCGAATAAACTTTGGGAAAATACACTCAAAGAAATTAAACGTCTCGGTGCAGAAAATGTCATTATTTTAGGCGGAGAGACAGCAGTTAGTAAAGATGTCTTTGAAGTATTAGCGGAAGAAGGACTGGAAGTCGAGCGTCTGAACGGAGATTCCCGTTTCGAAACAGCAGCATTAATTGCTGACCTCGTCGCGCCAGAGGGAACAAAGGAAGCCGTTGTTGCAAACGGAATGGACTTCCCTGACGCGCTTTCTGTAGCATCTTACGCGGCAAAAGAAGGCTTGCCGATTCTTCTCACATTGGACGACCGCGTTGCTCAAGCTACCGGAGAAGCAGTTGAAAGCTTAGGTGTGGAAGAAACGATTGTTGTTGGAGGCGAAGCAGCAATTTCTGAAGCGGTAGAAAAAGCACTCCCTGACGCAACCCGTCTAAGCGGTAAGGACCGTTATGAGACGAATATTGCCATTGCTGGTCACTTCGGTGTCGACAGCAACCATGTATATGTCGCAACAGGAAATAACTTTGCCGACGCATTAACAGGCGGAGTACTCGCAGCGAAAGAAAACAGCGCGATTCTCCTCGTTCACCACGATGTACCGGCATCTGTCGCGAGCTATATGAACACGAAGAACTTTGAAAGTCTAGCAATCTTCGGTGGGCCAGGTGCAGTGGATGAACCAATTGAAGAGAAGCTGACAGACCTATTGCAATAAGAACAAAGGCGAAAGCGTCTGTTTAGCGACGTACAAACTCATGGAGTGTGAAGTTTGATAGTCAATCGGCGCTGCAGCCGGACGTGGCTAATAGCAGTAAATATAGTTAGCCACCGTATCTTTATTTTAAATTACGAAACATGCTAATGAATTTCATAATACGTATTTAATGCTTCGCCATCACCATATGTAGTTGAGTTGGTTCGTTCCCAACTACATATGGTGATGGTGAAGCTGACTTTGGTAATTATGAAATTCATTCATGCGTTAAAAAATACTCTATGAAGTCGATATGCTAACTTCATAGAGTATTTTTCATGAATATCTAATTTCCATAGAACTGGTAACTATGAAGTGTTAAAATGGTATCTATACGAGTTACATAGTCTAAAAGTAAGGAGAATGAAGCATGCAGAATAAAACGATTAAATTGTTGTCTGTATTAGCGGTTGTTCTCGTCTTTTTGCAAAGCATCTTGCCAGGAGCAGCCTTTGCAGCAGATAAGACAGAACCCGCGGGGAATAAGGGAAAGCTTTCATCCGAACTTCTCAGTGAATTTGAAGAGGAAGAGCAGACCTCTTTCATCATCACGTTTACCGAGAAGCCAGAGGTGGAGAAGATTGCGAGGGCAGCTGCTGCAAAAGCAGGTGCGACACTATCTGACGCAAACGTAAAAGAATTGCAGCGGGAAGCTGTCGTAACAGAATTGCAACGAGCGGCGGAAACGTCACAAGAAGAAGTGATGCAACTGCTTGAGGCAGAAGCGGAACAAGGAAACGCGGCAGATATTAAACCGTATTATGTTGCGAACACGGTAGCAGTTACGGCAACAAAAGAAGTTGCAGAGAAAATCAATAATCTGGACGAAGTAGAAAAAGTCGTACCAAATAAACAAAAATACTTACATAACACAACGAATGCAGAAAAAGCAGCACTCCCAACAAGCGTAGTATGGAACGTTGACCGAGTGAAGGCACCAGATGTTTGGGAACAAGGATATGATGGTACAGGAATAGTAATAGCAACGATTGATTCTGGAGCGGATTGGACGCATCCGGCAATCAAACAGAACTACCGGGGCTATAATGCAACAACTGGTGAAGTGAATCATGCTTACAGCTGGTATGATATTACCGGTGATTCCAGTGAACCGGTCGATGTCGTTGATCACGGAACACATGTAACGGGCACGCTCGTCGGCAAGAATGGCGAGCAAGGTATTGGTGTTGCACCAGGTGCAGAATGGATTGCGGTCCGTGCTTTTGACAGTAGTGGGTACGCTTATGACAGTGATCTGCTGGAAGCAGCCGAATGGGTACTCAATCCGACTGATGCAAATGGCGTGGAACGACCAGATCTTGCTCCGGATATCGTGAATAACTCTTGGGGCGGCGGTGGCGGTTACGAAGAATTCTACCGTGATATCGTGAAAGCTTGGGTGGCAGCAGGAATTGTCCCTGTTTTCTCAACTGGAAATGATTATAATCAGACACCAGGCTCCGTTGAAGCACCAGCCAACTACCCGGAATCAATCGCTGTCGGTGCGGTTGACCAAGAAAATGAATTAGCACCATTCTCATTACTCGGTCCGTCTCCCTATGGGGAAACCAAGCCCGATGTTGTCGCACCAGGAGTAAACATTTATTCTTCTATCCCAAATGGAAGGTATGGAACAAAGCCGGGTACTTCGATGGCAAGCCCAGCAGTATCTGGAGTCGTGGCACTCATGAAGCAGGCGCATTCGAACTTGTCTGTGCAAGAAATTCAGACCATTATCCGTTCATCTGCAACACCACTGACGGACGATGAATTCACAAGTCACCCGAATAATGGGTACGGATATGGCTTGCTCAACGCAGCAGCTGCGATGGAGAAGACGTTAGCAGAGAAAGACAAATCCGTGCAACGAATCAGTGGCTACTTACGCTATGACACAGCAATTGAGATTAGCAAGGAAGGCTGGGATCGTGCGGATACCGTTGTTTTAGCAAGAGGCGATGACTTTGCCGATGCACTCACATCCGTCCCGCTTGCTTTTAAAGAAGATGCACCGATTCTCTTAACCGGTTCAAGCAAACTGTATGACAAGACATTGCGTGAGATTAAACGATTAAAGGCTAAAAATGTCGTCATTATCGGCGGAACGGGCGCAATCAGCAATGGCATCCAATCCACTTTACAAGATGAAGGTTTAAATGTAAGAAGAATTAGCGGATCCAGCCGGACAGATACAGCACTTCTTATTGCGAAAGAAGTGAAGCCGAGCGGATCAGACCAGGCATTTGTCGTAAATGGCTACGATTTCCCGGATGCACTATCCGTAGCACCATACGCAGCGAAAAATGGCATTCCAATCCTCGTCACGCAGAAGGATAGAATCCCAGCTGCAACGACGAAAGCACTGAACGAACTGAAAGTAGAGGAAACAATCGTTGTCGGTGGTGCAAGTGTTGTAACAAATGGCGTGAAGAACAAGCTGCCACAAGCAAATCGCATCAGTGGAAGCGACCGCTATGTTACCAACACGTTACTTGCTCAGCATTTCAACCCGGATGTTGAAAATATGTATATTGCAACGGGAAGAAACTTTGCCGATTCATTAGCAGGTGCGACACTTGCAGCGAAGAACAATACAGGAATCCTCTTAGTACATGACCGGATTCCAGCAAGCGTCACGAAATTTATTACGGAAAATGATGTTGAGAATTTAACCATTTTCGGAGGGAAAGGCGCTGTAAGCGAAGATATAAGAAAAGAATTACTTGATTTATTAAACTAAAAAAATAAACCGGAGCATGACGGACTTGACTGCAGATAGTCTGCGAGGAAGCTAGTTATGGTCCGGTTTTTAATTCAATCAGCTGAGGTGATGATAATGAAGAAATTAATAGGGATCCTTATTCTGTTGGCAGCACTGATTCTTACAGCTTGCCAGGGAGAAAACGATGAAGGGCAAGAGGAGCAACCTGAAGACAATAACGGACAAGAGGAACAGGAAGAAAATGGAACAGAGGAAGAAAACGAAGGAGATGAAAATGTGGACACCGAGCTTAACTTTGCACTAAACGCAGAAGGTGATCAAATGACCTACACCGTACAAAACGATGGAGACACTGCAACAACATTACGTTTTTCGACGAGCCAAAAGTATGAATATGAAATAAGTGATGAAACTGGTGTAATTTCGACCTATTCAGAAGGTAAGGCCTTCATGCAAGCGGTAGAGGAAATTGAATTAGCTGCCGGTGACGAGCAGACATTTGATGTCGAACTGCCATCACTTGATCCAGGTGAATATACCATCAAAATTTATATGACTGCACGTGATCTTGCCGAAACATCCGAAAAAGTTGAGACATTTGAAGTAACTTCAGATAATTCCCTTAATATCAATTGACTAATAATTTCAGAACAAATATAATAATATGTAAATCTTTGTCATTAGATTTTAATCTATTTGTTGAAAGGAGGATAGATGCCTCTATATTTGTTCTGAAAATGATGTTAAAAAGGGGAGGTTTCTAGTTGAGGAAGTTGAAGAAAAGTCTTACTCTATTTGCAGCATTTCTATTAGTCTTTTCAAATCTCACATTTGTAGCAGCTACACCATCAACCATCACCACGAAAGAAGTCACAAAAGAACTGGAACGCAGAGACCAAATCAGTAAAGAAGAACTGGAAGAGCAGTTCAATCCAGATGATGAAGTACGTGTCATTGTAGAAGTTGAAGGGGATCCTGCGATCAAAGCAGCAACTGCGAAGGGGAAGAAGTTCAGCGATTTATCAGAGGCGGAGAAGCTAGACTTGCAAGCTAAGAATCTAGCAACACAAGATAAAGTAAAACAAGCCTTGAATAGTGAGAAGCTGGACATAGCTTACAAACAATCCTTTGCAACCGCATTCAACGGATTCAGTGGGGTTGTTACATTCAAAGATATCGAAAAAATTGAGAAAATAGCTGGTGTCAAAAGTGTAACAATCAGTACGGAATACGAACGTCCGGAAGTTGAACCGGATATGAAGTACAGTAAAGAAATTGTCGAAGCACAAAAGACATGGGATGAGTACGATTATGACGGGGAAGGGATGATTGTTGGAGTAATCGACTCCGGAGCAGACCCGAATCATCGTGACTTTATCCTTTCAGACGATACAGAGCCAGCATTATCCAAATCCCAGGTGAATGATTATATTTCAGGTCATGATTTACCTGGTAAATATTTCAATGAGAAAGTTCCATATGGTCATAACTATATGGATGAAAATGATGTCATCCAGGACAAGGGTGACGGGGCATCCATGCACGGAATGCACGTCTCCGGTACTGTTTTAGCGAATGGTGACGAAGAAAATGGCGGAATCAAAGGTGTTGCACCGGAAGCCCAGCTTCTAGCGATGAAAGTATTCGGAAATGACCCGAATATGGGCTCCACTTGGGGTGACATTTACATTAAAGCGATTGATGACGCACTTATTTTAGGTGCCGATGTTGTGAACATGAGTCTTGGTTCGGTTGCGTCTTTTGTTGATCCGGAAAATGCGGAACAGGAAGCAATCCGTAATGCAGTAGAAAATGGAATTCTTTTCTCCATCTCTGCTGGTAACTCCGCACATCTTGGAAATGGGTTCTTTAACCCGTATGCATCCAATCCTGACATCGGAGTAGTCGGTGCACCTGGCTTAACGTATGAATCATTGCAGGTTGCATCATTGGAAAACAGTCATATGGATATGGATGCGCTGAACTTCAGTTATGGTGACACAGAAGGAGCAGCACCATTCCTATCTGCAAGCTCCGTTCATCCGAATGAACTCGACGGCACATTTGAAATTGAAGAGGTCGGAATTGGAGATGAAGAAGGCTTTGCAGGAAAAGATTTAACAGGTAAATTTGCATTCGCCGTACGTGGAAATACATTTACGGATACTGCATACAATGCGATGGATGCAGGTGCAGAAGGTGTAATTGTTTATAACCATTCAGATGGATGGGTAAGCATGGCGTCAGAACCAGGGATTACAATTCCGCAGCTGTTCATGGCGAAAACCGATGGTGACGAGCTAAAAGCAGCACTTGATGCTGGCGAGACCGTAACAATTTCCTTTAATGAGGAAACAACAACGGTAGTGAATGAACTGGCAGATTCCATGTCTAACTTCACATCTTGGGGTGTGACACCAAACTTAGACTTTAAGCCAGAAATCACCGCTCCAGGCGGAAATATCTTATCAACACTTGAAAATGATGCGTACGGCTCCATGAGCGGTACATCCATGGCCGCACCACATGTCGCTGGTGGTTCCGCACTGATCTTAGAGCGTGTGGACAATCAGTTTGACTTAGAAGGTGCAGACCGCGTTCAAATGGCGAAAAATATTTTAATGAACACCGCTAAACCAGTAAGCGACAAAGGTGAATTCAATGCAGACTACGGAGACGGTGAAACACCTTACTCACCGAGAAGACAAGGTGCTGGAATCATGCAGCTCCACGCAGCAGCGAGCACACCGGTTGTCGTAACTGAACAGAGTACTGGGGAAGCGAAAGTTGCACTACAGGAAGTCGATAATGCGTTTAGCTTTACACTCGTAGCAAGAAACACAAGCAATGAGCCTGTTTCTTATGACGTGAGTGCGAACTTGCAAACGGATCTCCAGATCTTCGGTGTGCTTGGAAATGCCTACCATACAGGTGCACTTGACGGACTTGAGGCAGCTGAAATTGTAGATGCCGATGTGGCAATCGACAATGGAAACACTTCCGTAAAAATCCCTGCGAATGGTAGTGTTCTAGTGAATGTCGATGTAGATCTAAGCAATGCAAAAGCATTAACAGTGACAGATGATGGCGCTGTTGACCATGTAGACCCGAACGAGATTTTCCCTAACGGTTATTTCGTTGAAGGTTTCGTAACATTTGCAAACGAAGCATATCCAGAGCTATCCGTTCCATTCGTTGGATTTAACGGGGACTGGAATGAAGCACCAATCCTGGATGAGTTCATTTACGATGGAGCAGATTCCTTCTATGAGCAAGCTGGATTTGTTTATGATGCAGGTGACGGATTATATGATTATTTAGGAATTGATCCGACAACGGAAGAAGGTTCTGTAGAGAATCTGGCAATCTCACCAAATGATGATCAAGCACGCGATGAGATTATCCCAGTTTTATCCTTCCTGCGTAACGCAAAATCTGTGGAGTACCGTGTGCTTGACAGCAATGGGAAGGAACTGCGGAAATTACTTACAGATAAGAACGTAACAAAGAACTATTATGATGGAGGAAGTGGACCAACCTTCTACCTGAATCCGCAAGCGGCTTGGGATGGAACGGTGAAAGACAAAGCAGTCGCGGATGGTGAATACTTCATTGAGATCGCTGCAACGATTGATTATGAAGGTAAAGATGCACAAACCGTACGTGTTCCTGTGAAAGTCGATACGGCTGCTCCAACCTTAATGGCAACACTGAAAGATAAGGTTGCGACACTGCATGTAGCTGATGAATTATCAGGTGTCTCACATATCGAAGTGATGGTCGATGGCGAACTAGTTGACATTGTGGCAGCTGATGCGAATCAGTACACATTCGATGAGTTATCAGAAGACAACCGTGTAACCTTTGTAGCGGTGGACTATGCTGGTAACGAAACAACAGTTGATGTTTCAAATGGCACGGACGGAGATATCCCGAATATCTATGTGGAAACTCCAGAAACGTTTGAAGCATTCAATACAAATGAAGTTCAGATTACCGGTACAGTAGAAGATAAATCAGAGATAGTGGAATTTACGATTTCTGGTGAGGATGTCGAATTAACGAAAGAATCCCAAGGCGTATACAGCTTCGACACTGTTCAAGAATTTGAAGATGGTGTGAATAAGCTTGAAGTGTACGCGAAGGATGAATTCGGTAATGAAGCTTCCTTATCCAACAGTAGATCATTCTATGTTGACACAGCACCTGCCGTTATTGATGTTGCGGCACCAGGTCATGTGAAACATGATGTTGCTTCTGTGGAAATGGATATCAATGTAACGGATAACGCAGAGAATCTCCGCCTCTATCTTGATGGCAGTGAGATTGCATTTTATGAAGAATCTGGCTATGACATGGTAGCAATTGATGAGACAGAAAACGTTGAAGTTTCCTTAGAACCAGGTCAGAATACGTTTGAAGTAAAAGCGGTCGACCTTGCAGGAAATGAAACAGTAGAACAGGTGAAGATTTACCGTGCAACATCTGCAGACGATGAAGCGGTCTCCCGTCTCTATGGCGATTCCCGTTATAAGACTGCAGTGGCATTAAGTAAAGATGGCTGGGATTCCGCAGATACAGTCGTTCTCGCTCGCGGTGATGACTTTGCAGACGCCCTTGCCGGTGTACCACTTGCACATAAATTTGATGCACCGTTACTCTTAACACAAACGGATCGCTATACACCTGTAACGAAAGAAGAAATCGAGCGCCTCGGTGCCTCTACGGTTTACGTCCTTGGTGGTGTCGGAGCAATCAATGAAACAGTCGAAAGTGAACTGAAAGCACAAGGAATTGAAGTAGTCCGCGTATCCGGTGATTCCCGTGACGCAACCGCTGCAGAAATTGCAACAATCGTGACAGATGGTGAGCCAGTGGACGAAGTAGTGCTTGTGAACGGCTATAACTTCCCTGACGCTGTTTCCATTGCAGCATACGCGGCTGAAGAAGGAATGCCAATCCTCTTAACCCAGGACGGGCGACTTCCACAAGCTACGCAAACTGCACTATATGACTTGAAAGCATCCGAAACACTTGTCATTGGTGGGAAGACCGCAATCCATGACAGCGTATTGCGTCAAGTACCGAAAGCGAACCGCGTATCCGGTGCGGACCGATTTGCTACATCAGTTGAAATCGCGAAGCACTTTGACTTAGATACAAAAGAATACTATGTAACTACTGGAATGGAGTTCCCTGACGCCCTTGCCGCAGCAGCAATCGCAGCAAAAGACGACACCGGAGTAATTCTAGTAGGAAAATACGTCCATGATTACATGGAAGAATTCATCACAGCAAAAGACTTCGACATCCTTACCATCGTTGGTGGACAAGCCGCAGTAAGCGACGAAATCTTTGATGAATTTAAACGCTTGATTGACTAAATTCTAAATCTTCTCCGGCTTTTTAAAAGCTGGAGAAGATTTTTTTGGGTTGGGGCTGACAGAGGATCGGAGGCTTGTCCCACTTGTCAGTACCTTGTAGTGCTGTGAATTAGCTGAGGTGGGCACTGCTAGGAGCAGTCAGTTACCTAAAGCGCTGAAATTCAGCGGGATCGGGCACTGACCAGCCTTGTCAACGATCTACAGCAGGGATATCTTCCGGGAAAGGTAACAGAGAAGCACTCTCTAAGCCCTATTAACAGCGATTCATTGAAATACTGTCCAATAGAGTGCTTCTATTGGACAAACTTAATCGAAAATCATGCCAAGCTGTCTAATAAAGTGCTTCCATGAGACAACCTCAACCGGATCTCATGCAAAATTGTCTAATAGGGCCCTTCAATCAGACAAATTCAACAACAATACATACATAACAGTCCAATAGAAATAAATCAGCACGTAATAAGTTAAAAAAATATACACGATACAAGGTCCGAGCACGCACCCGACTGGGACAAAAGCTCTGACCCCGCTGTCCCGCCAAAAAAATCCAGAAAAACTAACAAATTTCGCTATTATTCTGGTATGATAGACTTAAACTGCCATTCTATCAAAGTAAAACATCGCACTTTTAGACAGTTAGTAGGCACTAATAACTATATTTCGTTTGGTAGAAATTTTAAAGAAAATAATAGGAGGGAACCATGAAGAAGCTAAATTTGCTCACTGTTTATACGCTCATACTCGCGTTGTTACTACCTGCGCCCCTGGCTGTCCAAGCAGAAACAGGACTGGAAGAAAAAGCGGAAGATGAGCCACGTGGGGACGTATACAACGTACACGGCATCAAGCAAGGCACCATCATCTACGGAGAAGACATCAGTGAACTCCCTGAAGAAGAACTACAATATATCCCGGAAGGCTGGCGTGACGGGGAATTCGAAGAGCCGCACGGGACGGTTGATGAAGATTATGATCCAGAGGGAGCGAAGGGTAAGCTGCAAAGCAATTATCCTGATGTCAACAAGTACATAGCAAACATGGAACATGCCGAAATCGAATATCAGCATAAGCAACAATTTCCCCGTTTTCCTTACCGTTACGGTGTAGGAAGACCAGAGGGTGTTGTTGCCCATGATACGGGAAATCCGAATAACGACAAGATTGAAAACGAAATTGCCTACATGGAACGGAATTATCATAACGCATTCGTCCATGCTTTTGTCGATCATAATCGGATTATTGAAATCCATCCGCCAGATTACGGGGCATGGGGTGCTGGACGTTATGGAAACCAGCGATTCATCCATGTGGAATTAACCAACTTACGTAATTTTGATGACTTTGCCAAGTCGATCAACAACTATGCTTACTACATCGCAACCCTTTTAAAAAACTATAACTTAGGTGTTACGAGTGCTGAGTTAAGTGGCAAAGGATCACTTTGGTCACACTGGGCTGTGTCCAAACATCTCGGCGGAACAAACTCGCCTGACCCGCATCAATACTTCGAAAAATGGGGATACAGCTGGTACGAATTCACTCAGCTTGTTGTCCAGAAATACGAAGAACTAGATGTTACTAGAATTTCCGGTGGCAGCAGATACAAAACTGCCGTGAAAGTAAGCCAGTCGGGCTGGGATCGTTCGAACAATGTTGTCCTCGCTCGTGGCGATCAATATGCCGATGCACTAGCAGGCGTTCCACTCGCTGCAAAACATGACGCACCATTACTTTTAAGCCAATCGAATAAATTAACAGAAGTGACGAAGAACGAAATTAGCCGCCTGAATGCCAAAACGGTTTACGTTCTCGGCGGGGAAGGTGCGCTGGATAAAACAGTCGAAAGCGAGCTGAAGAAGCTTGGTGTCATTGTCAAACGAATTAGCGGCACGACACGAATTGGAACAGCAACCGCAATCGCAAAAGAAATCGGCGGGAATAAAGCAGTTATCGTAAACGGCTATAACTTCCCAGATGCGTTGTCTGTTGCGGGCTATGCTGGACAACTCGGCATGCCGATTCTGCTGACACAACCGGAACGCTTGCCAGAAGAGACGGAGCAAACACTCGCAAACTACTCTGAAACAATTGTCGTTGGTGGTAAAGGAGCGATATCGAATGACGTTTTAAACAAGCTGCCAAAACCAACACGAATCAACGGAGATAACCGCTATGCAACAACTGCAGCGGTAGCGAGACATTTTAACCTAGATACGGATGAGTATTATATTGCAACCGGAACGGATTTCCCTGATGCTCTTTCAAGTGCGGCTTTAGCTGCGAAAAATAAAACCGGTGTCCTGCTCGTAAATAGAGGAGTGCCGTGGCAAGTGCGTGAAGTTTTAAAAGATCATAAGATCGAAAAAGTAACCATCATTGGTGGACCAGCAAGTGTCGCACCAGGTGTGCAGCGCAACCTTTCAAATATTATCAATTAAAAAAAGAGAGTCAGATGAAAATAATCATCTGGCTCTCTTTTCACATTTTATTCATAACCGGAAACTTGCTCATAGCTATTATTATAAGAATCTTGTTCTTGTTCTTCTTGCTGTTCATACGGCTGCTCATATTCATTCGTCGCAATCTCCAAATGTTCCTTCAACTCCATCTGAACCGCATATAAAGATTCTTCGTCTGCAATTTGGTAACTGACGCCATTAATCATCGTTGGATATGTCTCGACATTCAGCTTTTCAATCTTGTTCGTATTGAAGCCGGCATATTGTTTTGCAAAGCCGAGTCCCTCTGAAACTTTAAGATTTGTTTCGACGTTTCTACCAATCTCTTGAACGAGATCATCAACTTTCGTAATCGTGCCAACAGATACAGCTTTATCGATAATTGCTGAGATTACTTCTTGCTGGCGCTCATTTCTGCCGATATCACCACGCGGGTCTTCATATCGCATACGCGCATAAGCAAGCGCATATCTGCCGTCCAGTCGCATTTCACCTTCATAGAATTGAAGTTTCTCTGCTTTCCGGTCATCACTGTTTTGCTGGAAATCAAACGGTACATCAACCGTGATTCCACCAAGAATATCTATTATATTTTTAAACGCGTCAAAGTTTACTGTTGCATAGTAATCAATCGGGATACCTAGGAAGTTCTCTACTGTATCAATCGTCATCGTCTTCCCGCCAAATGCATGGGCGTGGTTGATTTTATCTTCATAGCCGCGGCCAGCGATTTCTACCATCGTGTCGCGCGGAATACTGACGAGCTTCAATTTCTCATCATTCGGATTAAAGGTTGCGACCATTAAGGTATCGGTCCTGCCTAAATCTCCATCCGACTGATAATCCTCAATACCCATTAATAATACGGAAACGGGATCATTACTAATCGAGACTGCTTCTTCCCGCAGTTCGGATTTCTCTCTCCCAAGGTCATCATAGGATTCACTAGCAGCTTGCATCGTTTGTACTGCTAAATATCCACCGAAACCAACAACTCCTAGGAACAACAGCAAAACGATGAAAAGAAACACCCGTAAGCGTCTAACTTTTTTTCTTTTTCTTCTAACTACTCGTTTCCCCATGGTTATTACTCCTTTTAATGGTTATCCTCATTATTATAAGTTCATTCTCGGAACATTGCAATCTTAATTTTTGGTAATAGGTCCACTTCTTTCAATGAACCACTCTCTATTATAGACGAAATAAACCTATAAAAGGTTACAATCACAATACAAATTTCTTAGTTTCATAGAAAATATGTAATGAAATTGTCTTAATTTGGGGGTCGGTACATTTCTTCGACAAATGGCTCGAGATCTAGATGTCTTCGCATTGTCTCTTGGATTTCTCGTCTGCTTTCTTCGTCGACTTGGAAATACCAGCCGCCGTCTGCCATGTAATCGCCAATTCCATCCAGATTCAGTGTGTCAATCTGAATATTGCCATCTAACGCATAGGAGAAAAATCCGCGAATCTCCGGCATTCTGAGATTTGTACTCATATTTCTTCCAACCGCTGTCATGACGTCATCCAGCTTCAATAGGGAAGAGGTGGATAACACTTCATCGGCAATTGCCTTGAGAATTTTCTGCTGTCTTTCTCCGCGCTGGATATCACTGTCATATTTCCGAGTTCGGGCGAGTGCCAATGTCTCTTCCCCATCTAGATGCTGATAGCCTGGATAGAGACGGATGGAATCCCGTTTATTCCCAGAGTTCGGCTCGGAGATTTCATACGGTACGTTATACCAAATCCCGTCAATCGCGTCGACAAGATCGACAAACGCATTAAAATTTACCCGGACATAATAATCAACCGGTACATTTAAAAAGTCTTCTACCGTTTCCACCGTCGCCCGGGCACCGCCAAATGCGTGGGCATGGTTGATTTTAGTGTAATAGCCGACTTCCGGGATATGGACATAAGAATCCCGCGGAATGCTGAGGAGTTTCACGGTGTTTGAATCTTTATTGAACGTCGCAAGCAAGAGCGCATCTGACCGGCTCCTGTCATTCTCAATCTCTTCACCGCTATCAACCCCGATGAACAGAATCGATACATGGTCATCAACTGGATCGACTTCTCCTGTTCGGAGGGCAGATTTTTCATTCTCCCGCCCGATCTCCTCATGTGCATCGGAGACGAGATTATTTGCTTCATTATATAAATAAGCCGCATAACCGATCATAGCGGTAAATGCGAGGCCGACAATTACAAGTACTGTAATGATAATTTTCTTTTTTCTGCTCAATGTTTAGACCCCTTTTGACAATCTTCTTCTAGTTTAACGCGAATCTGCTTTCCGTCATAGTGTAAAAATCAATTTTCTCTATTATTATGGATGATTTTTTCGTAATTCATGCAAGCTTGCATTGGAATATTTCTCGAAAATGTTGAGTTACCTATGATGTTTGGGGTATGATTGATTTGTTAGACATGATTTACAAAATAACAAGTTGATAAATAGAATAATTGGAGTGACATAGAATGACGAAACCAATACGAGTAATGACGATTTTCGGTACGAGGCCGGAAGCAATCAAGATGGCGCCCCTCGTGCTAGAACTAAAAAAACGTCCAGAAGAATTTGAAGCGATTGTAACCGTAACCGCTCAGCACCGGGAAATGCTGGACCAAGTGCTTGAAATCTTCGGAATCACACCGGATTTCGACCTAAACATTATGAAGAAACAGCAATCCCTCGCACAAATTACGACCCGTGCGTTAGAAGGATTAGATGAAGTAATGAAAAAAACACAGCCGGATATCGTGCTTGTCCATGGTGACACGAGCACAACATTCGTAGCCGGTCTTGCTGCTTTCTATAACCAGATTGCAGTCGGCCACGTGGAAGCGGGTCTCCGTACATGGGATAAATACTCCCCGTACCCGGAAGAGATGAACCGTCAGTTAACAGGTGTCATGGCTGATTTGCATTTCTCACCGACAGAGAAATCAAAGCAGAACCTACTTAATGAAAATAAACCAAAAGATGCGATTTCCGTTACAGGAAATACTGCGATTGACGCACTGAAAACAACGGTTGACGAAAATTATTCTCACCCGATCTTGGATGAGATTGGTGACCGTCGCCTCGTGCTCATGACTGCACACCGCCGGGAAAACTTAGGTGAGAATATGCACCAAATGTTCCGCGCGATCAAACGTCTAGTGGAGACGCATGATGATATCCATGTTGTCTACCCAGTACACTTGAACCCAGTTGTTCAAGAAACGGCTAATGAGATTTTAGGAAATGACGACCGCATTCAATTAATCGAGCCACTTGATGTTGTCGATTTCCATAACTTCGCAGCTCGTTCATACTTAATCTTAACCGACTCAGGCGGGGTACAGGAAGAAGCACCGTCCCTCGGCGTGCCAGTTCTCGTATTACGTGACACAACAGAACGCCCAGAAGGAATCGACGCAGGTACGTTGAAGTTAGCAGGAACAGAAGAAGAAAACATCTTCCAGCTGGCGAATGAATTGTTATCCGATGAGGATGCACATGAGAAAATGGCCAAAGCCTCGAACCCGTATGGTGATGGAGAAGCCTCCCGCCGAATCGCCGATGCAATCACCGCCCACTTTCGGAAATAGCGGGACACTGGGGTCAGAGTGAATGTCCCACTTTTTAGGACTGGGACATAGGGGTCAGAGCAACTGTCCCACATACTCGGACTCATTTCTACACAAAATATTTAAATAAAATAAACATCAAGAAGGCCTGTCAGCACCATTATCAACCATATCTAGAGTTGAAGGGGAACGGACAGGCCTTTTTTTGAACTAAATTTTATATGGATTAATGTGTGCTATGGTGAGATAATCTAACCTTTTTAAGAAATGTCTCATCATAGCTAGGAGGAAGACTGCATGCGAAGTTACAACATGCGTGATATTCATGTTACTAGAAGGAGCTGATTAGAGAATGGAAGCAGCGGAAAACGTAAGACAAAAAATTAGAACAGGCACATGGGCTCAGCCGACGACAGGCCAAGTCCCAGGTTACACGCAGGCAAACCTCGTTATTTTACCGAAAAAGTATGCCTATGATTTCCTGTTGTTCTGTATGCGCAACCCAAAGTCATGTCCATTAATCGAGGTGACAGATGCTGGATCTCCAGTACCGAAAAAATCAGCACCAACTGCAGATTTACGTACAGATCTTCCGAAATACCGCATTTACAAAAATGGGGAGCTAACGGAAGAAGTAACGGACATCACCGCTTACTGGCAAGATGATTTCGTATCTTTCTTAATAGGCTGCAGCTTCACGTTTGAGAAACCGTTGCTGGAAAATGGAATTCCGATTCGCTATATCGAGGAAGACCGCAATGTTTCGATGTATAAAACAAATATTCCTTGCGAGTTTGCCGGTATCTTTCAAGGTCCGATGGTCGTCAGCATGCGGCCAATGAAGCCGGAAGAGGCGATACGAGCGGTGCAAATTACTTCCAGATTCCCTTCTGTTCATGGTGCACCTGTCCATATTGGTGACCCCGAACAAATTGGAGTCACAGACATTAACAAGCCGGATTTCGGTGACGCTGTTACGATTCACGAGGGAGAAGTTCCTGTATTCTGGGGGTGCGGGGTCACTCCGCAAGCAGCGGTAATGGCGAGTAAGCCGGAACTGGTCATTACACATGCACCGGGGCATATGTTTGTTACTGATGTGAGGGAAGAGGAGCATGCTGTGTTTTAAAATGCAGGGGATGATTGTTTCGGTTGATTGAATAATTTTTTAAAGGAAAGGCCTGTCCATACTTTGAAACAGCAATAATTAGCTGTAAGGGGTGTGGAAAGGTCTTTTTTTGATGTGAATCGGAGGAGATGCTGAAGTCCACCATTAAACTGGGACACTTGCTCTGACCCCAATGTCCCACTACTTCCTGAGTGTCTAACGTTTCATTCAATGGAGAGTTGGTTAAAATGGTAGGTAAGGGAGGTTTTTCACATGGGAGCATTTACGGTGCTAGGTGCGATCATTATACTTACTGGGTGGTTTGCGCTTATGGAATACGATCAATATCCCGAATCAGAACGGAAAAGGATTGTAGAGCGAATAAAAAATAGCCCTGCAGCCATCATCGCTGTTGCGTTGATGCCTGTTGGGATTGTTGTCAATATGTTAGGAAATGCAATTGGCTCTTTATGGATGGTTGTCATCGGTGCGACGCTCATATTTGTGCAGAGTATCATCGTTTCCCTCTTGTTCTGGAAAAGAAAACGCTGGAAAAGTATTGTGCTGCTTGTTACCATGATTGTGCTGGGAGTTTTCTTGTATATGCCGTTATTTATGTGAAAATCATTTTTTAACGTGGTCATACCTTGGCAGTAATTTGATGTGTTTTGCTAATCAGTTTAATGTACTTTTCATTATACATCCATTGTTACTTTCGATTTTTAGATACAATTACTAAATTGATTACAGACACCATAAGAGCTACAAGTGAAATGATTAATGCAATCGTAACCATAATTTTCATCCTTTATGTTGATTTTTTTGAATAAAGAGGGTATGATTAACATAGAATTATGGGTAGGAGGAGATTTTACTCCCCTCCGTGGTGTTTAGAACTCTAACGTTGCGATCGTTTAGAGTTCTTTTTCTTTTTACGTCTTTTGTGTCTGTCTAATACTATGACAATCAGATTAGTGCTTGCTATTATCAAATTGGCTACAGACGTAATCAGAAGCAAAACCTGCTCCATACTTCTATGCCATCCCTTCTATAAAGGGATGGAAGGTATCATACCCTCAAGTCGAAATATACATAATTATTTACATTTACTCAAGTCACTCCAAGACTTTAAGACCCATTTACAGTATATTTTCTTCGTGCATATCACAATATTGGTGAGGATCCGATGGGATTGAAATCTTGAATACCGGAGCGGTGGATCTGATAATGGAACTATCGCTTATTTTATTTGAGAAACCTCTCAACATTGATTTCAATACTGGAATTTCCTTCTCTTCCTCTTTATTCATTGTTATTCCCTTCTATCTGAACGATATTGGCTGGAATGATTATTTTTTCCACCCACAGAATAAACTATTTCCAAAAAAGTTTCTCACCCTCACACCCCCAATCCCCACCCCCCTTCGATTATAGAGTTGAAAGGGAGGTGAGGCACATGGCAACACAAGACTTAACACAGTCGACACTGCAACTCGTTTTTCTGACAGGGGTTGACCCGGAATCGGGTAACTCCACGTACAAGAATAAGAGCTTTAACAACGTGAAAACGAGCGCAACGGCGGATCAGTTATATGAAATCGCGATTGCGTTCGAAGGGTTGCAGCAGCACCCGCTCACGCAGATCAACCGTCGTGACAACTCCGAGATTCGCGAAGGCTAAGCTCGAACACGCAGCCTAGATCCAAGCGAACCAATCAACTACAGAGAGGAGGGGGACCATGAAAAGGTTACAAATGCAATTTGAAAACCAAGAAGGAAAAGTCGTCACGTATACACTGGATGACCCGGTTGAGCCAATCGACCATGAAGCGGTAAACGAGGCAATGGATACGGTTATTGCCCAGAACGCGTTCAATTCCAGTGGCGGTGAATTAGTTGCGAAACGAGGCGCTCGTGTCGTTGAACAGATAACAGAAGAAATCGAGATTTATTAAAATCTAGAGATTAGCGGGGCCCCAATTGTTCATCTGGACGATTGGGGTCTTGCGCTATATTAAAGAAAATGAATCAATCACTTTCAAGAAGGAGGGATGAGAGATGGATGCTTGGTATTCGTTTGTCGCGGAAGTTGGCTTCCCGATTGCGGTGACTTTTTATTTACTCTACCGGATCGAAGGGAAACTCAACCTGCTCATCGATTCCATTCACCAGCTGCCGGATAAGATGAAATAATAGATGATCATTCCAGTTTATTCTTGCATAACAAAAAAACCTTATTCCGACAAATGAAGGAATAAGGTTTTTTAGACTTTTTAGCAAGCTGCAATAGCTTGATGCGCCGTCTTGGCTGCACGTTATATTATTTCATATCCAATTCCTAATATTCGAATTCCCCATGTGGTCAAATAAAGAAGTGGATCTACGTCAATATTTTGGATACAAAAAAGTTAATTTATCTAAATTTAATGAATTTCATAATAGTATTTAATGCTTCGCCATCACCATATGTAGTTGAGTTGGTTCGTTCCCAACTACATATGGTGATGGAAAAGCTGACTTTGGTAATTATGAAATTCATTCGAGTGATAAAAAATATCATGTATGTTCTAATTTAGTTAACGGAAGGGTGTACCTGCTTTCCAAGTACCCTTCAAAAGATAGGAAGAGTAGGGATTTTCTGTTTTAAAATGCCGGAACTGCTGATTCTCCTTCACGTTCCTCCAAGAACTCTCGTACTTCTTCACTTGTCATTGCTTCAGATAATTTTTGAATTAACTCTGAATCTACGTTATCTTCGCGGGCTACTAATGTAATAGCAAATTTATTATCTTCTTTTTCAGTGATAAGCGCATCATCAGCCGGTGTTAAATCTAAATGACTCGCATGCGTTGGATTCATAATGACACCATCTACATCTTCGTATAAACGTGATAACGAAGCAATTTCTGCTTGCTCAAAACCGTAGTTGTGTGAGTCATCTATGATATCTTCTAATCCATATTGCTCTCCGTCAATCTCACTTAACTCAATTAAACCATGTGAATCCAATAAGCGTAAAGAGCGATCAACATTAGATGGATCATTGGCAATACCAATTGTTACGTCATCTGGTAATTCATCAATACTTTCATATCCATCTGCATAAAGACCGAAGTTAGCAAAATAAATCGGTTGAACGTCAACTAAGTTACCATCTGCGTTTTCATTAAATTGTTGCATAAATGGTATGTGCTGTGAAAAGTTTGCATCAATCTCTTTATTTTTTAATGCTTCGTTTGGTTGAATATAATCGCCCATCTCCACAACTTCTAGCTCAATACCATCTTCAGCGAGAAGTTTTTTTGCAATTTCTACAACATCTGTCATCGGTGACTCTACAGCTGCAACTCTTAATGTTTGTGCGTTATTTTCTTCATTTGTATTATTATCTTGGTTATCACCACATGCAACGAGTAAAGTTACAAGTGCGGCGATCATTACGAAAAGTGATTTTTTCATAGATTGTTCCCTTCTTTCTATCGTTTATCTATTTTTCTTGCTAAAGTGATTCCTGCATATTGGATCAGTTGTACAAATATTACGATAATGATAATGATATAAAACATTAAATCTGTGCGATATTGTAAATAACCATAGCGAATGGCAAAGTCTCCAATTCCGCCACCACCGACAACCCCCATAATCGTTGAATAAGAAATAAAACTAATTGTAGATGTTGTCATACTTAGAACGAGTGCAGAACGTGCTTCAACATATAAAAACTTAAAGATAATATCTTTGACGGATGCTCCCATTGAAACAGCTGCATGAATCACCCCCTTTGGTACGTCAAGAAGGGATTGCTCCACAAGACGTGAGTAGTGCGCAATTGCGATCACCATCATTGGAAGTGTTGCGGCAGCTGTGCCAATTGCTGTCCCCATAACAAAACGAGTAAATGGAATCATAAAAATAACGAGCAATAAAAATGGGAATGATCGAATAATGTTCACGATTAAATTTAATGATGAGAAAACGAATCTGTTCTCAAGCAATTGCCCTTTGCGACATAAAAATAAAAATGTTCCAATGGGTAGTCCAACTAACAATGCTGCTATTACTGAAAATCCTACCATAATAGATGATTCGCTAATCGCCACCCAAATCTCAGATTGATACTTAATTAATATATCAGGAAAGATTGGTATCTCCCCCTGACTTCAGCTGTTCGACAAATGCTGCTGCACCTTTTTCAATTTTATTTACACCTGTCGGCTCTATGTCTACTACATCATAAATTTGACCATCTGCCATAACTGTCACTCGCTCAGCAAGGCTTCGAATGACTTCCAACTCATGGCTCACAATAACGATTGTTACGTTAAATTGCTGATTAATTTGTTTTAGTACCTCAAGTATTTCTGTTGTCGTTTTTGAATCAAGTGCTGATGTTGGTTCGTCACATAACAATACTTTAGGATTATTAACAATTGCGCGTGCAATAGCGACACGCTGTTTTTGTCCACCACTAAGTTGGCTAGGATATTGATCTTTATGTGTTTCTAGACCGACGAAACGCAAGCTCTCCATAACGCGTTCTGTTCGGTCCTTCTTTGTTATTTTAGCTATTTCTAATGCCACAGCGACATTATCAAAAACCGTTTTATTGCCAACTAAATGATATCCTTGAAAAATCATGCCTAAGAACTGACGTATATGACGAATCTCTTTACCTTTTAAATGGTTGAGTTTTTTATTATTAATAATGACATCGCCTTCATCAGGCTTTTCAAGTAAATTCATCATACGTAACAGCGTTGATTTTCCTGCACCGCTTGCACCAATAATACCGTGAATTTCACCAGCCTTAATGTTTAATGATATTGACTGAATCGCTTTAAACGTGCCATATCGTTTGGTAACATTGTGAAGAGTAATCATATAAATCTCCAATCTTGACTAAAGTTCATTCGGTATATTTCTGTATTCATTTTCAGGTTGTTATAGTTTAATCTCTATGGCGAGTGTAACAGTTATGTTCTGCTTATTCAAGGGTTAAAAATCTGTTATAGTCAATTAAGGGGGGCTGATCAACTGTTCTTAAATAATGTAGAATTTTATTCTCATGATGAAGTAAAGGAAAAAATTGCTAAATGGCTGAGTTAAGATGAGCAATATTAGCAATAAGTGATTTAGATGATAGCATAGCAAATAGGATTAAAAGGACTTCCACCAGCTGAGGGAGATATTGAAAGACCTATAGGGTAAACCGATTTGTATCGATGAAGAATCGGGACTTTTCGTGTACTTTTTAATATCGACCATCAAAAGCAAATCGTTTATATCGAAGCCATTGGAAATCGCGGGGATATTTATAAATAAACTTTTAATCCATGCTGTTTCAGCTTTTTGTGCTAAAGGGTGCGGAAAGTTAAATAAGAGCAACGCAAAATTTGTGCGTTGCTCTTGTGCAATTTAAAATACTTTCTGTCATATGCTGGAGAACCAATTAACAGTATTAAAGACACTTAATATCCTTAATCAGGCAAAAAATTGATTGATTAATCCGTTTTCTGCGCAACCAGCATGTATAGAGATTCCGATGGGAAGTATTTCTCCGTTATCTGGAAGCCTGCCTCTTTCATTTCTCTTTCCATTCCGTCCAAGGTAATTCTTGGTCCTGAATCGGAACCTCCTTTTGGTTTCAGTTCCAAACATATGAAATAGCCATCTTTTTTCAGTACATTTCTCAATTGCTGCAACAGTGGTCCGAGCGGCTGAATTTCATGCATTACGAGAGAAGCGATGATCACATCGACAGTGCCAAGTGACGAAAGTTCCCTGGTACTTCCTTTTAAAGGGACAATGTTCGCAAGCTGTTCCTTCAAGGCTTTTTCTTTAATTATTTCTAGCATAGCAGGATCGATATCCAGCGCGTATACATCACCTGTCGTCCGCTTTGCGATTGGGATGGTAAAATACCCAGTTCCAGCGCCAAAGTCTAAGATGCTATCTGTCTCTTTTAAAGGAATCATGTTCAGTAACCCTTCTGGTGAAAGTTCTTTTCTTCGTTCAGGACTTTCCAAGTACGATATTTTTCCTTTGCTATGCTTGCCATGTGAGTGATGCATAGATATTCCCCTTTATAAATAAATTTAACTTTTTTTCTGTTTGGCTTTCGCTTCGTCGGCAATGTCGTTTAAAAGCATGGATTCCAGTTCACTCTTCATATTTTTCTCTGCTTTCCTCATGGTACTTTCAATCAAGCAGCCTTCATGATGAATTGTGCATTCGAAAAGACTAGTATCCCCTTCAATCGCATGAATAACATCCAAAAAAGATATTTCATGTTTTGTTGTGGAGATTTTATAGCCCCCCTTCGCACCTGGTGTCGACTGAATCAAACCAGCTTTCGTAAGCTTGGTTAATATCTTAGAAAGGTACGTTGGCGAAAGACGTTGCATTTCGGCCAATTCCTGCACTCCCACCAAGCTCTCCCTGGGCTGCAGCATTAAATGGACGATTGTGTGCAGGGCGTAGTTTGTCGCGTTTGAATACCTCATACATATCCTCCTTATCCTTAAAATAGATATTACAGACTCTTGTTGTCCTTGATGTGAATTAGATTATCACTATACATGAAGGAAGTCAACTGTTTAAGAACATATTTCCTTGGGCATAGTAATATATATATTAACGAAAACCATAAAGCAACTTCTACCTGCCGATCTAGACAAAATTCTAGAAAAATATGGTCATTTGTTTCAAGCCTACAAAAATCTAAGCGATAGCGATTCCATTCACCAGCTGCCGGATAAGATGAAAACGTGAGAAGGAAGAGGAAAAGAATGTGATATAATAAGCTAGTCCTTTCTTCTGGTAGAGAAGAGGAGTTTTTTCTGATGTAAGAAAGTTTACTCCTTGATAAATTGTTTGCTTTTCAAACAATATGGTATAATAAGAGTAATAAATACATATACTGTCTCTTATAGGGATGTGGGTATATGGAAAGTAAAAATAAGGGTGATGTAAAAATGACCACTCTCAGACTAAGTGATATCGAGGCAAGGGTTTCGGGTAACTCAAAGAAATATAAAAAAACGATTGATCAGATGACTTTTAAAATTAAAAACAAAAACTTAATCAAGGCACGCATCCGTTCAAGAGACCCTATAGAAGCCAAGATTCTTGCAAGATTTACTAAAAAATAGGTGTTATATGAATATTTACCTTGAAACTGTTTAACGCACTGTTCATTCAATATGTCAGTGTGTTTTTTCGTGTACATCCCATAACTTAACAATTATCTTTTTCATTGCTTACATAAGCAAATAACTATATACTTATATACCAACCCAGCTAAAAAGGAGGAACGTTATATTGCAACCAACAATTGAAATAGATAAAGCGTCGATTATTTTAAAACTGCTAGGTGACGAGACCCGTCTGACCATGTTGAAGTTAATGGATGAGCATGCTTGTTGTGTATGTGAGTTTGTAGAAATCTTTCAAATTAGTCAGCCGGCGATTAGTCAGCACTTACGCAAGCTGAAAGATTTGGGGCTTGTAGAAGAAGAGCGACGAGGACAATGGATTTTTTATTCGATGAATAACAACCATGAATATTATGCTTTCATACAAGCCGTTTTGAAACAATTACCGAACCAAAACTATCGGATAAAAAAATTGGAAGAAGAAGGTACAAGAATTTCATGTTGTTAAATGGGAGGTATCATGTTGCAGGCAACGCTCATACTCGCACTTTTAATATTTATAGCTACCCTAGTCCTGGTCATTTGGCAGCCTAGAGGATTAAACATCGGCTGGTCTGCGATGGGCGGGGCAGTTGTAGCTTTATTAGCAGGAGTTGTCGGATTTAGTGATGTAATGGCAGTGACGGAAATCGTATGGAACGCGACGCTTGCCTTTGTGGCTATTATTCTAATATCCTTACTATTAGACGAGGTAGGATTGTTTGAGTGGGCTGCCTTACATATGGCGCGATTTGCAAAGGGAAATGGGATAAAAATGTTCGTCTATATTAGTATCTTAGGTGCGATTGTTGCCGCCTTATTTGCGAATGATGGTGCTGCACTCATACTCACGCCGATTGTACTGGCAATGGTACGGAATTTACAGTTTAAAGAAAAAATGATCTTTCCCTTTATTATGGCAAGCGGATTTATTGCAGATACAACTTCCTTACCATTTGTTGTGAGTAATTTAGTGAATATCGTATCAGCTGACTTCTTTGGTATTGGATTTGTTCAATATGCTTCACGTATGGTTATCCCAAACCTTTTCTCATTAGTTGCAACGATTTCCGTACTGCTCATCTACTTTAAGAAAAATATCCCAAAGGCGTATGATGTTTCTAAATTGGATGAACCGAAGAACGCAATTAAGGACAATAAAATGTTTCGTCTATCATGGTATGTTCTTGGTTTATTAGGAATTGGCTACTTTACGAGCGAATTTATCCATGTACCGGTCTCCATTATTGCTGGAACGATTGCTATCTTATTCATTATAATGGGCAGACAAAGTCCTGCTGTCGATACAAAAAAAGCAATAAAGGGTGCACCGTGGGATATTGTGTTCTTTTCCATCGGAATGTATGTGGTTGTATATGGGCTTGGAAATGCCGGTCTTACATCTGCACTGTCAAGCTTGATTGAGGCTACTGCTGAAAAAGGCTTGTTTGTTGCGACAATTGGAATGGGGTTCATTGCTGCTTTCTTATCATCGATTATGAATAATATGCCAACCGTGATGATTGATGCGTTGGCAATTGCCGAAACGGATACTTCTGGTGTAGTAAGAGAAGCACTTATCTATGCGAACGTTGTAGGGTCTGACTTAGGCCCGAAAATTACGCCGATTGGTTCTTTGGCAACGTTAGTCTGGCTTCACGTATTATCGCAAAAAGGTATCAAAATTTCTTGGGGAGCCTATTTCAGGACTGGAATTATTTTAACGATACCAATCCTGTTTATCACGTTACTAGGTCTATATGTAACATTGATTATTTTTTAAAAAAGGAGCATTGATATGGATAAAAAAACAATCTATTTCTTATGTACGGGAAACTCTTGCAGAAGTCAGATGGCAGAAGGGTGGGCGAAGAAACTGCTTGGAGAAGAATGGGTGGTTAAGAGCGCTGGTATTGAAGCACACGGATTAAATCCCAATGCTGTTAAAGCCATGGATGAAGTAGGGATAGATATTTCGAACCAGCAATCAGAATTGATTGATACAGACTTTCTCAATCATGCGACGTTAGCCGTAACGCTTTGTGGTGATGCAGCTGACCGTTGTCCAATGACACCGCCACATGTAAGAAGAGAACATTGGGGGTTTGATGATCCAGCAAAAGCGGAGGGAACCCCTGAAGAGAAATGGGCCGTATTTCAGCGTGTTCGGGATGAAATCGGAGACCGCATTAAACGTTTTGCAGAAACTGGGGAATAAAGATAGGTCATCTCTAGGGGCGAATAAACTATTTAAAATTCTCCTATCTACTATGTCTCGTTGTCGCAATATGGGTCTACCTTTTTGTGGCTGATTTCATGTACAATAATTGATAAGACCATAACATGATAGCGTAAGAGTTAAAATGAACCGAACGTAATATAATCAAATCTTTCCCAGCCCTTCTTATAATAGAGAAGGGTTTTTTTTCATGCATTATAAAAAAATACCCCCAACCCGAAACCTTCAGCTAAACAATTCCGTATTACGAATTAATATAAATAACAAAGAATGGTAAAATGCAATATAGGAACTAGATTAGAAGTCGTTTCGTGAATAGAAACATCAGCTTACATTAACGTTGCCGCGTCCAGTGTTGCAATTCGATTTCATTACGAAGCCCTGATTTCTTGTGTATCGAATGAAAAAGCAGAGCATTAACATATAAAGCTAAACAGATTGTACGAGAACGGAGACCATACATAATGCAATTAAAAAAGTATATCCAAACAAACTTCCCAGGCCTAACGCTAAAACCAAATCTCACCTCCGAGTGGAAACCAAGTCTCCATCTCGAACTAGCCAAAGGACTTTATCCATTCAAAGAGGGGAGTGACGAATTAAATCCAGCTTATTTTCAGACCGTCTACTATCAAGCTACCTCCCTGTTTCACGACCTATTCTCAGCCGAAGATGAAATACTATTGGTAACGAATAGTTATCGGTATAGAAAGGAAAGGAGAAAGAAGAGAAGAAAGCTTGGGGTATATCTTCATTATATTAAAAGCAAAGACGTCCGTTCGCGCTTAACACAAGCAACCTTACCTTATATGTTTGAGGACGACGAGGAGAAGGAAGAAAAATATACATGCCAATTTTCTTTACGATGCCGTAAGCAAGACATCCGGTATTCTATTTTAATAAAGGCAATTTGCAATCAGGATTTTCCGTCATTGAAGCCAAGCATACATAATCCATCTAACTTGGAGGAGCCGGATATATTCTTTATGAACACGACGAGAAATATTATTTTTTACATGTATGATGATCGCGGGTGTGAGGTGATCGCGAGGGATAGAGAAGCGATACGCCCTATTTATGAAAAATATGCGGACTGGATGGATGAAAGCAATCGGGCAGAAATCGACCAATACTTTACATGAAGTTGGAAATGGGGAATACTCGAATGAGCGGCTGCCCTCACGTGAAAACAAGATTACACTCCATTTAATATTATCCAGCATGAAGTTATAGAAAAACAAAAGGGGAAATACAGTTATGCCAGAATCTAATGATGATTCATTTCGTAATATGAATAAAAAAGAAAAAATCGCAACCGTTATAGGAATAGGACTTCTCATACTGTTTGTCGCAGGTTTTATATTTGGACTTTATTTCTTTGGACTCGCAGGGGTTTTTAAAGTGCTCGGTGTCCAGTATGATTCGGTCTGGTCATTGGCTATTTTTGTTGTCAATTTGCTTGTGATCGGCCTCATTTTTGAAGTGTTTTCCAAAGTCATATTTAAATTGTCCGTCCGAAATATGACGGGAAAAGCAAAAGTGCTCATGATCCGATTTCTTATCGAGGCAATCACGAACTGGGTTGTCATCTTTACAGTGGATGAGCTGATGAGGAGTATCACGCTATCGCTTCAAACAGAGATTATCATTGCAATCTTTATTGCCACACTCGAAATTGTTTTCGATGATAAAGATACGAAGAAAAATACCGCGGAGTGAAAAGAAAAATAGAAGGGGAAATTACATATGATTGGTTTGCTTAATGTTGGGAGTCTCGTACTTGGGCTGATTGCTTGGATCCTGCCTGTCATCAGTCTATTGAAATATAGAAGCACTAACAATACGAATTGGATTACGCTTTCCATTCTCAGTTTGAGTGCTTGTGCGGTTTCGCTAGGTTTCCAGATGTTTTACAATTATCATCTCGTGAAAATAGAGGACTGGGCTGCTCTGATGGATACAGCTGGGGCGGTCGCTTTTGCCGCCACAGTTTTGCTCATCGTGACGATTCTATTAAATGCCATAACACTGTTCGTACTCCGTTATAAATCAGCAAGGTAGGGCAATAAAAAAACATGAGGTTGAGGAGCAATGCAACTTGCATTATGTGAAGTTTCTTATTCAGGAGTCGATATTATTTGGGTTGATTATCATCGTGAATTATTTTTACGATATTCATCTTGGTCCACCATTTACAAAGGTTGATGTCCTAGCGAGCATCATATGTCTTCCTATTCTTGGTTATTTATTATTTTTGGCGTTTACGTTATTTAAACGTTTCGATTCGTTATCATTAAAAAGTAAAATCATTCTTTCTATCATTAACTTCACGATAATAGCATTCATGATTGGAATTATATTCTCGAGTGTTGTATAAAGTGATAAATCTTAAAAGCCAAGAGAGGAAAACGCCGATGACCCAATATATTTATCTCGCGTCACCCATCAGACTGCCAAAAGGTTCGTTTGGACAGTCACCTTTAGCGCCTGAACAACCGAATATCTTTAAGAGTGAATTGGATTTTGCCCACTTACATTTTGAAAACAATTATGATCCTGAATTAAAACAGAGATTTTCCTATAGCCCGCACTTTTCCTTCAAGCATCAAGTAGCGGCCGACGCTCGCAACATCCCGTTAAAGCTTCAGTTACAAGGGACGGCGGAGGAAGCGAAGTGTTTAGGCATTCTGCATGCTTATATAGAAGAAGCTCTCCAGGCAAGCGGTGTTGTAGAGTATTTCACTTGTTTGAATGGTAAAGAGGAATCCGCCATTTCAAAAAGACGGCACATTCGCTGGTCGGATGTGTTGGAACCTTATGATTTGGTCCTCGAAGACCTGGAGTTCTGGGAGATCACTTTCTAACGTTATTTTCCCGCGTCAACCGGGAAAAATCAGTTACTTTCGTCTCACGCTTTCAAAGAGCCTTCTCCGAGTAGAGAAGCAATATTTTTTACAAAAAAATCCACAAAAATTGTAGTCAAATAGTAAGTTTTCGTGTACACTTAGAAAGTATTTTTCACGTGTTTAACAAAAATGATATTAAATACACGTTGAATTAGATATAATAGTAATGATGTTTTGTTGAGAACCAAAGAATAGATATTAAGACTCATCCTTTAGGAGGAATGAAGAAATGAAAATTGTTAAAGTGAAAGATTATGAGGAAATGAGCAGGAAGGCTGCAGAAATCGTAGCCGAGCGGATGAACGCGATTGAAAAGCCGAACATTGGCCTTGCGACTGGCTCGACTCCAGAGGGTATGTATCAGATTCTGATTGAAAAATATAACAAAGGCGAAATTGATTTTGCAAATACAACGACATTCAATTTAGATGAATATGTCGGCATCACGGACGATGATCCGAACAGCTACCATTACTTCATGGATGAGCATCTGTTCAAGCATGTCAATATTCCAAAAGAGAACACGCATGTTCCAAGTGGCATGGCAGATGACTTAGATAAAGAATGCCGTGAATATGAAGAAGCAATCCAAGCTGCAGGCAACATTGATCTTCAGTTACTCGGTATCGGAAATAACGGCCATATCGGTTTCAACGAACCAGGTACTTCCTTTAACGAGCGAACTCATATTATCGGACTGAAAGATGAGACGATTCAAGCGAATGCTCGTTTCTTTGATTCCATTGATGAAGTTCCGACAAAAGCAATTACAATGGGAATTGGCACGATTCTTGACAGTAAAGAAGTTCTCATGATTATCTCTGGTGAGAATAAAAGAGATGCCGTGACGAATCTGCTTAAAGGTACTATCTCAGAAGACATCCCAGCTTCCGCTCTGTATAACCATCCGAATGCAACGGTTATTATTGACGAAGCGGCTTGGGGAGATAATGAATAATAAATAATACTATGAAAAGAGGCTATTGTCCAGACAATAGCCTCTTTTTACGCAAAAAAATGTTAAACACGCTTCGCAAGCAGCACCTTCGAATACTGCCGCACGACTAAATCTTCCAATTGATCTGCCCGCAATAAACCGAGTTCAATCGCTGCCTGAATCTTCGCCTTATCCGGCCGCCGCACCATCTCAATCAAGTCTTCCATTCGAAGCTCCTCCAACCGCTGAACCGTTCGCTCCTCATCAAACTTCTCCGTTTTCCGAATCTGCCGTTTCAGCTGATAGCCATCCCGAATAAACTCACCCGTTTGATTCTTGCCAACCGACTCGTCAAAAGCTTGATTGAATTCCTTCTTTAGTTCACCTAATTCCTGCTCAATCTCCCGTTTCATCTCCTGCAGATTATAAAACCGTTCCAGCTTGTCCGTGTTGATTTTATTATCCATTTGGCATGCCCCCTGTCACCATTCTATTGAGAGCTGGGGGAAAATATTCTGTTCATCTGGAAGTAGAATAAAAAAAGTGGCATTTTTGGTTCGTACGCGGTGCGTGAATTCCTGGGGGCGTGCGAATTTGTTTTGGGGTGGTGCGCAACTTCCAGGGTATTGTGCGACATTCCTAGCTGACGTGCGAATCTGCTTAATGATCGTGCGCTAATCGCAGCAAAATCAACAGCGCTTATAAAGATAGATAAAACTTAAATTCAACATATATCATTTTGTCTAAATCTCTTTTATTGACAATTCCAGAGAAGTATTCTATTCTATCTGAAAATACAGATAGAAAGGAATGAATATATGATTCTCCGTAAACGAAACAAACCACTACCCTTGCAAAAATATGAAGCATTACAAGCTCGGCTTCCAGCAAACTCTGAACATCATCCCCTCATCGAACGTCAAATCGAGCATGCGACCCGTGGGTATCAAGGGGAGTTGCATACCGACAAATATTTAACGATTCCTTCCACCAGGTTTACCATTCTAAAGGATGTCTGCCTCGTCTCCGATAAGCAAACATTCCAGATCGACACCATCGTCATCACTCCGAATGCCCTCTACATCATCGAGGTAAAATCACTGCGCTCGAACTTAACCTTCGACACGAATCTCGACCAATTTATCACCGGAAGTGGCAACCGACAATCCGGCTACAATCATCCAATCACCCAAGCAAAAGCACAGAAGCTCAAATTGCAAAACTGGTTATTTGAACATAATCAGCCCAACATCCCGATCCACATCTTCATCGCAATCAGCGACCCCAGCACGATTATAAATGTCATCGGTGACCACGAAAAAATAGCCAACACGGTTACCCACAGTGAAAATATCCCTTGGAAAATAATTGAATATGAAAAACAATATACAACAAATCAAAAATATCAACACCAAAAAATAGGACACGTGCTCTTGCGGCATTGTAAAGACTTTGATCTTGATATTCTTACCGAACAGGGGATTCTACCTGGGCAATTAATTCCGGGGATTCGCTGTCACCATTGCAATCATTTGGGTATGAAGCGAGTAAAGCAGAGTTGGGTCTGCCCGAGCTGTCAGTATAATGATAGAATGGCTGCGATAAAAGGAATAGACGAATATCTCTTGCTGGTGAAACCGTGGGTAACAAATAAGGAAATTTTAAACTATCTAAATATAGACTCCAGGTATACCGTTTCACGATTACTGAAAAAACATCCGAGATTGCAGTATTCTAAGAGAAGGAGGAGATGGGAGAGAATACAGGTTTGAGCGATGGAGGGGTGGGGGATGAATGGTGGGGGTGGTGCGTGTTTCCAGCTTAGCACCGCACGTTGTCGCCGAAAAAGCGCACCACTTCAGCCTGACACCGCACGTCCTTGCCGTAATTGCGCACCATCTCTGCCTTGAACCGCACGCCTTCGCGGTAATCCCGCACCACCTCAGCAGAAACCCGCACGCTCTTGTCGGAAAATCGCACGACACCCGCTCGAACCCGCACGCCACAACGCAACCTCGCACCAGTCCGGCTTCCCCCTTACCACAACACAAAAAAAGCCTCCCACCCTGGGAGGCTTCTACTATTCAAGCAGTTTAATAAAATCGCTTATAGCTATCGAAGTGTTTACCCCAATAAGAGTCATTCACGTTTGCAATGGTTACACCAGTTGATGATCCAGCATGGATGAACTGGCCATTCCCAAGGTAAATTCCCATGTGCGAAATACCTGATTTATAGGTGTTAGAGAAGAAGACGAGATCTCCAACTTGTGGTGAATTGACATAGAACGAACGATCAAAGTACCCTTGTGTTGATGTCCGGCTAATACTCATGCCAGCATTTTTGTACGCGTAATAGATGAACCCACTGCAATCAAATCCGCTAGGTGTGGTACCTGCCCATACGTATGGTACGCCAATATGGTTACGTGCCGTGCTGATGAGCTTGTCTACATTATAACCAACATTATTTTTCGGTTGCTCTTTTGGTTTATTATTGGAAGGTGGAGTTGACTTACTTCCATTAATGTTCAATTTCTGTCCAATATAAATCATATCAGAAGATAAATTGTTCCAGCTTTTCAGGTTTGCAACCGAAACGCCGTACTCTTTTCCAATTTTTGATAGTGTGTCTCCAGATTTAACAACATAAACAGTGGCGTTCCCTGTCTTTGGTGTGCTTGGAGTTTTCTTTGAAGGGTTTGAATTCTTCGGTGGTGTCGACTTACCTGAATTACCCGGATCTTTCACATGGAATACATTCCCTGGGTAAATGAGCGTTGTATTGAGATTGTTCCACTTCATCAGGTTTTGTAAAGAAACACCGTGGCGTGATGCAATTCCGCTTAACGTGTCTCCAGCCTTCACCGTGTATGTATTTCCGGAACTGCTGTTATTTGAGTTATTGTTGCTCGGCTTTGAAGTGCTCGGTTTCGATGGCGTTGCTGAACCGGATGTTTCAATTACTTGGTTTGGATAGATAATATCGGATGTTAGGTTGTTCAACTTCTTTAATGTTGATACATTCGTATTGTACTTTTGTGCAATCGACCACAGAGAATCACCTGATTGTACCTTGTGCGATGCTGCAGATGCTTCGTCCGCTCCAAATAGTGCTGCTGCAATCGCTGCTCCTGCTGTTACGGACATGTAGATTTTCTTATTTGCCAATTAAAAAATCCTCCCTCTCATTCAAGTTGTATGATTTACAAGATTCATACTCTGAAAAAATTGTCGTATTTATTTGTTAAATGCCTGCAAGATATCAAAATTAGAAATAACTACCATCCATTATAGCGTAAAATCGCTAGTTTGATAGAAAATTAATGGATTTGTAATGTCTTTGTAATATAAGAGAGAAACTTTGGAGAGGGTGTTGTGGTAGAATTGATTGGATAATTTGTTTAAAAGCTTGTCTTACAACTATTTATACATTATTAAAGTTTAAAATCTAGCTGCAACACATAAATGTTTTTTCTATATAATTCCAATCAGATTATCTAACCATCTAGCAAACTCTGAAACAATTCTAAAAAACCCCCTACTTTTTTCCCGGTTATGTGTTATAATCACATATTGTAAAGTGCAAAGTCTGAAATAATTTAAATTATATTAGCGGTAAAATCCGCGGAAATTAGAATACTAAAAGGAATATGGAGGTAACACCATGGAGGAAACAATTTCCTTGAAGGAAATATTTGAGGTGATTAAGCAGCGTATTCTGCTTATTCTAGCTATAGCGCTTGGCGCAGCTGTTGTAGCGGCGGTTGTAAGTTATTTTGTCCTGACACCAACTTATCAATCAAGTTCGCAGTTCATTGTTAACCAAAGTACACAGGAACAGGAAGTTCCGTACAATGTTAACGATATTAGGGCAAACGTGGAAATTATAAATACTTATAATGAGATTATTAAAGCTCCGGCAATTTTAGGAGAGGTTATTGATGAACTTAACTTGCCATATACTGTTGCGGCTCTAGGTCAAAACATAAGTGTCGCCAATGCAAATGAATCACAGGTGGTAACAGTGACAGTAACAGACGAAAATCCAGCAGTTGCAGTTGATATTGCAAACACAACGGTTGCTGTATTCCAAGACAAAATTCAAGAATTCATGAATGTAGATAATGTAGGAGTGTTAACAGAGGCTCAACTGAGTGCGAATCCAACGCCAGTGGCACCTAATCCGATTTTGAATATCGCAATTGCGATAGTTCTTGGCTTGATGGTCGGTGTTGGTTTAGCGTTCTTGCTAGCGTATCTTGATAATACAGTTACAACTGAAGATGACGTGGAAAAACAACTTGGTCTTCCAGTGCTTGGTGTTATCTCACATATTAATCCGGAAGATGTCCGTACGAATCACATGAGTTTCCAACCAAACAGGCAGAAGAGGGGTGGATTTAATGCTGCGCAAAAAGAATCAATCTAAAGCAAGCAGTAATGTCCGTCACTTAATTACAAAAGTAAATCCTAAATCGCCTATTTCTGAGCAGTATCGTACAGTAAGAACGAATATGCAGTTCTCTTCCGTTGATAATGATTTAAAATCATTTCTTGTAACTTCATCCGGTCCGGCGGAAGGTAAATCATCAACAACTGCGAATTTAGCGATTGTATATGCCCAACAGGGCAAGCGTGTATTACTTGTCGATGCTGACTTAAGAAAGCCAACCATGCATTATACATTCCGGCTGGATAACTTGCGGGGACTAAGCAATGTGCTTGTTGGAGAAATCTCCCTTGAAGAAGCCGTAAACGGTACGGATATCGATACACTTGATGTGATGACTTGTGGGCCGATTCCCCCCAACCCATCTGAATTGCTCGGGTCAAGAAAAATGGAGACCCTTTTAAAAGAAGCAAAATTAAGCTATGATCTCGTTATATTTGATACACCACCAGTACTAGCGGTAACGGATGCGCAGATTCTAGCTAATATAGTTGATGGTTCAGTACTCGTTGTCCGCAGTGGCAGTACAGAAATTGAGCCAGCTCAGAAAGCGAAAGAAGCGCTTGAACCTGCGAAGGCAAAACTACTCGGTGTAGTTTTGAATGATCGGGAGAAAAAAGCATCTAATTATTATTACTATTACGGCACGAACTAATGATAAAGCTCCTTCCTTTCGCGGAATCAGCGGAAGAGGGAGCTCTTTTTGCGTGGGTTTGATAGATTCATTGAATTGTACTTTAAATCTACATTAAGTATTTGGGAAGGTCTATTAAAACTCGACAAACTTTGCTATAATAGTATATCGAATAATTTATTTGTGCGAAGCTTGAAATAGGTGCTCATTTGAATAGAAACATAGAAGGGGAGTGTCTAAAATGATTGATATTCATTCACATATTCTTCCTGGTATAGATGATGGAGCTCAAACTGAGGTGGATAGTTTACAGATGGCAAGAGCTGCAGTAAAAGAAGGAATTACTACGATTGTTGCGACACCTCACCACCGAAATGGAAAATATGATAATGAACGAGATAATATCGTTCGTTGGGTGGATACGTTAAATGAATTAATTACGAATGAAGGCATTCCACTTACTGTACTTCCAGGTCAAGAAACACGAATCAACGGTGATATGATTGCTGAACTGGAGAAGGAGATCATCTTGCCAATCAATAATACAAAGTATGTGTTTGTAGAGTTCCCTTCAGCTCACGTTCCTCGTTATGCCAGTCAGATGCTATTTGATATTCAAGTTGCAGGTTATATACCAATCATTGTTCATCCAGAACGAAACCAAGAATTAATTGAACACCCAAACAGACTCTATGAATTTGTGAAAAAGGGTGCACTTACACAAGTAACAGCAGCAAGTGTAGTAGGGAAGTTTGGGAAAAACATTCAGAAATTCAGCAGGCAAATTATTGAAGCTAATTTAACTCATTTCATCGCATCGGATGCTCACAATACAACAACAAGAGGTTTTGCAATGAACGAAGCCTTTCAACTGATTCAGAATGATTATGGTGATGACTATGTGTATATGTATCTTGAGAACAGCCAACTACTGATAGATAACCAGAATGTGAACCGTGTGGAGCCATCCAATATAAAAAGAAAAAAGTTCCTTGGTCTATTTTAGTATCGACCAAGGAAGTCTTCATGTGTATTTGGTACATAAGCGTGAAATAATACGTAAATTAAGTACTGCTCTTCTGTGATATATACTAGGATTGTCGAATTAAAGTCACAATCTTGATATAAAGTGTCTTCGTATGGCAAAAGTCACTTAAAACCCGATTGCGATTTTAGTAGAATATTGTATGTGACTTTAACTAGGAAGGCTCTACTTGGTAAAATTAAGCATTTACTATTGAATTCATAATCCGACTTTAGTACCATTAAGTGGTAGTCGAAAAACTATCTAGCTTTTACATAAAATAATCTAACTGACATGAAGGCTTAAACCTCATGAGAAAGGAGATCTCATGTCTTATTCAAAACGTTTATCATTACTCTTCTTACTTGATACGTTAATCGTTGCAACAGCAATATTCGTTGCGGCATGGATTGTGTATCCTGCGTATACCGACATACTTACTTCAAATGCAATCATTACATCCGCTATTGCACTTGTCATCTTTCATCATTTATTCGCAGCTGTTTTTAAACTTTATAATAAAGTGTGGTCCTATGCAAGTGTCGGGGAATTAGTCGCTATCGTCAAGGCTGTAACACTTTCCGTCATCTCAGCTGGGATTGTGCAACTCGTATTAAATGACTTCACAATTCTACGACGTGCTTTAATTGTTACTTGGCTCTTGCACATTATATTTATTGGAGGTTCTCGTTTCATATGGCGCATGTATAGAGATCGCTATATTAACAATGATGATAAATCACAAAAACGGACTCTTGTTGTTGGTGCTGGTGCTGCTGGAGCAATGATCGTACGTCAACTACAAAATGAACATAATACAGAACTGACACCAGTTGCGTTTGTTGACGATGACTTAAACAAACAAAAAATGGAGATGTATAATCTTCCCGTTGTTGGGTCTGTCAATGATATACCGAGGATTGTCGAAGAATATAATATTGAACATATTGTAATTGCGATCCCTTCATTAAGAAATGGGGAGCTAAAAAACATTGTTGAAGCTTGTGCTAGCACATCCGCTCAAGTACAAATGATTCCGAAAATCGAGGATTTGATGACGGGGAGGATTACTGTAAGCAGTCTGAAAAATATTGAAGTAGAAGATTTACTAGGACGTGAACCTGTTAAGCTAGATATTAATGCGATTTCGGAATATGTAACTGGAAATACAGTTATGGTAACTGGAGCTGGCGGATCGATAGGTTCCGAGATTTGCCGTCAGTTGATGCGCTTTACTCCGAAAAAGATTCTCCTTGTAGGACATGGAGAATATAGTATTTACAATATTGATATGGAACTCAGAAAAGTATTTGGCGGAGAACAGACCGAGATTGTTCCGATAATTGGTGATGTCAAAGACCGAAAACGTATTTTTGAAATTGTCGGGGAACATTTACCGGCGATTATTTACCATGCAGCAGCCCATAAACATGTTCCATTGATGGAGTATAATCCGCACGAGGCTGTAAAGAACAACATTATTGGCACGAAAAACGTCGCAGAAGCTGCTGACAAGTTCTATGTAAGGACGTTCGTTCTTGTATCCACGGATAAAGCAGTGAATCCAACGAATGTAATGGGAGCCTCTAAACGGATTGCTGAAATGGTCGTGCAAAATTTAGCTAAGAAAAGTGATACCAAATTTGTAGCCGTTCGTTTTGGGAATGTGCTAGGAAGCAGGGGAAGTGTTATTCCGTTATTTCGGAAACAAATTGAAAATGGCGGACCAATAACGATAACCCATCCGGACATTACAAGATACTTTATGACAATCCCAGAAGCATCTAGGCTTGTGGTTCAGGCAGGAACCCTTGCAAAGGGTGGGGAAATCTTCGTGCTGGATATGGGCGAGCCGGTTAAAATTGTTGAGTTGGCGAAGAATTTAATCAAGTTATCGGGTTATACGGAAGATGAAATCAGAATGGAGTATTCTGGTTTAAGACCTGGTGAGAAGATGTTTGAGGAATTATTGGGTGAGGATGAGGTTCTACCTGGTGAGGTTTATGAGAAGATTTATGTGGGGAGAACGGTTGAGGTTAACCCTATCCTGATTGAAGAACTACTTGAGCATTTTGTGGAGTTTGATCGTATGCAACTAAAAGAAGAGTTGATGAAGATTGTTTATTTGGAGCGGGAACAGTTGGCTGTTCAGGCTTAATAAATATAATTATAATACAGAGCGGAGGACTTGAAATGAAAAAAGTAAAAAAAGCCATCATTCCTGCGGCCGGGCTCGGAACAAGGTTCTTGCCAGTAACAAAGGCGATGCCGAAAGAAATGCTGCCAATTTTAGATAAGCCAACGATTCAATACATCGTAGAAGAGGCGATTGAATCTGGAATTGAAGATATTATTATCGTAACGGGTAAAGGAAAACGTGCAATAGAAGATCATTTTGACCATAACTATGAATTAGAACAAAATCTGTTAAACAAAGAAAAGTACGATGTACTTGAAAAAGTTAATCATGCATCTAATATTGATTTACACTACATCCGTCAAAAAGATCCAAAAGGATTGGGTCATGCTGTTTGGTGTGCGCGGAAATTTATTGGTGACGAACCTTTTGCGGTACTTCTCGGTGATGATATCGTACAAGCGGAGACACCAGGTTTAAAACAATTAATTGAACAATATGATGAAACTAGGAGCTCGGTTGTTGGTGTACAGCAGGTATCAGATGACGAAACAGATCGGTACGGTATCGTTGATCCAGGTGACAAAGAAGGCAGAAGATACAAAGTTAATAAGTTTGTGGAAAAGCCTGCAAAAGGAACAGCACCTTCAAACTTAGCAATTATGGGGCGTTATGTATTTACATCTAAAATATTTGATCTCTTAGGCGAGCATGAAATTGGTGCCGGTGGAGAAATACAATTAACGGATGCGATTGAAAAATTAAACGAAATCGAAAAGGTATATGCGTATGATTTTGCTGGTAAACGATTTGACGTTGGAGAGAAAATGGGGTTTGTTAAAACAACCATTGATTTTGCTTTAGAAGATCCGGAAATGAAAGATGAATTGTATGAATACCTAGTAGAGAAAGTTAACGAAATGAAAGTACTGAAATAATGTAAATTAACAAATGGTGGTGGAGGTCACTTTGATATGTTCTACTCGAAAATGAAAAGATTAATAGACATTATCCTTTCCTTAGCAGGATTAGTTATTCTATCACCACTATTTATCCTTTTGATTTTAGCTATTAAGCTAGAATCGAAAGGGCCTGTCCTTTTCAAGCAGAAGCGAGTTGCTATACATAAGACGCATTTTAATATTTTGAAGTTCCGAACGATGAGGTTGGATACGCCGCAGGATACTCCTACACACCTTTTAGGAAATCCAGATCAATATATTACGAAAGTAGGGAAGTTCCTAAGAAAAACTTCGCTCGATGAACTTCCGCAAATCTTAAATATTTTAGCAGGACATATGAGCGTTATAGGACCACGTCCAGCATTGTGGAATCAATATGATTTAATAGAAGAAAGAGATAAGTATGGAGCAAATGATGTAAAACCTGGACTCACAGGTTGGGCGCAGATTAACGGAAGGGATGAGCTACCGATAGCTGTCAAGGCAAAACTTGATGGGGAATACGTGAAGCGGAAAAGCTTCAGTTTCGACCTGAAATGTTTTATTGGCACCTTTATTAGTGTCGTAAAAAGTGATGGTGTTGTAGAAGGCGGAACCGGAGTAGCTAAACGGGAAGAGGCAGCCAGTAAAGAGGAGACAACAAAATGAAGCGAATATTAATTACTGGGAAAAACAGTTATGTCGGCAATTCTTTTGAAATGTGGCTGGGGAATTATCCTGAAGAATATGAAATAGAAAAGATTAGCTTGAGAGATGGCTCGTGGAGGGAACGTGACTTTTCCAAATTTGATGTGGTGTTGCATGTGGCAGGGATTGCTCACGTTTCTAAAGATCCTAAAATGGAAGAACTGTATTACAGAGTAAACAGGGATTTGACGATAGAAGTTGCTGAAAAATCTAAAGTTGATGGTGTTCAGCAATTTGTTTTCATGAGTAGTATTATTGTCTATGGTGATGGTAGTAGCGACAGAAAAGTAATTGATGAAAATACGATTCCAAAACCAAGTAATTTCTATGGAAATAGCAAGCTCCAGGCGGAACAAGGAATTAAACCACTAGAAAGAGATGATTTTAAAATAGCAATTATTCGTCCACCAATGATTTATGGTGAAAGTTCAAAAGGGAATTATCCAAAACTCGCAAAAGCGGCAAAAAGTTTACCTGTGTTTCCTGATGTAGAGAATGAGCGTAGCATGTTACATATTGACAATCTATCAGAGTTTATTCGATTAATAATAGATAATAAGGAAAGCGGACTTTTTTTTCCACAAAATAAAGAGTTTGTAAAAACTAGTGAAATGGTACGTTTAATTGCAGAAGCTCACGGGAAGCCTATTAAGCTCGTTAAATTTTTCAATCCGCTATTAAAAGTAATGAGTGGTAGAGTTGAAATCATAGATAAAGTATTTGGAAATTTGGTTTATGATAAGTCTATGAGTGATTATAAAATGGATTACAGAATAAAAAGTTTTAAAGAGTCTATATTTGATACGGAAATTACTAGTTTTGAAAGGAACAAATCTTTATGAGAAAAAAGAAACGAAATAAAATATGTTTAATATCTTCTTCGGGAGGTCATTATGAACAGTTAAAAATGTTGGCCTCTCTAGAAAAAGAAAATGATGTATTTTGGGTTACTGAAAAAGTAAATTATACTTCTAATGCAGATTATTATTTATATCAAACTGGTATGAGGGATAAATTGTTCTTTGTGAAGATGCTTTTAAATTTGTTAAAGTCAATAAAAATATGGTTTACAGAGAAACCGGATTATGTAATAACTACAGGAGCTATGGTTGTCCTTCCTATGGCTTTTTTAGCAAAAATTATGGGTAGGAAATTAGTCTATATCGAGACCTACGCGAGAGTAAGAGGTGGTACTAGGTCAGGTAAGTTAATGTATAAGTTTGCAGATCTCTTTATTATTCAGTGGGAACCTCTGAAAGAAGTCTATCCAGATGCTGTTTATGGGGGGAGTATATATTGATTTTTGTCTGTGTAGGTTCAAGAGAATATCAATTTGACCGACTACTTAAAGAAATTGATAGATTAGTTAAAAATAATGAAATTGAAGATGAAATATTCGCTCAAATAGGACAATCCACTTACAAACCTGAACATTATACTTACAAGGAGTTTCTTTCAGTTGGAGAATTTAAATCTTGGCAGGAAAAAGCTGACTTGATAATATCCCATGGTGGTACGGGAGCATTAATAGGTGCACTAAAGCTAGGAAAGCAAGTAATTGCCGTGCCTAGGCTGGAAAAATACGGTGAACATATAGATGATCATCAAACAGAAGTAGCAGGAATGCTTGCGGAAGAGAATTATTTAGTATATGAGTCAGAAATAAAAAATCTTAAAAAGGCAATTGACAATATAAAAAAAAATCCTATAAAAAATAGGTATGATAAGCCATCACAAGTAATACATATCATACAGGATTTTATCAACCAGAGTTGAAGGAGAGGGAAATGGATACTTTAACAAAAAATATTATTTTAACTCCACTAAATTTATTATATAAAGTTTCTCCTAAACTAACTTTAAAGATTTTATTTAGACTTAAGATGGGTAAGAAACTTAATCTAAATAATCCAGTTACATATAATGAAAAACTACAATGGATTAAACTTTATGACAAAAATGAGCTAATGCCAATTTGTGCTGATAAATATACTGTTAGGGATTACGTGAAATCTCGTGGATGTGGAGAAATATTAAATGATTTATTATGGGAAGGATATAATCCTAACGATATCCCATTTGAAGACCTTCCAGAACAATTTGTAATAAAAGTAACACATGGTTCAACTTTCAATATTATTTGTGAAGATAAAAGTAAACTTAACAAAAAAGATACTATTTCTAACTTGAATAAGTGGCTAAAAGCTAAGTTTATACCAAGTTATGGAGAATGGTTTTATGGGATTGTGAAACCAAGAATAATTATAGAAAAATACTTAAAGGATAGGAAAAGTAATTCACTTTATGATTATAAGTTTTTTTGTTTTCATGGAGAACCTAAGTTGGTCTATGTTGATACTTGGAAAGACAATAAACATTCAATAAATGCCTATGATACTAATTTTAATATTATACCTAATGTGCAACTTGGATACGAAAATGACCTAACAACGAGTATTCCAAAACCTGACAAATTTGAAGAAATGCTTCAGTATGCTAGAAGACTATCTAAAGATTTTTTACATGTTCGGGTCGATTTTTATGAAGTTAACGGAGAAGTTATATTTGGAGAATTAACATTTACCAAAAGTGCAGGTTTTGGAAAGATAAAACCATATTCTTTCGATGAGAAAATGGGAAGTTGGATTAGATTACCTGTAAGGAAGGTGTGAATATGTATAATAACAATATAAGATTGCTGATTATAGTAACTACAAAATTTGAACTAGATGGTATAACAAATAATATCATGAATTACTATAAATATATGGATAAATCTGATATGAAGGTTGATTTTGCAGTACCGAATATTGTGCCGGATAGGTTAAAAAATATAATAAAAGCTAATGATGGTACAATTTTTGAGTTGCCATATAGAAATAATAACCCTATAAAGTATCTAATTAATCTCAAAAGAATTATTTCAAAAAACAATTATAATATTGTTCATGCTCATGGAAATAGTTCTACTTTAGCGCTAGAAATGTATGCCGCAAAAAGTGCAGGAATTAATATACGAATAGCTCACAGCAGGAATACAATGTGTAAATATAAAACAATAAATAAAGTTTTAAGACCAATATTCGATAGAAATACTACTCATGGCTTTGCATGTGGAGTAGACGCTGGTAAATGGCTTTTTAGGAATAATGAATTTAAAGTAATCAAAAATGGAAATGATATTGAGAAATTTAAACCCAATCAAAAAGTTAGAAGACAGGTTCGAGAAAAATATGATTTACAAGGAAAGAAAGTTATTGGTCATGTAGGACATTTTAATTATCAGAAAAACCATGAATTCCTAATAGAAGTATTCAATGAATTAGTTAGAATTAATCCAAACACAATTTTGTTTCTTATTGGCGATGGTAAATTACGACCTTTTATTAAAGAAAAAGTAGAGAAAATGGGATTAATGGACAAAGTAGTGTTTATAGGTAAGTCGCTAGAGGTTGAAAAGTTAATACAAGCTATGGATGTAATGGTATTACCTTCTAGATATGAGGGACTTCCAAATGTTTCGATCGAGTGGCAAATAGCTTGCATACCATCCGTATTTTCGGATGGTATTACAAAAGAAATAGCAATTACTGATTTAGTACATTTTATGTCCCTAGAATCAGGTGCACTAGAATGGGCAAAGTTATTAGATCAGATAGAATTAGTTGACAGAAATGAAGTGTCTGATAGAGTTGTTAAACAGATTACTGATGCTGGATTTAACATAGAAGAGAATTCTAAGGAACTTAAAAAAATATATACAAATTTGTTAACAGAAATCAAGTGAGCAAACATAATTGATTCTAAATGCTGTTATTATTGGGTGCTTAGTAGTCAATTAATTAATAAACTATCTATTAACCTCAATGTTTTAGAGTGTTTTTTAATGAACAGTCAATCATGAACTTTAAAAAAATTGTACTTAAAGAGTCTTCCGTATGAATATAAACGTTAAGTAATAAATGTAACATGAATTTTTCCGCGCTCAGTGTAAATTGAATCCTATTAATTAAGGGTAATTTTAGCACGGCCAATTCGTTAGGAGTAAGTAGATGATACTTATATTTGTTTATTGTAAAAGATCACTTAGCAAAGTAAGTCTTTGTCCGTTCGCATCACAAAGAATGCATATTAAGGGTTGATGAGGAGATCAGCGAATAGATTAAAGAAAATTCGTATCTTCAATAATTTAACAGTCTTCTTGTTTTTTCTTTGAGGAGAAGTTTTAGTTCTGCTCATCCCTGATTACTTATTCTAACAAAGGGTTCAGGCCTGCGGCCATCAACCAAATAAATGAATGAATTATCTAAGCTTAGATACAGAGGACGGTGCCAAGCTAATAGAATTATTAAAAATTCAAATCATGGTTCTCAACAGGAAAATTAGTCAAAACAGACTTGCACTAGTCAGATTTATTTATCATAAGGGAACCTAGTTATCTGCAATTAATATGGCATCCTGTTAAGCAGTTTGAAACAGAGATAATCCTTGAAGTATCTTTCAGTGAAAACATAGGAAAATAAATTGCATTTCAGTAACATATATGCTAAGTGTTTAAAAATTGTAGATATTCAGCAACTATTAAAAGGAGTATAGTGAATGTCAAAGTTAAATAAAAATATATTTAAACTTTCTAAATGGGCTATATTTTTCGGTTCAAGAGGTTTGTTAAATTTTTTACCAGATAAGGCATATATAAAATTGGTGTATTATTTAAAAATGAAAAAAAAGTTAGATCTAAATGATACGAAAGAATATAATGAGAAATTACAATGGTTAAAATTGTATGATCGAAAACCTTATTATGAAAAAATCGTTGATAAATATGAGGTAAGAGAAATTATAAAAAATAAAATTGGTGAGGATTATCTCACACCAATTTATGGCATTTGGGAGAATTTTGATGATATTGATTTCAGTGAATTACCGAGTAAGTTTGTGATCAAATGTACACACGATTCTGGTGGTGTAGTTATTTGCGAAGATAAAAATTCATTTAATATACAGAGAGCAAGGAAGAAAATTAATAAATCCATGAATAGAAATTATTTTTGGAGAGGAAGAGAATGGCCCTATAAAAATCTTAAGCCAAGAATTATCTGTGAACAATTTATTGAGCAAGATGATGGAGAAGAATTAAGAGACTATAGATTTTTTTGTTTTAATGGCGAACCCAAATTTATATCAGTTGATTTTAGTATAACCGATAAAAGTAGAACTAGAAGAAATCTATATGATTTAGATTGGAATTTGATGGATGAAGAAATGTCTTATCCAAAAGAGTTAAATATAAACGTTAATAAACCAAATAAGTTAGAAGAAATGATTGAGTTAAGCAAGATACTTTCATCCGATATCCCACATGTCCGGGTCGATTTCTATTATGTTGGGGGAAAAATACGCTTTGGGGAAATGACTTTATTTCATCAAAGTGGACTTGGAGAAATACGACCAGCAAAATTTAATAAAAAAATGGGTAGTTGGTTAAAGTTACCTGACTGATTTATGTCAGTTCTAAAACTGACATAGTTATTTCCTATTAAAATTATAGTATACCCATAGAGTTCGAAAATTTGTTTGGATATAAATGAATATATAACAAACGGTTTGTTATATTAATAATTGTTACTCAACTCTATAATCATTATATATATATCTTTAATTACAAGTATAGCTTTGTGAAACTGTAACAAGAATAAGTTGGTTTTATTATATTAAAAGTAGTGATGTTTATGAAAAGTAGAAGATTTAAATTGTACGATCAGTTTAACCACTATCTATTTGCAATATCGCTTATACTTACTATAAGCTTTTATTTTACAAATAACAGTTACTTGTTATTAATTACAGGTATATGTGGATTAATTATCTTATGTAGATATATTGTTGTAAAGACTGTAAAAGGTTTAATAGTTTTTTTGATTTTATTGGCTCTTTTTGTTTTTTTTATTATAAAATCATGGCATTATGAAAATTTAAGCTCTATGTACGATATTCTCTTTATATTTCCCCAAGTAGGACTTGCATTTTATTTATTTAAGGGAAAGTATAACAATAAAATAATCTCTATAGTATTTTATTTGTTTTCGTGCTATTTACTTTTACAAATAATCAGAGGAGTAGAGGTGGCGCAGTTAGTAATATACAGTGAGAATATAGCAAACTTTATAGTTATTGCGTTGGGTGTTGCTTTATACTATGTAAGATATATAAATGGTCAAAAGTTAATTCTCAATCCTGCAATTCTTGTTCTATTAATTTCTTCCTTAACTTTAGGTAGAACTGCTATAGTTGCATCACTTTTGCTTCTTGGAATTGTAATCTATTTTAAATATAAATGGAATTTTAAATACTTTTTGTTATTAATATTAATCTTTATGTTTTATTCTGATCGAGTTATTAACTCTATATTAACTATCATACAAAATTTAGGTTCGAAATTTGGTGAAAGAACTTCATTCGCAGAAGATGTTAGATATACTATATGGGCTGATTATATGGAGAAAATTGACTTGACAAGACTTCTATTGGGGTTCAATGAGGCTGAAACTCATTATTTCATGGGTTTTACTAACCCCCATAATAGTTTTCTTAGTGGCCACTATACCTTAGGATTTTTTATGATTGTGATAATTATGCTTATTATTTACATACTAATAAAATTATCCATTTATCGCCATTCTTTTATTGCGTTATTATTGGTCGTTTTATTAGTTAGATCTTCTACAGATATGGTGATTTTTACAGGAAATTTTGATTTTATCTATATTTCAATATTACTCTATGGGTATTTTTTGATGAAAGGTGAATTAAAATTGGAATGAAATAATTGGCAGAAATTTATGGGGTATCAAAGGGGATTCTAGCAAATGGATAGCAAGAAAAAAGTAATAGAAAATTCGTTTTTATTTACGTTTAGTTCAGTATTAGTTAGAGCAATAGGATTTCTATTACTACCAGTGTATACATTTTTTTTGACACCTGAAGAGTATGGTACGTTTAACCTAATAAATGGCTTTTTACAAATATCTATATTCATTGTTGCGTTATCACTAAATTCAGGAATAGTTCGCTTTTTTGTAGACTATCAAACTGATATAGAAAAATTAAAAAGATTCCTAGGATCTGTTATCTTATTTGTATGTGTGTCTGGTCTTTTGTTCATTACTCTAGGAGTAATATTTAAAGATATTTTAATTTCTATATTATTTGAAGGAGTATCATTTTATCCTATTCTACTCTTAGCATTTTTAACAGTAACATTTATGACATTACATAGAATGCATCAGGGTATTTTACAGGCGCTGCAAAACGGAAAGAAAATAACAGTTATTAATATAGTAGTATTTTTAACACAAGCAAGTTTGAATTTGCTTTTCATAGGACCCTTCCATCTAGGAGTTACTGGTATGCTATTAGCTCAGTTAATAGTATATATAGGATATGTAATTTTTATGGTTTTTGACCTTAGTAAAAATAATTTAATTACTTATTCAATTGATTTTAAATTGTTGAGGGAAGCTTTAAAATATTCAATTCCATTACTGCCACATAACTTATCGACTAACATAGCGACATTTGTCTCTCGAGTGTTTATCAATTCAAATAGTTCTTTAGCTGTTGTTGGCTTGTATAGCGTTGCAACACAATTTGGTATGGTTATTGATATAATTCAAACATCCGTGCATAAAGCTTTTGTACCTTGGTTCTTCAATTCAATGAAGAATAAAGAAAACAATGAAGATGTTGACATAGTTAATTTTACTAAAATATTATTAATAGCATACACTATTGCTTACATGCTTATAGGCTTATTTTCTCAAGAAGTTATTATTTTTATGACTCAAGAACGATATTTAATGGCATGGTCAGTTATACCGATCTTAGTTTTAGCATACTCTGTTAAGTCGATATATTATTTCTTTGTAAGCATACTATTTTATTATAAGAATGCATCCAATAAAATATTTATTGCTACACTTACTGGAAGTTTCGCAGATATATTACTTGCTTATTTGTTAATACCCCCATTTGGGATGTATGGTGCTGCGCTGGCTTTTTTAATTGCAAAAATTATTGTTGTTATAATAGTACTATACATTAGTTTAAGATATGATAAAGTTTTCCAAGTAGCAGCAATGCTTAGAATATTAATCCCGAGTTGGCTATTTATGGGCATAGGTTTGTATTTTAGTTATACCAAATATATGACAGAATTTAACTGGTTAAACTTCTTTTATAAAGTTCTTGTTCTTTTGATATACCTACTTTTTCTTATCTTAACTAATAAAAAGTTGATTAATATGTTTATTAGATCCGATAACGCTCTAATAAAACGAGTTAAAAATGTCATATCAAGAGGGTGAAAATCAATGAAAAATATCTTCGTTTGCTATAATTACCTGACATTATATAAGGCAATATATAACATTAGACATTACCAACAGGGTAATAAGAATGTTATCATATATAGGAACCTGGTTTCTAAATTACCCAGCAATACAAAGAAATATTTTAATGTTACTGAATTTATGATAGGTAATAGTGGAGTGTCTTCAATATTCCCCAAAAAATATATCAATGAGTTTAGAAAAATTTCTCTTACAAAGAAAATTTCATCATTTATAAAGAGGGAAGTTAGTGGGGATGAGCCCGCAAATTTATTTGTCTATAAAGATAATGAAAAGATTGAAAGTACAATTATAGAGACATTTAAGTATGTAACAAGAGGTAAGGGAAAAGTAATTTTAACCGAAGAAGGAATTGGCCTCTATGGAGAATTAGTACACACAAAGCGAAAAATAGGTCTATTATCCATGTTGGCTCAAAGGCTTCTTGGTTTATCTGAATTCTCATTGAAAAAATATCCGCAGGGTTATAATCCTAATGTTGATAAAGTGGTATGCTCAAACAGAGATCAATTTAACAAAATAAAAGGAAGAAAAGAACTAACTATATATGAACAAAAAAATATTTTTAATAAGGAAAATGTAGAGTACTTTGTTAAAGACATTTTAGGGATTAATCATTTAGACTATGAATTATATAGTAAACTTAATTATGTATATTTAACACAACCTCTCAAAGATATAAATGTTTCTATTGATGAAGAAAAAAAGATTTTAGAGTCATTATCAATTAACAGTTGTGAGGGTATCTTAATAAAAAGACATCCAAGAGATAAGTTGGAAAGAGATTTCGGAGTTAATTCTGAAACGCATGAGTTGAAGGGTAGACTAAATAATATACCGTTTGAGTGCTTTTTTCCCTTCATGGGTAATCCCATTATGCTATCTTGTAATTCTTCAGCTTGTTTTAATATCTTGGCCGATAACCCAAATGCAAATGTAATATTGTTACATAAGATTATGAAGAGAAAGGTCTCAAATAATGTTATAGAAAGAATAAAGCACCACGGGGTGTATATACCTAATGACTTAGAAGAATTAAATAAGGTAGTTAAGGAATTATTGAGAACATAATTTAATAGAGTACATGGTTATTCGATAAATTTTATGAGAATGCCAAGTTTAATTTTATGTTTTGTAAAATTACAGAGCCTATAAAAAGTAAAAATCAATTCGCTTTTTATATGTAACTTAAAACGATTTAAGAAAGAGGAGAAAATTTAATGGAAAATTTTAATGGAAAGACAATCTTAGTTACTGGTGGTACGGGATCCTTTGGAAAGAAATTTATTAATAAAATTTTATCAACAAATGTAAAGAAAGTAATTGTGTTTAGTAGAGACGAATTAAAACAGTATGAAATGAAGAAAGAATTTACAGATAGTCGTATGAGGTTTTTTATTGGAGATGTAAGAGATAAATCCCGTTTATATAGAGCTTTTGATGGGGTTGATTACGTTGTTCATGCTGCAGCATTAAAGCATGTTGAAGCTTGTGAGTACAATCCATTTGAAGCAATTAAAACAAATATTCATGGAGCTCAAAATATTGTTGAAGCTGCAATTGATAGAGGTGTAAAAAAGGTAGTTGCTTTAAGTACTGATAAGGCAGCAAGTCCAATTAATTTATATGGAGCAACAAAATTAGCCTCTGATAAATTATTTGTTGCTGCAAATTCTTATGCAGGAGATAAAGATACCTCGTTCGCTGTTGTTCGCTATGGAAACGTTGTTGGGAGTCGTGGAAGTGTTGTTCCATTTTTTGAGAAAATAAAGCATACAGGAACTATTCCCATCACAGATGAAAGAATGACTAGGTTTTGGATTACTTTAGAGCAAGGTGTTCAATTTGTGATAGATAGCTTTGATAGAATGCATGGTGGAGAAATTTTTGTTCCCAAAATTCCTAGTATGAAAGTTACGGATTTAGCAGAAGCAATAGCTCCAGAGTGTGAAATTGAATATATCGGAATTAGACCTGGCGAGAAATTACATGAGGCAATGATTACAGAAGATGATGCCCGAAGAACATTAGATATGGGGAATTATTATGTTATTCAACCGGAATTCCCATGGTGGAAAGCAGAATATGGTCATGGCGGAAAAGACTTAGAAGATGGATTTAGTTATGTTAGTAATACAAATGATCACTGGCTAACTGTTGACGAATTACAAGATTTAGTTAAGTCCAGTAAAGGTGAGAAATAATATGTCAGACGTAAAACAGAACTTTATCCCGTATGGAAGACAATCTATTGACGAAAAAGATATTCAAGCGGTTGTTGAGGTTTTAAAGAGTGATTACCTTACAACTGGTCCGGCTGTACAACGCTTCGAAGAAAAAGTTGCTGAATATGTAGGTTCTGAATATGCAGTTAGCTTTTCAAATGGTACAGCGGCTTTGCATGGGGCAGTTTTTGCTGCAGGCATAGGTGAAGGTGATGAAGTAATCACCACGCCTATGACCTTTGTAGCAAGTGCCAATTGTGTTTTATACCAAGGTGCTGAACCTGTTTTTGCAGATATTGATCCAAAAACTTACAATATAAACACCGATGAAATTCGAGATAAAATTACAGATAAAACTAAGGCAATTATTCCAGTTGATTTTACAGGTCAGCCAGTTGATTTAGATGAAATTATGGAGATTGCAAAAGAAAACAATTTATATGTAATTGAGGATGCAGCACATGCGATAGGAGCTACATATAAAGATAGAAAAGTTGGATCTATCGCAGATATGACTATGTTTAGTTTCCATCCAGTAAAACATATTACAACTGGTGAAGGTGGCATAATTACCACAAATAATAGAAAGTTATATGAAAAACTATTACAGTTCCGGACTCATGGTATTACAAGGGATATCTCATCATTGAGTGAAAATCATGGACCTTGGTATTATGAAATGCAGTTTCTGGGTTATAATTATAGAATGACAGATATACAAGCAGCATTAGGTGCGAGCCAAATTGATAATCTAGATAAATTTATTGAAAAACGTAAAGAAATTGTACAAAAGTATAATAAGGAATTTAGTCACTTGAAAGAAATAATAACACCTTATCAAAGTCCAGAAAGAAATTCTAGCTGGCATCTATATATCATTCAATTAAAAAGCGAATTATTATCCATTAATAGAAAAGGGTTCTTTGAGAAGTTGCGACAGGCAAATATAGGGGTAAATGTACATTACATTCCAGTTCATTTACAACCATATTACAAAGAGCTAGGATTTAAAACAGGTGACTGTCCAGTCGCAGAAAACTTGTATGAACATATAATTACTTTACCTTTATACCAGGATATGACAGATGAAGATGTTCAATATGTTATTAATATAGTAAAAAAATTGATTGTTGAACACCAAATTAAGTAGGTGAGAGCATGAAAGTTATAGCTATAGTTCAAGCTAGAATGGGATCGACAAGATTGCCAGGAAAAATATTGAAGGAAGTTAATAACAAGCCTTTATTAGAGTATCAAATTGAAAGAATGACTCGGGCAGAGACCATAGATGAAATTGTTATTGCTACTACTACTAAGGATACAGAACAACCTATTGTTGATTTATGTGAAAAATTAAAAATCAAACACTATAGAGGTTCTGAAGAAGACGTATTATCGCGTTATTATGAAGCGGCAACTAAATATGACGCTGAGATTGTTTTAAGAATTACATCAGATTGTCCAATTATTGATCCTAAGGTAATAGATGAAGTGTGTAATTATTATATAAATAATTACGAAGAAGTAGACTATGTAGCCAATACAATTGAAAGAACATATCCAAGAGGAATGGATGTATCAGTATTTTCATATAATTTATTAAAGGAAGTTCATGAAAATGCAGTGGAAGACGCCGACCGAGAACATGTGACAAGATATATTTATAACAGACCAGATAGATATAAACTTGAAAGTTATAAGAAGGAAAAAGATTATAGTGTACATCGCTGGACGGTAGATACAAAGGAAGATTTAGAATTAGTCACTAAGATTATAGAAACACTATATCCGGTGAATAAGTATTTTACTATGGAAGATTGTATTAGATTATTAAATGATAATCCAAAATGGATGAATATCAATAATCATGTAGAGCAGAAGTTGGTGTGAGTGCATTGAAAGAAATCTCTACATTAGAAAATAGAAAACTAGTTATTCGAGCGGACGCATCAAATGCTATTGGAACTGGACACATTATGCGTTGTTTAAGTATTGGACAGACTTGGAAAGATTATGGTGGAGATGTTTACTATATTGTAAATGAATTACCGCTATCACTAGAGAATCGACTTATAAAAGAAAATATTAACGTTTTAAAAATCCCAACTACTACTTTGGGTAGTATAAGTGATGCGGAAGAAACAATAAGAAAGTTTAAAGAAGTAAATGGAGAAGTCCTTATAATCGATGGTTACAATTTTCTGGGAAGCTATCAAGAGAAAATAATGAATAGTGGTATTAAATCTATTGTAATTGATGACCATCATTATTCAGATTTTTATTGTACAAATGTAATCTTAAATAAAGGACTAAATGCCAAAAATATAAAATATAAAATTAATACTGAAGCAAAACTTTTGCTTGGACCAGACTATACCACTTTAAGGCGAGAATTTTTGAAATACAATAGAATACGCAACATTCCGGAGAAAGCTAAAGAAATTCTAATTACATTTGGAGGGTCTGATCCAAAGGATATAACGTCGAGAGCCCTGAAAAGCTTGGTGGAAATAACAGAGGATATAAATTTAACTATAGTAGTTGGTTCTGCTTATAAATATCAAGATAAATTAAATGAGTATGCTAGTAAGCTAAATGGTAATTATCAGGTTTTATCAAATGTAGATAATATGGCTTCATTGATGGAAAGGTCTGATTTAGCGATAACTGCTGGAGGAACCACGTTATATGAACTGGCTTTTATGGGATTACCAAGTATAACGATAAAAACTGTTGCAAATCAAAAGTCGGCTAAGTATTTTGCTGATTTGTATAATGCAACAGTATATTTAGGTGATGAGGAAAAGTTAACAACGAATGATTTTCTTTCAGGAATGAATATTATTAGCGATAAAAGTCTTAGGGAGAAAATCAGTAGAAACTGTTTTAATTTAGTTGATGGAAAGGGCAACAATAAGGTTATAAAACAAATTGTAAATTTAATGAAAGACTAAGCTATATAGAAGATAAAGTCTTTTGGAGTGAAAAAATGATTAGATTAAGAAAGTTAAAAAGTGAAGATAAGAATAATATATTAAAATGGCGTAATTCACCAGAAATAGCTAAATTTATGTATACAGATCATAATATTACTGAGAGTGAACATGAAAAGTGGTTTGAAAAAGCAGTTGTGGAAGAAAATGGGTATTATTGGATTGTTGAATATAAAGGAAAAGAAATGGGTTTAGCTAGTATAACTAATATAGATTCCCTAAATTTACGTTGTTCTACAGGGTTCTACCTTTATAAGCCAAGGGCTCGAAAAGGAATAGGTACATTCGTTAAATACAAGCTACTTAAATGGTGTTTTTCCGAACTAAAAGTTGAAAAGGTTTATAGTGAACATTTTGTATTTAATGAAGCTATAATAAATCTTAATGAAAGACTTGGATTAAAACAAGAGGGTTATTTTCGGAAGCATGCATTAAAAAATAATGAATTACAAGATGTTGTTTATATGGCTATACTTAAAAATGAATGGGAAGAAAATATAGAAAAGGTTGAAGAATATCTTGAAAACAAAGGTATTCAGATATAAGAGGTGAAATAAATTGTTTAGAGAAGCAGTTAACTCCAAGAGTAATAAACCGTTTATCATTGCAGAGATGTCAGGGAACCATAATCAATCACTCGATCGGGCATTAAAGATAGTTGAGGAAGCAGCGAAAACAGGCGTTGATGCTTTGAAGATTCAGACATATACACCAGATACAATGACATTAAACGTTGACAGACCAGAATTCATTATAAAAGATAAAGAGAATTTATGGAAGAACAGAAATCTTTATGACTTGTATCAAGAAGCACATACGCCATGGGAATGGCATAAGCCTATTTTCGATAAATGTAAGGAACTAGGTATTATAGGTTTCAGTTCTCCATTTGATGAAACTGCAGTTGACTTTCTAGAAGAACTAAACATCCCATTTTATAAAGTCGCTTCATTTGAAATAGTTCATTTGCCTCTAATAAAGAAAATAGCGCAAACTGGTAAGCCAATGATTATTTCGACAGGTATGGCCACGATTGATGAAATAAACGATGCAGTGGAAACTGCAAAACATAATGGTTGTAAAGATATTGTACTCTTAAAATGTACAAGTACCTATCCAGCATCACCTGCTGACTCTGATATTGCTACTATCCCGCATATGAAAGAACTTTTTGATTGTGAAGTGGGGTTATCTGATCATACTTTAGGTTTGGGAGTCGCTGTTGCTAGTGTAGTTCTAGGAGGTACTGTTATTGAGAAACACTTTACTTTGGATCGAAACGACGGTGGTGTTGATTCTACGTTTTCCTTAGAACCAAAAGAAATGAAACAATTGGTGGAAGAGGTAAACAGGGCATATGAATCAATTGGGACTATAAACTATAAACCAACAGAAAAAGAGAAAAATTCAAGAAAAAGAAGACGTTCAATTTATGTTTCAAAAGATATAAAAGAGGGCGACATTATTAATGAAGATAATATCAAGGTAATCCGCCCTGGTTATGGTTTAAAACCAAAATATATGGATGATGTTTTAGGGAAACAATCTAGAAATAATTTAACTAAAGGAACGCCGCTTTCATGGGACGATGTATAATAATTTAAACTATACTAGTTTCAATTAATACAATGCTAGGGTGATTCTTTTTACCGTCAATTTCCAAGAAAAAAATAAGTGATAGACAATTGTTATTGGGAGTGTTTTGCAAAATGACTTATCAAGCACTACAAACAAGCAAAATCTATCTCATTACTGGTGCAGCTGGCTTTATTGGAAGCTATCTATCAAAAAGATTACTTAACGAGGGCTGTCAAGTTATTGGGGTAGACAATCTAAACGATTACTACGATGTAAATCTAAAAAAAACACGTCTGGGAGAATTAGAAAAGCAAGAAGGATTTACCTTCATCAAAGAAGATATCTCTAATAAAGAAACTGTAGAAAATATCTTCGAAGAATACAAACCACAAATAGTTGTAAACCTCGCTGCACAAGCAGGAGTTAGATACTCTATTGAGAATCCTGACGTATACATACAAAGTAATATTATAGGATTCTATAATATCTTAGAAGCATGCCGCCATTATCCAGTAGACCACCTAGTATATGCTTCATCAAGCTCGGTTTATGGAGCAAATAAAAAAGTACCCTTTGAAGAAACTGATTTTGTAGATACTCCTGTATCTTTATATGCATCCACTAAGAAATCAAATGAATTAATGGCACATACATATAGTCATTTGTATAAGATCCCAGCAACTGGACTACGTTTCTTTACCGTGTATGGTCCAATGGGACGTCCGGATATGGCTTACTTCGGTTTTACGGATAAGTACTTTAACGAAGAACCAATCAAAATTTTCAATAACGGTGACTTTGAGAATGATCTATACCGTGATTTCACGTACATCGATGACATTGTGGAAGGTATAGTACGACTATTGAATAATCCACCACAAGATGAAGATGTGCAGCATAAAGTCTTTAACATTGGAAATAACAACCCAGAGAAGCTAATGGTCTTTATCAGAGCACTTGAGAATGCTCTAAGTAATGCATTAGATAGGGATGTAGAATTCAATAAAGTATATGAGCCAATCAAACCAGGAGATGTTCCAGCAACTTATGCATCAACTAAATTATTACATGAAGCTGTTGGCTTTAAACCAGAGACGCCAATCGAAGAAGGCTTGCAGAAGTTTGCTGATTGGTATGTGGAGTATTATAACAAGAAATAGAAGATTATAAACCTTAATTTAGGGTAACAATTTAATTTAGTAAGGAGCATACCGCATGAAAATAGCAGTCGCAGGCACAGGCTACGTCGGTTTATCTAATGCAGTTCTACTAGCCCAACACAATGAAGTAACAGCATTAGATATCATTCAAGAAAAAGTAGACATGATCAATAATAAAAAGTCTCCAATCGTAGATACAGAAATCGAGACATTTTTAGAAACAAAGGAATTAAATTTAAAAGCTACCACAGATTCAGCTGAAGCTTTTAAAGATGCAGAATATGTTATCATCTCTACTCCTACAAACTATGATCCGGAGAAGAATTACTTCGATACAAGTTCTGTTGAATCAGTTATCGAAAATGTTATGGAAGTAAATCCGGATGCGGTCATGATTATTAAATCAACCATACCAGTAGGATATACAAAGGAAATACGTGAGAAGTTTAATAGTGATAATATTATTTTCTCTCCAGAGTTTCTAAGAGAAGGTAGAGCATTGTACGATAATTTACATCCGTCTCGAATTATTGTTGGAGAGCGATCAGAGCGTGCTAGAAAGTTTGCAGACCTTTTAGTAGAAGGGGCAATCAAGGAAGATATTCCAGTATTGTTCACAGATTCCACAGAGGCTGAGGCAATCAAATTATTCGCGAATACATATCTCGCCATGCGTGTTTCATTCTTTAATGAATTAGATTCCTATGCCGAGGTAAAAGGTTTAGACAGTGAGCAAATCATAGAGGGTGTCGGATTAGATCCTCGAATTGGTGGCCACTACAATAACCCATCTTTCGGATATGGTGGTTACTGCTTACCAAAGGATACAAAGCAGTTGCTTGCTAACTTTGAAGATGTACCGAATGAAATCATTCGAGCAATTGTTGAATCGAACAATACCCGTAAGAATCATATTGCAGATATGATTACAAAACGAAATCCAAAAGTAGTAGGCGTCTACCGGTTAACCATGAAAACTGGTTCTGATAACTTCAGACAGTCAGCGATTCAAGACGTTATTAATCGAATCCAGGAGCAAGGTGTAGAGGTAGTGATCTACGAGCCTGTGCTAGATGCTGCAGAGTTTGAAGGATCTCGTGTGTTTAAGGACTTTGATGCATTTAAGGCAAAGGCAGATGTTATTGTTGCTAACCGTTTGTCTGAAGAGCTGAAGGATGTGGAAGAGAAGGTTTATACGCGGGACGTTTTCAGCAGAGATTAATAAGCTTTAAAATGAATATGTTTTGTTTAAGTTGAGTAGCTGCAACTATTAAGTTAGAGTACACAATGAACATACATGGTAAGACGATTATCACCGCAGGTGTATTTTGCAAAACAAAAATACACAAGATTGCAATTGCAATTACATAATGTTGCAACTTGACTTTGAGCCTCTGCGGGCATGAGTACAAAGCCATGAAGCCAGCCGTAGCAAGGGCTGACTTTGCCAATGAAGGCTATCATGCCCGCCTCTCAAAGTAAAGTTGCAACGCTAAAATCCTTTGCAATACTCTGCACTTTTATTTTGCACTATACAGCAGGTATCAAAGTCAATTCTCGTGGAAAAGTGCCATCCAGCCCAGTATATTAAACAATAAACCGTGCTGGATGGCGTCTCTTTTTTCCATGATACTTTTATGAAGTGAAGTTATTATACCAGTCGGTTATAATAATAGACTAACTTAAATTATTTATCTAATCTATACTTCTCAATAACAGAAAGATTAAGTGTTATTCCAAATCCAGGTCCATCGGGTATTTTATAAAATCCATTTTTAAACTCATTTCTATTCTCAATAATCTCATAAAACAATGGATCACGGTCAGGATGAAAGACTTCTAGAAATGTTCCGGTAGTCGTAGATCCCAATAGATGTGCTGATATATGAGGCTCTTCGTGGTGAGCCATGTCAAAACCTAATGCCTCTGCAGCTCCAGCAGCTTGCTTCCATGCGGTAGGTCCTCCACTCCAACTAGCGTCGAAATTACATACATCTATTGATCCGCTCTTCATTAGCTCAATACATGCAGCTGGTGAATCTTCACTTTGGCCTGCTGCAACTGGAATTCCAGACATTAAACGAATATCTTTCATAGCATCTCTGTCGTAGCTCCAACGACAAGGTTCTTCAAACCATCTAATATTATAATCCCTAACGCCTAAAGCAAACTTTAGCGCATCGTTTCTGTCCCATCCTTGGTTAGCGTCTACCGTTAAAATAAAATCATCACCTGCTGCTTTTCTAGCGATTCTGACTCTCTCGATATCGACATCAGGCGATCTTCCACCTACTTTAAATTTACAGGCTGCAACGCCCATTTCTTTATATGTTTCTATATCTTGGATAATCTTCTTTTCATCTACATCTTTTCCCTCGGTGTAATAGCCACCTATTAACATTACTGGAAGTTCTTCTTTTGAACCTCCCCATAACTTTACAAGGGGCATACCGAGAGTTTTTCCAACAGTATCATGGACGGCACTATCAATACAAGCTAAAGCGTTTAGAGCAATTTTTCGATCAGCAAGAATATTGAATGTTAATGGATATAGTTTTTGCCATATTTTCTTCACTTCGAATATATTTTCGCCAATCAATAAGGGAGCCATTTCATTCTTAATCATCTTAACAATGAGATCCAGGTCATCTAGCTCATCACCGTTATAAATTTCTCCAACTATTCCATCTTCTGTGGTAATTCGGGTAATTACTGTAACTCTGTACTCCATGAAATAGTTACTCCCTTTAAACACACGCTTTAATGGCATTTTAATTGGGATTGCCTCCACATCAACAATCTTTGAATTTAATTTGTTTGTATTTAATTTCTTATTTTCAATATCTAGCATTATACTTCCTCCTCTATTTTTTTATAGATACTGGTTTGCAGGATTCTCTTATTATAAAGTTTGTAGGAATTACGACAGGGTCTAATTTTCCATATGTTTCGGGGTTATCAATATAGTTAATTAATGTATTGACGATACTTTTCCCCATTTCATCAATTGGTCTATGAATTACGGTAAGTGGTGGATCGAGTAATTCCATTAGTTCACTATCTTCAAAAGTGATAAGTGAAATATCGTCTGGGTATTTCAGCTTTGCTTTTCTCATGCCCCGTAAAACTCCATAAAACATTTGATTATTTAAGCATAAAATAGCTGTTAATTCCCCTTTTTGAATATTGGGTAATAACTCATTAAATAATGCTTCTCCTGATTCGCTTGATAATTTTCCGTTCTTAATATAATTGTTATTTAGTTTAACCCCGTTTGATAGAAAAGCATCCTTATAGGCACTAATACCTTCCCGAGTTGGTCTGATTTTCTTATCGCCCCCTATAAGAGCGATGTTTCTATGTCCTAAATTTAATAAATAATGGATCGCCTCATTTACTGAAAAGTAATAATCTGTTACTACTCCTGCAGGAAGAATTGGTACATCACGATTAATCGTAACTATAGGTACCTTAATATTCGCTAGGGATCTATTTAACTCAAAATCATCTTCTTTAGGGATAGACAAAATAATACCGTCCGATTTTCTACCTTCTAAAAAAGATGAAATTTTATTACCAATATCTTTTTCACCGATATTACATAAAGATAAGGTATATCCGTGTTTGTCTAGTTCAATTTGTGATTCCTTTGCAATTTGTGCGAAAATAGGGTTTGATATATCAGCGAAAAAGGCGATATTTTTATATCTTTGTGAACGCATGCTTTGAGCAACATTATTAGGAGTATATCCTAGTATTTTAATGCTCTCTAAAATTTTTTCTTTTGTACTCGTACTGATATTTGGATTCTCATTAATTGCACGCGAAACTGTTCCAATACCGACACCAGCATGTTTAGCGACATCTTTGATTGTAATTTTTCTACTCATAGCATTGTCTCCAAATCAAATGTAATGATTAAATTATTTGTCCACTAGAAGTAAAGAGATTTCAGGTATAAATATAACCAATATTAAACAAATAACCATAATAATAAAGAATGGGATGACACCTCTTACCACAGTACCTAATCTTTCTTTTGCAATTCCGCTTACAACAAAAAGATTGAGCCCGACTGGTGGGGTTATCATCGCTAGTTCCATGTTAATCGTCATTATAATCGCAAAATGGATTAAATTGATATCGAAAAATAGTAAAGCAGGAAGTAATATTGGTAAGGTTATCAATATAATAGCCACCGCTTCTAGGAACATTCCTAGAATAAAGAATAAGACGTTAACTCCAATTATAAATATCCATTTATTTGCACTGTTGTCTGCAATCCATTCTGAGAAGAATTGAGGTACTTGTTCAATCGTAAGAAATGTAGAGAATATCAATGCAGATGCAATAATTAAGAAAATCATTGCAGTTGTATTTATTGATTCTTTGACAATCTCTATGAATTTCTCCATATTCATTTCTTTATAAATAAATACTGAGATAATAATAGAATAAAACACTGCAACAATAGAGGCTTCTGTTGGCGTTACAGCTCCCATATATATACCACCAATAATTATTACTGGCAGGAAAAATCCCCAAATTGCTTTAATAGACATTTTCCTTCTTGTGTCCCAAGTGGCTTTCTCTAATCCGCCAAGGTTGTGTTTTCTTGCATAAATAATGGCAAAGATTATTAACATTAACCCTAAAAGGATTCCAGGAATAACACCTGCAATAAATAGATCACTAATGGATTGTTCAGTAATCGAACCATAAATAATTAACGCAATGGAAGGGGGGATTAGAATTCCTAGAGTTCCACCAGCAGCTATTAAGCCCATTGCATACTTTTTACTATAACCAGCATCTATCATAGCAGGAATCATAATGGATCCAACTGCAGCAGCGGTTGCTGGGCTTGAACCAGAAATTGCTGCAAAAATCATACAGGCTAGGATAGTTACGACAGCTAAACCACCTTTGATATGACCGACCCAAGACTTTAAGGCTTCTATAAGATGATAGGATATCCCTCCTTTTGCCATTATCAATCCTGCAAAAATAAAACCAGGTATTGCCATTAATATAACACTGTCAACTGCTGAAAACATGTTGTGGGGAATGGTTCTTATATTGAAATCAATAAGCACTAGTCCCACTATACTTGAGATTCCCAAGCTAATACCTATTGGAACTCGCATAACAAGAAGTAAAGCAAAGGTAATAAACAAAACGATAACAGCATTATCCTGCAAGAATTCCATCATTCTGTTCCTCCCCTTGCCCCTTATTTTTGAAGAACATTATGATTTTCTCTATATATGCCAATAATAAAAGGAGCCCTGTCAACGGCATAATTAGGGAAGTAATCCAAAGAGGGATTCTTGCATCAAGTGAAACCCCTCCAATTTTAAAAGCTTCGATTACCATTAAGGTGCCATAATAGAGGAAGAAGATAGAAAATGCGATCCCTAAAAGATATCCAATAAAGTCTAAAACTCTTTGTGCCTTTTTTGGCAATACTGCATATACAAGATCTAAAGCAATATGGTTGTTGTTTTTCAAAGCTGTGCTAAACCCAATGAATATGGCCCAAACTAATGTTAAAGAAAATATCTCTTCAACCCAATGAACAGGACTGTTAAAGATATAACGCATAATTACTCCAAAAAAGCTTACACACATTCCAGTTAAGAATAGGGGTACCATTATAAACTTTTCCAGCATTTCAATTCGATGCAATGTAATCCCTCCTATATCTAATTAATTTAGTTACCTGTTTAAGGCATCTTCTACGACATCCTCACCAAATATTTCTTTGTACTTCTCGTATACTGGTTCAAATAACGTTCTAAATTCATCCTTCTCCGCGTCAGAGAATTCGTGGATCTCAATGTTTCCTCTTTCCTGCATTGCTTCAAGACCTTCTTCATTAAGTCTTTGTACCTCAGATCTAGCTGTTTGTGTTCCCGCATCAATTCCTTCTTGGATTACTTCTAGAGTCTTCTCATCCAGGCTATCCCAAAAGGTGTTATTGGTTAATAATACATAGTCAACTCTACTAAAATTATTTATAGTCAAATATTTTTGAACTTCGTCAATATTAGCCGATGCAATACTGCTTAGTGTGTTTTCTTGACCGTCTATTGTGCCTTGTTGAAGTGCCGTATATACCTCATCAAAAGCTATGGAAACGGATCCTGCCTTTAAGATATCAAATACATCTGCAAGCACCTCTCCACTCGATGTACGAATCTTTAGCCCTTTGTAATCTTCGGGGCTTTTAATGGGATTTTTATTGTTTGTTATTACTCTAAACCCGTTTGGCCACATTGATAATGCCTTAACTCCTTCTTTTTCGATCGTTCTCATAATATCTTGTCCATGCTCACCATCCCAGAAATCCTCAGCTGCTTCATCTGAATTAAAAACTAATGGTAACGATGCCATATCAAAGGCAGGTTCGTACTTTACCAATTTAGACATATCAGGAAGAATAAACTGCACGTTATTTGAAACTAGGTTTTCAAATTCATTTTTATCATTGTATAATGAGCTGTTAGAATAGACTTTTACTTCAATTTCTCCGTCAGTAATATCTTCTATTTTTTCCTTCATAGCCATGGCTCCTACGTGTTTAGCAGTGTTTTCGGGTGCTACATGAGAGATCGTAATTTCGTCAATGGAATAGTTACTTTCCTTAGAGCTTGTTTCATCGCCACAGCCAGCAAGAATGATCAATCCCCCTAAAAACAACATTAAAAAAACAGTTTTCAACTTCATAATATTCCTCCCTTAAATTTGGAAACGTTTCCATGTTTGTTTTCGATTATAATTTATATTCAGATAAATAGCAAGGTGAATTTTATAAAAACTTTATAATACTTGCTTATTATTTATAAATAACACTGGAGTTATAAGCTTTAGCATGTTATTTATTTATATCTTTTCGGTGATTATTTATTTTGGAGAGACTTTTTAGGCCTGAATTTAAATATTTAGTCTATACAATTAAAAATATTGTGTTAGAATTATTGGCAATTAACTTTCAATATAAAAAATTATAAAATTAGGAGGAGTTAATTTTGAAAATTGTTGATGTAAAAGTCATTCCTGTTAATCGCTTCTTGTTTGTTGAAGTTCATACCGATGAAGGAATAACGGGGGTAGGGGAGTCTGGAAGTTGGGGATTTTTAGATGCATCTGCTGAAGCCGTTAAAACATTTAAGACATATCTTATCGGACAAGATCCTTTAAAAATTGAACATCATTGGCAGTACATGTATCGTAGTTTTCACTTTCGAGGTGCAGCTATTATGGGGGCTTTAAGTGCTATTGATATAGCGCTATGGGATATAGCAGGAAAATATTTCGATACTCCAACTTATCAATTGCTAGGTGGAAAAACGCGAGATAAAGCTAGGGTATATTATCATGTCGGGGGCGATACTACAGAAGATATCATTGATAATTTAAAAGAGGCAAAAAGGCTGGGCTATACTGCTGTGGGACATTTGACTCCTTTTTTAGACGAGGACAGAGCTATTCCATACTATGAAACGCATGCTCAAAAGATAGGAAATGCGATTGAAAGAGTTAGAATGTACAGAGAGGCAGTGGGGGATGAAGTTGATCTTTGTATTGAAATTCATAGAAGACTAAAACCAGCCGAGGCTATAGCTTTAGCTAAAGGAATTGAAGAATATCATCCTTTATTTTTTGAAGATCCAACAACACCTGATAATTTCGATTCAATGGTTAATATAGCAAATAATATTAGTATCCCGCTTGCTACAGGGGAAAGATTTCATACACCGCAAGAATTTACCTACCTATTGCGGAGGGATGCTGTTGACTATGTTAGACCCGATGTTTGTATGTGCGGAGGGATCACAGGAGCTAAGAAAATCGCTGCCCTAGCCGAAGCAAATGATGTTATGGTAGTTCCTCATAACCCTTTAAGTCCGGTAAGTACCGCAGCTTGCATTCAGATTGCGGCATGTATTCCAAACTTTGCATTGCAGGAATATCCAGGTGATGATAGAGCTTCCGCGACTGAACGCTATATTTCAGCTAAAACTGATGATGAAGATAAAAGCTTTAGACAATCGGATATAGTCAAGAAAACATTAGAAGTGGAAAATGGTTATATAATTATACCGGAAGACCCGGGGATTGGTGTGGAATTGGTTGAAGATGTTGAAAATCTATTTCCATACTCTAGAAGAAGTATAGAGACTCGGCTCCATGTTGATGGTTCTGTGGTGGATCAGTAGTTTTAGATAATTGATGCTTAGCTGTAATATGAATAGGAGTTAGTTGTTTATTAAAATATTAATAATTAAATGAGCTGAATGGTTATGATTTGCCATTCAGCTTATTTGGTTGGCTATTTGCTTACAATTGGTTCTCATTATCATCCCCGTCCTCTACTAAACGTAACAATTCATTCGTATCCGTAATATCCAATGCCTCCGCAATTTTACTCAAATGTTCCGATTGGACGCGCTGTCGCTTTCCGTTTGCTAATTCACTTAAAGTAGCCCGCCGAATGCCGGTTTTAATATGCAATTGTGTAATGCTGAGATTATGCGGATGAAGTAACTCGTTGATTTGTAACTTTACCTTTTTTAAATTAATCCTACTCCTTTATAGACTGCACCTTCAAAAGTACGGTGCAATAAGGTTAATGTTGTACGATAAAGATACGGAATTAAACATTAATTAGGAGGAGTGATCACATGCTAAGGGAAAGGTCCTGAAAGAAAACCTTGTCAGAAACCTGTATCGTAAACTTACCCTGGTAGAAATCGAAAGAGAACTCATTAAAATATCCTGTAGTTTGATGGAAGATGATGTATACACTGTTGATGATGCGGTAGGTGAACTAATAGAAATTATAGATTTGATAGAAATGGAACGGCAGGGGATTGTGAGTGATATGAGGATTTCTTAATATGTAAACGAGACAAGCGAGAAACTAAAAATATTTGAAAATGAAGTAAGCTGTTAAGCTAAAAAATTAACTTAACAGCTTACTAGATGACTATGTACATTTCGTTATACACCAAAAGTAGGAAAGTTATTAAATAAGGTAATAATCCCGATAACCGAGTGCAACTTGTTGAAATTAGTTCATCAAGTCTTAATTTTTAGGCGCTCGATATCCAGCCTGTTCAGCCTCTGTAGACGAACAAAACCACTGCGCAACATTTTTTGTTTGGTTATAATATCGACTTCCAGGAGTATGATAAATCCCGTTCACACTTCCTTTTATGTCACATTCTCCAGTTTGAGTTTCACTAGTTGAACTACTAGAGCTAGTGCTACTACTTGATTGACTGGTGCTACTCGTTGTATTTGAGGCAGCAGTTTGATTCTCCGTACTACTATTGGATGCTGAATCTTGCTCGGAACTACTGGCCGTTTTACTACTCCCACTATTTGTACTAGAGCTTGATTTATTGTTCGAATCACTGCTTGCAGTACTTTTTTCCGCTTCAGCTATCTTTTCGGCCTCTGCGGCGGCTGTCTTAAGTTCATCTAGTTCTTCTTCCATAGTAGTAATTTCGTCAGTTAAATTTCCATTTTCTTCTTCAAGTGAGTCATATTTCTTTTGTAAGGAGTCTTTTTCCTTGGTGACTGCAGTTAATTCGTCTTCCAAATCAGAAATTGAAATCTCTAATTTCTCCAGTTCCTCTAACTCCGATTCTAATTTTTCCTTACTGTTTTCTAGGGCCGTAATATTTTGAGAAAGTTCTTCATTTCTTTCCCGTTCTTCTGTAAGATCGTTTTGAAGTGTATCGTCTATTGTGATGAAACCAAGGATAGTAAAAAAGACAAGGAAAGTAGCGGCGGAATACCCAACTTTCTTCCACCTGCCCATATCTTTTACACGAAACCATACCTGAAATAAAGTGACAAATAATAGCAATATCAAAGTTATTTCAATCATTTCTAACCCTCCAATTGTATTAGTTAATTTGAACTAGCATTAGTGCAAAAAAATATAATGAACATGCACATTATATTTTTTGTATACAACTTTAAAACCGCTGCATTTTCTAAGGAGTTATTCATGGTGTGAGTTAGTATTGGATATAAGTGGCTACTGAATGAGTCTATTTATTTTAGGGATGATACCTGGCAATTGCTTCATAAAGGTAGGGGGACTCTTAATCATAGCTGTTTTGTTAAATGGGAGAATTAATCTTCTTTCTTCGATGCTCTTAATTCTTCCTTTGCTTCATCGACGATCGTTTGAGTATTGATTCCTAGTGTTTGGCAGACTTTATAGAAAGTCGGATACAAAGGGATAATTTCAGCTCGTTCAATCTTACCTAAATGCTTTTCACCCAGCCCCGCTTTATATTCGATTTCTTCTTGGCTTTTTTGTAGCTGGATCCTCTTAATTTTTAATTTTTCTCCAACCTTTTTATATAACGTTTCATCAAACAAAATAATCTTCCTTTTTAACTAATTATTTAGTAAAAGAAAGACGGATCCCACAGAAGGGAATACTCCAAAGGTGACTACGCGAAATAAAGTTGGTTTATTGCAATTATTTTTCGCTATGATGCTGAAAATCTCGGTATCTGTCATCGTCACATAATTGGTGATTCTAGATTGAAATCGTGTTTATCTATTATTTGCCGGCAATATTCAGCTCGTTGCATTTGACTTTTTAATATGTAAGTAGACACTGGCAGTATAATTTCTGTGCCATTCATGAACAGGACGATAGAGGACTTTGAATCTGGTGAATGTGGTGTGATGTCGTATATATGTTGGGAGGATATCCAGGAGCAATCGATATGGTTAACGGCATGTGTAGGAAACATAATCTGGTTTGGGCCAATCATAATCGGAACTTTCCGTTTAAAGCTTGTATGATAGATCATCGCTTGCTTTCTACCTTCATATGTAGAGTAATTTTCCAGACAGGATGTTTGAATTAAGTGGAATGCTGATGAATTAACATAAACCTCTTTTTCCTTTTCTAGTACGAATGTTTCGCATGTTATTTGTCTGCTGGGGATAAGTGCCATTGTTTCAGGATGAATAAGATAATCAGAAGGGATAGTTTTCACGAGGAGACACTCCTTTATGTTTGGAAGACTTGTGAGGGTGGAAGGGGGAGCCTATTATCTTGCTAGAGTATATAAAGTAAGATGTGACGGAAGCAGTGTAATTCTTTCGTTTCTTGTTTTTCTAAACCCAAGCTTGAAAGATTATATACAGCCAGGCAAGAGAATCTTCCTTGTTGTATTTATTATTAAGAGTTTTGAAAGACTTTTAAACAGAATGGAATGCTCTTAGTTTGGGATAGAGCAAACTTGTTTGCAATAAGGCGGGAGGATTGAACTTTCTATCGCACCAATGTGTGCTCCTGATGAAAGAGTTAACTAAAGGTCTCGTTTCTTATTCTCGCAAAAAGGGTCTTATTTAGAGAAAAAGCTTTAAAATTAAATTGTGCAATACCCATTGGACCAAGTTTTATAGAAATGCATACTATTTTTAGCCTTATTTTCGCTCCTTGTTGGTTTTTTAGCGAAATAAGGCTCTTTTTCAAGTGGGGCATTTTTTCTTATGATGAATGGAGGGTGAAAAAACTGAATAAAGGAGAGGAGTTTTACAATGACAGATCAAAAGCATCTTACATTCGAGGAGATTTTCAAACAAAATGAGCGGAGAATCCATTACCACATTCACCGCCTGGGCATCCGTGATCCGTATCAAGATTTTTACTCAGAAGGTCTCTTCGCCTTATGGACGGCCCATCAAAAGTACAACCCCAACAAAGGCCCCCTCGGTACCTACTTCAACTACACCATCCGCAATCGCCTCGTCGATCTGCTCCGTAAAGAAACCCGTGAGATGGAGAAGAAAGATTCCATTGTAGAAACAGAGAAGCAGCGAATCAGCGATGCAACGACGGAACTCAGGAATACGACGATAGATATGCCGGGGAGTAAGCTGGAAGAGCGGGAGATGTGGCAAGACGTGAAGGCTGAGCTGACCGCGAAACAGTGGGATTGGGTGTATTACTATATCATTCAAGGCATGCGAGTCAAGGAAATTGCGGAAATGAAAGGCGTTTCCGTTGAGGCGGTGAAGGGCTGGGGGAAGGGAGCGAGGCGGAAGTTGCGCAAGTGGGCTGCCAGGAAGCATCCGAATCGTCCAAAGTGAGGATTTATCGAACGTGAAAAAAATCCCAGCTGAAGTAGCATGTTCAGCTGGGATGATTGATGTATTTTTTATTTTAACCTAAAGAGAAAGTGGAAAGGAATAGATGAAGATGAATTACATAAAAGAAATTAATGCGTTTTATGATCACCAGGAACGGGAGCCGCTTTCGGGAAGTGCGGTTGCGTTGTGGTATGCGCTCATGCATATGAACAATAAAACGAGATGGAGAAATGCATTTACGTCTCCTGGATCGGTGCTCCAAAATAAGGCAGGCCTCTCCGCAAGTAGTTTTAAGCGGGCGCGGACGGAGCTTGTGGATGCAGGGTATATTGAAGTAGCGTCACAGGGAAGAAATAAAGCTCCAATTTACAAGATGCGTAGTTTAGTTGTGGAAGTGGTGGAAGAGGATGGGCAGGCGCTTGAGCGTGCGGCGGAACCTCGTCTGGAAGAGAACGGGCAGAGCGGGCAGCCTTCCGCTTATCTTCCGAATCAAAATGAAAACCATTCATTACTCCAACCGATGAACCACTCTTCGGACCAGCACCTGAACCTCCAGGCGAACCACCTTCCAGACCACTCTCCGGACCACCATCCGAACCAAACCCCGGCCCCTTTAATTAAACAATACAAGAACAAAACAAATACAAAAGAAAACAAGGATGATGCAGCTGCAGCAGGTGTGCGTACGTCTATTTTTGGGCGTGAAAATAAAAATCAAGAACCGGGAGCGCCGGACGCGTTGAAGTTTTATCAGGAGAACTTCGGTGTGGTAAGTCCGTTTGTCGCGGAATCACTGATGGACTGGATTCGGAGTTTGGGGGAGGAGTTGGTGATGGAGGCGATGAAGCGTGCTTTGGAGCGGAATGTTTTGTCCTGGGCTTATGTGAGGAGTATTTTGAAGGCGTGGGAGGGGAAGGGGATTCGGACGGTTGCTGGAGCGGAGGCGGAGTATGTGGCTTTTCAGAATAAGCATAAGCTGGAGTATCGCGGGAATCGTGGGACAGGTGCGCCTGTTTCGGGGAGTGCGGATATTGTGCCGGATTGGTTTGGGGAGCATGTGGAGGAAAGTAAGCGGAGGAGAGAGGAACGGGAGTACGCGAGTGTACAAGGGGAGAGGGGGCGAGAGTTGCTGGAGCAATATTTGGGGGGAGCTAGTGGGGAGTGAGACGGTGAAAGGTGCCTGGGTGATTGCGGAAATCTGGTTGACGCAGTTGTGCCGAACCGAGTCGAATTACGATGGCAGCCGATAATCTTGAAACTTGCGAAGAGATGGTAAAGGCGGGGTTGGGTAATGCTTTTTGCCGGGTATTTGTTTAAAAGATGAAAAAAGCCTCTTTTTAAGCCCACTCTATCATGGGGATGGGGGGTCGATTAAAAGAAAAACCTGGCTATACGCCCGGAATAGTACAATGCACTATGCTCTTGTGAGAGCATTTTTTGACTTTCTCAATAAATAGTTAGTAACCTTGAAGCTTACTATGAAAGATCGTACGATGGTGTGTCTATGCCAAATCCCCTTCAAAATAAATGTTTGGTGAACCACTTTTTTTCTAAATATAAACGGGTTTCAATAATGTAACATTTTACATAAATGGCTTGGCAAGAGTCTTTTTTTTGGAAAACGTAGGGAATTATGGAAATGGGGACGACAAGATCAATACAACATGCTAGTACTTTAAACATTGTAATTAAGGCTACTAGTGTATGGAAGGCCGAATATCTTACTGGAGCAACAAAATTGTTAAAGGAAAAAAAGGAGATTTTCGGAGGGACTTACTAAACATATTTCGCTATTAGGGAACATATCAATTTTCCTGGGGAATACACTTTTGAATGGAAGATGACCAATATCATGTTATTCAGGAAGATGAAGCGTGTAGCTTTCCGACTCGTCGAGAAATGGAAGACTTTATGAATCGCCTCCCAAATATGACGGTGCTGGAGTTATTGAGAGCAATAAAAACTCAATTAGTTTCTTTCGTGTGTCTGGGCTTAAGATTTTTTACTGTATTCATGATTTGAATTATATTTACGGAAATCTCTTCTAGTTCGGAAGAGAAGAGGGAGGCTAAATTTGCATTTGGAGTTGTCAATATACTGTTTAACAATTTTATATCGAGGATTTCTCCACATAATTACCCTCTCCATCATAAGAATATCCCCCGAAACATCCAATTTTTATTCAAGCCCAATCTGAAATACAACTACTGGTTTATCCTTGATTTTTGTTCGATGATTAGAATCCATCTCACATGATGACCTTATTGATAAACAATGAAATCATTTGCATTACTATTGAAAATTGATTATGTAATAAAGTAAAATTTTTAGAATCTATAAAGGAAAAAAGTTTATAATTTAAATATATAGACAATTAAATAAAATTTTATTATTAAAAGTATTGCATTTTTATTAAGCTCATGGTAAGATTTCTTCAAATACTTTGTACGTACATACTAACATATGTACATAAGGAGTGTTTTAAAAATATTGTATTGGAGGGATTTAGTTTGAGAGAAAGATTAAAAACAAAGCCATCAGAAGAAATCATTGAAAATATCTTTGAGCCGAGTATTCGGAATGATATCAATAATTACTTTGTTAGTATGATTGTTGCGAGTAAGGCTCATCTCATTATGTTAGTTAATGAAAACATTATTAATGAAGAGAAAGGTAAGGTGATACTGGAGGTATTAAACGAAATGGAGGAAAGGGGAGGTGGAGTCTTAGAAATAAATCCAGAACTTGAGGATTTATATTTCAACATTGAGAATTATATCGTAGAAAAAGTAGGAGTGGAAATTGGTGGAAGTTTACACACTGGTCGCAGTAGAAATGACTTAAACGCGACGGTGTTCAGAATGAATACAAGGGAAAAAGTATTGGAGATTCTAAAAGATTTAAACGAATTACGTAGTAGTCTCATAAACTTGGCGGAAGAGAATTTGGATGTCGTAATGTCCGGTTATACACATATGCAACCAGCCGAACCAATAACCTTTGCCCATTACATTTCGGGAATATTATTCTCATTAGAAAGAGACTTCTCAAGGTTAAGACATGCGTATACGAACCTTAATTTCAGTCCATTAGGATCAGCAGCCATGGCTTCTACATCGTTTCCCATTAATAGGCTTGTTACAGCAAAATTATTAGGCTTCGATAGCATCACCTTTAACTCTTTAGACAGTGTAGCCTCAAGGGATTTTGTCTTAGAGATTCTCTCAGCCCTAAATACGACACTAATTACATTAAGTAGAATCAGCCATGACTTTTATATTTGGACTACCGAAGAGTTTTCGTTAATCGAACTTGAGGATTCAATAGCTGCTGTTAGTAGCATTATGCCACAGAAAAAGAATCCAATTATTTTAGAACATATTAAAGCTAAATCAGCACATATACAAGGTGCATATGTTTCGGCTTCCAGTTCGTTGAAAAATACGCCATTCGGTCATACGCGAGATAGTAGTGTGGAGAGTGTAAAGTTTTTTGGAGATGCATTAGAAGAAGCGAAGAAGGCACTTATCTTAATGAGAGTAACCGTTAAATCCATTAAAGTAGACAGTGATTTAGCATATAAACGCAGTGCATCTAATTTTTCGACAGTTACTGAATTAGCTAATATGTTGGTGAGGGAAGAAGGTTTATCATTTAGAATGGCACATAGTGTGGTCGCTAAATTTGTTAACCAAAAAATTACTTCTAGTGAGTTAACAAATGATAATGACCAAGAAATTTTACAATATGCTTATAAAAGCGTTCTTGGTGAAGATAGTAACCTTTCGAAGAGTCTCATTGAATTAGCATTAGAACCTTTTCAAAATGTATCAAAAAAGAAAACACTTGGAGGACCTGCGCCATCTGAGGTGGAACTTCAGTTAGGAAGATTAAAAAACAACTTAGCGGAAGACCAAAAATTATATTCAAATAAGAAGAAACAAGTAGAAAATAGTAAAGACATCTTAGATGAGAAGGTAAGCCGTTTTATTCAATCAGCAAATAAAGTATGAGAGGGTTAAGTAGATGGATGAGAATAATGGAATTCCTTTATATTACCAATTAAAAGAATTGATAAAAGAAAATATTAGTAAAGGAGTTTGGAAGCCGGAAGAAAAAATACCAAATGAAATTGAGTTAGCGGAACAATATAATATCAGCAGATCAACTGTTAGGCAGGCGATATTACCATTAGTTAGAGAAGGATTGCTATACCGTAAACAAGGCAGGGGAACATTTGTTTCAAAACCAAAACTTGCCGCAGATTTTATAAATTTTTATTTACCTAGAGAGTTAGGAAATAAACATGTTTTGGTCAAGCTGAAAGAGATTGAACCGTCCGACTTTGTGAGGGAGGCATTAAGGCTTGACTCCATCCAGAAAGTATATGAATTATCCCGTATCAGGTATATTCAATTGGCTAACGAAGAACCTGTAGCAATAGAAAAATCGTATATAGCTTCTGACTTAGTTCCGAGTTTCACCGATCATACATTAGATGGGAGATTACATGACTTACTAAATGATGAATATGGCATCAAAATTGTTAATGCGGAAAGTTATATAGATCCTGTTATCGTCGATGAATATGAGGCAAGCCAGTTAGATGTAGAACCAGTGACTCCAGCTCTGAAAATAACTAGAATTGCAAAGCAATTTAATGAAGAACCTGTAGTCTTAACCATTAGTATTATTCGGGGAGATAGGTGTCGAATATTCCTGAAATCGGAACAGCCCGTAAATCAAATGTGAAAGGTTGGAGAGGATATTGATTAAAAAAAACATATTTATTATTACGATTAGTATAATGGTTGTTTTCGTACTTGCTGGCTGTGGTTATGAATTGAATGAAGGTGAAAAAGAAAATGAAAGTGAAAATGAAGACCTAGAAGTAAATGATGATGCAGTATCAGTCGCGGCTTCTGACTTTAGTTTAAAAGATGAGGAGAGCAGACTGTTATTAGGCACTTCCAGTCAAGGAGGGACTTATTACGTTTGGGGTGGCGGCTGGGCCAACATAATGGGGGAGAGTATTCCAGGATTAGATATATCTGTCGAAGTTACTGGAGGCCCGGTGACAAACGTACAATTGATTGATCAGGGAGAAATGGATATCGGTTTTGTTACAACTTGGCTCGGAGGAGAAGCTTATGAGGGTATAGGTTGGGCGGATAAGAAATATGAAAGTTTTGGATCACTTTTCCCTATGTATCCGAGTGTTTTATATTTGTATAGCTTACAGGATACTCCAATTGAAACAGTCCAAGATTTTAATGGGAAACATATCAGCGTCGGCCCCCCGGGAGCTACAAGTGATATAGCAGGACGTGCTGTGTTAGAAGTTTTGGGGATTGAAGCGAGAGAAGTAAGTGCGTTACCAACTAATACTCAAGTAGATAATCTAAAAGATGGCTTAGTAGATGCTAACTTTGCAGTTACAGGAGCACCTGGTCCGTTTATGTTGGATTTAGAAGCTACCCATGATGTAGAACATATTGAGTTAAGTGATGAAGAGATAGATAAAATGCTAGAAGAATACCCATATTGGACTACTTATGAGGTTCCATCAGATATGTATAAAGATTTAGATGAAGATATTACACAAATAGCTTTTTGGAATGTGGCGATAGCCTCTCTAGAACTTTCAGAAGAATTAGTATATGAACTTGTAAAACAAACTTTTGAAAATCATCAACAATTACTAAATGTTGATCCTACTTCTAAGGATACATTAGCTGAAAATGTGATTCATAATGGGATTCCCCTTCATCCTGGGGCATATAAGTACTATGAAGAAATAGGAATTGAGATTCCCGATGAACTTGTTCCTCCTGAAAAGAAAGACTAGTTGTATCAATCACTTTTTAAAGGATGTGTCTTATCATGGATGAACTTCAAAGTAATTCTGTTAAGCAAGATCAACATAAAGATAATCATAAAGATGTTCAGGAGTTGGATCGCGAAAGTAATACAAGGGATTTAAAAAAAGTGTATCGTTATATGGTTATATCAATTGCAGTAGCAATGTCTCTTTTCCATATTTATGCTTTAGGGATTAAACCTGTTACTCCTTGGATATTATATTCTGTTCATTTAGGGATGGGGGCTGTATTAGTATTATTCTTATATCCCATGGGTAAACAGAGCAAGAAGAATAGTATTAATCTATTAGATGCAGCTTTAATTCTATTAACCATTGGGACAACTAGCTATTTGATTATTAACGGTGATGAATTAGTTTATCGTATTGGAATTAATCCGACAAATTGGGATGTAATAGTCGGCGCAGTTATTTTAGTAGTTGTATTAGAGATAACGAGGCGTACATGTGGATTACTTTTGCCTATAATTGCCGTAATATTCATTGTATACGCAAGGTTCGGTGAATATGTGCCTGGAATTTTAGGGCATAGAGGTTATAGCTGGGAGCGCATTATCAGTTATTTAAAGGGGATGGACGCTATATTCAGTGTTCCTTTAGCAGCTTCCGCTACCTTCGTATTTCTTTTTATTGTATTTAGTTCATTTGTCCAGGTATCTGGGGCGGGTAAATTCTTTATTGATTTTGCAATGAGTTTGACTGGTAAAACGAGAGGTGGCCCGGCAAAAACAGCTGTGGTGGGAAGTGCGTTATTTGGAACCATAACTGGGAATTCCGTTGCAAACGTTGTATCATCTGGGGCTTTTACCATTCCATTAATGAAGCAGACAGGATATAAAGCGAGATTTGCAGCCGCAGTAGAAGCTGTAGCATCTACTGGCGGGCAAATCATGCCACCTATATTAGGATCTGCGGCCTTTATCATGGCTATGTTAGTTGGAGTGCCTTATTCAACCATTGTTATAGCGTCAATTATCCCGGCGTTTTTGTATTTCACATCTATATTAATTATGGTAGACTTTGAAGCAGCTAAAAAGGGACTTAAGGGATTACCAGCTTCTAAGTTACCTGAATTTACTGAAGTTATGAAGAGGTCCCATCTAATCATTCCTTTACTTGTTTTGATTTTTATTTTGGTCATTCTTCAGTTCAGCCCGATAAGAGCTGCGCTCTGGGCCATTGCTACTTGTATTATCGTTTCATTATTTAGAAAAGATACAAGGATGAATTTAAAGAAAATTGTGGAGGCGCTTTCAAGTGGAGCGCAAAATGCTCTGCAAATGATTGCAGCATGTGCAACAGCTGGGATTATTATAGGAGTCTTGAATCTGACGGGTAGTGGTTTAAAATTTGCTAGTGTAATTATTTCATTAGCTGGGGATATGTTGCCAGTTGCCTTAGTTCTAACAATGATAGCTACAATTATATTAGGGATGGGATTACCTACTACGGCAGCATATTTGATTACAGCAGCAGTTATTACACCTGCTCTCGTTGAATTAGGAGTTGATCTTCTAATAGCTCATATGTTTGTATTTTACTTTGCATGTCTATCTGCAATTACTCCGCCTATTGCTTTGGCGTCGTACGCAGGTGCGGGAATTGCAAAAGCAAAACCTTTAGGGGTTTCGTTTACATCTGTGAAATTAGGCTTGGTTGCTTTTATCATCCCTTACATGTTCGTATATGGACCATCATTATTAGGGATTGGTTCCCCATCTGCTATAACGTTATCATTAGTTACATCCTTAATAGGTGTATTCTCATTAGGCTGTGCTTTACAAGGCTGGTTCTGGGGCCAGCAGGCCAATCTAGTGTTACGAGGTTTGTTGTTAATAGCTTCTATAGTATTAATTTACCCAGGTGTTATCAGTGATTTAATAGGATTTTCTCTAATTTTAGTTTCTTTTATTTTAAGGTATAGCATTTACAAGTATTCATCCATAAAAGGTGAAAAAATAGCGTAATGCTTAATAAATAAGGAGGAATTTAAAAGATGAACATTGCAATTATTGGAGCGGGAAATGGTGGTCAAACAATGGCAGCTCACCTTACATTAAAAGGTCACAAAGTGAAACTATATGATATAAATGAAAGCTTAATTTCAGAATTAAATAATGTAGGAGGAATTCATTGTGATGGTGTGATTAAAGGGTTTGCACCTATTGAGGCTACTACTGATCTTAGAGGCACACTAAAGGATGCGGAAGTTATCATGTGTACGACCAATGCAAACTCCCATTCTAAGGTTGCTGAATCTATTGCACCTTACGTTCAAGATGGGCAAGTTATTTTAATTTTCCCTGGTTACTGGGGAGCGTTGGAATTCTCCGAAGTGCTAGATAGAGTGGGGAATAATAAGCGGGTTTACGTTGCAGAAACAGAGTCTTTAATCTATGCATGTAGGTATAATAAGCCTGGCTATGTCACAGTAAGAGGGGTGAAAGAAAAATTAGAGTTTGCCACTTATCCATCCGAAGACGTAGGGCAAGTGAAATCAAAATTGGAAAAAATATATCCTCAATTATTACCAAGAGAAAGTGTGATTCGAACATCGTTAAATAATGTGAATCCGATATTTCATACTCCTATAACTCTTATGAATATAGGCTGGATAGAATCTGAAAAAGATTTTTACTTTTATCCTGAAGGTGCTTCGCCATCTGTAGTTAGAGTAATGGAGAAATTAGAAACGGAGCGTTTAGCTTTAGGTAAAGCAATTGGTGTTGAATTATCTTCCGCCTTAGAATTACTTCATCGTTTTTATGGTGTGAATGAAAGTACATTATATGAGGCGATTAATAAAAACAAGGCTTATCAGACAGGGAAAGCTCCTACAACCTTAAAATACCGTTATATATATGAAGACATCCCATACGGCCTTGTCCCTATCTCTGAATTGGGAACAGCATTGGAAGTGCCAACGCCGTGTACAGATTTGCTTATTGACTTAGCAGAAATGGTTGTTGGTGAAGATTTAAGAGGAATGGGAGTTAAATTAGAAAGGTTTGGTTTAAAAGATATGACAAAAGGCGAGATTATTGAATTATTGAATTACTAACCTCGACATATAGCTAGTTAATCATGAGTCGGTAAGACAGGATCTCCTAAAGTTGCTGAAAATGAGAAAAATTAAAAGTAGCGACATGTCACATCTTATTGTGCATATCGCTACTTTTTATTTTTGTGTTTTTAATTCTCATCTAATGCAAATTCATCCTTTATAAATTCCCAATAGCGATGTAATCGTCCGACATTTTTATCGGGATCTTTTCCTAGTTCTTCAAGAAGATTTAATTCTTTCATTCTATTTATTACATCTAATTCCGATTCATTTAGTATTAGTTTTTCAGAGATGAGATAAGTAGTGGCATGATTAGGGGTATCTACCTTCCCTAATAAATAATCAGTGGATACATTAAAGAAACGAGCAATATTATAAAGTGTTTCTAAAGAAGGCTGATTTCTGCCCTGCTCATAGTAACCGTAAGCACTTGTGGTAACATTCAGTTCTTTAGCTACTTCTTCTTGCTTGTATCCGTGTTCAATCCGAAGGTCTATTAGTCTCTCTTTAAACACTTCCATGTTTAAGTTCCCCCTTCTAACTTACAACGAAATTATACCTTTAGAAAGAAGTTTTTTAATTTTTTACAATAAATTATTGTTTCTATATTTACAAACAACATATTGTTGTATATAATGATTGTCAAATAGTCAGAAGAATCAGCTTGCTAGGATCCCAAGGCAAGACCACTTATAAAATAATTTTGGAAAAGGAGCGATTCTTTTCTTATTATTTTGTAGTTATTGGTCAGACCACAAGACATACTACCAAGGTAAGGAGATAGTGATGAAACCTTTATTCGAAAAAATACCTCAAAGAGACTCAACGCGTGAAATTATTATGAATCAATTTACAAAAATGATTAAGAACGGAGAACTATCAATCGGTGACAAAATCCCGCCGGAAAGAAATCTAGCGGAACAATTTGGAGTAGGAAGATCTACCATACGAGAGGCAATTAAAAGTATGACTTCTATGGGATTGCTGGAAGCTAGATTAGGAGAAGGGACATTCGTCAAGAAAGTAGATTCAGATGATATCAAACAGCAATTACAGTGGGGTCTATATCTTGATCCAGTTCCATTTAATGAACTAGTTGAATTAAGAATGATTTTGGAACTTGAAACAGTTAAAAAAGCAGCTTTAAATCGAACAGAAAAAGAGATAATTGAACTGCAATCATGGATAAATAAGATGAAGGAAGAGGGTAAAGTACAGCGCAATAAGGAGAATGATTTGATGTTCCATATGACGATTGCTAAGGCAAGCAATAACAAAATGATTTATAACTTATTGGATCTAATCAGGATGTCGTTAGAGGAGTGGTTTGAAAATGTATTAAAGGAACCAATTAATGTTGAGGAATCGATTGATGAACACGAGTTAATATTAGAAGCAGTTATACAACAAGATGTTGTACAAGCAGTGAATTCAATGAGATCTCATTTAGAAAGGGGTGAACAACGATTATTTCAACAAATTAATCAACGAAGATATTAGTTAAGAAATATTAAAAAGCATTTACTTTAAGGGGGTGATATTTGCTACTTATATAAGAATTACCAATATATAAAAGGGAGGTGGACTATATGAAAAGGATTGTATTTATTATAGGGCTATTATTAGTTCTGATTATGAATGGATGTGGAAGTTCGAATGGGGAAACAGATGCAGCTGGTAATGTAGAAATTAATATTGGTCACGTTGGAGCGCCAGAAAGTCCACAACAAGGAGCTGCAGACATTTTTGCTGAATTAGTGGAAGAGAAGACAGGTGGTTCAGTAGAGATTAAGATTTATAATTCATCACAGCTTGGTGATGAGAGGGAGTTAGTGGAAGGGATTCAAATGGGCACGATTGACGGAGGGATAATCTCCGCTGGTCTATTTGCTTCCAGCTACAATGTGATGGAAGCATTTGAAGTACCATTCTTATTTAAGGATACAGAACATGCTTTAAAAGTCACTAATGGAGAATTAGGAAGAGAGATATTAGACAACTTAGAAGCAAATTCCGGATTGAAAGCCCTTTCGTTGTTGGAGCATGGATTCAGACAAATCACGAATTCTAAAGGTCCTATTAAAACACCAGCAGATTTAAAAGGACTCAAAATAAGAAGTCCTGAAGTGCAATCGTACAGTATTGCATTGAAAGAGTTTGATGCGAACCCAATTCCGCTTGCATTCTCAGAATTATATGTAGCAATGGACCGAGGAGTAGTTGATGGACAGCATAATCCTTTAATGCACATTGAAAGCCAACGGTTTTATGAGGTACAAGATTATTTAACTATAATGGATTTTGCTTATACACCCAACGTTCTAGCATTAAGCGATGCAATTTGGCAAGAGTTATCAGAGGAACAACAGTTAGCATTAAACGAAGCTGCAATAGAAACGACAGAGCTTTGGTCAGAAGAAGCTGCTCAACTGAATGAAGAATTATTGAGTGAGCTAGAGCAGGAAATTGAGATTGTTACAAAAGAGGAGATTAATTGGGAAGAATTTAAAGAAATTGTTGAAGCGGTTTATCCTGAATACGAAAAAGAATACGGCAGTGAATTTGTAGAGTTTCTGGAAAAGGTACAAGCAGTTGCTGAATAAACAATATGAGAGGATGTAAACAAGATGAATGAAACAAGAATACAGTATGCAACAGGTGAAATTGGTAAGACGGTAGCAGCTAGGTTGTTACCGGGAACGGATTTAATTACAGGTATTGAGGAGATTTGTAAAGAAAACGACATTACTTATGCTTCTATTGCCAATTGTTTTGGTAGTTTTCAAAAAGCAGCATACATGTATCTTGTTCCTCAGGAAGAATCTGTAGTAGGAGCAGGGTATGGAGAGTTACTCAAAGCAGAAGGACCAGTAGAGTTTTTAAATGGTACAGGTGTTGTATGTCAACGGGATGGAGATTATGATACTCATTTTCATGCCACGATGTGCGATAAGGAAGGGAAGGTATTCGGCGGGCATATGGTTAAGGGGGAAACACCGGTCTTAACCACTGTAGATCTAGTTATCAATGAAGTGAAAAATGTGGACATGTACCGCGATTATGATGAAGAGACAGACTTGATTCAATTTAATCCAAAAGCAAGATAATAGATGGCTAAAGGAATTTATTAAAAGACATAGCCATCTGAACTAAGGACATCTTCGACAATGTTTTTCAGATGGCTATGCAAATCAACTATAAGGAGATTATACAATATGAATAATAAAAACTCAATTGGCTTTATCGGACTGGGTGTAATGGGTTTTCCAATGGCTAGTAATCTACTCGAAGCTGAGAAGGAATTGGTAGTATACGATATTAATGAAGAACAAGCGGCAAAGCTTCCATTCCAGGAGCGGGTCACTATTGCAGCTTCAAAGGCAGAATTAGCAGAGAAAGTCAGTATTGTATTGCTTATGTTGCCTAATAGTCCTCATGTACAAGATGCAATCCTCAGTAAGGATGGACTAGCAAGTAATTTATCCCCTGGGGATCTCATTGTTGATATGAGTAGTATTTCTTCAACTGTAACGAAGGAAATTAGCGAGGAACTTGAAAAAAATAAAATTGAGATGATAGATGCACCTGTTAGTGGTGGACAATCTGGTGCTGTAGAAGGAACTTTAACGTTTATGGTTGGTGGGAAAAAAGAGAACTTTGATAAAGCTTTTGAATTCCTGCAAATCATGGGTGAAAAGATTATTCATTGTGGCGAAGTAGGGAGCGGTCAGACAGTAAAGATTGTCAACCAATTAATGTCAGCTGTGAATTTAGTGAGTATGTCTGAAGGGTTTACATTAGGAGTAAAAGGCGGGGTTGACCCTGAAATCATGCGTGAAGTTATTCTCAATGGTTCGGGGAGATGCTGGGCGCTTGAGGATAGAATGCCTGTTATTTTAGAGAGAAACTTTGAACCTGGTTTTACAATTGATTTGCATACGAAAGATATCTCATTAGCTCTAGAGGTTGGTAAAGAACTTCAGGTCCCTTTATATGCAACCACTCTCGTACACGAGCTTTTTAAAACAATGCAAGTAAAAGGGAAAGGTAAAAATGATAACTCTGCAATAATAAACCTGTATGAAGAGTTAGCTGATATTGAAGTTACGAAGGGAAGTAGGGTGATTTTACAGTGAGTGCTGCAGTTGTTTTATTCGTAACTTTTATTATCTTTTTACTGCTAGGTGTACCAGTTGCCTTTGGATTAATAGGATCTTCGATTATTTCCTTATTAATGATCGATTCGGGGACATTAACACCAATTTTCACAAAGATGTTTTCCGGGGCCAACTCCTGGTTACTTCTAGCGATCCCATTTTTTATCCTTGCTGGAAATATTATGGAAAAAGGTGGTGTGACGAAGCGCTTGGTTAATTTTGCAGATGCTTTAGTAGGTTTTTTACCGGGAGGACTTTCTGCGACCAACGTTACGGCGAGTATGTTTTTTGGAGGAGTTTCAGGATCCGCCGTGGCAGATACATCGGCCACCGGCACAATTTTAATTCCAGCTATGGTTAAGCAGGGGTATAGCTCAAGGTATTCGGCAGCGATAACAGCTGCTTCCTCTCCCATTGGTATTATTATACCGCCAAGCATTCCCATGATTCTATGGGGATTTACGGCAGGTCTTTCGGTAGCGGATTTATTTATCGCAGGAATTGGTGCAGGGATTCTAGTAGGTGCTGCACTTTTAATTGCATCAACAGTTATTTCAATTAAAAGGGGGTATAAATCTTCTATCCCATTTTCACTAAAAAATGTGTATGAAAAAGGAAAAGAAGGGATTCTTGCTTTAGTTACTCCAGCAATTATTATTGTAGGTATTATTACAGGATTTGTAACACCAACGGAAGCGGCGGTAGTGGCTGTATTATATTCTATGATTCTTGGATTTTTCGTTTATAAAGAACTCAAGGTTAGACACTTAAAAGAAATTATTGTGAGTTCTGGGAAAATGACTGCTACTGTCATGATGATTATAATTGCCGCCGCAGCCTTTTCTTACTTGCTAACAATTAACGATGTGCCTAGTAGTTTGGCGAATTTCGTTATTGAAATGAATCTTTCACCCTTCTTCTTGATGATAATGTTTATTCTTTTATTTTTGTTTTTAGGAATGTTTTTAGATGCAAATGCGGCTATTATTATGACTGTTCCTGTAATTGCTCCAGTAATTATCGCTTCAGGAATTGATCCGATTCATGCAAGCGTAGTTCTAATAGCGACATTAGGCATCGGATTATTAACGCCACCGGTAGGGTTATGTACGTACGTAGCTGCCGGTATTGCCAACTTGAAGTTTGATGACTTAATGCGTGATTTGGTACCGTTTGTTCTAGTCTTATTATTTTGTGTTGTGTTAATGCTTGTATTTCCACAAATTATTACATTTATACCAAGCATGTTAACTTCATAGAAAAAAGGTGGGGAATAATTGTTGATTTCAAAAGTTAGTAGAGGATTGGATAGATTGTGTATATTCCTGTTGATTGTGACTACAACAGTAATGTCCGTTAGCCTTGTCATCATGATTTTTGGTCGAAATTTCTTTAATATGTCATTTGCATCCTTAGAAGAAATTTCAAGGTTTACTTTCGTATGGTTAACCTTTACAGGAGCAGCCATTGCTTTTAAAAGAAAAGAGCATATGGGCATGGATTTTGTTGTTAGTAAATTAAGAGGGAAGACAGCAACTGTTGTAGAAATAATACAAGATATTGTTGCCTTAATCCTATTTGCGTTATTTATATTTTACGGGATTGAGTTGGCGGTTCTTAACATTGAAGTAGTCAGTTTACAATCTGGAATACCAATGGGATATGTTTATTTTATTATTCCTGTTACTGGATTTATTATGGTGATACACGCGTTAGATCATATTATAAAAAGCATCAAAAGAAAACATACCGAGAGTACGAACGGTAAAGTCGTGATGGATAAAGTGTCATCAATTTGATCGTAATCATAGTTCCTAAGGAGGAATTTTCAAATGCAATTAAAACCAAGACTATTAAGTTTCTATGGTGATGATTTCACAGGCTCTACGGATGCTATGGAAGCATTAACAATCAGCGGTTTTAAAACAGTGTTGTTTTTGGAACCGCCTACAAAGAATCTGCTTGATGAACAATTCCCTGATGTTCAATGTATTGGTGTAGCTGGAACAAGTAGAACCATGACTCCAGAACAAATGGAACAGGATTTAACCACTTTATTTACTCAAATAAAGGAACTAGGGGCTCCAATTAATCAATATAAAATATGTTCAACTTTTGATTCTTCACCATCCGTCGGTAATATAGGGAAAGTGCTAGAAATTATTTTGAAGATAAATGATACACAGTCATTTGTTCCAATACTTGCAGGCGTCCCACCTTTAGCTCGTTATACCGTATTCGGTAATCATTTTGCGAAGGTTAAAGAGAACGTGTTTCGTCTAGATGAACATCCTGTAATGTCTAAACACCCTATAACTCCTATGCAAGAAGCGAACTTATTGAAGCATCTAGGAAAACAGACGAATCTTTCAATTGCTTTGATGGATATTACGTTTATGAATAATGATGACTCTAACTTAGCTAATGAAGTGAGTAGGCTAGTTAGGGAAGAGGGAGCCAAGGGTCTGTTGTTCGACGTAACCACAGATGATGATTTAACGAGAATTGGAGAACTGATTTGGGAAGGGTCTGAAGATGAGCAACAATTTGTTGTTGGCTCTTCGGGAATAGAATACGCACTAACTAATTATTGGAATACGAAAGAAAATATGAACTCGGAATATGTAAATAAGAAAGAAGGGGAGCAAGTAGAAAAAGAACAGGTATTAATTGTTTCAGGTAGTTGTTCAGCAATTACTTCTGATCAAATTAAGTATGCTTTAGATAATGGATTTACTGGTTTAAAAGTTTCTCCTGCAAAGCTTATGAAGTCTGCATCGTATTCAGAGGAGCTTTTAACTAAAGTGATTAGGATGGTGGATGCTGGGGAAAACGTTATTGTTTATAGTGCCCTTGGTTCGGAGGATTCGTCCATTATGGATACAAGGGAATATTTAGAATCAATAGGGGTGAAACCTGCTGATAGTGGACAACTACTTGGAGTGAAGTTTGGAGAATTAATAAAGACTACAGTTGAGCGTACATCATTAAAACGCATTGTTATTGCGGGTGGAGACACATCAAGTTACGCTACATTGGAAATGGAAATATATGCACTGGAGATGATTAAACGTGTTGCTCCGGGAGCGCCGCTTTGCAAAGCCTATTCAAATGATCCTAGATTTGATGGTTTAGAAATTGCATTAAAGGGAGGCCAATTAGGACAAGTCGATTATTTTACAAAAGTCCATCAAGGTAGTGGCGTAAAAGTATAAGTCTAATAGAAGGAGAATTCAATTATGGATATAAAACTAAAGCTTCTTCATATAGATAATCAATTATTAATGAAGAATCTAGTATGGGGTAACTCAGGAAATATTAGCGCTCGATCTGATGAAAGCCGAATGGCTATCTCCGGATCGGGAACAAATATTGGGAATCTATCAGAAGATGACTTTGTTTTTGTAAACATACAAACAGAAGAGTGGGAAGGCAACAAAAAGCCATCTAAAGAGATACCAATGCACCGTGAGATTTATTTGAATCGTACGGATGCAAATGTAATTATACATGCTTCCCCTTTCTGGTCTACTTTGATAGCCTGTTCCGAAAAAGCTGTTGAATCAAAACTATTTATTGAATCTATGTATTATCTTGAGAATATCAAAACTGTGGATTATTTTCATCCAGGAAGTGTGGCTTTGGGAGAGGCAGTTGGAAAAGCTGCAAAGAAGGCAAATGTTATTTTCCTGAAAAACCATGGTGTGATTGTTTTTGATGATAGCGTTGAAGAGGCTTTGATGAGATTGGAGACATTGGAATATACATGTAAAATGATTGTTATGGCTAAGGCTTCAGGTATGTCTCTGAGTGTTTTATCGGATGAAATGGTGGAGGATTTTTTGGAGAATTCGGGGTATAAAGAGAGGAAGTTGGTGTTGTGAATGGGATTGTGTTAGGGATTGATTTCTAGTAGGTGGTTTCGCCTATTTTTCTCTTATGGGGTATATTAAGAATACTACTGGTGAGTATACAACAGGCTTTGTTGGTTTGATTGTGGCAACTTTGATATTAACCTTTATTGTTGCTTTGATTGGGAAAGGTGTTAGGAAGAAGAATGGGGTTAAAAATATGAACGATGAAAGTTTAGCAAATTAATATATTTAACTTTCTACTACTGACTTCGAGGAATTAATTTATCTCGAAGTTTTTCTTGATATTTGAGATGGTGGTTTTTGTTCAACAGCTGAAAATCCCACGGGTTATTTAAAATACCGCATGGGATTTTCTTTTATTATATGGCTTGACTTGCTTCTTAGAGGGCAACTTGTTGCAGGGGAGCAATTTTGTGTTTTTTTGTACTTTACGTAATCCTGTCCACGAGTTCGTTTCTTTACTTTTCGGTGTTAATGGACTATCACTCGGCTATATCCCATGTAAGGAACTTTTGCTTTGGTTCATAGTAAGTTAGTCAATACTTAGAGCCCTATTTCATTTTTCTCCACAATGTACTCCTGCTAATCCCCAGTCGCTTTGCAGCACTTGTTTGATTAAAGTTTTCCTGGGACAAAATGAGCGTAATGACATCTTTTGTAATTTCATCAAGTGTTTTATTCAAGTCTATCGAATCGGGATGAAAATGAGATGTAATGTTTTCATTTCCTAGGACCCTTTTTACTGTTTCCTCACCGATATAATAACCATCCGTTAGAGTAATACATTCTTCGATTACTCTCTCTAGCTGATCGATATTGTATGTCCAATTAAATTCTTCTAATAAATTCAAAGCTTCGGGCTGTATACCCAATACTTGTTTTCCATATTTCAAAATAAATTCACTAATAAACAAACTCGTAAGGCTAGTTATATCCGCTTTACGTTCATTTAAGTTTGGCATTACAAGTTGAAAAGAACTAAGTTTGTTTTGAATAAACGGGAGCAGGCCCCCATCTTGAAGATTCTCAATATAGTTTGATATATACGAGAAGATTAATTTATTTCTTTTGTGAATATGCGTGTTCATAAAATAATATTCTACTAATCTCTGGCAATCTGGGTTCATGGTATGGATGTTTTTCATGTAAATTGTAATATTGCTCATAGTTAAGAAAGAATTTTCTTCTTTAAATAATTTAGTCCACTTTATATCATTCATATAATCTGCATCGATTATGACAAAAGTATTCTCAACGAAAGAACCATTCATATACAATTTTTGAGCCAACAAGTCTTTCCCTGTTCCCTTCTCGCCAGTAATCAGAATAGGATTCGAGGTTTTGGAGTAAATCTTGATATCTTTTAGTATTTTATTCAGTTGTTCATTACTTGTTGTCATTATTTTTGAATCTATTTGTTCAGTGTCTGAATGATTGATAATTGTAATTGCTGGATCAGTAGAGTGTAAGGTAGATTTTGCTTCTTCAATATAAAACACCGCAAACTCCTCTTCCTCCAATGAAATCAATTCTCCCCTGATAAGAAAGACCTGATAGTTCCTATGTTTAATAACTTTACATTTCCTTTTTTGCAACAAATCTTGGAATAAAGCATCCAAATTCACTTTGAAATTTGAGTATATATTTTGTTCGTTTGTGTAAACTAAGTTTCTCTGATTATCCAATGCAATAATAGCCGAGTCCACATGCTGAATGATTTTATTAATAAGAGACGTCCTCTTTTTTTCATAAGAAAGCACGCGAGAGAGGTTTATAATTTCTTCAAATGAATTTAATACACTATCCTTACCAGAAGTTACAAGGATTGTTTGAAACCCGAGTTTTTTGGCTTTGTTGCTTGTAATGACATCACAGATAATTAGGTTAGTTCCCCTGCTTTTTAGTTCATGGAGATAACCCGAAATTTCGGTGTGTGAATATAACGTCTTTATGTCGTAGGAACCACCATTCAATTGTTTCACAGTCTCAGCTTGTTCGGTAATACTTTTAAAACCTACAATTGCAAATCTCCTCGAATGGTTTTTTGCAAGATTGATTGCACTGATCATATCAATAATGGATACCTTGATATCAATAACAGGGATATCTATTATTTCTCTAATTAATTCGGCGGTTCCTGCTCTAGAAATAATAAAGTCATATTGTGTATTTTTAGTAAGTGATATTACTAATTCCATACCTTCTAACATATCTGCAATATGGACATCAATTTCCCAATTCGTATGTTTTTCAGCTTCATTTAGAATTAATTCTTTTAGTCCTTTATAAGGGGCAATTGCAAGAATACGTATCTTTTTCATTCTGTCCTCCCTTTCATTTATTTCATATTTATACATATCATATAATATAATGGTTCAAATTTAAACGATTTAGATAGAAAAAGTGATTATATTTCAAAATTATATAAATTGTTTCACTTTGAAACGATTTTATTCTGATAACCTATTGAAAACGCTTCAGGATGTAAATATAATAAAAATATCACAGTTATATAGGGGGCATCATGATGAAGGCTGCATTCGTAGTAGATGAATGTAAAGTAGAAATAAAAAATATAGAAATTCCACAGATTAAAGATAATGAAGTATTAATCAAGGTGAAGACCGTTGGAATATGCGGTTCCGATTTACATTTGTTCCAAGGAACACATGCATTCAGAAAACCACCAGTAATATTAGGCCATGAAGTTGCTGGTGATGTTGTAGAAATTGGAAAGGATGTAACAAAATTCAAAGTAGGTGATCGAGTTACGGTTGAACCGCATCTTGGCTGTGGCGAATGTGAACACTGCAAAAATGATTTAGTAAATATTTGCCTGAATAAAAAGGCTCCTGGTACGGCCGACTGGATAGGTACCTTTGCAGAGTATTTTAATGCACCAGAATCTGTAGTTTATAAAATTGAAGGCGATGTTTCTTATGATTTGGGGACGTTAATTGAACCGCTTGCGGTTGGAGTTCATGCAATTGATAGAATTTCTGTTCCTGAAAAAGACACCATTGCCATTTTAGGCTCTGGAACAATCGGTCTCTTAACGCTCGTTGCTGCAAGAGAAGCTGGTTATAAGAATATTATCTGCACCGATACGCAGGCCTTTAACCTTGATATGGCTAAAAAGCAAGGTGCAAAACTCGTACTCAACCCATTAGAAGATGACGTAGAAACAGAAATAAAAGCGTTCACAAATGGAAAGGGAGTAGATGTCGCAATTGTTTGTGCAGGAGCGCCAAATATAATTGATCAAGCCTCTGCTATTGTTAAGCGCCGCGGAGAAGTAGGGATTGTAGCGATGATTACAGAACAAATTCCAGTGGACACGTATCAGTTTGTTTTTAATGAAATTAATTTATTTGGAGCCATGACATATGAAACAAAAGATTTCTTAAAAGCGGCAGACATGATAAATAAAGGACTTGATCTATCCGATTTTATCACCCAGAAACTTCCGCTTGAAAAGGCAGAAGAAGGCTTAAATATTCTAAACGACAAAACAGAAAATGTCGTAAAGGTACTGGTTGAAATTTAATTACTAATTAGGAGGAAAAAAGATGAAAAGACTTTTAGGATTAGCATTTTTATTCGTATTAAGTATGAGTTTAATCGGTTGTTCAGAGGATAACGCAGAAAGTGCTGATGGCGATGTAACTGTACTGAAGCTAGGTCATATCCAATCCGAAAGTGATTTGTGGCATGATGGCGCTTTAAAGTTCAAAGAAGAAGTTGAAAACTTATCTGACGGTGAAATGACTGTAGACATTTATCCTAACTCAACCCTTGGTGGAGATAGGGACATGGCTGAAGGAATGCAGATGGGAACGATTGATTTTGCGTTGATTGCAGGTGTGTTAAGTAACTTCGAACCCTCTATTCAATTACTTGAGTTACCGTATTTACTTGAGAATGAAGAGGAGTATAACAATATTGTGCATGGTGAAGTTGGAGAGGAAATTGCGGATAGAGTCTTAGAATCTTCGAAAATTAAAATTCTAAATTGGTGGGATCGTGGACCAAGACATATCACAGCTAATAAACCAATTGAAACAATGGATGACATTCAAGGTTTGAAAATTCGTATTCCAGAAATAAAAGCGATGGAAGATACGTGGAGAGAAATGGGAGCATCTCCTATAACGATGGCTTGGAGTGAAGTCTACACTGGACTTGAACAAGGAACCATTGATGCCCAGGAAAATCCAATTCCATTTACATTCGGAGGAAGAATTCATGAAGTTCAACAATATTTATCGCTAACTGCTCACAAGTATGAGTATGTTACATTGGCGATGAGTGGGAATACATGGGATAGCTTAAATGAAGAGCAACAGGAAATTATTCAAGAAGCCGCAGATGTTGCAACAGAGTTTGAGAATGATTTAGTAAAGACAGAAACGGAAAATATTTTGGAAACGATGCAAGAAGAAGGGATGGAGGTCATAACCCCGGACCGAGAAGCAATGGTTGAAGCTGCAAAGGCTGCACATGAAGATTTTGCAAACACAATCGATATCGAGTTGTATAATAAAATTATCGAACAGAAATAAGGAATGAATGGATGGGAGTAAAAACATAAAATCTACTTCCATCCTTTTAACAGCCTGGTATGCTAGGGGGATGGTTTTTTTGAAGAAAATAAATGATATAATTGATAAGTTTTTATATTACTTTTTAGGGCTACTCATGTTCAATATGCTTGTTGTCATTTCGGCACAGGTTGTTTCTAGGTATCTTTTCGCAAGCCCCTTTACCTGGACAGAAGAAATGGGGAGATATACCTTTGTTTGGTTATCTTTTCTTGGGATGGGTTTAGCGGTAAAGAAGGGTGGACACATTGCACTTGACCTATTACTGAAAGGTGTAACGGGTAAATTGGAAAAAATTCTCCAAACGATAGTATATGTACTTGTTGGAATCTTTGGTGGTATTTTTACAGTGGGGGGGATTAAGTTGATGCAACTTGGGGCTGGACAAAGCAGTCCATCCCTCTCCCTGCCAATGGAATTGGTTTACGTTGTCCTACCTATTTCAGGAATATTGATTATGTACTATGTAATCGAGAAATTGATAAAAGAATTTAAAAGAAGGGAGGAGACAGTCTGATGCTAGGAATTTTATTCGGTTTATTTATTGTATTGCTCATCCTAGGGGTTCCGATTGGTTTTGTGATAGCTTTATCTTCTTTTGGGGGGATCGCATATTTAGGTTTACCGATCGAATTACTGGCCCAGCGTTTCTTTACCGCTCTTGATTCTTTTTCATTAATGGCAATTCCGTTATTTATACTAGCAGGTGTTGTTATGACACATGGTGGTATCACAAGAAGGATTATTGACTTTGCACTTTCCATTGTAGGAAGCGTTCGTGGTGCTTTATCCCAAGTAGTTAGTGTTTCGGGTGTGTTATTGGCCGGTGTCTCTGGGTCGGGGGTGGCAGATACGGCTGCGCTTGGTTCGATTATGGTTCCGGAAATGAAAAAAAGAAATTATGATCCAGGTTTTTCAGCAGCACTTGTTGCCTCTGCAGGTAGTATCGGCCTGATTATCCCCCCAAGTATCGCACTTATTGTTTATGGTGCAAGCGCACAAGCCTCTATCGGGGACTTATTTATGGCAGGTATCATCCCTGGTCTTTTAATTGCTGTGGGATTCATGGTTTATTGTTATATTGTAGCAAGAATTAAGAACTATCCAAGGGAAGGTAAATTCTCATTTTATAATGTGTGGAAAAATTTCAAATCTGCATTTTGGGCGCTACTTATGCCGATTATCATCCTTGTTGGAATTAGAGGTGGAATTTTCACAGCAACGGAAGGAGGAGCTGTTATTTCGGTATACGCCCTCTTTGTTGGAATGTTCGTCTATAAGGAAATTAAAATCAAACAACTACCTAAAATATTTTACGAAGCTACAATGGGAACAGCGGTTATCACGTCAATCATTGCTGCAACTTCTTTATTCGGTTGGTTATTGACGAATCAACAAATCCCGCAAAAGTTTGCGAACACCTTGTTGAGTATATCAGATAATCCAATCATTATTACGTTAATTCTAATTGTAATTTTAATATTAGTGGGGCTTTTTATAGACAGCAGCCCAGCAATTCTACTATTAACACCAATTCTAGCTCCAGTTGCAACAAGTATTGGAATGGATCTAGTTCAGTTTGGAATTGTAATGGTCATTACCCTAACAATTGGATTATTAACGCCACCAGTGGGTACCGCCTTGTTTGTGGTTAGTAACATCTCTAAAGTTCCAATTCTTGAATTATCCAGAAAGCTTATCCCGTTTTGGATCATTATGATTGTTGTTACCTTATTAGTTGCGTTCATACCAGGACTTACGAATCTACTGTATTGACTATTATCTAGGGAAGGGAATATAAAAAATGGGGAAAATACTTTTAGGAATTGTTGCGGACGATTTTTCTGGAGCGAGCGATGCCGCTTCATTTCTTGTCGAACAGGGTATAAAAACATACTTATTTAACGGAGTTCCAGAAGAAAAAACTTTCCAAACGGATGAGGACATCGCGATTGTCATTGCACTTAAAACGAGAACAGAAAGAACCGATTTGGCTGTACAACAATCTTTGGATGCTTTTCAATGGTTGATAGACAACAAGGCATCCAAACTTTACAGTAAGTACTGTTCTACGTTTGACTCCACAAGGGAAGGAAATATCGGTCCCATTATTGATGCGGTTCTTGACAAATATGAGATACCATATACAATTATCGCTCCTGCTCTTCCGGTCAATGGAAGGATAGTGAAAGATGGACACTTAATCGTGAACGGGATTCCACTCGATGAAACGCATATGAAAGACCATCCACTGACACCAATGTGGGATTCTGATTTAAAAAAACTAATCGAACCTCAGGGGAAATATCAAGCGATTAAAATTAATGATGATTTATTGGAGAATAAAGAAAATCACGAGATACTGAAGATGATTGACCAAATTGCTAAGGATAATAAGAAGTTTTACATTATTCCTGATTACACAAACGAAGTTCATGCGAAAAGAATTATAGAATTGTTCGGTGACTTAAAACTCTTAACAGGCGGATCTGGTTTAATGACAGAACTCGGCAAAAAGTTTAAGAAAGAAATACAGCAGACATCGGATAAAGTTGAAAGTTCGACAAAAGGTAAAGCGATTGTATTAGCAGGAAGTTGCTCACAGGCGACACTTTCGCAAATTGATGTTTTTAAACAAAATAATCGGAAAGCGATTAAACTGAATCCAATTGATCTAGTAAATGGTAAACAAACGAAAGAGGAAGTTTGGAAAGAAATAGAGGAATCAGATGAAGATGCGATTCTAGTTTATAGCTCAGACAAACCAGAAAATGTAAAAGAGGCACAAGAAGGAGCAGGGGCAGAAAGAGTATCTCAATTGCTTGAAGAAACTACTGCTCATATTGCTTTAAAAGCAATAGAAAATGGTTATAACCGATTAATCATCGCCGGTGGAGAAACTTCAGGTGCAGTTACAAAGGTTTTAGGGCATGATTCTTATATTATTGGCGAAAGCATTGCCCCCGGTGTGCCGATTTTAGTACCTTTGGAGAATAAAGGTCTACGATTAGTTCTTAAATCGGGAAACTTCGGTCAAGAGGACTTTTTCTTAAGAGCAATTGAATTAACAAAGGAGGATTAAGATTGGCAAATTTAGAACAGAAGCTACAAGATGCAATTTGGGTTGGAAAAGTACTGTTCGATCGAAATAAAGCAACGGGTTCCTCTGCTAATTTAAGTTTTCTTCATGGAGACAAAGTATATATCACGGGGAGTGGTACCTGCTTTGGAAATTTAACGAAAGATGACTTTTCCGTAACCGATAGGGAGGGGAACCATCTTAGTGGGATAAAAGCGAGCAAAGAGCTACCACTACACCTATCACTCTATAATAAAGATCCCGGTATACAGGCTGTCCTCCATACGCATAGCTATTATTCTACGGTATGGTCTTGTTTGGAGCACGAGAACCAAGTGGACGTAATCCCTGATTATACGCCGTATCTTCGGATGAAACTTGGAACGGTAGGAATGATTCCGTATGCAAAACCTGGCTCCCCTGAACTATTTAAGTTGTTTGAGGAAAGAATTAATGATAGCGATGGTTATTTACTACAAAATCATGGGCCAGTTATTGGGGATAAGAACATTATAGCTGCCTTTTATGTATTAGAGGAACTAGAAGAATCAGCAAGGATAGCTATAGAATTAAGAAAAGAAACAAATGCGCAACTAATTAAATAGAAATGATGAACAGCTGTCGGAGGCGTATTAGGTTTCCGGTGGCTGTTTTGTTTTCATAGAAGTGCTTCAGTGTTTGTTTTTGTGGTGATAAGACACCACCGTCTTAACAGGAATATCATTTAAAATTATTTATCGATGGGGAATTCATGAACGTAGGACAGAGAATCATCTTATTATTTATGCAATCATAACTATCATGAAGTAATTATGCTTTATTATTTTGATAAATAATATAACGGTTTAATAAAAAGAGAAGATTTAAATTCCAAGGTAACGATTAGACGTTATTTTTACTTTGCGAAAGTTGAGTTATTAAAAAAGAGACTAACTCCCAAAAATACAATTCTTGGGTTAGTCTTTTTTTAATCTATTTAACTCACGTTTAATAAACCTCCAAAATCTTACAAAGCATTTATTATTTTCACTGGGGTTCTCGCCTGACTCGTCATAATAGAAGCATAAAGGTCTATAATCTCTAAAGTATTAAATAATATTTATTGAAAATGCAGCATATAATACATTCAACAATGTTGAATACTTCGAATAGGGGCGATTGTATGGTAACACGAATTTCGGGTTTCTATAAAAATTCACCTGAAAAAAGACTGGAAATCATTGCGAAACAATTGAATCTTTCTACAGAAGAAAAAAATACTCTACTTGGTAACGCAGGACTTTCAGTGAATGTAGCTGATCATATGGTGGAGAATGCTATTGGATCTTTTCCTATTCCATTAGGTATCGCTGTTAACTTTAAGGTGAACGAAAAAGACGCTTTTGTGCCTATGGCAACGGAAGAGCCATCTGTCATAGCAGCTGCAAGTAATGCTGCAAAGCACAGTGCAAAGGGTTTTTTCACTTCTTATACTGGATCAATCATGCGGGGACAAATCCAGTTAACGAATGTGATCGATCCCTATGGTGCACTTGCTCGTATATATGAAAATAAAGAGGAAATTCTCCATCGATGTAATGCCCAAGACCCTACACTTGTATCACTTGGCGGGGGAGCAAAGGATTTGGATGTACACGTTATTGATGGAGTGGCAGAGAAAATGGTCGTTACCCATCTGCTGGTTGATACGAAAGATGCGATGGGAGCAAATGCTGTGAATACGATGGCGGAAGCTGTTGCTCCTTTCATTGAGAAAATTACTGGTGGCAAAGCTATTCTGAGAATATTATCCAATCTCGCTGATCAGCGTATTGTGCGTGCGCGTGGTGTATTTGAAAATCCTTTCTCAGGAGATAAAAATGTTCAAGAAAAATTCATTCGTGCCGCGGAACTTGCCGAAGCCGACCCCTATCGTGCCGCAACGCATAATAAGGGAATTATGAATGGAATTACAGCAGTAGCTTTAGCAACAGGGAATGATACGCGAGCAGTGGAGGCTGGTGCACATGCCTATGCATCCATAACGGGAAGGTACCGCCCCCTGTCTCACTGGGAAATTGGTGAGGATGATTCAATGATTGGAAGTATTGAACTTCCCATGCCTGTTGGTTTGGTTGGTGGTGTGACAGCATCTCATCCTGTTGCCAAAGTGGCAATAAAAATTCTTGATGTGGAATCAGTGGAAGAACTAGCGGGAATAATTGCATCAGTGGGACTTGCGCAAAACTTCGCTGCACTGAAGGCACTTGCAGGAGAAGGAATACAAGAAGGTCACATGAAGTTACATGCTAGAAATATAGCTATGCAGTTAGGTGCAAAAAATGATGAAATGGATAAGGTTGTAGAATTAGCAATGAAACAAGGAAAAATAAGTTACGATAAAATAAAGGAAATTTTATTATCATTGCAAAAAAATAACAGTAATCATTAATCACTTGTTTGAATGTTTCAATAGATTACTAATGACTTTAAAGTGGTACCTATCCATGCTATACCATAATGAAAACGGTTCTGAATGATCGTATACAAGCATAGCCTATTCGAAACGGCAACATTTCATTACTAGATACAAAAACTTGTAGAAATCCATATACCCAAATAAAAGAAAGGGCCCGGTGGTGATTCATTGTGCAAAATTAAAAATATATTTCAGGAGGAGGGTTACTATGGAAGGCGATAACAAGGAGCGAGGAAATTTAGTTGAGATATGGGAAGATAATGTTGATATCAAAGATTTACTTATTGCAATGATTTTTTGTGTTGGTTTTTCACTCGGTGGTTATGTAGTGGCATTCGGTGAGACACCACCATTAATATTTGGTCTTGGTGGTGGCGTAATTGGATTTATTATCTCTAGTATTCTTATTAAACCTAAAAGAAAATTAACTATGTTGAAAGAGGGTGAGGAATAATGGATCCGACCATCATTATGCAGATGATTCTTGCGGGTGTTCTTGGAGCTATATTATATACGATAATCGGTATTGCACCCGGTACGGATGAAACCGCCGTACTTGCCCCAGTAACCATTGCACTTGCACTTCTTGGATTATCTCCCCATGTTATTCTAGCCTTTTTTATTTCAGCAATTGTAGCTAAAAAACTTACGGACTCCATCCCTGTTGCTATAGCGGGAATACCTGGAGGTGTAATGGCTGCTCCGATGGTAGAGCATGCCATGGTACTGAAACAGCATGGATTACCAGATGTAAGTATTCGAAAAATGGCATCGGGATCTGTGATAGGCACACTAGTGTCCCTCCCTGTCAGCTTACTAATCGCCTATTTGATTTTACCAGTTGCAGATACAGTAGCCGAGTACGCTGGGTTAATTTTCACATTAGGAGCGATTTTCCTAGCATTATTAACAAGAAATAAAATATTATCACTTGCTATCATTGTCCCATTCGCAATGCTTATCATGGGACTACGTCATCTATACTGGGGACTTGGCATCGTTCCGGAAGATACCAATGTTTTTGTATCATTCTTTTTAGGAATTACAATTGGACCGATTGCCTTTACACTGTTTGAACTATTAAATAAAAAGATGCGCAAAAATATGCCTCGTGTAGGATATAAGGAAATTGATATGAGAAAAACGGGGAAGGAAAAGGGATTCCCTAATCCATTTAAAATTTTAACGAAAAAAGAATCGATAACCTCAGCAATCGGAAGTTTATTTGGAACGATAACATTTTTTCTTACCCCTGTCGGTATGACGGTTTTCTGGGGAGAATTAATCACAAGGCATATTAAGGATCCTGTTCAACGCGCCTCTAGAGCAATATCGACGATGGATGGCCTTACAAATGCAACTTATATTGCGGGAACATTAATTCCTTTGATTGCAATTGGGCTACCGTTATCACCAATGGCGATTGGTCCTGCTGCAGGTCTCTTTAATGCACCGCCGGTATTTACTCCGGAACATAATATTCATCATTTACTATCCATTGGAGAGATTATGACAGCAACGATTATAGGCGCAGCAATTGCACTTGCGATAACCTTTTTTATTACGATTAAGTTTTCTACGCAAATCTGTGCGGTTGTTTTTAAATATATTCCCCATGAAGCATTAATTGGATTATTTGCAGGTCTTGTTGTTATGCTTGCCTACATGGATGCTGGTGTTATGAATATTTTCGGTACTATTCTTGTCGCACTTGTAGCTGGATTACTGTATAGAAATGGTGTCAATTACGGTGTTATGTTTATGGTTTTATATGCTGCGCCATGGATGCTTGGATTGTTTTAAAATAAATGTAAAAGATGTACTTCAAGCAATGGAAGGCCATTATATTAGAGGGTATGGAGATAGAATGTGAGGCGCAGAGATTGATTTATTAGCTGGTGCGGCAGAAGAAGCGGAGCAATTTTAGCAACAAATGATGACACTCTTTCTCTGTCCAAGAGGATCTTGTCGGGATATTCCAGTAAGTCAATACCATAAACAAAAAGAGAGCATATTATAAAAAAATAGGCTCTCTTTCTTTATATTTATCGAACTAAAAAGCGTTCCATTTCTTGTTTACTTAATTTATCGGGAGTAACCCCTTTTATTTTCTCCAGGGTAGGTACTCCAAAGTAAGGCAGGCCTCTCCGCAAGTAGTTTTAAACGGGCGCGGACGGAGCTTGTGGATGCAGGATATATTAAAGTAGCGTCACAGGGGAGAAACGAAGTTCCAATTTTCTGATAACTAGGGAGAGTTAAGACAGTTCAATTTATCAAGAAAGTTGCACCCGATGGGGATGCGTATGGAACCTGCAGAAGATAATGAATACGGCTATACATTTGAGATTGGGAGTGAATTGGATTGTGACCAGCAGGTACTATTCGAACAAAATGTTTACGTTGTCCAATTTCTGTACGAGAAATAATATCCATCAACGTATGCTGTTTGAAGTTGCCCTAATTGAATTCTTTCAAAATATGGCTATGAACAAGAGGGTGAGCTGCTACTCAATTCGTAGCTACTTCTTTTAGTTGTATATTGTATATGTTAAAATGAGCATAGAAGGTAACGGATGAGGTGGCAAGTATGCCGAAGAGTAAACTATTATACCATATCACACATATTAACAACTTAGAGTCGATTTTTAGGCAAGATAGTTTGTTACCTCATGCACACATTAAAAAATGTATAATAAATTATAAAGATGTTGCAAATCAAGATATACAATCACGTAGAGAGCGTACCATAATACCAGTAGGTGCGGGTGGCTATCTACATGACTATGTACCATTCTATTTTGCACCCCGCTCACCTATGTTGTATGTACTAAAAATGCAACCAATTCCTCAAGATGATATTGTTTACTTTATGACAAATATAGAATCCATTCAACAGCATTCTTTATCTTATGTTTTTACCGATGCACATGCAATCCGAAGACTAACAAATTTTTATACGAACTTGGAAAACATTAGCCAAATTGATTGGGATGTCATGCAAGCGTCAGTATGGACCGATACAGATGATGACCCCAATAGAAAAGCTAGAAGACAAGCTGAATTTTTAGTACATAAGGAAGTTCCATTATCAGCATGTTTAGGGTTTGCGGTATATAGTGATCAAACGAAACAAAGGGTTAAAGAAATGCTTAAAATTGCTGGCCTAACGGTACCAGTTGCTGTTCGTCGTCATTTTTATTTCTAAAGGGAGGTGGATGAAATGATTCAATCAGTAAAAGGAAACCTGCTTGAAGATTCAGCTGAAGCATATGTAAATACAGTGAATACAGTGGGCGTTATGGGGAAAGGAATTGCACTTCAATTTAAGCAAGCATTCCCTGATGTATTTGACCAATATGTGAAAGATTGTAAAAAAGGGCTTGTACAAATAGGGGTAATGCATGTAGCGGAAGTACAAGGGTTAGCCGCACCAAAGTACGTGATTAACTTTCCCACAAAAGAACATTGGCGTCATCCATCAAAGCTTGAATATATTCAAAAAGGTTTAATCGATTTAGTAAAAGTTGTCCGGAATTTAGAAATTAAATCGATAGCATTACCTCCTCTTGGATGTGGAAATGGTGGCCTGGAATGGAGTGAAGTACGTCCGTTGATTTTAGAGGCATTTCAACCATTAAAGGTAGAAGTACATTTATATGAACCAGCGGGTGCACCACCATTAGATAAAATGATCGTTCGAACAAAAAAACCAAAAATGACAATGGGTAGAGCTTTATTATTAGCAGCAATGTCTCGTTATGCTGGTCCTGGCTATCGAATGTCATTATTAGAAGTACAAAAGATTGCTTATTTCTTGTATGAAATTGGCGCATTACCAAAACTGAAATATGAGAAAGGCAAATTTGGACCATATGCGGACAATTTAAATCATGTACTTCAAGCAATGCAAGGCCATTATATTAGAGGGTATGGAGATAGAACGCAAGGTGCAGAGATTTATTTATTAGATGGTGCGGCAGAAGAAGCGGAGCAATTTTTATCAACGGATGATGAAGCGAAAAGTTACTTGCAGCAAGTAGCCGATTTGATATACGGATTCGAAACCCCTTATGATCTAGAGTTGCTGTCTACAGTTGGATGGATTCTAAAAGAAGAACCAACGAAAGTAGACAATAAACATTTTGTAGTAGAGGCGGTAATGAATTGGAATGAAAGAAAGAAAAGAATATTCCCAGAAGATCATATCATGCAGGTCTGGGACTATCTTGTACATGAAGTGAATTTTACATGGTGAAAAATGAGTGATCGTCTTCAATCGACGGTCACTTTTTCTCTGTCCAAAATGGTTTTAGGTACGCTTACATCAATTATTATTATATTTGGTACCTTTTTCGCTCACATTATAACAATATTACCTTTGAAACGGATTAAGTTCTCCAAAATGGAAATGGAATTCGACTCTCATTCAACTAGGGAGAAAGAAATAGCTAATCAATTTCTTTATTCATCGACAATGTTACATAATCACACAGACAAAGTTAGATATTTATTAACTAATAGTTTTTTTGAACTGAAAGAGGTGTTGCAATTTCTTACCGACAGTTAGAAAGCTAACACGCTTGAGTATAGTAATAAACTAGCTCTAACAATTGATATTGTAGATCCATCTGAATTAAGAGGGAGAGAAGAAAGGAAACTTTGTAAATCACTAAGTCAACAGGAGGTCGTTAAATCAAGAACTGCTTATATTAATCGGTTAATAAGAGGAGAAAATATCCTTCTCGGAATTGTTCCAGTGACAGATACAGATGAAGCTGTCGTGGTGGTTCGTAGAGAATATGATCAACCATTTGAGCAATGAAAGTTAGATTACAGATTAAAGAGGTATAATAAATACAAAAGGGAGATAGAAATCTATGAACTTATGCTGGATGCTGAAGAGAAGGTTTATACGCGGGTTGTGTGTGTAGGGATTAATGATAGAAATATCTTGATTATTAGGTTGTCTAAGTAACCTATCTCACCGTAGATGATTGATTACAACCATCCGAATAAACAGATGCGTCATCTAATACTGCTAATGACGGACACTTCCAAGGTTAAGGACAGTGGATTGATCCTATGATCGTCAGGGTAAAAAAGTCCACACCTAAAAGGTGCAGACTTTTTTCCTTTACTTTATACCCACCAAGCTTCTGCAGCTGGTTCATTGATACTTACGGATTTTAAATTTTTGACTGCTTGGCTAAATCCTTCATTTATAGACATGATTGGATCTTCGTGTTCAATGCTAACTACATAATCATAGCCGTTGATTCTAAGGGCGCTTATAATATCAGACCACTCTTTTATGCTATGTCCATAGCCAACTGAACGAAATGACCATGCTCTCGTCTTTATATCTGTATAATTTTGCATATCTGTAAGCCCATACATATTTACATTTTCTTGGTCAATGTACGTATCCTTTGCATGGAAATGATGTATTGCATTTTCTTTACCTAAAATTTTAATGGCCGCAATTGGATCAATACCCTGCCACCATAGATGGCTTGGGTCTAAGTTTGCACCTATTGCATCATTCGTTGCATTTCTTAATTTTAGCATTGTATAGGGTGTGTGGACAGAGAATCCGGCATGTAGCTCCAAACCAATCTTTACTCCATGGTCTTTTGCAAAACTCCCCATTTCTTTCCAATAAGGAATCAATTTTTGTTCCCATTGCCATTCGTATATATCTGAGTATTCTGTTGGCCATGGTGTTACAGGCCAATTTGGATATTTTGAATGTTCCCCTGATCCGGGTATTCCAGAAAAAGTATTAACCACTGGAACATTCATTAATTCCGCTAATCTAATTGTTTTTCTTAACGTTTCTGTAGCCTGTTTAGCATGTTCAGCATCTGGCGAAATTGGGTTATCATGGCAACTGAATGCACTTATCATTAGTCCACTCGATTCAATTTCATGTAAATAAGATTTACGTTTATCCTCGTTTTCTAGTAATTCATCCAAATTACAATGATGATTACCTGGATGGCCTCCGGTTCCAATTTCGATAGCATCTAGCCCTGAATTGGAAACGATTTCAAGCATGTCCTTAAATTTCTTATCCGCAAATAAAACTGTAAAAACGCCTAATTTCATATGATATCCTCCCGATGAATTATTTTCAAACTGATAAAATTAAAAAAATGTAATCCATTACATTTCAATATAGTTAAAATAAAAGGAAAAATCAAGTTAATTTAAAGATTCTTTTTTAATGTTGACAAATAATCCTAATTAAATTATCATAGATTTTGTAATCGATTACAAATGGTGGGGATGTCAAAATGGCTAATATTCAAGATGTTGCTCAAGCGGCAGGAGTATCCGTAGCAACTGTTTCAAGATTTTTCAATGATAGAAGTGCTGTTTCCCTTAAATCAAGAAAAAAGGTAGATGAGGCAATTAAGCAATTAAATTATGAACCTAGCGTTTTGGCTAGAAATTTAAGGAAAACGGAAAGTAGGTTATTGCTCGTATTAATACCTAAAATTTCAAATCCTTTTTATTCGGAAATCATAAATGGAATCCAAGATGTCGCAATAAATAATCGTTATAATATTCTACTTTGCGAAACAGACTCTAATCCAGAGAGGGAGGATATTTATTTTAACCTAGTCAGGAACAAGATGGCAGATGGAATTATTACAATGGATCCAGCTGTTCAAGTAGATTCTTTAATTGAATTGGCTGCATCACATCCGATTATTCAATGTAGTGAATATGCAGTGGAAAGTGGTATCCCGTATGTCACGATTGATCATGAGGAAGCAGCTTATCAGGCGGTTCGACATTTAATTCAGCTCGGGCACAAAGAAATAGCATTAATTAATTCCCACGAGAAGTTTCTATATTCAAGAAAACGAGAGAACGGATATAAGAGAGCGCTTGAAAAAGATAATTTACCGTTTAACGAGGAATGGATAATCAGATGTGAGGAATTAGAATTTATTAATGGACAATTAGCTATGAGAAAAATATTAGGCGGTAACAACCGGCCAACTGCAGTGTTTGCCGTTTCTGATTTACTTGCAATAGGGGCGTTGAAGGAGTTACATCATGCCGAATTAAATGTTCCAAATGACGTTGCGTTGGTTGGATTCGATAAAATAGCATTTTCTAATATGACATATCCAGCATTAACCACTGTTGCTCAACCGATGTATGAAATGGGTAAATTATCAGCAAAAATGCTTATTGACAAGATTAAAGGTAAGGAAGTAGAAAATGTCACACTTGATTTTGAGTTAGTCATAAGGGAGTCAACACTTGGAAGATAGGATGGAGGTTAGTACTAGGCTCTTAAATGTGAATTTAAGAGTCAAGTAGTGGCTGGTTTGTAATCGATTACATCCAAGTCCATTAAAATAAAAGGGGGGTATCCTTTTTACTATATAAATCATTATTAAATCGTTTATAGGAGTAGGATTTTATAGAAGCGCTCATTTATTAAATTACTGAAAAACCAAATTACGGAAAGGCGGTCACAATTATGAAATTAGCTTGCTTAACGAATGGTTGGGGCAGTGTATGGGGTACACCTGGAGGAGTTACTTCTATCAAAGATAGTTATTATATGTCTAGTGGATCAACAGAAGAAGCCATCAAAGAAATTAGTAAATTAGGTTATAGCGGGATTGAAATATTTGAGGGGAACTTAATGGAGTTTGAAGAAGAAGAATTTAGGAACCTTATGAAGAAATACGATTTAGAATTGGTGGGAGTATACACCGGAGCTAATTTTATTTACTCAGAAATATGGGAAGAAGAAAAGTCTAAAATTGAAAGTGTTATCAAACGGGCCTCAAGCTTAAATTGCCTGAACCTTGTAATCGGCGGCGGGGCGATAAGAAGTACAGGTATACTGGATGAGGATTACAAAATTCTTGGAGAGAGGTTAGATGTAATCAATGACTTGGCGGCACAACACGGCTTGGTATCCCATTATCATCCACATTTAGGATCGATGGTTGAATCACCAGAACAAATAGAGAAGTTATTTAAGCACACTTCTATAAATCTATGCCCTGATACTGCCCATCTGGAGGCGGGTGGTGGTGATCCAGTAGAAATAGTAAATACTTATGCTGATCAAGTAAAATATATTCACTTAAAAGACTTTAAAGATGGAAAATTTTTACCTTTAGGTGAAGGTCACCAAGATTTTGATAGTATCCTAACTAAGTTGAAAAGCCTCGAAGATTATTCCGGTTGGATAACCGTAGAATTTGATTCTTTTGAGGATGCAGAATATGCAGCTCGTGTAGGCAAGGAGTTCTTAGATAATAAGTTAAGTTAAATTTATAAGGGGGGGACATGAAATGAAAAGACTATTAATCATGTTGTTAGCATTAACAAGCATCCTAGTTTTGGCAGCTTGTGGAAGCGGAAACGATTCAACAAATGGTGAAGGTGGAAGTGAAAGTGGGGACACAAATTTTACTGGCTCTATAAAGATAAATGAAAATATCTCGGAAGAAGTAGAAATTAAAAGTGAAGGACCAAAAGGAGAAGTAGCAACATCTGCAACTAGTTTAGAATTGACTGAAGAAGAAGTAAAGGAGATTCAAGAAGGAGATTATACAGCAGCGATAGCTATGCACTATGCGGGTAATGACTGGGCAAGGGCTCAAATTGAAGGACTAGAAGCTACTTTTGAAAAAATGGGAATTGAAGTTCTTGCAGTAACAGATGGTCAATTTAGTGTAGAAAAACAAATGGCAGACATTGAAACTATTTTGGCGAGACAACCTGATATTCTAGTTAGTATTCCAGTTGATCCTGTATCTTCAGCAGGTGCCTATAGACAAGCTGTACAAGAAGGGGTTCATGTTGTATTTATGGATAACGTGCCAGAAGGTTTTGAGCCGGGCGATGATTATGTAAGCGTGGTTTCAGCAGACAATTATGGAAATGGAGTTCTTGCTGCGGAAATATTGGCAGAGGAATTAGGTGAGGAAGGCGACATTGGAGTTATCTATCACGACGCGGACTTTTTCGTAACAGGACAACGAGTAGAAGCTTTTGAGAAGACGATTGAGGAAAACTATCCAAACATTAATATTCAAGCGCGTAATGGTATTGCTAATCCGGAAGACGGTGAAAGTGTAGCTTCAGCAATGTTAACAAAGGATTCGGATCTTGATGGTATGTTTGTTGTTTGGGATGTACCAGCAGAAGGAGCGCTTGCTGCAATTCGGAGTGCAGGTCAAGATGATATGAAAGTAACTACGATTGATCTTGGAACTAACGTAGCAATTGACATAGCCGGTGAAGGCAATATTGTCGGATTAGGTGCCCAGCTTCCATATGAGCAAGGAGTAGCGGAAGCAATTTTAGCCGGATACTCTTTACTTGGAAAAGAGGCGCCATCTTACGTAGCGGTTCCAGCAACACGGGTGACCAGAGACAATCTGCTCGAAACTTGGGAGCTTGTTTATAACCAGGAAGCACCTAGCGAAGTCAAAAGCAAGATGGAATAAAAAAACAGGAGGAGATTTAAAATGAAAAGATTAAACATTGGTATGATTGGCGGAGGATTTATGGCAAAAGCACATTCTATGGCATATGCATCTGTACCTATGTTCTTCTGGCCGACAGAAATAATTCCTTATCGTAAGACTGTAGTAGAGGTGAATGAAGAATTAGCAAAAAATGCCGCAGAGCGCTTTGGTTTCGAAAACTATTCAACAGACTGGCGTACATTACTTGATGACCCGGAAATTGATGTCATCGATATTGTTACACCAAACCATCTACATGCAGAAATGGCAATTGCTGCAGCTAAAGCCGGTAAGCATATTATTTCAGAAAAGCCATTGGGAAGAAATGCTAAAGAAACAGAAAAAATGCTTAAAGCAGTTAAAGAAGCTGGGGTTAAACATATGGTTGCTTTCAATTACCGTAAAACGCCTGCGATTGCTTTAGCGAAGAAATTTATTGAAGAAGGAAAGATTGGGAAAATCCTTAATTTTAGAGGTACATATTTACAGGATTGGTCAGCAGACCCTGAGTCACCGTTATCATGGAGATTCAACAAAGAAAAAGCAGGGTCTGGTGCACTGGGAGACATTGGAACGCATGTGATTGATCTCGCACGTTATCTAGTGAGCGATATCAGTGAAGTCATGGCTTTAAGTAAAACGTATATTAAAGAAAGACCCATCTCTTCGGGTCCGCTTGATAATTTAGGCACCGTAAAAAGTGAAAATACGGAAATGGGCACGGTAGATGTAGATGATGAAATCTCTACTCTAGTCCGTTTTGATAGCGGTGCCATTGGTAGTATTGAAGCTACTAGAAATGCATGGGGACGTAATAACTTTATTACATTTGAAATCCATGGTGAGGAAGGCTCTATTTACTTTAATTACGAGAGACGTGATGAATTACAAGTTTGCTTTGCTAACGATAGTGCAGAAGAAAAAGGATTCAGAACAATTTACACTGGCCCAGCACATCCAAACGGTGAGTTTTTATGGCCAATACCTGCGCTTGGTATAGGATATAGCGAAACGAAAATTATCGAAGTAAATGACTTTATTCAAGCGATTGCTAATGATACAGAATGTGAGCCGAGTTTTGAGGATGGTCACCGAATTGCATTGATCAGTGATGCAATCCTAGAATCTGCTGAGAAAGACGAGTGGGTTAAAATAGAGGGGTAATAGATAAAATTACGGACCCTTTTTAAAAAAAGGGTCCCTCTTTAAAAGGAGGATAGCCATGTCACAGATAGCTTTACAAATGAAGGGAATTAATAAAGCATTTTCCGGTGTAAAAGTCCTGAAAAAAGTAAACTTCGAGGTGGGAAAAGGCGAAACTCACGCTCTCATGGGAGGTAATGGGGCTGGAAAATCTACTTTAATGAAGATCCTTACAGGAGTTTATACACTGGATAGTGGCGAGATTATCATAGATGGTAAATCTGTTGAAATAAATAATCCAAACGATTCAAATCAAGCTGGTGTGGCTATGATTTTTCAAGAGTTTAGTTTAATTCCGAAGTTAACCGTAGCTCAGAATATCTATTTAAATAGAGAGCCCCGGACGAATCTTGGTTTTATCGATGACAGCAAAATGAATGCAGAAACGCAGAGATTATTAGATGAATTAGACCTTCATATCAAAGCAACGGATCTGGTTGAGGATATCAGTGTCGGTTATTGGCAAATGACAGAGATTGTAAAAGCGATATCGAACAATGCAAAGATCGTTATTATGGATGAACCTACATCCACCCTTTCTTTAAAAGAAACAGAAAAGCTATTTGACATGATTGATAATTTAAGAAAGAAAGGGATCACCATTATTTATATTTCACACCGCATGGATGAGATATTTAAAGTCTGTGACCGGATTACCATTCTCCGTGATGGTGAAAACGTCATAACGGAACGCTTGAGCGAACTGACAATGGATGATGTTGTTCAGCACATCATCGGCGGGAAATTAAAGCGGACTTTCGTATGGGAACCAAGAGAAGTTGATTATACTAAACCCCCGCTGCTGGAAGTTAGAAATCTTCAGTCCGGAGATAAAGTAAAGAATGTTTCCTTTGATTTATATAGAGGAGAGATTCTAGGGTTTGCAGGTCTAATGGGGAGCGGGCGTTCGGAGACCGTCCGTGCTTTATTCGGTATTGATAAGATTAGACAAGGAACTGTCTGTATCGATGGGAAAGAGATTGTTGTCAATAATCCGATGGATGCGATGAAGTTGGGATTGGCTTTAGTGCCAGAAGACAGACGTGAGCAAGGTTTAATATTGGAACATTCTGTTAAGGAAAACATGATTTTACCGATATTGAAGAAAGTCAGTAATAAATTCTTTGTCCAAGAGAGAAAGGTAAGTGAAGTTGTAAAAGATTATATTCAGCGGTTAAATATAAAAACCGATAACGAGGATAAAATTATATCCTTATTATCAGGCGGGAATCAGCAAAAGGTTGTATTATCCAAATGGTTAGCAAATAGCCCGGATATCTTAATTTTGGACGAACCAACGAGCGGAGTGGACATTGGAGCTAAGAGTGAGATTCTTAAGGTTATCAGGGAATTAGCTGATCAAGGAAAGTCCGTTATTGTTATTTCTTCTGAGATTACGGAATTATTAGCCGTCAGTGACCGTTTAATTATTTATCATCAAGGAACGATTGCGAATTCTATCCCGCGGGAAAATCTTAAAGCAGAGGAGGATGTTGAAATTGCCATCCAAAATGTCTAACTTCTTTCGTAATATGAGTTGGAGAAATTACATCGTTTATATAGCGTTTATTTTTGTGTTTATCTTTTTTTCAATCTATTTATCGGATGCAGGATTTCTAACTGCTGGTAATTTAATGAGTATTGCCCGTCAAACAGCGATGATCACTATTATGGCGGTGGCCATGACATTTGTAATTAGTACAGGGGAAATCGACCTTTCCGTTGGTTCCACTGCAGCATTATCGGCAATGACAACCGCACTGACTCTGCAAGCTGGGATGGGCATCGTTGCAGCTGTTATTGTGGGCTTAGCGACCGGGTTTATCATTGGAGCAATAAATGGATTGTTAGTGTCGAAAGTTCTAATTCCTTCATTTTTAGTAACGCTAGCAATGATGGAAGTAGGCCGCGGAATAGCAATGTGGATTACTGGTACAGCACCAGTGCCGATTTTGCATGATACGTATATCTTTTTATTCGGCTCCGGTGATATTTTGGGTATTCCTGTTCTGCTCATTTGGACAATAATCATTGCGGTTATAGGATTCATCTTGCTGAATAAAACACCATTTGGCAGGCAAACCCTTGCAACAGGAGGAAATGAAAAAGCAGCTTTATTTACTGGAATAAAGACAGCGCGGATCAAATTATCTGTATTTATATTCACTGGAACAATGGCAGGTTTAGCTGGTATGTTATACGCAGGCAGACTTGAGGCGGGACGCTATACGTTTGGTCAGGGTGATGAATTATCTGTTATTACTGCCGTTATTTTGGGTGGTACAAGTCTTGCTGGCGGTGTAGGGAGTGTAATTGGTACTGTAATTGGGTCGATTATGATCGGCACGATTAACAACGGGCTGATTTTAATGGGGTTAGATGTTAGCCAGCAGATGATTGTTTTAGGAATTATTTTAATACTGGCAGTTACTTTTGGTAAAAAATCTAAGTCAACTTAAGTTAAGTACTGATATAGGAGGATATAAATTGAAATATAAGGTAGGAATTGTCGGGTGCGGCTCTATTACAAAGTTTCGTCATGCGCCAGAATATAAGGCAAACCCTTATATAAAAGAAATTGTTTTTTATGATAGAAATATAGAAAGAGCTGAAGCGTTGGCAGAGGAATTTGGTGGTAGTGTAGCTGAAACGTTTGAGGAGCTAATAGAAGACCCATCGATTGATATGATTAGTGATTGTTCATCGAATGAAAATCATAGTTATTTCACTAGTAAAGCACTAGCTCATGGAAAGCATGTGTTATGTGAAAAACCGATAGCTTTAACAATCGAAGAAGCGGAGCAGATGATTGCTGCACAAAAAAAATCAAAGAAGAAACTGATGATCGATCATAATCAGAGATTTACTCCAGCTCATCAGAAGGCAAGAGAAATTATACAACAAGAGGAACTGGGTAAAGTATTATCATTTAAAACCTCATTCGGGCATAAAGGACCTGAATATTGGGGTGTAAATAAATCAAATTCTACTTGGTTCTTTAAAAAAGAAAGGTCAAAGCTCGGTGTCTTGGGTGATCTCGGTATTCATAAAATAGATTTGATTCACTATTTGCTTGATGATCAAATTGAGCAAGTTAGCGCATTTCATGGTGCACTGCACAAGAAAGATGAAAATGGCGATCCGATTGAGGTTTCAGATAATGTGGTTAGTAATTTAAGGACAAGGAAAGGTGTTCTCGGAAATGCGGCCTTCTCTTGGACTTATTATGGTGAAGAGGACAATAGTACTATTATTTATTGTGAAAGAGGAATTATAAAGATTTACCACGATACAGAATACCAGATTGTTATTACAACTATGGATGAACAAGAAGTGAATTATAAGTTAGAAACAATTCAAACGAATGATAATCAGACAAATACCGGTGTTATAGATGCATTCGTAGAAAGTGTTCATCATGATCAAACTCCTCTTGTAACTGGGGAAGACGCATTATTAGCTCTGAAAGTTTCTTTAGCACTACAGGAGGCTGCTGAAACACATCGTGTAATCACTATTTAATGAATTTCATAATACGTATTTAATGCTTCACCATCACCATATGTAGTTGAGTTGGTTCGTTCCCAACTACATATGGTGATGGAATAGCCGACAATATTAATAAAAAACCAGGAGGAGCTATTAGATGGAAAAGCTTGTAATTGGTTTAGATATCGGTGGAACAACAGTAAAAATAGGGTTCCTTACAAGCGATGGGAAAATCCTCAAGAAAACAGAAATTCCTACGAATAAGGAGGAAAATGGAAAATATATCGTTAAAGAAGTATGGAACAAGATATTGCTCACATTAGATTCAATGAATATGGATTGCAAGGATATCTTAAGTATCACTGCCGGTGCTCCTGGTTTTATTAATAGAAAGTCCAAGAATATATACGAGGCTATCAACATTGGATGGAAAAATTACCATTTGGGGGATGAGTTAGAAGCATTAGCGAATGTTCCAGTTTTTATCGAGAATGATGCTAATTTAGCTGCATTAGGAGAAAACTGGAAAGGAGCGGGAACCGAAGCGGAGAATATGATTCACGTTACCCTTGGCACTGGGGTAGGCGGAGGTATTATTCTGAATGGAGAAATTGTATCTGGTGTCAACGGAACTGCTGGGGAAATTGGGCATATAACAGTTGAAAAAAATGGTTCTCTTTGTAACTGTGGAAGGCTTGGCTGCTTAGAAACGGTTGCTTCCGCTACTGGTATTGTTCGTCAGGCACATGAAATAATAAAAGGAAATCGCTCAACAGAGCTATTTCGGCTTATAAACGAGAGAGGGAACATAACTGCGAAGGATATCTTTAATTTAGCAGATCAGGGAGAGCCGCTCTCAAAGCAAATAATTAAAAAAAGTGCCTCTACGCTTGGATTCGCTCTCGCTAACTTATCTGTAGCCCTTAATCCATCCATTATTACGATAGGCGGCGGCCTATCGAAAGCTGGGGAAGGATTGATTTATGCAATTGAAAAAAGCTTTAGAGTCAATGCACTTCCCAGAATCAGCAATAGTTGTGAAATCAAGGTTGCCAAGTTAGGAAATGATGCAGGAATTATAGGAGCCGTTCGGGCAAGTCAGCTTTATCTTGGGATGGAGAAGTAGGTCCTCACCTTCATTATGGATGTAATGGGGGGAGGGCTTTTTTTGTGCAGGGGGTGTATCAGCGTATTCGGTAGGTTAAGCTTATTTAGTGAAGAGGAAACCAATTATTCGGCATCGTGGCTATTTAATTGGTGAGCTTGTCCGGGAGAAGGATGCGGTACAGGTTTGTTTGTTGAGTGCAGAAGTCGCAGCTTATAATAAGGCTAATAATAAGAGGTTGTATGAAGGAGTAATGGAGCTATATGAGACATATGGCTATTATCGTGAGGATTTTGTTTCTTTAACATTGAAGGGTAAAGATGGAGTGCAGCAGATTGCTGCCGTCTTAAGCGATTTTCGTAGTAACCCGCTGAATAAAATCGCGGGGAGAACTGTGTTGAAAGAATTACTAGGTACATATTGAAATGTCGGTCTACAAGTTCTCTTATAAAAAGTGAGTATTGCGGACATGAGCAAGTGGGTAAGTGCTGAGTGGGGAGGCACTAGAACTAAAGCATAAAAACGGCTATTGAAATCCCAAAAGGTTCCAATAGCTGTTTTTGCTTACTTAAGACTAATCTTTTACTAATTCTGTCAAGAGTCCAGTAAATAGATAGGCATGCTGAAGCTAATGAGGTAAATAGCCCAACAGATGATGAAAGCTGTTGGGCTTGGTCCACGTGTTGGATGCATTATAATAACTGATTCTTTGGCTACGGTAGCTATTTGATATGTTCCTAATATAGTAGTCAGAGAATAATAGGTGCCGGCAAAGTTCTAAACCTTTCTTTGCATATGTATAAAGCATTAGCCTACAAAATACACGAGCAATTTAAATCAATACAGAAATAAAAATTTACCCAGTTCTAATCACTACTTTTTAAGTTTTGCTCATTTTCCATTTTGACTTGAATCGATTGAACGAAATAATCACATACTAAATGATCGACCGTTTGCTCTAAATTAAGTTGTTTTCCCAATGCCGCACTTGCTTCATTAATAAACCGAGCCAAATAATCAATATCTGTTGCATCATGCCTATTTTTCGTATTGAAGAAAGGAGCAATATGGCCAAACAGCTTTTGTCTTTCTAAATAGTGCTTGTGTTCAAAGGTTGGTGTGTAGTCTGCAAATACTTCCCTAATATCTAAATTAGGCAGCTCATCAGCCGAGAGCTGTTCATTTTGGTAATCACCCCAGTATTCTGAGATGACGTTCTGTATTTTATCCATAATAATTTTCTTAACTTCATCGGGGATATCAATACGCCGCTGTGAGTATTCATATAATCTTTTTAATCCAAATCCCTTCCAATACTCTATTCCATTTTCCTTGAAATATCCTCCCCTTAAATCCTTTGAAATTAACTTAGCGATTGTATCAAAGTTAATGTTCTTCTCTTCTTCATTAATGACTCGATCTTTTATATCAGGGAGTTTTTTAACTTTAGTTGAGGTCTTTCTTCCGTTTCCAGTATCAAGGAAATCTTGGATATATGATAAAAGTATATTTCTGATGTCACTAGATTTCAGGTAAATGGATAGATCACGATAACTTTCGTTTTTAATATGATAATCAACTTCAGAGAGATTATTTTTCTTATTTCTATCATGCTTATCATTCCAAATGACAAGGCAATAATCCATATGAGAAAACTCTCCAAGAAAACGGAATGGATTGCAATCCTGACGATGAAAGATGCGTCCTAATTGACTATCTTTAAATCCCTCTAACTTTAGAGATTCTATTTTCGTTAGTTGTTCTCCTGAGTGAACGATTAATGTGCGAATATCTAACAGGAATTTTAACTCATCTGATTTTTGAATCTCAATTTTCCACAGTCTTGCTAAGTAATCAATGGCATTGGTTAATCGATAAACGTTGTTTACAAAGTGGTCTGCTTCCATGCTTGGGACACCTGATGCATTCCCTTTACCTAAAAAAGAGGGATCCAGCGTATCGAAATAATCTATGCAACCGCGGATAATCCATAATAAGGAGGCTTCTGTGTTCGCATAAGTGGTTGGACTGTGATAGAGTAGCAGCTTTTCTTCAAGATTGTCTTTCAATTCCTCTGCTGTACCGGAGAACTGCTGGGGTGAGAGTAATTTTATATTGTTCATTGGTGGAGCACTTCCTTTATTGAGATTGTGTAATGACTGGATGGGTTTATTGGGCTTATATTTGTAGTTTATCATAGATGGTTGGAGATATTTTGGCTTGGAAAGATCTAGAACGAGTAAGAAGGATGTAAATATGTGTAAAGCATATTGCCAATATGATTACAAAACGAAATCCATAAGTAGTAAGCATCAATCGATTAATAATGAAGAATAAGTTGAATGTATATTGAAATAGACAACACGAGCGATGGAGAAGGCCGGTGTTGTCTGTTTTTTAATCGGAATTAGCAGTGCTGGTATAGTATTGAAAGAGTATTATGAAGCTCCTAATTCTCCAGTAACCTCAATATTTATAGTAGCCTTCATTCCCATTGCTTCCATTACGGATTCAATTTTCTCTGCGGTAGCCCCGTAATATTCGTGTCTCTCATCTCTTGATATTTGAGAGTTACTAACCCCTAATTTTTCAGCTAATTCAGCCTGTGTCATTCCTGTATATATCCTGTATGCAATAAGGGTTTTTCCAATATCAGTGAATTTATAAATTGGATTAAATGAACCACGTTTTATCTTTTCGTAATGCTCTACTTCTTCTTTCAATTGTTCATGAAATGATAGTAAAGGATCTATTGCCATTTTAATTTGATCAGAGTTTAAACCCATTTCTTTGAAGCGTTTTTTTTCACTGGCAATAAACTTTTGATCCTCTTTTAATTTGTCGACAGCTTTTTGATATGCAGATTCATTTTTAATCATTATTCCCACTCCTTACTTGATTATTTGAATAATCCCTTTTGGAAGGAATGTATCACGGGTTTTTCTAAATGCAGCTGGAAACTTTTGTTCATTTCCATATTCATCTAAAATTCCAGTTCCCTGCCCTACATGAGGGTATAGCTCTACCCGGTATCGATGCCACATTGGTAATTGAGCTTTTGCTGAATTACGATCATAAATTCCGTCATTCCAGTCCCAAGTCCATACTTTATGCGGATCTATTTTATTTAATTCTGTTACTATATCTGGAAGTTTATTGGGGTCAGTAACAAAATAACCATCAATATCGCTGGGGTTGGCCTTATCTTCAACAAAGGAACCGTCAATAAAGATTTCATCAATTCCCACTGTGTATAGTTGATTTACTAAAACATCCAAATTATTCACTAACATTAAACGCATTTGCGAATTCCATGGAGAATCTTCTCCTGGCCCATGTACCAATAATGAGTTTTTTAATTGTTCGATTGTCATTGGATAATCTTGAGGGGGTAAGACCCCATTGTCATTAAATTGTAGCGACATTTATTACACTCTCCCTGATAATGTAAACTATACGCTCTAATTAAGTTAACAATATTGTTGTGTTAACAGATAAGTTAATTATATAATATGCGATATTCTTCATTTTGTCAACGGGCAGTTAATAAAATAAGGCTTAACACTCGATGGATTTTTACTTTTCTAATAAAGTTAAAATAATCAATTGTATTTTATATCTCAATCAGAATCAAGGAAATTAGAGGGATAAAGACAAAATCCTTTTGCAACTTCAAAGAGCAACACCAGTAATTCGTTATGTCGTTTGTTGTCAAATTTAAAATATCTATTTTCTGATTTAATTATAGATTCTATCTAAAGTGGATGATATGATTCAATTAGTAACTATTAATTATAGAAGGAGCGATTGTATTGAGCGATTATTCTTCAATGGTAGTCCATTCTACTGCAACAATTCTTGAACTATGCAAGGACCTTGATAAAAAGCTGCAGGGATATTTAATTGATACAAATCATCGGCCGGATATTGCATATGAGTTGCTGAAAATATTAATGATAGCAGACGATCTTGTTCAATTAGCAAACCCAGATAAAACATCTGGGGAGTTTTTTGGCTTGCCAAAAGATGTTGTAGGAGGTTCTAAGGAAGAAGCAGCTTTTTCTAACAAGCATGGTTGGGATTTCGGTCCTTGGTTTGGTGAGAAAAGTAGTTCAGTCAAGGAAGGGATTAAAAAAGTAATTAAGTACTGGGAATTGGACCCTGGAAAAATTGCATTAAAAGAGGAAGCTAGTATGACACCTAACGAATTTACTCGATATGGGATTGATAGTGGACTCCATGAAGTAAAGACTTATGCAAAAGTTATTTTTGACCAGTTTTTTTCAGATAAAGTAACGGTGGATAAGTAACGAAATTCTTCGGTACCTTTTTTCCGAGGGTTGTCAAATTTTTGAATGAAAATTTTAATTATTGTCACATACTAGTGAGTAAGAATGACAGTCAATAAGTGAAATCACTCTAATGAAGAAGTGGGGAGTAGCGGATGGACGAAAAAATTGATATAAGAAATAGGTATTCCAGAGAATTAATGGAGATTAATAATAAATTAAATCAGCTTGAAGATCCCTTCAGCATTTTCTATGACTTGGTCTGAAACACGCTTAATTTTCCGTTCTAAAGACTTAATATCTTCTTTTGTTGCCATATTCGTTTCTATCGCTTCAATTCTCTCATTCACGGATTTCAGTTCTTTAAGAATTAATTCGATTCCATTTTCCTTCATTCCTTTTCCTCCTCATTTTAGTAGTCTTTCATCCTTTATTCTCTCCGACCGAATCGACGCACATGTAATATCTCCTGTTACGATCCATTTTAAGCTAGTATACCATAAAATATATCATTCATTTGCTGATCTTACATACAGGATAAACAATTTTTTTAGCATTGTAAAGAACAAGTGTTCGCATTATTTTTAAATTTTAAAGCCGATTATTCAATTCATTTTCATATATAATGGGACAGCAGGAGATATGAGTTGGAAGGGAATCCGTAGAGTTGCAATTGGGGTGACTTTTAGATGGAGGGGTATTATGTGATTCATCCCCTTCAAGACCATAATAATTCTTTTTTTTTGAAAAAGAGAGCTCCCATGACAAGAAATCCAAGGGCAACAACAGAGAGGATTATGACTCCCTGAACCCCTATATGTAATGCTTGTGGACATAAAAAAAGTTATTTTTTTATTTATTTCCAATTCTATCCAAGTGCATGATAGAGTTATAATGATAGAAAGTGACATAAAGAAATTACAAAGGAGAAGTATCTTGAAGAAAAAACGAAATGTAACGATAGTATTAGCACTTCTGGTTACATTAGCGGCTGTATGGTTTTTTTCAACCAATAAAAATGCCGAGCAATCAGGAGAGGAAATGGAAACAGAACAGTCGGAAAAGCATGGGCAAGAAAAAAATAATAAAGGAGATGAAAAAAGCACCATCCGTTATGAGAACGGGGATTATGTCTTCGTTCCAACAGATGAGGATATCGTTTATGACCGTGAAGAAAGATTAACGTATTATAAAAATATATTGGATGTTTTCCTTGTTGGGGAACTATCGGATAAGGATGCAGAGGAGCTAGCTCATTTAGTAGAAGGGAATATGGTTGGAAGATTACAGGGAGCGATGAATACCCTTCAACTTCAGGTAGAAGCGGATTCCTATCATGAGCTTCAGCAGTTGGCAGATCGTCTAATGGATGAGGAGTCGGTGAAATATGCTGGGCTATCAACACCAATCTTTCCTTCTGACTTAAATTCGGAAGATTCCCAGACAGGCGGCATCAATAAGGTAGAATACGAGGAAGACGATCGTAAATGGTGGCTTGATTCCATTCATGCTTATTCTGCGTGGGATTATATGGATCGTAACCATAAGGAATTTGAAAGAGTCCGAGTGGATGTAGTGGAATTGGGTAATCTAGATAAAAATGATCCTGCTTTAGAGAAAGTCGAGGTAAAGTCTCCGTCCGAAAGTGCATCCAACAGTACGCATGCAGAAGTTGTTACTAAAATTATAGGAGGAGATATGCACTCACAGGGAATCCGTGGAGTTGCTGCTGGAGCAGTGGATGTTGCATTTTGGAGTATGAACGATGCATTTGAAAGGGACGCACGTTCCGATGCAGTCGTTAACCACGAAGTTATTGCAGGGCTTAAATACATTGTTGAGGATGGCGCGAAAATCATCAATAATTCATGGGGAGAACGACCGGTAAGTGAGTTGAACTTTGAAAAGACAAATGACTCCTCTTACGAAACTTATGACGCGTATTTGGAAGCAATTCAAAAGAAAAATGATTTAAATTCAGCAGCTCTTATTGTGGCATTAGATAGTCTTCTGGATTCTGGCTATGACTTTTTGTTTGTCCAAAGTGCTGGAAATGGTTTTAAACCGTATAAGGAAGGAGAAGATGATAACGAGGAGAAACCATCTGAAAAAAATCAAGTTGCAGCAGAATATACTGGTTTTTTTTCTAATATCAATCCGGATACATTTGATAAAGTAGATGGTAAATTGAATCATCGTCTAGAAGATATACGAAACCACATTATCGTTGTCGGAGGTGCTAAAAAGTCAGGTAACAGGTATGAATCACCAGTGAATCGTGGGTATGGAAATTCGGTGGATATCGCTGCTCCTTCTGAAGAGATCAATATGGAGCTTAAGGAGAATTATGGGGAGCCAGCGGAAAATAAACCATGGTCTGGCACATCCTTTGCCGCACCGATGGTATCTGGAGCGGCTGCGCTCGTTTGGTCTCACAATCCGGACTTTACTGCTCATCAAGTGAAGGAACGTTTAATTGAAAGTGCAACACATATCGTCATAGAGCAGAAAGGGGAAAAGGATTCTTATCCGCTATTGAATGTAGCCAACTCGTTAAATCCCGTTCTATTTACGAGAGACATCCCTCCCTATTTTAACGAATTGGTGGAGACGTATCGGACAGCCATCGATGAGCAATGGAGTCCGTCTGACTTAGAAAAAGAGGAGAATTTAGGGCCGAATCAATATGAGCCAAGTCCTCTTCCACTTGACTATGGATATGTTTTTGCCGATTTAAATGGCGATGGGTTCGAGGAAATGATTGTAGGCACGCATTCCAATGAAAAGCCGTGGGTTCAAGAAATCTATACGATTACGGATAAGAAGTCAAAACCGTATAAGGCCGAAGAAAGCGCAATTCGGCGTTCGCTCTCCATTTATAAAAATGGCACGATTGAAGTCTTCGAATCGTATGAAGCTGGAAGAATGATTTCTACAACATTTTATGACGTGGACAAGGATCGGTTTAAAGATGGTTATGTAGAGGATTTGGCAACAGAAACCTATGCAAGCTTACTAGATACCGGTCATTCTTTTGAACCGGGTGATGAATTAAGTGAAGAAGCTGTAAATGATATACGAGCAGGATTCGGAGAGCTAGCAGAATTTACGTTTACAAAATTTGTTGATACAGAGGAATGATTTGGTGTTAGATGCCCGCTGCGTTAGTGCGAGAGTGCACGATGTGGCGGGTTTTTATTTGGGTTTCGTGCTTTCGTTAGCGAAAACATATGGTTTTAAACTTTTGTTTGTCTAGTAATTTACCATGTTTGTTATAAGTCTTTCGAATTAACTAAAATGACCTAGATAAAAGCGCGAATTATGGTATGATTTAGTTTGAAAGGATTAAATATTGAACTGTTTCTAGTAAAGAAGGGAGAAAGGAACGGAATGAGTCATTCACGAGAGGTTTTGTTACATAATCTGGCGAGTTTAAAGAAGGACGGGAAAGTGCTGGATAGGAATAATAAGAAAATCAGCCGCTTGCACCGGAAAATGATGGATAGAACGAGCTCTCATTTACGGTTATTCTTTTTGCTTATCACGTTAGGCCCTGTATTTTTATTGTTTTTTATTGAATCGCAAAGGATTCCGATTTTAGATCCAATCCTTTTTGGTCTTTTACCGAATCTCATCCCAGGATATAGCATATTATTACGGCTATTTATTCTAGGATTAATCATCTTATTTTTCTATAGCATGTTTACGTTAGGTAAGGAAGACTCTTTTCTAAGAAGGCTTGGTTTCGTGGAACAAAGGGTTGTAAAGACGCAATCTCGCTTCCAGCAAAAAATAGGGGAGTTGGAGGATGAGAATAATCATATTGTCAACGCTAGTAATCTCGGTATCCTCCCTCGGAAATATAGACGTTCACGAGCCATCAATAAAATCTACACATATCTTGAAAATCTGCAGGCCGATACGTTACCCGAAGCAATCAGATTGTACGAAATAGAGGAAGCTCAAATGAGGCAAGCGAGAGCAAGTGCGATGTTGGATAGCTTTGCTGCATCAGATAGGAGGCGGGCGGCGGAAGAACAAAACAGAAAACTTCAATCGATGGAGCGAAAGGTTAAAGAAATACAAAACTCGTTGCCCCGCAGACGTTATTAGGCTATTAGATAAGTAGTCTTAGGGTATTTTATATGAAAAGGGAAAGCAAGTTCATGCTGTGTTTAGTGATGAACTTGCTTTTTTTGTTAGTGAGCGTAAAATAGGTTCTCCTTATTTTTACTAAGGGATTAGGTTAGTTATGTAGCGAAGAAACTAATGAGGTCATCTTTCACTTTCTTCAAAAAATGGGAAGCATAGAAAGAAGTTAAAATGCCACTGTGATTAGGATTATTTTGTTATGCTAAAATATCTCCTTTAAACAATTTAAAGAAAAAGATTAAATATCGTCGTTAGAAAAACGTAAAAATTCCTTTAACACAATTGCACTTGCTCCAATAACTCCACTATTTTCTTCAATACTTGGTTTTACAAGCTTATAAGAAGTTTTTAATGGTGCCCAAACGTAATTTTCTGCAATTTTTTCAATATCTTTTGTAATTTGTGGGTACTGTCTAACCATCGGTCCTGTGATTAAAATTGCTTCAGGATTATATATACAGCTTATATTAGATATAGCCAGACCTATATATAGCCGAGCCTGGTTGATTAATCGTACAGCCCAATCTTCTCTTAATTCATATGCTGTAAAAATTTCTCGGAGTGGTTTTTGAGCTTTTTTTTCTAAACTTGAGGAACAAAAAAACGTTTGCAAACATCCAAGTCTTCCACAATCGCATAAGTCCCCATTTGGATCAATTGTTATATGACCAATTTCTCCTAACATATTGTCATGACCACGCACGAGTTCTCCGTTAACCATTACAGCACTTCCGACACCACTCCCTATATAGAGACATACAGCATTTTCATAATTTGTTAAGCCTCCATATAGATGCTCTGCTAAAAGCTCTGTTCTAGTATCAGTATCAATGTACACAACAAAATTCAATTCTTTTTCAATATATTCCTTAATATTCACTTCTCTCCAATGAAATTGCGGGACAACAAGCACTTTCCCTTCAGGCCATGTAATTAGTCCGGGGAGATTAACACCAATTGCTAAAATTTTATCAAAGAGATCAGTACTCATTTCGGAAATTATTTCCTTAGTTTCTAAAATAATTACATTTAGGACTGTTTCTGGAGATTGATTTGCATTAAGGTTTAAAATTCTACGTTTTACGATTGTTCCGTTTAACGAAACAACAGCTATTTCTGAGTGATCTAGATTAATTTCTACTCCGATAATATAAGCGCCTTCTGAATTGATTTTTAATAAAGTTGCTCTCCTTCCTAAATCGCCAACTACTTGCCCTACCTCTTTTACTAATCCATCTTCCAAAAGCTCTTTTATAATTTTTCCAACAGTGGTGTTACTCATATTTGTAATCTTAGCCAACTCAGTTCTAGACATTTTTTTGTGCTTTTGAATCAAACTCAGCAATAAGAAATAATGATATTTTCTAATTCTTTTTTGATCATAACGCATGTTAAACATGAAATCACCTTCTAATCCATTGAATTTATGATGTTTAGTAGTTGAAATATTACTTCTTATGAGAAGAATGTATTTCGCAATTGAATTTTGAGTCACTTCGCAATTAAAATTGAGCCACTAAAATTTAGTGCATTTCACAAACTATAGTGGTATCACTTTTCATCTGCGTTGGCTTAACATGGAGCCTCTGTGGGCATGACTACTTAGCGAAAACGTGCGATATTAAGGGATTTCGCACCCTGATGAGGATATCATGCCCACCTCTCCATGTAAAGCCGTTAAAAGGTAGTGTGAAAAATTACTTCACAAAGTATAAGTGGCTCAATTTTAAGTTGTTATATGGCTCACTTTTCATGTGCGATTAACAGAAGAATTAAATTCGCGATTTTGCTTTATATAATAGCATAATTTGCACATTTATTGTAACAGCTTGATTGCAGCCATCGAATCGATATTGTTGTGTTTTACCTATCTTAAGAAAACTAATCCACTTATGCATACTTGAAAACGAAACTAAACCAGGTAATAAATATGAGGAACTTAACCATTTTATATATCTACCTTTAAGGAGTTACTCGAAAGGCCTATTACTCTAACTCTTGCTTACCTAACTAAACTACTATTAATTATTGTTAAGACAAACGAAATAGCGCTGTACCTATCTACACGTAACCATCTTTTTTCTTTTTCATTTACGCAATCTAATGAATTTCATAATACGTATTTAATGCTTCACCATCACCATATGTAGTTGAGTTGGTTCGTTCCCAACTACATATGGTGATGGAAAAGCCGACTTTGGTAATTATGAAATTCATTCAATCTATAAAAAAATAAAATATAACATAATAATACACAACAGAACAAACCATTATATTAAGAGATGAAGAATTTTACTAGTATTCTTAAATAATAGTTAGAAATGTATTGCATTTCCTTCAGTTAGGTGATAAGTTATTATTAAACCTAGTTTAATAATAGAGTGAAAAAAACTCGATATATATATTTAATGTATATTAAAGCGATTACATTATAATTATAGTTAAACTAAGTTTATTAATGAGGCTATTATCTTAAATTTAGAGGGAGGAAATTTAGAATGAAAGTTATTCAGGTTAAAGATTATGAAGCATTATCAAAGGAAGCTTATTCAGTTATTGCTGAAACCTTACAGGAAAATCCAAAGGCGGTAATCAACACAACAACAGGTGCAAGTTATGATGGGACATTTGAATTACTAGTTAAAGCAATTAATTCGGGGAAGGTTAATATTCAAGAATCGGTTTTCACCAATTTAGATGAGTATGTAGCTGAAAGGAATAAATCGTTTACTGTTTTTTCTTATATGCACAAAAACTTCTATGACTTAATTGATACCAAACCAAGATATGTTGGATTATTGGATGGTAGTGGAAGCGTAACGGATCTTGAAAAGGAATTAGAACGATATAAAGAGGTTTTAAATAAATATCCAAGAGACTTACAAATTGTGGGATTAGGAGTAAATGCACACTTAGCTGCGAATGAGCCTGGAACACCTTTTGATTCCCGCCTCTTTTTGGCTGATAGTGATCAATCAACTATTGATAGTACAATGGGGTATCATAATCTATCTAAAGAAGAAGCTCCAACCCAAATGTTAACGATGGGGTTAGCTGACATTATGGATAGTAAACATATTTTAGTTGCCTCCTCCGGAAAACGTAAAGCTCAAGCAGTAAAAGAAACGTTAGAGGGACCTATTTCCGAAGAATGTCCAGCTTCCATTTTAAGAACCCATCCCAATGTAACTTTTATTATGGATGAAGATGCGGCCTCTTTATTAGAGAAGAAGTATTAAAATAAGTGCGCAGAAATTAAGAGAAGGATGACAGCGAGATGGGCAATAAGCTAATTGGAATTGATATAGGGGGCACATCCGTAAAAATTGGTGTTTTGGATATCAATGGGTCTATTATTCAAAAATGGGAAATTAAAACAAGGAAGGAAAATAAAGGGATAAACGTTGTGAGTGATATTTGGAAATCTATAAACGCTGAACTAACGTGGAATGAAATTAACAACGAAGTAATAGGAATCGGCGTTGGTGCTCCTGGTTTTGTTAGTCAACAAACCGGGATGGTTTATGAAGCTGTAAATATAGGTTGGAAGAATTACAGGTTAAAAGAAAAATTACAAAGTCTAACGAATTTACCAGTATTTGTTGAGAATGATGCAAATTTGGCGGCGTTAGGGGAGAATTGGAAAGGAGCTGGTAATAATACTAATGATATCATTGTTATCACTTTAGGAACGGGTGTTGGTAGTGGAATTATTGCTAATGGAGAACTCCTTAGTGGAATCAATGGAACAGCTGGAGAAATAGGTCACATCATTGTCGATCGAAATGGATTGCCTTGTAATTGTAGAAGAAGAGGATGTCTGGACACAATTGCTTCAGGTCCGGGTGTGGTTTATAAAGCGATGAAAGTGATTGAAAAATATCCAACAAGTGACCTGGCAAAATTTTATGAATCTGAAGGAGATATAACATCCAAAGATGTTTTTCAATTAGCAAGAAAAGGAAATCAATTATGCCAAGGTATAGTAAAGGATATAACAGATATTCTAGGTTATGCAATTGCAGCAGTATCTTCAGTCACCAATCCTTCTAAGATATTGATAGGAGGAGGATTGTCGAATTCAGAAGAACAATTATTAGATGCAGTAAATATATCATTCGAAAAATACTCATTACCACGGGTTTTTCAAAGTTGTAAATTAGAAATAGCTAAATTAGGAAATGATGCGGGAATTATAGGTGCAGCTTATTTGGTTAAAAAACTTAAACAATCTTCAACCTAATGCCTTGTTAGAGTGAAAAGTAAGTTGTGCGTAAAACACAATAAATTTATAGAAACGGAGTAATTGCTATGAGTATCGAAGTTAAACCAATCAATGAATCATGGAAATTAATTAAATTAAGAAATAAAAATAATGTATCAGTTGATATCTTAAACTACGGTGGGATTATTACTAATCTAACGGTTCCAGATAAAAATGGTGATATGGAAAACGTTGTATTAAGTTATGCGGATTTTGATAGTTATAAAAATGATCCAAATTACTTTGGTGCAACAATAGGGAGAGTAGCAGGTAGGATAGCAAACTCAAAATTTGACTTGGAAGGAACCAGCTATTCGTTAGAATCCAATGAATCCAATCATCACCTACATGGCGGGACACGTGGTTTTCACCAAATGTTATGGGATTATAAAGTATTTGAGACTGATTCAGATGTCGGTGTTGAGCTTCAAAATGAAATATCTGAAAGCGTGGACGGGTATCCAGGAAATCTTAAAGTGAGTGTGACCTTTAAACTTAAAGATAATGACGAGCTTATTATAGACTATCGCGCTATTTCGGATAAAACTACAGTATTAACATTAACGAATCATTCTTATTTCAATTTAAATGGTAATTTAAAACAACCAATAAATAATCATATTATTACACTAAATAGTAGCTACTTTATTGAATTAGATAAAGAGCTGATACCAACTGGGGATAAAGTTGATGTAAGCGGTACACCTTTTGACTTTCGTGAAGGGAAAGTGTTAGGAGAGGGAATTGAAAATCCTATTAGTCAAAATGAGTATGCCAAAAATGGTTTTGATCACTATTTTATTTTTGATAATCAAAATGAAGATAGTGTAATTTTAGAGGAACCAAATAGCGGAAGGGTAATGACTATTAAAACAGACCAGCCTGGGATTGTAATTTATACTGGGAATAATTTAGATAACAATTTTGAACTTGCTGAAGGGAAATCAGAAAAATATTTAGGTGTTACCCTTGAAACCCAATCCTCTCCAGCTTCTTTAGAATTTGAAGGATTCCCAAGCATTGTTTTAAAAGCTAACGAACCTTATCAAAAGCAGACTTCGTATAAATTCAGTATTGTAGATAATTAATGGATAGAAAGTTCACTGTTCCACTAATCTTATAAACTCATAAAACAGCAGGAGGAGAAAAAATGCAACAAAAAGAAAAGGTTTTTGCGAGAATTGATGAAAAAAGAGATGAAATTGTTGAACTAGTTAGAAGTTTAATTAGAACTAAGCCTATAAATCCCGCTTATAATGATGATACAAACGAGCGGAAAGCCCAACAAATCATTACTGACAGACTCAAGAAGATTGAGAATATGAAGATTGATCATTTTGATGTGGAACTCGATAAACTAGAAAAATACCGTGATCTGCCAGGATTTATAACGGGGTATACTGACAAATTACCTTGGGAAGATCGACCAAATATTTTAGCGCGTTTATCTGGTAAGAATCCTGAAAAAGGACGTTCACTGATTTTAACGGGCCATACTGATGTAGTAGCAGCTGACGATGTTTCAGAATGGGCACATCCTCCATTTGATGCAGTGGTTGAAAATGGAATACTGTATGGGCGTGGTTCTGTTGATATGCTAAGTGGGGTTGGCGCTATGTTGGCGGCTTTAGAGGCAATATTTGAAAGCGGTATCAAGTTAGATGGTGATCTTTGGTTTTCCAGTTCCGTGGGTGAAGAAGCAGGTGGAACAGGTTTCCTTGCGACTGCAGATTATATTAATAAGAATGGTATTAAGATAGATGCTGGAATCATGACTGAGCCTACTAATCTTGACTTGAGTTTACTATGTCGCGGAATAATTTGGGGGGAAGTAATTATTAAGGGACGTACTGGTCATTTAGAAGTTACTCAACCCCACTGGTCAAGAGGCGGTGCGGTTGATGCTATAGAAAAAGCACGATATATTATGGATGCAATCGATGAGTTAAATAAGGAATGGTCTGCGAGGCCGGATAAGAACCATCCTTTACTAACTGAATCAAATCAAATTAAAGTTGCAATGATTGAAGGCGGCCATCATTTCTCTAGCTACTCTGACCATTGCAAACTATCTTTCAATATACAAGTACTACCACAAGAGTCAGATGAAAATGGTTTAGGAACTGGTTCTCGTAAAGAATTTGAAGATTTCATACAAAGAGTAGCGGAGTCAGATGATTGGCTCAGGGAAAATCCTCCTAAGGTTAATTGGGTATTAGAAGCAGACTGTGCAGAAGTTAAGGAAGATCATCCATTTGTAGATGTATTTAAAAAGTCTGCAAAGGATCTTAATCCATTAATGAACACTGTGGGATCCGGGTTTCATACTGATACAGGATCGCTGGATAGGATAAGTAATATTCCTACCGTAAATTTTGGACCAGGTGATCAGAAGTTAGCCCATATAACAAATGAACATTGTAAAGTAGAAGATATTATAACAGCTACAAAAGTGATAGCAGCAACTTGTTTAGAATGGTGCAATGAAGAATAGTCTCATCACAGGAAGTGACTTACAAAAGATACAACTTGTCTATTTTTGGTGCTAGGTGTTTAACCACAGTTTTTAGCACCAAAAATAGATTAAAGAGGATACCAAAATTTGACGAAAAATACGCCGATGTAAATGTGAAATACCCTTAAATTCAGAATATTAACAATCTTATTGACTTAATTAATGTAACCGCATACAGAAAAGGGAGGAAAAGAAATATGTCTTTACCACAAACTGCTGATAAATCACCTAAATCGAATGGTAAAATCGGGTTTACCGAGAAAGTTGGGTATGGACTAGGAGATTTAGCTACTAACTTTGCTTGGGCGTCCATGAGTATGTTTATTGTATACTTTTATACAGATGTTGTAGGAATTTCAGCTGGTATAATAGGAACAATAATTCTCCTATCCCGGTTTTTAGATGGCGTTTCTGATATTGCGATGGGAGGTATTATAGATAAAACCAAGTCTAAACACGGAAAGGCTAGACCTTGGATACTGTGGTTAACTATCCCATTTGTTGTTGTGATGGTTTTACTCTTTACGGTTCCAGGTGTCAGTGATTTAGGGAAAATAATCTATGTTGCAATCACTTATAACCTAGTAATATTATTGTATACGGGTGTTGTAATTCCTTATGGAACACTTAATACTCTGATGACCCCAGATCAAAATGAACGTGGAGTATTAAATGTCTATAGAATGTTTTTTGCTACTATAGGTATAATTGTAGTTGGTAACTTAGTGCTTCCAATGGTTAATTTTTTTGGCGGTGGTCAAGTCGGCTGGATTGGAGCATATTCCGTACTTGCACTAGTTGCGGCGATTATGTATATGGTTACATTTTTTACTTCCAAAGAAAGAACGGCATATCTAAATAAAGACGTTAATAAAGAACCATTCTGGATTGGTTTTAAAGCTTTAGTAAAAAACAAGTACTGGATTATGGTACTCTTTATGTTTATTTTATACTATGTTAATGATGCCCTATATAATGGTGGGACGATTTACTATGCTGAGTATATCTTAGGAAATCCCGCCCTCGTTGGATTATTAACATTATGTATACAACTGCCTGCCCTATTACTCATTCCATTTCTTGCTCCATTAATGAAGAAATTTGGAAAAACTAAGCTTATGATAGGTGGAACGCTATTATTTATTGCGGGTTCAATTCTGATTATAATAAATCCAACAAGCTTAACGGTTGTTATAATAGGTTCTATCCTTCGAGGTATCGGAAGAGTACCATTATTCGGTTTAATATTTGCTTTGCTACCAGATACGGTAGAATATGGCGAATGGAAAACGGGAGTTAGAAGGGAAGGACTCGTATATAGTGGAGGAAGCATGGGTACAAAAATCGGTACTGGGATCGGTGCTGCATCCGTAGGGTGGATTTTAAGTTTCGGAGGATATGTAGGAGGTCAAGCTATACAATCTGATACCGCAATATTCGCTATAAACGCTTTATTCCTGTATTTACCAATAGTAACTTTTGTATTATTAGTTTTATTATTATCGTTTTATAAATTAGATAAAGAATATCCTCAAATTATTAATGATTTGAGAGCAAGAAAAGGTTTGTTATAAATTAGTGTTTACTTAGTAATTATGAAAACCAAATGAAAAGGTTCTGCTGAGATCTAATCAGGATAGGAAGTTTATCTATTAATAGTATTCCGAATAATACATTAAGAGGGAATCACTAAGGTTACCCCTATTGTTGTGAAACAATTTATAGTTAAGCTAGGACGGATGAACAATAGCGTTGAACCGTCCTAGCTTGTTGTGCGTCCGGCATGGGTGTATTCTATATAAAAGAACAAAACAAACACCAAGTAAAACAATCAAATCTAGAAGCACTCCAATTCGATATAAAATAAATCTAAGACATATTTTAAATTCGATGAACGAAATGTATAAAAAGGTGGTATGTCATGTTTATGCTATTTCGATCAAAGAAGAAAGAAAATATAAGAAAAATCGAAAGTGAATTATTTGTTTTAGTGGAAAGAAAAGAGAGGAAAGATCAAGAAATGGATGAGCACGGAAGATCAATTGTGCTGGCTTTACAGGAATACCTGCAAGGTGATAGGAGCGGGGGAAAGTATAAGAGCCTGATGAAGCAAGCCAAGCGTTATATCAAAATGAATCAAGACTTTTTTTAATTTCTTTCATAAAATATAAAAGCAGTGAATTCTTAAATAGAATGAACTTTTAATATTGTAATCTAAACGGTGTAAGTAGAAAAGCGTACGGTTTCTACTTGCCGGTTTAGATTATTTTATTTTAGCCTGGTTTCTGTCTGCTACAAAGGCAGAAGTAGCGGGTGGTTACAAAGAACACGAAGACTTTGTTTGAGTATAACAATAGAAGGAATAATATAGAGTAGATACTATCTATGATTCCAGTTCAGGCTGCATAATCAACCGTTTCCAAGCGGATATGATAAGAAAAAGAGAGCATATTATTAAAAATAAGCTCTCTTTTTACATCAATCACTTTTCCACGACTCAACACCCCCAGGATGCAGGGCTTGTCCATCGCTCCATAAAATTCCATCTGTAAGCACTTGCAAAAATTGTGTATACAAGTTAAACTACTATAGCTGGAGATAACATGTATATACAAGTGTGCTCTAACATTCGTTTTATCGGAAATCTTATATTGTCTTCACACCACTGCTGTTAGTGTGTTCGTGTTGGTAGCAGAGGGTATATATGAATAATTAATAGAGATATGAAAAGGAGTGGACATCCATGGCTTTACAAGGGAATGAAAAGGAAATCATTATTGCACCGCTGAGTGGAAAAGTTACAGCGCTTGAAAATGTTCCGGACCCGACGTTTGCTGAGAAAATGATGGGTGATGGGCTAGCAATTGAACCGACGGATGGCAAAGTTGTATCTCCGGTAAACGGAGAAGTAGTCGTCACTTTTCCGACAAAACATGCGATTGGTTTAAAAACAGAATCAGGCATTGAAATACTGATTCATGTTGGTCTTGAAACCGTTCACATGGACGGGGAAGGTTTTGAAGTGCATGTGGAACAAGGGGAGCGAGTAAAAGTCGGCGATCCTTTGATTACATTCGATTTGCAGTTAATTAAAGAAAGAGCAGCGAGCCATATTACACCGATTATCATCACGGCTGGAGATTCGGTTGAGCATTACGGAAAAACGAGTGATAATACGGTTATTGCGGGAGAATCCAACTTACTTGAGCTTACTCTAAAAGGGGCAAGGGAAACAAATGCCAATCCAGTTGAAAAGCGAGATGGAACGAATCAGGATTCAGAATATAAGGAAACGGCAAAGAAAATTGTGGAAGCAGTAGGGGGACTTGAAAACATCCATGCAGCAACCCACTGTGTTACAAGATTGCGTTTTGCACTAGATAATGAAGATGCGGTAGACAAAGATGCACTGGAGGATTTAGATGTTGTCAAAGGAACTTTCTCAACAAATGGACAATATCAAATCGTTATAGGACAAGGGACTGTTGATAAGGTATATCAATCCATGGTCAAAGAAACCGGTTTAAAAGAAGCATCCAAAGATGATGTGAAGGCTGCCGGTGGGAAGAAACTCAACCCGCTGCAGCGTGGCATTAAAGTACTGGCAGATATTTTTATTCCGATTTTGCCAGCGATTGTAACTGCTGGTTTATTGCTTGGATTAAATAATATTTTAGTCAATCCGATTTTCACGGATCAATCGATTATCGAGATGTTCCCATCCTGGGCCGGTATGGCAGATATGATTAATGTCATTGCTGTTACGGCATTTACGTTCTTGCCGGCTTTGATCGGCTGGTCTGCAGTGAAACGGTTTGGGGGCAATCCATTATTGGGTATTGTTCTTGGATTGATTCTCGTTCATCCAGCATTAATGCCTGCGGGTGATTATGCCATCGCTGCTGCGAATGGTGAGGCACCGACATGGAACCTATTCGGATTAGAAGTGAATATGATGGGATACCAAGGACAAGTGCTGCCAGTTCTCGTTGCTGCATGGGTTCTAGCAAGCATTGAAAAATGGCTGAAGAAGCGGGTTATTGATTCCTTGCAATTATTAATCGTTGCACCAATCGCCCTGCTTCTGACTGGTTTTTTATCCTTTATCCTGATCGGGCCGGTTACATTTACAATCGGTAACTGGATTACATCCGGATTAATTGCTGTTTTTGATGCGGCACCACTGCTTGGTGGTCTCATCTACGGGGCGCTGTATGCACCGCTCGTTATTACAGGAATGCACCACACTTTTCTTGCGGTTGACTTACAATTGATCGGCAGTACGGGATCAACATTCCTGTGGCCGATTCTAGCACTATCTAATATCGCCCAAGGATCCGCGGTGTTTGCCATATTCCTAGCGGCAAAAAATGAAAAACTGAAAGGATTGGCAGGCACTTCCGGGATTTCTGCTTGGTTAGGTGTGACAGAACCGGCATTGTTCGGTGTTAATTTACAGTATCGCTATCCGTTCGTTGCAGCGATAATCGGAACGGCGATTGCAGGGGCATTCATCACGGTTGGCGGTGTACAAGCTTCATCCGTTGGTGTCGGAGGGGTCCCGGCATTCTTATCCATCGCAAATAGCATGGGGGCATTTTTCCTAGGCATGCTCATCGTTATCATTGTTCCATTTATCATTACATTTGCGATTGCAAAACGGAAACTGAAAAACTAAAGTGAGACGCAATCCTTCGTGGACGAAACGTTTAACATAAGAACTTCGGTAACAACAGGACTGCTTTTGAGTGGACTTCCTGTTACCGATCATTTATAAATACCAATAGGAGAGGAGCCTTCAACATGAGTGAGGCATGGTGGAAAAAATCCACAGTATATCAAATTTATCCGAAAAGCTTTTATGATACGACAGGGACAGGAACTGGTGATATCCAAGGTATTATTCAGAAGCTGGACTATATTAAAAAACTTGGGGTGGACGTCATTTGGCTGACCCCGGTCTATAAATCCCCTCAAAACGACAACGGCTATGATATTAGTGATTATTATGCGATTGATCCATCCTATGGCACAATGGAAGATTTCGACGAATTACTTTCAGAGACACATCAGCGCGGTATGAAACTGATTATGGACCTCGTTGTGAACCATACTTCGACAGAACATGAGTGGTTCCAGCGGGCGGCTTCATCTAAGGATAATCCGTTCCGTAACTTCTATGTTTGGAAGGACGGAAAAGACGGCGAGATACCGAATAATTGGCAATCCAAATTCGGTGGCTCGACATGGGAATGGGATGAAAAAACAGAGCAATATTATTTGCATTTATTCGACGTGACACAAGCCGATTTAAACTGGGAGAATGAAGCGTTGCGTGAGAAGATTTTTGAAATGATGCGCTTTTGGGCGGAGAAAGGTATTGATGGCTTCCGTCTGGATGTCGTTAACCTTCTTTCCAAAAATCAAGATTTTCCAGATGATGATATCGGTGACGGGCGCAGATTTTACACAGACGGTCCGAGAATTCATGAGTATTTGCAAGCGATGAACCAGAACGTGTTCCAGGAGTACGATATGCTCACTGTTGGAGAGATGTCCTCAACGACCTTGGAAAGCTGTATCCTTTACACGCAGCCGAAACGCGAGGAATTATCGATGACTTTCCAATTCCATCATTTAAAAGTCGATTATCCGAATGGAGAGAAATGGACAAATGCGCCATTCGACTTCTTGGAGTTAAAACAAATACTCTCCGATTGGCAAATTGGCATGCATGAGGGGGGCGGCTGGAATGCTCTGTTCTTATGCAACCATGACCAACCACGTTCCGTTTCTCGTTTCGGGGATGATGGTAAATATCATAAAGAATCCGCTAAAATGCTCGCAACAACCCTGCATATGATGAAAGGTACACCGTATATTTATCAAGGGGAAGAAATCGGTATGACAAACCCCAACTTTTCCACGATTGAGGAATACCGTGATGTTGAGTCATTAAATGCGTATAAAAACTTACAAAAAGAAGGAAAAACCGAAGAAGAAATCATCGGTATCTTACAGAAAAAATCCCGTGATAATGGGCGAACACCAATGCAATGGTCGGCAAAAGACCAGGCCGGCTTTACAACGGGCACGCCTTGGATAGATGTAGCGGCTAACTATCCGGAAATTAATACAGAAAACGCACTAGAAGACCCGGATTCTATTTTTTATCATTATCAGCAGTTAATCGCGTTAAGGAAAAAGTATGACTGTATTACAAATGGAGATTACCAACTTCTTTTGGAAGAAGACCCGCAAATTTTTGCCTTTACAAGAAATTGGAATGGAGAAAGAATCCTTGTCGTCAATAATTTCTACGGGAAAGACGCAACGGTTGATTTGCAGTTAGAAAAGGCACAAGCGGCTCCGGAAATCTTGCTGTCCAACTATGAAGATTCACCGCAAAACCTGGAACAATTACAATTACGCCCATATGAGTCGATTGTTTATTATTGGAAGTGATGCACCTTGCAGAAGAAATATTTAATCATATACAACGATTTAGTTAGGAAAATCCAGGAAAGTGGATGGGCGATTGGGAACCTCTTGCCGTCAGAAAATGAGTTAGCTCGGGAATATGAAGCGTCCCGTGAAACGATTCGCAAGGCACTGGATCTTTTATCACAAAATGGCTATATTCAGAAAATCCAAGGAAAAGGATCGGTTGTTATTGATCGAAACAAGTTATCCTTCCCAGTCTCCGGAATTCAAAGTTATTCCGAACTGGCGGAGAAGTTAAATTTAAACAGCAGAACAATCGTGCACACCCTCAAGCGTCTGAAACCGGAAGACCAAAGGGAAGCGGCTAAATTTTTAAAGACGGACCCGACGGAATCGATTTGGAATGTTATTCGTACCCGGGAAATCGACGGGGAGAAGGTCATCCTTGATAAAGATTATTTCAATGAAACATACGTGCCGATGTTATCTGAGGAGATTTGCGAGACTTCCATCTATAACCATATTGAGAAGGAATTGAATCTGATGATCGGTTTTGCCAAGAAAGAAATTGTCGTTGAAACGCCGACAAAAGAAGACCACGAACTGTTAGACCTAGAAGGTTTCACAAATGTTGTAGTCATCCGAAGTCAGGTCCATTTAGAGGATACGAATCTATTTCAATTCACAGAGTCTAGGCACCGACCAGATAAGTTCCGATTTGTAGATTTTGCAAGAAGGGTAAAGGATTAGGGGGAAGCTTGAAAGAAGCTAGACGTCGTACAATCCTGCCCAATAGCCTGGGAGGTAGGGGGCGGTCTTATTTGAAAAAGCAGCACAACGTTTTTATTCCCCTCGTTGTGCTGCTTTTTAAGTATTACGGGAAAAGGAGTTATGTTAATGAACACAGAAAAAGAGAAAATGCTGGCGGGAGAAATGTATGATCCCGAAGATCCTGAATTAGTGAAAGATCGATTAGAAGCACGCCGCAACGTAAGGATCTATAACGAGACACTGGAAACCGAAATCGAAGAGCGGAAGGAATTATTAAAGGAATTGCTCGGCTCGACAGGCAAAGAAATCTATATGGAGCCCAACATCCGTTTTGATTACGGATATAATACATATGTAGGAGAAAACTTTTACGCAAATTTCGACTGTACGATTTTAGATGTTTGCGAAGTCCGAATTGGGGATAATTGCATGCTGGCCCCCGGCGTACAACTTTATACAGCGACACATCCGATTCAGCCAACGGAGCGAAATTCCGGAATGGAGTACGGAAAGCCGATTACGATCGGCGATAACGTCTGGATCGGTGGACGCTCCATTATCAATCCTGGGGTGACTGTAGGGGACAATGTTGTTATTGCCTCTGGTGCAGTAGTGACGAAGGATGTGCCGGACAATGTCGTTGTAGGAGGAAATCCCGCAAGCATTATCAAGCGAGTTTAAACAGTTGAGGCGCTTGGGGGCTTGTCCTTGCTCGCCCTACACGGCTGTTATTACCCAGTTACTTCCAACACTGAATGAAGTTTCGCATTATAAACGATGAGTCATAAAGGGAGTAAAAAACAAATACATAAGAAAAGGAACAATCGTCCGGATATTGCTTGTAAGAAGTAATCGGTGTTTACCCAGAGCCAAAAGTGAAGTAACCATTTATTTTACGGATATTGACTATATAAAGATATCTGAAGTTTCCTTTCAAAAAATCTTCGAGATTGTTTTATATAACAAGGAAGAGTATTTTTATCAACTGTCTTTTCATAATAAACCGGGTAATATAAAGTATCCTGTAAATTTAGTTTTCATGGGCTTTGCAAGTATATTAATCAAGTTTATAACTCATTAATAATCAAAACCTCTTGACAATTCAAATATCTGTATCTATAATTTATTCTAATTGAATGAAATCTTATCGAGAGAGGTGGAGGGACTGACCCTTTGAAGCCTCAGCAACCAGCAATTTTTTGTATGGTGCTAATTTCAGAAGAATACCTGGGTATTCTAAAGATGAGTTAAGCGTATTGGTATAGGATACATCATTGCCCTTCTCTCATCTTTTGATGGGAGGAGGGCTTTTTATATGGAAGGAGTGGAAAGATTTAACCCTAAAACCAAGTAAAACAATTAGAATAATTATATTTGAGGAGAGATGAATATGTCAGTGGACAAAACAAGTTCAATCAATACGAATCTAAGAAATGTTAAAGCAAGCAGCGAACGAATTGGTGTGTTAAAAAATGTTAATACAGTAAGAAAATTTTCTTTTACAATTGATGAACCGGTTAAATTAGGAGGGACTGATGAAGCGCCTACTCCAATGGAATATATTTTAGGTTCCTTTAACGGCTGTATCTTGATTGTTATCGAAACCATCGCAAAAGAAATTGATTTTGCATTTCATCGATTGAAGTCTGATTCGATTGGGACGATTGATCGTCGCGGAATGAAAGGGATAGATAATGTTAGTCCTCATTTCCAAGAGGTGATTAATACGATTTGGTTTGAAACCGACGAGAGCGAGCATCGAATAGAGGAATTGAAAGAAAAGGTGAAGGATAGATGTCCTGCCTACAATTTATTTAAGGATACAGGAATTCCGATATCATTAAACTGGATTAAGATAAAAGAAGGTGTAACCGAATGACTTCCTATGGTTTATGGTTAATTTTCTTTGCACTTGCTTATACAGCATTTTTATTGATAGCAGGACAAGTTTCCAGGAAAAAAGCTAACGCAACTGGGTATTTTGTTGGTGGGCGTACATTCAATAAGTGGATTGTAGCTTTTTGTATTACCGGGTTATTCTCGGGTTCTGCATTTATTTCTATTGTTGAACTTTCCTATCTTACAGGGATATCGGCAGTTTGGTATGGTGTCGCCGAAACGGTGCAAATATTAATTATTGCTTTTGTCATTATTGGACCATTTCGTGAAAAATTAGTCGTTACGGTATCTGGTTTAATTGGGGAGCGATATGGAAGAGCGGCGCTTGGAATTAGTGGAGCAATTACAGCTTTTGCATTTCCAATGTGGTCTGTCGCAACAGCGATTGCCTTTGCTTCGGCAGTCCACGTCTTTACAGGAATTACCTTATCTTTATCGATTGCATTTACGGCATTCCTTTTGTATCTATATTTGAAAGCTGGGGGGATGTGGTCCATTGCTTTTACGCAAACAATGAATTTCTTTGTTTTCATTATAATGTTCGCAATCGGTATCCTAGCATTCTTCATTAATCCTGGTTTAGATGGTTTGCGCGCTTTTGCGGTAACGAACCCGGAAATGTTTCAGTTGGGTGGAGCTGGAATACAAGTGATTGTGGCATGGTTCGGTACATTTCTCGTCAACGTCATCTTAGCACAGGCGGCTTTTCAAATGGCGTTATCATGTCGTACACCGGAAGAAGGACAAAAAGGATTGAAGATGGCAGCCGTTTTTGGGATTCCTTTTATTTTGCTTGGTGTCCTATTCGGTATTTCCGCAGCAATTGTGATACCGGACACGACCCTCGGGTTAGTAGCATTACCGCAGTATTTGATGCAAGTTCTCCCTGCGCCGCTCGTTGGATTATTTTTCCTTGGAATATGGGCTTGTGCTTTGAGTTGGGGTGCACCATGCCAATTTTCCGGAGCAACGAGCTTAGGGAAAGACGTTGGCCAAGCGATTTATCCGCACGCGACTCCAGAACAATTAGTCAAGTATACGCAGCGATCCTTATTGTTATTAACTGTGTTAATGATTGGATTTGGATTGCTCCGGACGGAACAAGCTGCATGGTGGAATATTTTAGCTTGGACGATGAGGAATTCTGCAACATTTGCACCAGTAGTAGCAGTCTTATTTTGGAGATTAGCAACAAAAGAAGCTGTAATAGGTTCTATGATTCTCGGATTTTTGTCCGGAATCTCATGGTACCATCTAGGCGGCTGGGCACCAAATGAATTTTATTATAATATCCATCCTGTTTGGATTGGAATGTCAGTTAATCTTAGTACATTAACGATTATCACATTATTGCAAAAGGCAAAGACACTTGAAGTGAAATTTACCTCTGTATCGAGGAAAGGGCTTTATGCTTTAATTGCGGGAGCATTCCTTTCAATAGGTCTACTGACGAATTATCAAGCGATTTACGATTATGGCTTACTGGGGATTTTCTTGTTTTCGATTCTTTTATGTTTATTTATCGCGACCATTATATTTATACCGTCGTCAAGAGATGAGTTGGAAGTAGGGAAATTAGCTCGGGCGAAGTAGGTTTAGGATTTGCGTACTTGTTGCTGTTTAAAAGGGGGAAAACAGGTCATTGAATTTTTTCAAGGGCTTGTTTTCTCATTGAATAGATTTCATGACCCCTCGAATCCATTTCTTCGATAATTTAAATGTCATTCTTGTATCGTTTTAGCTGCAACCTTTCGTTCTCCATAATAGGGTACCTGATGTACTGTTCCTTCCAGCTCTTGAAAATACTCTTTTGGTTCTCTTTGCTTATTAAAGAGCGGCGCAATCAAACCATAACGAAATAAAGCAATTTCTTCCCGCGTTTTTTCATCCATTGGATATGCCTCCTTTTTAGTAGAAGGACAACCTAATGAATTTCATAATACATATTTAATGCTGCACCATCACCATATGTAGTTGGTTCGTTCCCAACTACATATGGTGATGAAAAAGCCGACTTTGGTAATGATGAAATTCATTCAACCGGTTATCCATTGCTTTTATTCTACTTTCTACACCAATATCTGCATAGGAAAAAAGTTATGTGGGAACCATATTAATTGACAATTTAACGTTACTTCAGTACTATCATATATAATCTAACTACAAATTGAATAGAAGATCTCTTATCTAGAGTAGCGGAGGGACTGGCCCGATGAAGCTCAGCAACCATTCATGTCACGGCATGAAGAGGTGCTAATTCCTGCAAGTATTTTTTTGCGAGATAAGGGGGAGAATTTACATCTGTTAAGCGAACCTCCTATCTTAGGTGGTTTTTTTATTGGGAAAATTCATTTATTCAATCCACGTAGTTAGGAAACATAGAATAATAGGGGGAAGCAAGTAAAATGAGAAAGTTATTATTGTTATTCATTACAGTGCTTGTCATTGGCGTGCTCGCTGCATGTGGAAGTGAAAGCGGAGAAGATGCAGACGCAGACGTTGGAACAGATGCTACAGCAGAGGTGGAAGCGAGTGAGGAGACAGAAACTGATGAGGAGAGAGAAAATCAATTAAGTGATGAAAAATTAGTAGTGGGCGTAACTTCTGGTCCGCATGAGGAAATCTTTGAAGTGATTCAAGAATTGGCTGCAGAAGATGGATTGGAAATCGAAATTAAAGTATTCACGGATTATATTATTCCAAATACAGCTCTAGCGGAAGGCGACCTAGATGTAAACAGTTACCAGCATCAGCCATTCATGGAGCAATTTAATGAAGACCATGGAACAAATCTAGCGGCAATTGCATCAACTACATTAAGTCCAATCGGTGTCTATTCGGAGGAAGTTACAGATATTAATGATGTTCCGGAAGGCGGAGTCATTGGAATTCCAAATGACCCAACAAACGGTGCACGTGCATTAATTATGTTTGAAGAAGCGGGCTTAATCAAACTTGGAGATGATGTGAACAAAGAGACAGCATCCGTTCTAGACATCGAAGAAAATGAAAGAAATCTTGAGTTTAAAGAGTTAGAAGCAGCACAAATCCCAAATCTTTTATCGGAAGTTGATTTAGGTGTTGTTAATGGTAACTTTGCGGTAGAAAATGGCTTAAATCCAGCGACAGATGCCATTTTTTCCGAATCTAAAGACACCCCATTTGTAAACCAACTCGTTGTTCGAGACGAAAATAAAGATGATCCCGTATTAGAAAAGTTAGTAGAACTATATTACTCGCCAGAAGTAACAGAGTTCGTATTAGACCACTTTGACGGCGTTATTTTACCGAGTTGGGATTATTAATTATTAAAAGCCAATACCAGTAATCTCGTGTGATTATTGGTATTGGCTTTTTATCTATTAAATCTTACACCTCTTATGGGAAGCAGTCCCCCGTTGTGTTAGGATGCAGAGCCCTTGTGAAAAAATTATAGTTAAGCTAGGATGGGTGAACAAGCGTGTTCATTTGTCCTAGCTTATTTGCATCTGATAAGGGTTAGTCTATAGGGCGGGAATCCTGATCCAAGAAGGGGAAAGTGGTTTTAGCTCTACATTATGGCATAAAAGCCTAGAAAGATAGCCGGGCGAATAATCAAGGAGGCTCTATCGGGAATGTCGGTGGACATACACCGGGAAGCTAAGTTGTAGCTGTAACAATGAAAAAAAAGAGGTAGTTGCGCTGCCTGCCGATGTCATTCCTAAATATGATAATTGGAATTATGACTGGCCAGACCCTGCCGGAGCCATATGGAATCTGACGGAATTAGTGTAGGCGCATCAGTTGTTAAGGCGGAAAGCGAATATTGTGGTGCCGGAGTAAGGTTGGGGTGTTTGGGATGTTTTTGAGGATGGGGTTATTGTGTGAGGTGGAGAGGTAATTGAAATGGGAAAAGCTGTTGGGTTGTGCTTCGGAAGTGAGCATAACTTGGCGGCTTTTTTGTTTTAGTAAATGAAATTTTCTTATCATGCTGTTTACTTGCTTAAAACAGAAAACCATCAAGCAACTAGAACACTTGTAGGATAGTACACAGAATTTAGATGATTTTGTTCTTACAATATACCATTCAAGACAAAATGTTTTATTGGTAAATCATTTAATCCTCTTGAATATCCATTTGGTTGAATAATGATGTTCTATTTATAAAGACACACTCTATTATAGATAGAGTTGGATTACGATTAGTTATTCTCATCTACGTTTAAGTCTGTTTTTTGAAATAAACTAAAAACTTTAAATAAATAGTATTGACAAAAAAATGCTTCTCTAGTATTATAACATTAATCCATTATACGTACAAACCGAATTTAGATAATTTAATTAATATATAAAATTAAATTTACAAAGTAGTGGATTGTATCTAGTAAAAAAATAACATAAGGAGTGGGTGACAAAGTGGGAAAATCATTACGACTATCCCGGATTTTTAGGAAAGACACTGGTAACACGCTTGTATTGCCGGTAGATCACGGGATAGGTGGAAGTATGGAGGGTTTAGAAGATCCGGTTAAGACTCTCAGGGAATTGCAAACCCCTGGTGTCGATGCAGTATTATTAAATGACGGAGTTGCCAGGCAAGCCAGTGAAGTATTTCAGGGGAAAGGTGCACCTGGGCGTATGTTGAATGCCGATGTCTTTAGTTATGAAGTAAAAAATGAAAGAATGGAGCATCAATTAACGTTTAGCCCAGAGACAGCAGTTCGAAGGGGATACGATTGTATGAAACTCGTCCTATTTTGGGATCGCCCTGCTGCTGAAAGAATGCGTTCTATTAAATTGATTGCTTCAGTTATCGAAGAGGCCGAAAAATGGGAGATGCCTGTGTTGGTTGAACCACTTACTTCAAAGCCTATAGAAGATCCTGAGGAACGTGCAAATGTTTTAACTGACGCGAATCGGGTCGCCTTTGAATTGGGAGCAGATATCTTGAAAGTAGCTCATCCTGGAGACACGAAGACACTAGAAAGTTGGGTTAAATATTTCAACGTTCCAATTATTTTGCTAGGTGGAAGTAAGAGTGGGTCTACGGAAGACTTAGTTAAAATGGTGGATGAAGCTGTGGATGTAGGGGTGAATGGCGTGGCGATTGGTAGAAATGTGTGGCAACGCCCTCCGGAAGAAGCGAAAGAGTTATTAGAAAGGTTTGCTAATATTATTCATAAACCTTGAGATTAAACACTGTTTGTTATCTTAAGCAAGATATTATTTGGGAGGAACTATAATCATGACAAAAAGAAAATTTGCCGTTTTAACTAGAGTGAAAAATGCAGAAGTACATGAAGGACAAGTTCCGAAAGTTGGTGATAACCAAGTATTAATCAAGCAAGAAACCTGTAATATTTGTACAACAGATTTTGGTCAATGGTTGGGATTAAGAGAACATCAGCCTTATCCAATGGCTGGCGGTCATGAGGGTTCTGGTGTCATAGTTGAGAAAGGGAAGAATGTAAGAAATGAATTAAGTATTGGAGATCATGTTGCGGTTGCTTATGATTACTGTGGAGAGTGTTCTGCTTGTCAAGTAGGAAGGACAAGTGAATGTACGGAAGTATTAAACCCTTTTAAAGACCAAAATAAAGAGGGATATTATGGGCATTTGGGATTTGCAACCTATGATGTTAAAGACGCAAATGCAGTAATTAAAATGAATCCCAAATTACCTTTTAATGAAGCTGGCTTTTTGGAACCGCTTGCAACCGTTGTTGGTGGCTTAAGAAGATTAAGAATTACTGCTATGGAGCGAGTTGTTGTGATTGGCGCTGGAACGATGGGTGTATTGAATGCGCTAACAGCAAAAGCATATGGTGCAGATGTCATCGTTACCGAAATGATGGATAAAAAGATTGAAGCAGCAAGGGCGATGGGGTTAAATGTGATTGATGTAAAAGAACATGACCCAGTAGAGAGGGTGAAAGAGTTAACTGATGGTGAAGGTGCAGATGCTATTATACTTGCGGTTGGAAATACAAAAGCAAATGATCAGGCCCTTGAAATGGTTAAAAATCTAAACGGTAAATTATTATTATTTGCGGCTGGATATCCAGCTCCGAAGTTAAATGTAGACTCAAATTTAGTTCATTACAGAAAGATGGAGCTGATAGGTACATACGGAGCTGATATCCTTGATTTTAATATATCTGCAAGCTTATTAAATGAAGGAAGAGTTAATGTTTCTAAGCTGGTCGAAACGAATATTCTCTTAGAAGATATTCAAAAAGCTTACGAAATTGCTAGTACACAAGGAAGTTACCGTGTTAGTGTGTTGTTACGATAAGAGTCTAAATAGTTATTAAGGAATTGGTTATATTATTATATCTTAGTTAATGGAAGGGGGATTATGTATAAGTCCCCCAATTGCAAGATAGCAAACAACCAAGGAATGTGTTGCCATGCATTTGATTGAAGATATTATATTATCTGGCTTTTGACTATTATTATTGAAAATAATAAAGAGGGGGTCAAAATGTGGCGTTTATCGTTGATTTTGCGGAAACGTTTGTAGGTTTTTTTGAATTTGTAGGGGAGACATTTGTAGGCATGTTTACAGGTATAGTTCCTATCCTTATAGGAATGTTAACATTGATTCAATTCTTGGTAAATATTGTAGGTGAGGGTCGAATCGAAAAAATGGGTCAATTTTTAGCTAAAAACCCTATATTAAAGTATTCTATATTCCCTGTATTCGCTCAGTTCTTCCTTGGAAGTCCAGCTAGTGGTACTTTAGGTAGATTTCTACCAGAAAGATCAAAGCCAGGAATGTTAGAAGCATTATTCAGAATCGGACATCCATTAACAAGCTTATTCCCCCACGCAAATCCGGCAGAATTGTTTGTTTGGCTAGGAGTGGCCCAAGGTATTGAACAACTTGGTTTGCCTGTTGGTGCATTAGCTATCCGCTATATTATTACCGGTATAGTTGTAGGCCTCATAAGTGCAATTATTTTAGAAATAGTATTTACTATTATTGCGAAAAGGAACAATTATCAAGTTTAATAGGGGGGGTAAATCATGAATAAAATGGTTAAGGTTGAAAAAGGAAGTAGCGGTTGGGGAGGACCACTGTTTTTAAAGTGTGAGGGTAAAAAAAATAAGGTTTTATCAATGACAGGCGGCGGAGTTCATGAATTAGCTATCTATATTGCAGATACTATAGGTGCAGAAGTAGTAAATGGCTTTAAAGAAGTACCGAATGATGAGGAGATTGTTTGTGCAATTATTAACTGTGGTGGCACATTAAGATGTGGCATTTATCCACAGAAAGGCATAGATACAATTAATTTATATTCGATTGGTCCTTCTGGCCCGTTGGCCGATCATATAGTAAAAGATTTATATGTATCTGGCGTTAAAAAAGAAAATATTAAAATCGTTAAAGAAGCAGACCCAGTAGATGTTGAAATTAGAACTGTGGAGGAAACGGCATCTGAAATAGAGCTTGAAAAAATGGATGAAAAACAGGAGGAAGAAAAAGGTAATTCCGTATTTAATCTATTATCAAAAATCGGGTCATCTGTAGGCTCGATAGTTTCTATGTTTTTAGATGCTGGTAGAAAGACTGTTGATCTTTTATTAAAAACAATTATACCCTTTATGGCGTTTGTCAGTATTTTAGTCGCTGCAGTACAGTATACTGGTGTTGGGGAATGGATTGCAAATGCTCTAACTCCCCTTGGATCATCACTTTGGGGATTATTAATTATCTCGATTATCTGTAGCTTTCCGTTTTTATCTCCTGTGCTAGGTCCAGGAGCAGCTGTTGCCCAAGTCGTAGGTGTCCTAGTAGGAACTCAAATTGCAGCGGGATCAATTCCACCAGAGTTTGCCTTGCCAGCTTTATTTGCTATTAACGCCCAAGTAGGTGGGGATTTTTTTCCAGTTGGTATGTCTATAATGCAAGCGAAACCAAAAACTATTCAATATGGGACACCGGCGTTTCTAATTGCTAGACAAATTTCAGCCCCTCTAGCGGTAGTAATTGCTTATCTATTCAGTATTGGTCTCTATTCTTAATAAATATAAAACTATCAAACTTTATAATTTCAAAATAGATATGCGTACTGAAAGGTTGCTAGGAGAAGAGAGCGAGGTTTAATCTATCGATAAATTCCGTTATGAAAAATAACGTAGACATCGCCCGATGTATTCTCAGCTCTCTATATTTTTAATTCTGTTAAAACTAGGTAATATAATTTATGAGCGAAACAATAAGTGTAAAAAGAAATAAAATAAATATATATTATTAATAAAGGTTGAAATTTAGGAGGTTTAAGAGTGAAATATAACGTGGAAATTATTGAAATCGGCGCTAATGTAGATGAGATGTTACAGGCTGGTTTATTGATTTTATTTAATCAAAGCGCACCACAAGATTTAAGAGCTTATTGTGTAATCACCGAAGAAAACCAAGAAGAAGGACTAATTGAGGTGGGAGATAGTGTGAAGATTATTGATCAAATTTATACTATTACAGCTGTTGGAGCAGTAGTTAGTGAAAATCTTTATTCACTTGGTCATGTTTCATTGTGTTTTGATAATGCTAAAGAGGCGAAATTGCCAGGACATATCCATTTAACCCCAAGTTTTAAAAGTGACTTATCACAGCCTGGAAATATTACAATAAAATAGGTGAAGATATGAAAATTCTATTTTTATTTTTTATTATTCTGGTTATTATTCAATGGTATTTTAAAACAAAACAAACAAAAGAATTTCTTGGACATTACAATAATTTTTTACAAAATGGAAATGTATTAGTGGAGAGAAGTAAAGGTGTGTTTTCTGGTGCTATTATTCTAATTCAATTAGATGAAGAAGCAAATATTAAAGGTTGTCTTTTATTGACAGGTGCAACTTTTTTTTCGTCATGGTGCAGGTGTGAGGAATTAATTAGTAAGAATTTGCTGCATTTAGAACTAGAAGACTTTGATAATTATAAAAAGCCTGTAAGAAAAGTAATTGCTAAAGCTATACAAAGTTATCAAATTGACAGCGGAGTCGAACTAAATAGCAAAATGGTTTAATAATTTATTAAGAAGATGGTATTTATATTTTATTTTTATGGTAGTGAGGACTAATTCGATCGGAGGTATTTTATAGAATGACGTTAAAATGATTAAGAAATGGTGTTCTCATGCCACGTGTAGGACTAGGAGTTTTTAAAATGTCCGAACCAAAAGTTACTGTAAATGCTGTATTAGAAGCATTAAGGGCAGGTTATCGGGCAATAGATACAGCGAGCTATTATAAAAATGAAAAAGAAGTGGGGGAAGCAATTCGGTTATCGGAGGTTCCTAGAGAAGAGCTGTTTATTACTACTAAAGTATGGAATGATGAGCAAGGTTATGATGAAACGTTACGTGCATTTGAAAAGTCTCTTCGGACTCTTGGTCTTGACTATATTGATTTATATTTAATACACTGGCCACTTCCGGATATATTTGTCGATACTTATCGAGCGATTGAAAGATTATATGAAGAGAAGCTAATTCGTGTGCCGGGAGTATCTAATCACCATGAAAAGCACCTTTTGCAACTTGAAAATAAAGTGAATACTCATCCGATGATTAACCAAGTAGAATGTCATCCCTACCTACAACAAAGGGATTTGAAAGAATTTTGCGAGGAAAGACAAATCGCTGTAACAGCATGGTCTCCTCTGGTTAAAGGCAATATATTACAAGATGAACTCGTTAAAAGCCTTGCACAAAAACATGCAAAGACACCAGCTCAGATCATTTTAAGGTGGCATTTAGAACGGAATACAATTGTTATTCCGAAATCAGTTACCGCATCAAGGATAAAAGAAAACTTTGATTTATTTAATTTTAGGCTTGAGGAAAAAGACATGGAAAAAATGTCGAAGCTTGATTGCAATGGCCGACTTGGGATTGATCCAGAAACAGAAGATTTTAGGTTTCTCTAGAATGAAATGGTTACAAAATCTTTTTTCTGATTGAATACGGAGTTATAGTGATCATTAATGCGCTACCAATATAGTCATCAAAATTTTTATTTTCCTTTGATTATTTAGTCATTGTAATGAATATGTTGATCTGAATAATTAGCCTCTATATTCAAATGAATCAAAAATGCTTCGACAGTAGACTTTAGTGTCTGATTATTATCGAAATAAATGAAATAGAAATTTGACTTTGATAAAAATTATTTAACAAAAGATTATGAGGGAGGGTGTTTAACGTATTTATATTTAGTTAGCTTCTTTTGTCTTAAATTGAATATTTAAAAATAGTAATTATTTTGGAAAGGGAAATAAAATTAATGATTAATAACATTGGAAAAAGTAATTATTCAGAGGACCGCAAAGAATTACCAGAAGCAGTAAGAACGGCTGTTAAAAATATTGATCGTAATAATCCGTTACCTTTATACCAACAATTATTTGATGCTCTATATAAAGTAATTATTGATAAAAATCTAGAGCAGGGAAGCTTTTTCGCCACTGAAAGTTTACTGTTAAGAGAAACGCAAATGAGTCGTTCTACGATTCGTAAAGCATTAGAAGAGTTAGTTAGACAAAAATATTTGATAAGAATTACGGGAAAAGGAACATTTGTATCTATAGATGTTCCTAAGGTGGCTATTGATTTACCGAGATTAAAAAGTATGAGTCAAGAATTAACTGAAAAGGGGATGGAACCTGGAAGCATAATATTACAAGCTAAAAAAATAAAACCACATCAAGAAATAGCTGAAAAACTACATCTAAACCCATCTGATGATGTTCTTTTTATAGAACGGATACGAACTGGTAATAAAATACCCATTCTTTATATAAGGGGCTATATACCGTTTAATATAGTAGAACATACCGATTTAAACAATATACCTAATTCTTTATATCAATTGATAAAAGATTGTGGGAGAACAGTTCATAGTGCTATACACGTTATTAATGCATCAATTATGCCAACAAAAGTCGCCAAACTTTTAGGAGTGGAAAAATCAACTGCTGGATTAGCGATAGAGAGAACTACTTTTGATACACAACAAGTTCCAGTAATCTATGAGGAAGGTATTTTCCGAAGTGATCTATTTAATTATACATTGAAAATGCAAGATATTACTTTGTAATGCTTAATAAACCATAAGGAATGTGACCTTTTCTTATTTATCAAAGAATGCTGATCGGCAAAGGCTTTAGTATGTGAAAATCACTCCAATTTATAGAATTTTTTAATTCAGGTAATCTTATTAGCGCTATCTGAAATTTAATAATAGTAGACGTGTTTATCCATATAATCATATTTACTATTATCAGAAGTAGAGCAGTTGTAAAGCAGATTATCTTTATTGATTTAAAAGTGAATACATAGAGATAACAAATATATGAGGAGGAATAAAATGGCTTATATAAATGGAAGATGGATTGAAACAGCATCCCAACTCGAGGTGATAAACCCAGCAACTAATGAAATCATTGGAAAGGTGCCAGTCGTTGGAAAAACAGAGACTATCGAAGCAATAGAAAGTGCAAAAGAGGCATTCAAGAGTTGGAAAAAAACCACTTTCCCAGAAAGGGTGTATTACCTTGAAAAGGTAGTAACATTATTAAGAGAACAGCATGAAGAAATAGCTCAATTAATTACTAAGGAAAATGGAAAACCTATAGGAGATTCAAGAGATGAAGTCGAAAGTGGGATAGCATACATTGAATGGTATGCGGAAGAAGCAAAAAGAATTTATGGAGACGTTCTTCCCGCTTCTAGTCAGAATAAACATCTGATAGTAAAGAGGCAACCTATAGGAGTGTGCGCTGCTATTACACCATGGAATTTTCCTTTTTCAATGATTACTAGAAAAATTGCACCGGCTTTAGCAACTGGGTGTACAGTGGTACTAAAACCTGCATCGGCGACCCCATTATCGGCTGTTAAGGTATTTGAATGTTTCGATAAGGCGGGTCTGCCAGAAGGGGTGATTAATCTAGTTATTGGAAGTGCCCAGGAGATAGGTAATGAAATGACAAAGAGCGAGGATGTTCGTAAGATTAGCTTCACCGGCTCTACTGCCGTAGGAAAGTTACTATTCAGAGATTCTGCTGACACAGTAAAAGCAATTTCTATGGAACTTGGAGGACATGCCCCATTCATTGTATTTGATGACTCTGATGTAAATATAGCGGTGGAAGGGATATTAAATACAAAATTCGGCAATTCTGGGCAAACGTGTGTAAGTACAAATAGAATTTATGTACAATCGGGCATTGCCGAAAAGTTTACAAAAGCTTTAACTAAAAAAGTTTCAAAACTTAAGGTTGGAAATGGATTAGATGAAGATGTAGACGTTGGCCCTATTATTGACCAAAAGTCATTTGATAAAATAATGGAGCAAATAGAAGATGTTCGAGATAAAAAAGGTAAGATTATATGTGGAGGAGAGCAATATGCTAATAACACTGGGGGCAAATTTATTCAGCCTACGATTATTACTGAGGCGAATGAAAAAATGCTAATAGCGACTGAGGAAACATTTGGGCCTGTTGTTCCAATATTCACTTTTGAAACTGAAGAGGAAATTATAGAGAAAGCTAATCACAAACATTATGGATTAGCAGGGTATTGTTATACAAGTGATCTGGGAAGGGCTTTTAGAGTATCGGAAGAACTTGAATATGGAATGATTGGAGTAAATGATTCTTCTCCATTCGTTATTCAAGCGCCATTTGGAGGTATCAAGGAAAGTGGTCTTGGTCAAGAAGGTGGAAAGTATGGTCTAGAAGGGTACTTAATTACAAAATATATATCATTTAATGCGAATTATTAGTACTCAGAATAAAATACTTTTTTATTATAGGGGTTGCATGGAAATCGCATAGCAACCCTTATACTTATGCTGAACAAAATACTGTAAGTTTGACAAGTTTATCGTAAGCACTATTTATATTGTTGTTAAATCTTAACAATTACTATCTTAATCAGGGGGACACTTTATTTGGATGAGCATTTAGCACAAAGAAATACAAGCGGAGATACTAGAGCTCAAATAATATTAATAGTAGGAGTCATTTTATTAGCGATCAATTTAAGACCAGCACTTACTGCTGTGGGACCTGTTATTGGTATTATTAGAAATGAAATAGGCTTTTCTAACTGGAGTATAGCTATGTTAACTAGCCTACCGTTAGTGGTTTTCGCTATCATGTCGACAGTTACGCCCCAACTCGCGCGAAAATTTAAGAATGAAAGAATAATAATGTTTGGTTTAATTTCTTTAACGATTGGTATAATTCTTCGATCTACATCAACAGTAATACTTTTACTTTTTGGAACATTATTCATTGGTGTTGGAATAGCTATTTGTAATGTCCTTATACCAGGAATAATAAAACAGGAATTCCCAACAAAATTAATGTTAATGACAGGAGTTTATTCAACTGTTATGGGGATTTCTGCAACAAGTGCATCTGCTCTAAGCGTTCCTATTGCTGAAAGTTTAGGGCTAGGTTGGAGAATTTCCCTCCTAATATGGGTAATACCCGCAATTATTGCACTAATATACTTGAGTTTTATTATTATATCGAAATCTAAGCAGTCTATTAAGAATCAATCAGTTTCTGAAAAGGCCACTAATATTTGGAAATCCCCCCTTGCCTGGAAAATTGCCTTTTTTATGGGATGTCATTCTCTATTATTTTATATTATCATTTCCTGGCTACCAGAAATATTTATCAGTTTTGGATTAGATAAAACAACTTCCGGATTTTTATTATCTTACTTACAGTTAATAGGGATACCTGCTAGTTTGCTAATACCATTAATTGCAAATAAGTTAAAGAGCCAAGCTTGGTTAGTAGTTATTTTAAATGCTTTTTTAATTTTAGGATTACTACTGCTATTGGCATATAACGGTAAAGTTGTATACTTTATTTCATCCGCTCTGATCGGTTTTTCAATAAATGGTAACTTTACATTAGCTTTATTATTCCTATCTATTCGGTCAAGAGACTCTAACCAGGCTACTTCTTTGTCTGGAATGGCACAAACTATTGGTTATACTTTAGCGGCATTTGGTCCAATGATTATAGGACTGATACACGACATTACTTTTGAATGGAAAATACCTTTATTAATTCTTATTTTTTTAGGATTATGTAGTTCATTATTAGGCCTAAAAGTTGGGCAAAATAGATATGTATTTAATCAAGATTAGAGGGAAACTTAGATGTCTATCAAATTAGTTGTATTTGATATGGATGGCTTACTCTTGAATGATAATTATTCCGTTACTGCTTATACAAAAAGTGTCATGCAAAAATTAATAAATAAAGATGTGGAAATCGTGTTATGTACTGGTAGGTCAATATCATATTGTTATCAGTATATTGAAGAACTGAATTTAAACTCTTATATCGTTGTGGCTAATGCTGCGCAAATTTGGTACGTAAGTAAAAAGCTATTAGATCAATACTTAATGGTTACTTATCTAATTGAATCTATTTGGGATCACGGGCATGTAAACAACTTTTTTATGATGTTAGCTTCGGCTAATCTGAAACAAATTAACTTTAGTAAAGCCCAATTTTTAGTAGGTTAGTTTAATTGATGAAGATAATAATACATTGATCGGTAAGGCTGTTTTTTTTTTCTAACAAACAGTTTTATCGATTTTTTTATTTTAATTTTAACCCTGTAATGCCCCTGTTATCTTGTACAGCTGAAAATAAAGGGTGAATATAGCTGGGGAAATTTTATGCTTTTTTGATAAAAGGTCATAATAGTGAAGAAAAACAATATACTCTAATAACCTACAATTTTAATTTTGGGGGTTAAAACTTTTGTAGTATAAAACAAATGGAGGATTGGAACTTTGAAGTTAGAAAATGACCTAATTAAACAAGATGAGTTACAGTTAATGATCAAAATAGCACATTTACATTATCAAGAAGGCTGGCTTCAACGTCATATTAGTAATGAATTAGGATTAAGTGCTGCAAAAGTGAGCACCTTACTGAACAAAGCTTTAGAAAAGGGTTTTGTAGAAATTAGAATTCGCGATCCATTTGCTCCGCTAAGTGAACTTGAGGAGAGGATAAGAACAGAATACGGATTAACTTTCGTCAAGGTTGTTCCAGGCCCATTTCCGTCTAACATTGCTTTGAAGTCAAAATTAGGGTTGCATGCTGCTCTATTTTTACAAAAAATAGTTAGGAAAGAAAATATCGTCGGAATTACTGGTGGCAGTACAATTAATGGCATGGTCACAGCTGATGTATTTAACACGCATATTCCTGTTATGGTTGTCCCTATCAATGGTGGTGTAAGTCAATCGGATTACCACTATACCGGAAATACCCATGCAGAAAAATTAGCAAAACAACTAGGAGGCTCTTACCTACAAGTCCCTTTTCCTACTTTTGTTAGTTCGCCAGATACCAAATCAGCAGTTATGAAAGATAAAAGTGCAGAGGTACTGCTAAAGCAAGCTGGAAAAGCAGATATTATGGTGCTTGGTATAGGTACAGTGTGTACATCTTTATTGACTTTACCACATATTTCAAGAGAAAAAGAAATAAAGAAGTTGAAAGATAAAGGGGTAGTTGCCGAAGTTGGCGGACATTTTTTAGATAAGGATGGAGAGTTCGTGCAAACGGATTTTATGGAGAGATTAATAGGTATTGAATTTGAAAAAATAAAGCAAGCACCCATGGTAATGGCTATTGCAGGTGGGATAAAGAAATCAAATGCTATACACTCAGCTTTATTATCTGAAGTGATTAATGCGTTAATTATCGATGAACCAACTGCTAATAGACTTATCAATAGCTAATCAAAAATAATTGAAAAGAAAAAAATGGGGGTTTTTAATATGAAAGTAGAAAATGCTTTAAAAGAATTATCGCTTATTAATTTAGATGACTTAAGATGCTTTATTAATGGAGAGTGGAAGAAAGCTGAGGATTGTTCAACGATTGAAATTATAAACCCATCTAATGAAGAAGTATTGGCAAAAGTTCCAAATGCAAGTCGTTCAGACGCAAACGAAGCGATTGAAGCAGCCGCTAACGCCTTTCCAAAATGGTCAGGATTAACAGCAAATGAACGTGGAAGTTTTTTATTGAAACTGCGGGATCTTTTACTCAAATATGAACAGGAATTAGCATCCATTATAAGCTTGGAAATGGGCAAAGTAAAAGGCCAGGCGCTGGGTGAAGTTCAACAGGCATCAAGTTTCCTTACTTGGTATGCTGAAGAAGGCCGACGTATTTATGGTGAAACAATCCCAGCATCTAGCTCGAACAAACGTCTTTTTGTAATTAAGCAACCTATTGGAGTTGTGGCCGCTATTACACCGTGGAACTTTCCGCTTTCCATGTTAACAAGAAAGCTAGCCCCTGCTTTGGCGGCTGGTTGTGCAACAATCTTAAAACCAGCGGAACAAGGATCCTTAACGGCATTAGCCTTTGCTAAATTAGTAGAATTGGCGAAGTTCCCACAAGGTGTCATTAACATTGTAACTGGTATGCCCGAGTCATTTTCAGATGAAATTTTTGAAAACCCGATTGTTAAAAAGGTTTCATTTACTGGTTCAACTCGTGTGGGAAGGATTCTAGTTAAGAAATCTGCGCAGCAATTGAAAAAGTTATCACTTGAGCTGGGAGGGCATGCGCCATTTATTGTTTTTGAGGATGCAGATATTCAGAAAGCAGTCGAAGGAGCAATTAAGAGTAAATATCGCAATGTAGGTCAAACCTGTATTTGTGCTAATCGTATTTATGTACATGAAAAAGTAAAGCAAGAGTTCACAGAATTATTTGTGTCTCGGATTAAACAGTTAAGCATAGGAAGTGGTCTAGATGAGGGTATAGAAATTGGTCCACTTGTGAATGAAAGCGCTTTAAATAAAGTCAGTAGTCACGTTAAAGATTCTGTTGAAAAGGGTGCCACTATTATACAAGGTGGAGAACGTTGTTTTAAAAGGAAAGGCTACTACTTTGAGCCAACAGTTTTGACTGGTGTAACAAACGATATGCTAATTATGTCTGAAGAGACTTTCGGTCCTGTTGCACCAATCATTCATTTTAACAATATAGAGGATGTGATAGCTGAAGCTAATAATACTGACTATGGCCTAGCTGCCTACGTCTATACCTCAAATATGGAGAAAGCTGTTCGAACAGCAGAGGCATTACAATTTGGGATCATTGGTTTAAATGATTCTTCCCCCGCCGTAGCACAAGCGCCCTTTGGTGGGATAAAACAGAGTGGTTTTGGTAGGGAAGGTGGACATCAGGGAATTGCGAATTTTCTCGAGGAGAAGTTTATTTCTTTAAAAGTTTAATGAATTTCATAATACGTACTTAATGCTTCACCATCACCATATGTAGTTGAGTTGGTTCGTTCCCAACTACATATGGTGATGGGAAAGCCGACTTTGGTAATTATGAAATTCATTCAGTTTAGAAAGGGGAGGGAATTTGGCATGATAGGTATTTTAATTGTTACCCATGGCAAGTTTAGCACAGAGCTTCTCAATTCAGCTGAATTGATTGTCGGGAAGCAGGTTAGTGTAAATGCGTTAAATTTAAATGCGGATGACGATATTCATTTATTGAAAAAGGAAGTTGAATTAGAAGCCACAAAATTAGATACCGGAGAGGGGGTTTTAGTGTTAACCGATTTATATGGTGGAAGTCCGTTTAATGTAACGGCAGCAAATATGAAACAACGTAATATGGAATGCCTTACAGGTGTCAATTTGCCTATGCTGATCGAAGCACTCAGTTTAAGGGGAAATAGCAACCTCCAGGAGGTAACGAATGGGTGCTGCAAGGCAGGGATTGAAGGAATTAAAAATGTTCGTCAAGAATTATTTTAATGAATTTCATAATACGTATTTAATGCATCACCATCACCATATGTACTTGAGTTGGTTCGTTCCCAACTACATATGGTGATGGGAAAGCCGACTTTGGTAATTATGAAATTCAGTCATTTAATAAAGTTAATAAATAATTGTTTAAGAAAGGGGTTGTTGGAATGGCAAATATAAAATTAATTCGGATAGACACTCGTTTAATTCATGGGCAGGTAATTACTAAGTGGCTGAAGGTGGCGGGTGCCAATCGGATTGTAATTATCGATGATGATTTATCGGAAGACGATTTTATGGCGGACATCTATGTTGCGGCAGCACCTACAGGAATTTCAATTGAAATACTCAGCGTCAATGAAGCAACACAATTATGGAAAGAAAATGAATTAGGTGTGGGAAATATATTGCTGCTCTTTAAAGATGTTGAAAGTTGTTATAACTGCTATAAACAGGGTTTCCCTATACAATATTTGCAAATTGGCGGATTGGCAAGTGCGCCAGGGAGGGTGACAGTTTTGAGGGCAGTTTCATTTGACAAGAAAGATGTCGAACAATTACAGGAAATGGAAGAAGGAGGTTCTGATATTTACCTCCATATCATCCCCGAAGAACAAAAAGTAAAGCTAGAAAATGCAATTAAAAAATTTAATTTCTAGGGGGGCTCATTATGTCCATTGGACTAGCAACTTTTACCGCTTTATTACACTGGTTAGCTATGGGAAAGCTAGGTTACACCTTTCAAGCGGTATTACGCCAGCCTATCGTTATGGCACTTCCCATTGGTTTAATTATGGGGGATTTATCAAGTGCGATGAAGATTGGTGCGGCTATTAATATACTTTATATAGGTATGGTTGCCGCTGGCTCAAATTTGCCAGCAGATGAGGGTTTTGCAGGTGTAATCGCAATCCCTATTGCAGTACAAAGTGGGATGGATCCAGCTATGGCAGTAACTTTGGCTGTTCCTTTCGGTGTACTTGGGGTATTCCTTGATCAGATTAGGCGAACAATTAATGCGGGATTTGCCCACAGGGCAGATAAGCATGCATTAGATGCCAATATAAAAGGTATTTGGTATTGTGCAGTACTATATCCTTTGATATTGACCTTTTTCCTTAGATTTCCACCCGTGTTTATAGCAAATTTGTATGGGGCTTCAGTGGTAGAAGGGTTTATCGATACAATGCCTGAATGGATTCTTCATGGTCTGAGCGTAGTAGGTGGGGTTTTACCCGCACTTGGTTTTGCAATAACCGTGTTTGTTATTGGAAGAGCTAATCTTATTCCTTTCTTCATTATAGGGTTTTTTGTAGTCCAATATTTTGCAATTGATGTGATGGCTGCTGCTATATTTGGAACTTGTATTGCTCTGCTAGTTGTGCTTATGAAAAAAGAGAAAGGAGCTGGGACTACAACATGACAAATGAATCCATAGGAGTTACTAATGAAATGGATAAAACGAATGAAACTGGCATTAGGCTAACTAAAAGGGACATTAATAAATCCTTTATTCTTTGGTGGCTCATATGCGAAATTTCGAATTCATATGAACGAATGCAATCAGTTGCTTTTTGTGCAAGCCTTTCTCCAATCTTACGTAAGCTCTATCGAACTAAAGAAGAATTAAGTCAAGCGTTGACAAGGCATTTGAACTTTTTCAACTCACAGGGCACTTGGGGAAGTCTTATTCATGGGATAACCATTGCTATGGAAGAACAAAAAGCAAACAATGGAAAAATCCCAGAAAATGCAATTACTGGAATCAAAACAGGTTTGATGGGGCCATTTGCAGGAATTGGAGATACGATTGACTGGGGAACATTAAAACCAATAATTTTTGCATTAGCTTGTTCTTTCGGTGCAACTGGAAGTGTCTTTGGTGCCTTCATTCCCTTCCTATTTACAATAGTAACAGTTATAGAGGGTTACTATTTATGGAACTTTGGCTATTCTGTAGGGAAAGAATCAGTAAAATCCATCTTACAAAGTGGGTGGGTAAAAGAATTAATTACAGGTGCTAGCATTCTCGGTTTATTCATGATGGGGGCTTTAGCAGCTAGCTTTGTTAAATTGGATATCCCCCTTACAATTAACATTGAAGGCGGAGAACCATTAAAAGTCCAGGCGTTATTAGACAGTATCGCACCAGGTATCTTACCATTACTAGTTACATTTTCCATATACTGGTACCTGAAAAAGAGGGGACAAAACTTCACCATCATTTTATTATCTATTCTCATCCTTAGTTTAGCAGGTTCATATATCGGTTTATTCTAGCAATCTAGTATGTTTTAGTAAATCAGCAAACTAATAATAAGGGAGTATGATCATGCTTATACCGATGAAAGACTTACTGGATGACGCAAAAAAGAGAAGATATGGGATAGCTGCACCAAATGTTTTTAATTTGGAGTCAGTTGAGGCTGCGTTTCAGGCAGCTAGAGAATTAAATGCACCAATTATATTGGACTGTGCACCAGCTCATGGTATTGAAGAAGTGAGTGCAATTGCTCACTTCTTTGCTAGCAAATATAGAGACGTTAGTGCAGCTCTCAATCTAGATCATGGAGATACTTTTGAGGCTGCTATACGGGCAATTCGTTCTGGATTCACATCAGTCATGGTAGATAGATCAACATTGCCCTACAAAGATAATGTAGATCAGGTAACGGAAATTACCAAAATAGCGCATGCCGTTGGAGTATCCGTTGAAGCAGAATTGGGACACGTCGGTGTTGGGTTGAATTATAATGAAACACGAGATAAAGGTCTTACCAATCCAGATCAAGCAGCAGACTTTGTGAAGAAAACAAATATTGATTGTCTAGCTGTGGCAGTAGGGACCTCACATGGTAATTACAAGGGGGAACCTTATCTTGAGTTTGATTTAATAGAAACTATAGAAAGAAATGTCAATATTCCGTTAGTACTTCATGGCGGATCTGGTACTGGTGATATCAATCTTCAAAGAGCCATTGCCCTTGGAATCCAAAAGATTAACTTATTTACAGATCTCAATAAAGAAGGAATGGAGCAATTAAAAAGCTATGTAGCAAAAGAAGTACCAGATAATATTGATGGAGATAATGATGATGAATTTTCGGAAGGGGTTATGAAGCTAAATATACGAGAAGCTTCGCAAGAATCTATGAAAGGTTATAAAACAGCGCTCAAGTATTACATGAAATTATTTGGCTCTGCCAATAAAGTATGATTTAAAGAAGATAAATTTAAGGAGAGAAGATAAATATGTCAGATGAAATGAAGTTTGCTGTATTAACAAAAGTCAAGAACGCTGAAGTTCATACTCGCGCCTTACCTAACTTTGGAGAATATGAGCTAGTTATTCAACAACAGGCATGCAATATTTGTACAACGGATTACGGACAATGGTTGGGATTAAGGGAACATCAACCCTATCCGATGGCTGGCGGCCACGAAGTTTCCGGAGTTATTGTTAAAAGAGGCCAAAAAGTTCGTGAGGATTTACAAATTGGCGATTATGTAGCAGTTACACACAGCTTTTGTGGTAGATGTGAGCAATGTCTATTAGGATTTACTAGCGATTGCGAACAAAAGAAAAAGACAATGAATAAAATACCCTCAAGTGATGGGTATTATGGAAACTTCGGTTTTTCTAATTACTCTGTAAGGGACGAAAAATTTCTAGTGAAAATGAATCCAAATTTATCAGCAAGTGAAGCGGGCTTTTTAGAACCAGCAGCAACAGTAGTAAAGGGAATAAGAAAGTTAAGAGTCACCCCTATGGAGAAAGTTGTGGTTATCGGTGCGGGAACCATGGGTTTACTCAACGCACTAATTGCTCAGGCATATGGAGCACAGGTGATAATAACTGAAATAATGCAAAAAAAAATTGCAATAGCCCGTTCTATGGGATTTGAAGTTATTGATGCTAGTAAAAATAATCCTGTAAAATCCATAAAAGAATTAACGAATGGAAAGGGTGTCGACGCGGTTATTGTTGCTGTGGGGGTTACAATAGCGAATCAACAGGCTCTTGAGATGGTAAAACAATTCGAAGGACGTATATCATTTTTTGCGGCGGGATACCCAAATCCCAAACTGGAAATCGATTCGAACATAATTCATTATCGAAAAATAGAATTGATAGGCACATATGGTGCAGATATAGCAGACTTTTATCATGCAGGGCGATTGTTAAATGAAAGAATCATAAATATATCACCATTGATCGAGGAAAAAGTCCCATTGGATAATATTCAGAAGGCCTTTGAAAAAGCTAGTACCCTTGGTAATTATCGAATTAGTGTACTCCTCACTTAAGGGGTTGGATAGCATAGAGGGGGCATACAAATGGGATTTGTTTTTGCTTTTATGACAGCATTCCTTTATGCAGTAAGTAATATTTTAATAAAAAGGGGAATGAAGTTCTCCAAGAACAATAATGGAACATTTAACACTGCTTTTGTTAATGTGGCTATATTGGGATTGGTATTGATCATTTATCGGATGGTCGAACACCATCCCGATCCCATTAACGTTACGGGCTTTCTATTGTTTATACTTGCTGGTTTATCGACAACATTCATTGGACGGAGTATGCATTTTTTAGGCATTAGGAAAATTGGTTCTGCAAAAGCTTCGGTTATCAAGAATTCAGCCCCTATTTTTACTTTGCTTTTCGCGCTATTAATTTTGAAAGAAACAATTGGAGGATGGCCATGGTTAGGATTAGGCTTAATATTACTTGGCTTAATGACCCACGATACAGAGATATTTAAAAAGTCAACTGAAAGCATAAATCGATGGGGCGCACTCATTACCTTGTTAGGCGCAATAGGTTTTGGAATAGGCCAGGGTGTCAGAAAGCAAGCCCTCTTTCATTTTAATGATCCATTTGCTGGTGCTTTTATTGGGGCCTCCGTTGCATTATTAGGTTTTTTCTTTATTGAAGCTAAAAATAAATCTTTGATCTCATCCGTAAAAGAGATAATTTTATTGCAAAATAAATATTACTTAGTTGCTGGAATCGCAACTAGTTTTGCCTTATTGTTTTTCTTTATTTCACTTTGGTTTATACAAGTCGCTTATGTTGCTGCAATTGTAGCTATTGAACCTGTATTGTGTGTTGTATTAAGCAAGTTATTTTTAGCAAGTGAAGAAGTAATAACCCCAAAAGTTTTAATATCTGCAAGTTTTATTTTTAGTGGCGCAGGGATTATTGCTGTTATGGGATAATCTAAATCGATTACACCTTAATTTCTTATTCTTCATACCTTGATTATAATAAAATGAGCGAGCGGCCTGTTTTCTTAATGATAAATAGAGGTTATATCTTACTAAGCAGTTCGGCACGCAATCCCTGGCAGTTTCTGTTAGAGGACTTGCACTCGGAACAATTGATATGAAAGATTTGTGGCGCATGATGAGGAAAGAATTTTCAACCGGCTTTTTAATCGGATTGATTTGTATGATGCTCATTACCATCTTGATCCTTCTCTTTTATGGGAACATCATGCTAGGCGTAGTGGTTGGACTATCCATTCTTGTTACATTAAGTATATCGGCAGTTGTCGGATTAATTTTCCCATTAGTTCTTAATAAATTAAAATTTGATCCTGCTATTGCTTCCGGTCCATTTATAACGACGATTAATGATATTATCGGATTGATGATTTACTTTTCCATCGCTACAATATTGATGAATTATTTATAAGTGATCAGACGGATAAATAGAAAGTGATGACTTGTATGACTTCAACTCAGAAAATGATAAAAAAAGTGGCACTTCCATTTGATTGTGAAGTGCCACTCCTTCGTTATTGGAAGGTTATTTCATCTACTATATCATGTTCCATGTTTAAAATTTGGATGGTGCTCGGTCTATTTTCTTTGGCTAATTTTTCTGCTGCCTCCATTGCTTCTTCCTCAGAGTTGTATTGTTCTTCTGGTGCCACATCCTCCAGTTTGACCAACCATCCTGTTGCTTTCGGATTCGGAACGACACTATACATGTTCATGGTACCAACTCCTTTTCATTATCTTTGTTTAGCTTTTTCCCTGGATGAGAAGTAGTGAAACGTGCTGAGCGATAGAGAAGGAGATCGGGAGACTCGGAGTAAATTGCTTTTGAAATAAGGATGGGTCTAGAAAGGATTCAGTCAATGGGGTGGATCGTGTTTTTGAGTTGGATACGTGTTGTTTTGATAATGGAGGATATGGTGGGAGTGTCCTATATTTCTGGGAAATTGCTTGTAGTTCTTGATAGATGAATGACGGTGAAATTTAAAGGAATAAAATGGACGTGTACAGTTAGTCAAAACTTCTATTCGCACTGTTAACAAAGCTAAGTGAATCGAGCGTTCTAGAAATAGTGTTATTGCTTTTCTGAAATGGATTCATTATAGAAGAAAATTTCTTATATATGAATGAATTTCATAATTACCAAAGTCGGCTTTTCCATCACCATATGTAGTTGGGAACAAACCAACTCAACTACATATGGTGATGGTGAAGCATTAAATACGTATTATGAAATTCATTAATATGATATAATAATTATATCATCTTTGCTAGACAAAAATACGAAAGTGGTTACCAGAAAGGGGTGAGCATTCGTTGTCTCAGCCTAAAATTAAGGATGTTGCACGAGCGGCAGGTGTCTCAACCGCTACTGTTTCTCATGTAATTAATAAAACCAGGTATGTGTCGGAGGAGACAACTGTACGGGTTTTACAGGCAATGGAGGAATTAAATTATCGTCCAAATCATGCAGCTCGTAGTTTAAGAAGTGCAAAAACATACACAATCGGTCTTATCATTCCATTCCGAAAAGAAGATACGTCAAAGAGCTTTTTTATGTCCATTGCAGAAGGAATAGAAGAGACCCTTAGAGAATACGGTTATCACTTAATTATTAGTAATTCCAAGGAAGATTTAAAGCAAGAAATAGAACAGTTACAACTACTAAATGACCAAATTACGGATGGCATTATTCTTGCATCTACTTACAGTGAGTATCAAACACTTGAGAAACATATTCTTAAGGATCATCCTCTTGTTTTAATTGATCGAATACCAGAAGAAAACCAACGAGATTCCGTATCTATTGATTCCTATCAAGGCGTCTATGATGCAATAAAATACTTAAAGAAAAAGGGTTATAAACGCATTGGTTACGCTGGTGCGAATTTAACGATAAGTACAGCAAAACAACGATTAGCTGGATATCAAGATGCTCAAAAAGATGAACCTGATGTAGAAAATATTGTATTTATTGGAGAACCTACATATGAAAGCGGTTATGAAATGGCTGCTCAACTCCTATTACATGATTTAGACGCTATATTTATAGCGAACAATGAGGTAGCTACAGGAATCATCTATTATTTTATTGAAAATAAGATAACTATTCCGGACGATATTGCTGTCATTGTATTCGATAATTTTAAATGGACAAGAATTGTTTCTCCTCCATTGACCGTAGTGGACCAGCCGGCATATGAAATGGGAATAGAGGCAGCTCATATGATTCTTTCACGAATTCAATCTCCTGATAAAAAGATGAAAAAGGTTGTTTTACAACCCATGCTAATAGAACGAGGATCCACATAAAGAAAGCAGACAGTTCAAGGTTATAGACTGTCTGCTCTTATCAACTAAATATTTACTTTTTTAGTTCCCATACATTGAGTTCTTTCACAGCTACATTTTCTTCCCCGAAAAACTCAATTTGATTACTTGTGTTTTTTGGATATACTCTGTTTGTAATAACCTTTTCTCCATTGTTAATAAATAATTCCACGGAACATCGGTCAATATAAATATGAAGCAACAATTCTTCACTTGGTTCTACCTCTGCTGATGCAATACCTGAAACATGTCCTGCCTTGTTTAAATCAACAGTGACTTTACTTGTCTTGGCATCGTATTTTATTTCAGTAAATTCTTCCCCGTCATCCGATTTTAAAACTTTTAATCCGAATGTTTCACTGTTTGTCGTAGAAAGATCAAAACTTGATTTGATTTCGATAGACTGACCTTTTGTCTCAGGTGAAAACGACTTCGTAAAGTTCAATTCATGATATTGTTCTTCTTTTGCTCGTAACATCTTTAATTCTTCTACTGGTTGGAACCGAACGTTACCTTCATTGTTTAATTTTATTTCTCTTGGTATCGTCATCGCCCCGGCCCAGCCTTCTTCTTTTGTTGGGAATTTAGAGGCCCAATGATCCATCCAAGCAATTAAAATACGACGCCCTTTTTCATCAAGAAATGTTTGAGGTGCATAAAGATCAAATCCTTGATCAATCTCGACATCATAATCTTTTGTAAAACGTTTGGTGTCGTAATCCATATCTCCGATTTGAATCAGAGCTTTACCATGCCCCTCATCTTTCATAGGTGAGAAAATTAGCGCATGTTTATTTTGGATGGGGAATAGGTCAGGACACTCCCACATATCCCCTAAAGTACCATCACTTTTAGCAACTGGGCCACAATACTCCCAGTTTATTAAATCATCTGATTGAAATAAAGCTGCTGCACCATCCCCATTGTGACTTGTTCCAACTACCATATACCATGTATCTTCATATGACCATACCTTAGGATCACGAAAATCATTACTCAATGAATGCGGTGGTTTATCTATAATAGGATTATTAGGATGTTTCTCAAAGTGTATTCCATCTTGTGTTGTCGCTAGACATTGTACTTCTTTTGGATTTTTGCTATCAATATGTCCTGTGTATAAGAGGAATAAATCACCGTCTTTTACTACAGCGCTACCGGAGAAGCAGCCATACCCTTCGCCAGGATTACCTAAATCATAGTCCTCTGAAGGAGCAAGTGCTACGGGTTGATGTTCCCAATGAACTAAATCACTGCTGGTTGCATGCCCCCAATGCATCGGTCCCCAATCCGCCGAGTAAGGATGAAATTGATAGAATAAATGATAGATACCTTTATGTTGAATTAAACCATTTGGGTCATTCAACCAGCCAACCGGAGCAGTAAAATGATAAGTAGGTTGGTAATCCCTTTCTTTTTGATTCGAATTTTCTTTTATAAATGTATTTGCTTTCTCAATTTGTCTCTCATGATTATTCATTATAAAATCTCTCCTAACTTATATTATGATACAAATCAGTTTCTCTATTACCTGAAATAGCCTTCTTATCCTTGCTGAGCGTAAACATTGCTGTAATAACAAACAATGCGACAATTGATCCTAATACATAGAAAGTGGTTTCATAACTTGTCAGATCATATAAACGACCTACAAGTGTTGAGAATACAATAACTCCAATCTCACTCGAAACTTTAACTCCAACAAGATACACTGTTGCGGATAATCTTGAATCAAAATGCAGGCCAATGTACTTAAATGAAGCAATCAAAAGAAGCGGAACTTCAACCGCATGAAGCATTTTCATAAATGAAATCCCAATTCCACTTGACACATAGGCGGAACCTACGATGCGAAAGAACATAACCCCACCAGCTAGTAATAAGGATCGCTTCACCCCGACTTTACTGACAATAGACGGTGCAAGGAATAAAAACAACGCTTCCACAAATACTTGGATGGAATTCAAATAACCATAAACTTGGTTACCTGTTGCCTGATCAGCAAAGAGTTCTACAAAATATACAGGGAATAATTGCTGATCATATACAGTGTAGATACAGACGGTACCAAATAAGAAAATAACTAGAAACCAAAATACTTTATTTTTAAAAAGCCCCATGATGTCTTCTTTTGAAAGATTACTTGTTTCTTTCTCTTCTTTTTCTGATACATCTATCTTAAAGAAACAGTTTAATATAAAGAACAGAACTCCAGCAGCAGAAGCGAGCCAGAAGTTAAGATGTGGATTGATACTTAGCAGTGTACCAGCACCAAATGCAGCGACTGCGTATCCTAAAGATCCCCACATTCTTGCCTTACCGAATTCAAAGTTGTATTTTCTACTAATCTTTTCCGTATACGATTCTAAAAACCCGGCCCCCGCAACGAAACCTAGACCTAGATAAATTGAACCCAATATAGCACCTATGTAAAAGTTAGAAATTAGTAATGGTTCATATACATAGATGAGAAAAGGTCCGATGAAAACTAGAACAATGCTTTGGAACCATACTAAATGCTTTTTCGTTCCTAATTTGTCTTGGATGACCCCATAAAATAACATGAACAGCAAGGCGAAAAATGAATTTAAAGAGTATATGGTTCCAACTTGTGTACCACTCAAATCGAGGGTGTTATTTAGCCAAATTGCATAAAAGGACCACCAGATGGACCAAGTGACAAAGAATAGGAATAAATAACCTGATGAAAACCAGTACTTACTGTTTTTATAAGTATGCATGTCTTCCCTCCATTTTTTATTTATAGTAAAATAAAAGGTAATCGTTTACGTAATCGATTACATTATATGTTAAACGGTTCTTAAGAAAAAGTCAATGACAACTTAATAAATGAAACAATGGTTTGATAGACAAGCCTAACATTTAGCAAAATTATTCATGGAAAATATACTGGAAGAGAGAGTTGAATAGAATTGGACTTTCATGAAATGAATTTGACATTTTTAAACTTATTAGTATATCGTAGTACATACGTAATCGATTACCTTTAGTGAAGAAGGATGAAATATCTAAGCGTATGAAAAGGGGGAGCTGAGCCAAGCAAAATCAATTGTAGAAAAAGTATCATAAATGATTACTACTGAATGGAACAACGGGTATATGATATCCGTAAAAAAAGGAAAGCGCTATTATATATAGGCTTCTATTTCATATAAAATGAGGTGGCACAATGACAGGAATTAATGTAGCTTGTATCGGAGAGCTATTAATAGACATGTATTGTATCGATGTAGATGTAAGTTTAAAAGATGGGGATAACTTCAAAAAAATGGCAGGTGGTGCACCCGCTAATGTCTCTGCAACGATTGCTAGACTGGGTGGAAAAGCCTCGATGATAGGAAAAGTTGGAAATGACAGTTTTGGTGACTTTCTAGTTGAAACGTTGGAAGATTACCAAGTAGATACTTCGATGGTGGTAAGAGATAAAAGTCTCCCAACCACGATGGCACTTGTTTCCTTGGTAACGGGGGGCGAACGTGACTTTCAATTTTATCGTGGAGCGGATAAAAATCTTAGGATGACAGATTTCTCCCTTACCGATGTAATGGAATCGAAGGTCATTCACTTTGGTTCAGCCACTGCTTTACTGGAAGCACCGCTAAGAGAGACGTATTTTTCCCTGATTAAAAGAGCTTATAATGAAAAGAAATTCATCTCATTTGATCCAAACTTCCGAGAGGATTTATGGAAAGGAAATGAAAACGAATTTATAGAATTGTCAAGGGAAATCCTGGCTTATACGGACTTTATTAAAGTAAGTGATGAAGAATTGGTTATTTTGACAAATGAGGATGAAGTTTCCAGTGGAATAGCTAAACTTCATCAATTCGGAGCAAAAATAGTTGCTGTTACAATTGGTGAAGAAGGATCGATTATATCAAATGGAGAAAAATATGAAGTTGTTCCGAGTAAAAGTATAGAAGCAATTGATACAACCGGTGCGGGGGATGCCTTTGTTGGAGCAGTACTTTATCAGTTTTCAAATAGGCTAAACGAAGAAAAAGCGATTTCAGTTTCTGATTTTAACTATTTAAAAGAAGTAACCCGCTTTGCAAATTATCTTAGCGCGGAAGTATGTACAAAAGTAGGTTCATTAACAGCTTTAGCATCTATTGAAGAAATAAGTATTTCTTAATTCTTAAAATGCCATAATTCAAAAAGGCAGGTGCTACTTTCTTATGAAAACAGAAATGGAGAAGATGTTAGCTGGGGAGGTTTATAATCCTTCTGACCCAGTCTTATTAAAGAAACGTGAAGAAGCTAGGCGCAAGGTTAGAATATATAATCAAACTCTGGAAACGGAAGAGGAAAAACGCACACCATTATTAATGGATTTACTTGGATCTGTGGGAGAAAATGTATATATGGAACCAAATATCCGATTTGACTATGGGTTTAATACATATGTAGGAGATAACTTCTTCGCAAACTTTGACTGTACCATCTTAGATGTCTGTGAAGTACGATTTGGAGATAATTGTATGCTCGGTCCTGGTGTGCAAATTTATACAGCAACCCATCCACTTGATCCAACCGAACGTAATTCAGGAAAAGAATATGCCAAGCCAATCTCTATTGGAGATAATGTATGGGTTGGCGGAAATACAATAATAAACCCCGACGTAACGATAGGGAATAATGTTGTCATCGCTTCGGGTGCGATAGTTACGAAAGATGTTCCGGATAATTTGGTAGTAGGCGGGGTGCCTGCCAGGATAATAAAACGGGTGGAAGATTGAATTTCTGAGATTGCGAACTCAGCAGATATTAAATTTGGATTGATTAGCTGAAGGCTAGGGATGCGTTCCTATCAAATAACTGAAATCAAGATGAAGAGGGAGCTGGGCGTTAAAGTCAAGCTCCCTTTTTGTTTTACTTTTATTTCTTTTAATAACTTCTTGACTGTAATATCATGGTAAACCGTTAGCAAAATACATATGGATATATTTCCCGCCTTAAACTTTACTCATTCAAAAGACGAACTAAAGCGGGACTGTTATAATATTTGCAAAAGCACTTTCGTTTACTATTTATTCTTATTGTTCTCCCAGACCGATTAAGCGCTTTTGCAGAAGAGCAAGTTTAAATAGATGTTTGCGATGAAGTATGTTAATAGTGTAAATTAGATACAAGTTCTATAAGAATCCTCTTAGTCAATCAGGACTACGAAGTGAAGGGGGAAGCTTCTAAATCCAATCCATTGATTCAAGAGAAAACGATTGTTTGATGAAATATCGGAGTTAATAATTGGGTAGGACTATCTTTGGATAGACCTTAAACTTCTAAAGAAATTCATAACAAGGGGCTGAATGATATGATTCATATTGAACAATTCCACCATGTAAGTTTATCAATCACAAAATTGGAGAAGGCAAAGAGCTTTTACGGAAATATTCTTGGTTTTGAAGAATTGGATCGGCCTGATTTTGACTTTCCAGGTGCCTGGTACAAAATCGGGAATCAACAATTACATTTAATTGTTTATAATGATTCTGAAACATTAAGATCAGGACGGAAAATTGAATCGAAAGATGGGCACTTTGCTATTCGCGTTCGTGATTACTACGAGACCCTTAAATATTTGGAAAAAGCAGGTGTGGATATCCTGTTAAAACCGGAAAGTAAGAGCGGATTTGCGCAGATCTTTTGTCAGGATCCGGATGGTAATATTATAGAATTTAACGTGGAACAAAGTTCAATTGGAAAATAGAGAGAACCAAGGTGTAAGAGAGAAAACCTAAGAAAACTAACTAAATAAAGTAGAAATAAAAGAAAGGGCACCTGCAAGAATCAAATGGTGCCCTTATCTAAGTTATTCTTCAGTAGGTGAGACGATTTCGTCACTAAACTCAAAAGAACCTACTTTAAACATGTTTCGATTACTGTTATTACCACTAGAGAAGACGAGATATAAATCATGAAAATCATATGCACCATTTGTAGCATTCGTATCAATCATAGTGGAAACGTTAATCCAATTATTTGGATTCCCATTCCTTGGAACTTCCATTTTTCCGACAATCTTCCCGTTATGAGGGTTGTCTAATCTAACTTCTATGGTCCCGCCTGCAATTGGGGCTACGCGAGCTTTCATACTTAAAATTCCACGTTTATCTGCTTGACCTGAGGCAGATCCATCAGCAAAGTTAACATTGGAGTATTTAATATAGGAACCATTTCTAACATTGGTAATTACCTCATCCCCATCTTTCGTTTTATCCACTTGAAGTCTCGGTGATTGTCCATCATTCTCAGAAGCTAAATAAGTGGAAAATACATCTTTCATATCAGGTAATGCTGGAAGTTCAAATTCTTCAGGTATGAAGGTTGTTACACTAGAACCTCTTAATTTCATAGAAAATTGGTTATCGTTCACTTGAATAGCATCTAATTTTTTTAGGTTTTCACTAGCAGATGTACGATATGGAACCAATGACTCTACTGCTTTTGGGAAGTCTTCTAACTCGAAAGTGATTGTTTGATCTTCGGTACTATTATTTACAGCAACAAGTGTAAAATTACCTGTATCTGGTTCCTTGTAAGCAGTAATCATGACATCATCTACTGGTTGTTTATCTGCCTCAATCATCATATAGCCTGGTTGGATAAACCTGCTATAGTTGCCAAAAGTATAAAAGCGCTTAAAAATACGGAATAAGCCGTTTTCTGTTGGGGCTATTGCTTGGTCGCTGCCATCATGAACGAAGCGAATTAAATCAGATCCATCTGCACCGTTGTTAGCTGCAGGCCACCACCAAAAATAAGCATTTACTCCAGTCACTTCAAACATATTTCCTATAAGATTTGCATACCTTAATCCATCACGAATCGTATTATTTTCAAATGTTTGTCGACTGTCTCCTTGGTTCATATACTCGGTTTGCCAAATTCTTTTATTTAGTTCTTTTGATTTTGCAAATTCATTTGGGTCTGGAGTAGTTTCCCCTTCTTGTAAACCTGTATATGCATGGGCAGCGACTACATCAACATATTCATTTGTGATAGGGTCATTCAATGCAGGAAGAGCATATTCTTCGTTAAACCCCATCGATTCGCCTAACACAATTTCAGCTGGAATATCTCTTTCTTTAAAAGTAGGTCCCAAATAATCCCGAACAAAGGTGTTTAACTCTTCCGGAGTCCATCTACTACTAGAATATCCTGTATTCAGGTCAGGTTCATTCGCGGGAGAAATATGGGTGATATCTAAGTCAAAGTGTTCCTGATAACCTTCGACATAATCTGCCAAATATTCCGCATATTCTTCTTTCATATTTTCCTTTAATTTGTTTGGCCCTTCCCCATTATCTATCACACTATTATTTTGTTTCATCCATGCTGGCGGACTCCATGCTGTGCTCAGGAAGGTTTCGACCCCGCGTTTTTTTGCCTCGTTCATGATCCAGATTTGATATTTATCAAACTCCTCTTTGTTCCAATCTGGATCATCCCAAACATATTCATCTGGATTGGGCATAATTGTCTCCGTTGGGCCGTCATAGTCAGTATTTCCCCAGTCATCTATTCCTCCATCGCCAATCATGTTCCGGACAATACTTATACCAATTCCTTTTTCCTGGCTAAAGAGCAAGTCTAGTATTTGCGTTCGAACTGGTTCTTCTAACCGCATAATAGAACCGCCTTTATGAAAGGCGAAGGATCCTCCAAATCCATCCATTTCCTGTAATTCCTTGTCCCATTTAACGACGCTGACTGGTGCATTGTTTGGTTCAGCGAATATGGCAGGACCTGTCCCGAAAGTACCTAAAACCAAGAAAATGCTTAGTAACGAACTGAGAATTCTAATCGAATTTCTGATCTGCATACACTGATTCCTCCTATTTTCTTTTTTTGTGAAGAGTACAACCAAACTTTTACTATATACTTGGGATATTGTCAATACATAATGTTGTAAATAGTCTGAAATAACTAATTGTAAAAAAAGGTTGAAATTGTAGAATTCATGTTTTATAATAAAAGCAGAACTAACATACTAGTACAATTAGAATATCGGAGAAAGAGGTGAGAATGATAGTATCAGTCATTAAAAGAGAGAATCTTTCAACCCGTGACTTTGCCTATGAAACAATAAAGAAAAGAATTATAGAACTTGAGCTTGAACCCGGGCAAAAGATATCTGAACAGGAAATTGCTAGCGAGTTAGAGGTTAGCCGTACGCCGGTAAGGGAAGCCTTTTTAAAACTTTCACAAGAAGGTTTGCTCGGCATATATCCTCAGATTGGCACCATTGTCTCAAAGATTGATTTGGATCTTGTTGAGGAAGGAAGGTTTCTTCGGGAAAATATTGAGAAAGCAGTGGTACGAGAGGCCTGTCATGTCCTTGATGAAGAACAGCTTTTTAAACTGGAATCCAATATTGCGATGCAAGAATTATGTTTAAATAAAGGGTCATTCCATCGGTTGTTGGAATTAGATGACGAATTCCACCGGTTGATATTTGAAGGATGCAACAAATTGAGGACTTGGAGAACAATCAGACAAATGAATAGTCAATTTGATAGGCTGCGTGTCCTTAGATTAGCATCAAATCTGGAATGGGATATACTTGTCTCTCAGCACAAAGCTATCCTTGAATTCATTAAGGATAAAAAAGAGGACGATGCAGAGAATTTGATTGTTAGCCATTTAAACTTAGTAAACTTTGAAAAAAGAGAGCTAAAAAAAGAATATCCCAATTATTTTTAGTAATTATAAGTTCTAAATAAATACATTGATCATGTCGTTACTGGAATTTGAATCAATGTATTTATTGTTAGAATAAGGAGGTTAAAGTAATTGCAGAAAACAGTCAATTTTGATAGCAATCAATTGTTAACGAATAGTTATCACTGCTGGTTGCAGTATAAGAGGATTGATAATCCCCTGACATATAGCAGCATAGCCTCTACTATATCATTTACTGCTAAGACGATTCTGATAGATTCTGCGATAGCTGAGTTGAAATACGCACTTGAGTCCATGTTAAATATTGTACCAACTGTTCAACCATATCCAACAAATGAGTTTTCAATAGTTTTAGGGACTTTTGAAAGCGTTAACTTAAAGGGATATGGAATCTCACCAGAATTATTTGATGATGTAAATGAAGAGGGTTATTTATTAAAAACTACTGCTGATAAGAAAAAGGTACTTTTAATAGGCAAGACAGATAAAGGAACGTTATATGCTACTTTTCATTTCTTAAGGATATTACAGAGGGAAGAATCGATAGAATCATTAGAGATTGTTGAGGGGCCAAGAAACCAGCTGAGAATGATGAATCAATGGGATAATATGGATGGGTCGATTGAAAGAGGCTATTCAGGAGATTCAATTTTCTTCCATGGTAATGATTTCAGTGAAGATTTAACAAGAGTGAGGGATTATGCGCGGCTCTTATCATCTGTTGGTGTGAATGCGATTTCTATCAATAATGTAAATGTATGGGATGTAGAGACGAATTTAATAACGAAAGCGTTTTTGCCTAAAGTAAAGAAAGTCGCAGATATTTTGAGGTCCTATGCCATAACCACCTATCTAAGTATAAACTATGCTAGTCCAATGGAATTGGGAAACCTGTCAACCGCTGATCCACTTAATGAAAAAGTAGAAAAATGGTGGGCGGAGAAAGTAGAGGAGATCTACAACTATATCCCTGATTTTGGCGGTTTTGTAGTTAAAGCGGATTCAGAGGGCAGACCAGGTCCGTTTACATATGGAAGAGGACATGTAGAGGGTGCAAATGTCCTGGCTCGTGCATTACAGCCATTTGCTGGAAAGGTGATATGGCGCTGCTTTGTTTATAATTGCTTGCAAGATTGGCGTGATAGAAAGACGGACCGAGCTAGAGCAGCCTATGATAACTTCAAGCCGCTAGATGGACAATTTCTAGAAAATGTCATTTTACAAATTAAAAATGGGCCAATGGACTTCCAAGTCCGAGAACCGATTTCACCGCTATTAGGAGCATTGAAAGAAACAAACCAAGTTTTGGAATTTCAAATTGCACAAGAATATACTGGTCAGCAAAAGGATGTTTGTTATCTAATCCCTCAATGGAAAGAAATTTTAAATTTTGATACACATTCTGAGGGAGAAGGATCGACAGTTAAATCAATTGTCGATGGCTCATTATATGATAATAAATATAGTGGTATTGCAGCAGTATCTAACATCGGTAATGATGTAAACTGGACAGGAAATACATTGGCGCAGGCGAATCTCTATGGATTTGGGAGATTAATTTGGAATCCAGAATTATCAACAGAGGAAATAACGGACGAGTGGATTCAGTTAACCTTTGGGGACGACCTTCAAGTTGTCGAACAGATTAAATATATCCTTCTCCATTCTTGGAAAACATATGAAAATTATACCGCACCACTAGGCATAGGCTGGATGGTTAATCCAGATCACCATTACGGACCAAATGTGGATGGATATGAGTATTCGAAATGGGGGACGTATCACTTTGCCGATCGAGATGGTATTGGTGTAAATCGTACAGTTGAAACTGGAACAGGTTATACAGGGCAATACTTTGGACCAAACGCAAAAGTATATAATTCGGTAGAAGAGTGTCCAGATGAGTTGTTACTATTCTTCCATCATGTTCCATATTCACATAAGCTTCATTCCGGAGAAACAGTAATACAACACATTTATAATACACATTTCCAAGGTGTAGAAGAAGTGGGGAAATTTATTGAAAAGTGGAATGGTTTAGAAGGGAAAATAGAAAGTTGGATATTTGCAAATGTGAAAGAACGATTGCGGATGCAACTAGATAATGCAATGGAATGGCGTGACCGTATCAATACTTATTTTTATAGAAAGTCAGGTATTCCGGATGAGTTAGGCAGAACGATATATTAATATTAGGGGCCTCACCTGTTGGGTTCATCTCCCAATTGGTGAGGCAATATAAAAAACGAATTTCGAATATTGTAATCAGTCATTACAATTGGAATAGACAGAAAAGTATTGCCTTTCTACATTAGAAGGGTTAATATAGGGGTATGTCTAACATACTAGTATGATTAAAATGGTAACTGACCTAGATGGAAACACTAGTATTATGATAGGAAGCCCAATTAAAACCGTAGTTTGGGAGATATTTTTTCACGCCTGATGCAACCGTTTACAAAAAAAGGTGATGCTACTTGTGATAAGGAGGTGGATTGAAAGAACAAGGCCTACATTAGAAGGAGTAGTTGCATTATTATTTATTGTTTTATGTAAGCGCTCAATAATTATTGAACACACTTATAAAAATAGGGGAGGTATAATTTTGCAAAGAAAAGGATGGCTCTTATTAATCGTAATGATTACAGTCAGTTTACTGCTTGGTGCTTGTGGGGGAGATGAATCTTCCGGCGGTAGTGGGGACGGTCCAATGACACTTACAATTTATACGGCTGCTGGTGGGGATGAGTATTATAATGATATCGTTATTCCAATGTTTGAGGAAGCAACCGATGGAAAATATAAAGTTGATTATGGCCGAGGTACACCACAAGAAGTAATTAATAAGATTAAATCTCAAGGAGATAATGGAACAATTGACTTGGTCATAACAGGTTTAGATGGACTTCCGCTTGGTATTGAGGAAGGAATTTGGGAACAGTTATTACCTGAATACGCAGAGGAGGTACACGCTGAACAATGGAATGAAATAGGACAAGCATACATCGATAAATTTGATGGGCATGGTGCACCAGTCACAACTGGTTCTGGTGGTCCAATCCTAATGTATAACACAAAAACAGTAGAAAACCCACCAACTACTTATGCTGAACTAAAAGATTGGGTTGAAGAAAATCCTGGGAAATTTACTTATCCAGCAGTCCCCTCTAGTGGTCCTGCACGAGGATTCTTCTTTGGCCTCGTTCAATCGATGGGTGAAGATTTCAATGATCCAAGCTCATTAGATGAAACTTGGACTTACTTAGAAGAAGTTGGTGAGACAATTGAGTTTTACCCGACGAAAACATCGGATGCCTTTGATCTGTTGTTTGAAGGTGCTGTAGATATTGTCCCACATACCCCGTTCTGGTATGCAGACAATAAAGCTATAAATACGATCCCACCACATGTAGAAGCTGTGAAATTAGAAGATACAAAACAAGTTATCGATTCCCACTTCTATGTTATGTTGAAAGATCTACCGGAAGATCGCAAAAAAGCAGCATTAGAGTTTCTTGAATTTGCAACATCTAAAGAAATACAGGCACAAGGATTTGCGCGAGGATTCCTTCCAGCAAATGGTGAGGCAATACCAGATATGCTAGAGACTGAATATCAAGAATCCTACGACACACTGGTTGATGCAGTTATGCCAGAGTTTAAAGAAGATAATAAAATGGTAGTTAAAGAAGATGATTGGGTACTATTCCCTGACTTAGAACCAACAAATGAACTGTATAACCTTTGGGAAGAGAAAATACAAGCGCAAAAATAGTGATTTTCCCCTGGTCTCTTATTTGATAGGGGCCAGGGAGATAAGGAGGAAATAAAATGGCACAATCTGCATTAGCGAATAAGAAACCGACAACACCAGAGAAAATAGTGAAGAATACGAGCAGTACAAAGGTTGAAATAAAAAACCTTGTAAAACGATTCGGTGATACTACTGCAGTGAGAAAAGCAAACTTGACGATTGAGAATGGAGAATTTATGACATTCCTCGGTCCGAGCGGCTGTGGTAAAACAACAATCCTCTCGATGGTATTAGGAATCCTTGAGCCAACTTCAGGTGAAATTCAATTTAATGGTCATACAATCAATCATATTGCTATGAATAAACGCGACATTGGAATGGTATTTCAAAACTATGCTTTGTTTCCACATATGACGGTTGCCCAAAATGTTGCGTTTGGTTTAGATATGCGTAAAGTAGAAAAAAATGAAAAGAAAAGAAGGGTTCAGGAAGCAATTGAAATGGTGCAGCTGAATGGTCTGGAAAACAGATTCACCAAAGAGTTAAGTGGTGGGCAGCAGCAACGTGTTGCGTTAGCAAGAGCACTTGTTATTCGACCGAAAGTTCTGTTATTAGATGAGCCGTTAAGTAACCTCGATGCAAAACTACGAAAAGATATGCGTATTCAAATCAAGAAGATTCATGAAGAACTTGCCATCACAACGATTTATGTAACACACGACCAAGAAGAGGCACTATCCCTCTCAACGAAAATTGCGGTTATGTCTAAAGGTGAAATTCAGCAAATTGGCACGCCCAAAGAAATCTTCGGTAGACCGAAAAATTACTTTGTCGCAAATTTCCTAGGATACTCCAACTTCATTAGAGGGAAAGTAGTTGGCGAAAATAATAACCACCTTATCTTTGAAACAGATACGAATATTCGTTTAGAAATTAAACCAAACGGTCGTCACCAAGTCGGTGATCATGTACGGCTGACGATTAAACCTGAAATGATTGATATTGTGCCAAATGATCAAATCGGAGCCAATATATTGGAGGGTGAGATTTTAGTAGGGGACTATGTAGGGAGTACAACAGGTTATGAAATTAAAATACAAGATGGTACCACTTTAAAGACAAGTGTTTTAGGTCTTGACCCTTATACCGTTCATCAGAAAGTGCAGCTTTACTTAAATCCTGAGAAAATCATTATTTTGGATGAGGAGTGAAAAGCATGAATCAACAAGCTGAAACGAAAAAAAGTGATTATTTATTGCTTCTTCCAAGTTTACTCCCAGTACTGCTGATATTTGTTTACCCATTAATAAGAGGTGTTCTGATGACATTTCAGGAAAATGGAACATCTAACTTCACATTGGGTAATTATGTTGAGTTTTTTACAAATCCAGATTACTATGAAACGATATTTCGAACCGTTGCTTTAGTAATCCCAGCGGCATTCCTTGAATTATTTATTGCATTTGCAATTACATATTTTATAAGAGGTAAAATGAGAGGGAAGGGAATGATCGCTGGATTAATAATCTTTCCACTTACATTGGGTTCATTAATTATTGATATGGCAATTATTGCTTTCTTTAAACCAACAGGATGGTTTAACACAATCCTCATGAATATGGGGCTTATTGAAGAACCAATCAACCTAGTATACAACTATACTGGTGCATTTATTGCCTGTGTGATTTTAGGTGTTGCATTTTTGGCAACAAACTTTATTGGAATGATGGATTCCATCGATCCGAATCTAGAAAAGGCTGCAAGATCACTTGGAGCAAGTGAATGGGTAACATTCCGCCGCGTATTCTATCCACTTGTTCGTTCTAGTATATTAAGAGTTTTTGCTTTAAATATCATTATGCAGATTGGTGTTTATACTTCAGCAGTAATCGTAGGTAACCCTGCGTCTTCCACTCGAACATTTGCAGTAGTCGCTTTTGAAGAGGCGATGCGGAACTTTAACTATAGTATGGCAAATACGGTCGCTGTAGTGATGGCGATTACTCAATTATTGATACTTGGAATTGTCTATGCAATACGTAAAAGAGGATTTGTTGGCTCTGCAAGTACATTTAAATAATGAGAGGTGAGATTCATGGAAAATACCTTTAAAGATGATATAAATAATCCGTCTGAGGCAAGTGTCCCAAAGAATAGTAGAATGGCTGGATTACTAAAACTACTATATAAAATGTTTACATGGTTGCTTATTATTGTCTTTATTACCGCTATTATCGGAATGACTATTGCAGTTTTGCTTAGCGCTTTTGGGACAGAATGGTTTGGTACGTTCCTGCCTGCTGGTTATACGCTAGATTGGTTCATGCAGGCTTGGCAAGCATATGAGATAGGGCACTTTTATAAAATAACTTTACAGATTGTTGTGACAGCAACGGTTATTTCATTACTATTAAGTATACCGACAGCCTATGTGTTAGGACGTAAACAATTCCCTTTTAAAGAAGCATTGATTAGTTTCTTTCAAATGCCATTTACTTTGCCAGAACTTGTTTATGCAATTCCAGTTGCATCGATTTTCTATTCTATTGGATTAGCTGAAACAATCCCAGGTTTAATTTTAGTTAACTTAATTGTAGGTATCCCATTTTCGGTATTTATTTTGCTTCCGTTTATGGAATCTCTTGATCCACGATTGGAATGGGCAGCTGAATCGTTGGGAGCAACGAAATATAAATTATTTAGCAGAGTTGTAATACCACAGTTGGTCCCTGGTCTAACGGCATCTGCAATAAATATCTTCATTAGAATGTTTAGTACCTTTACTATTATCTTACTCATTTCTGGACCTAAGACACAAACATTAGGTGTTATGGTGTTTAGTGTGCTCCAAGGATCAGGTTCACAGCCACAGCCAATGCTGAATTCGTTAGCATTAACACTAATGTTCCCATTATTGTTATTTGCTTTTGTGAGTTTATGGATTTCGAGCTTCACACAAAGACGTCTTGGTAAAAAATAACCTAGATTTATAGATAATTAAAATCAAACGTCATCCCCTTCCTTGATGGGGGAGGACTTTTAAAAACTTATCTACCATACTAATTATACTAGAGCGTTATTAACAAAAAAATAATTCAAATGAGAATGACTCAGAAAGTGGGTGTCCGATGTTAACGAGGAATGTATACGAAGAATACCGCAAGCAGACAATACAGTTTTTAAATAATATAGAAATTACCTTGACTAATGAGGAAAAAGAACGACTAGAGGTTGCTGATTTCGGATTAAATAACTTGGAAGTGCAGGGACTACAGTTAATTACATATATAAACAATGAATATTATTGTGCGAAGGAACTCGTCCTTTTCCCAAAGCAAACCTGTCCGGAACATAAGCATCCATCTATAGGGGATAAGGAAGGAAAAACGGAAACATTTCGTTGCCGTTGGGGGAGAGTATATCTTTATGTCGAAGGTGAGTCAGCGGGAGAAATTAAGTCAACCATTCCTAAAGATAGTGAACCATATTATACGGTATTTCACGAAATTGTGTTGAACCCAGGGGATCAGTATACGATTCCTCCTAATACACTGCATTGGTTTCAGGCCTGTCCTGATGGAGCAATTATTTCTGAGTTCTCTACCCCAAGTAGGGATGAATTAGATATATTTAGTGACCCTAACATCCGTCGAATTCCACAGACAGGAAGTTAAGGTGCATAATTAATTAAAGCAAAAAAGAGAGATTTATTATCTTAATAAGCAGTAAACTTGATTTGTGAAGGGTGATGCATAATGAAAATGGTATTTCGCTGGTTTGGGGAGGGGAATGACTTTATTCCCTTAGAACATATTAAACAGATACCAGGCGTAGAAGGAATAGTTTGGGCTCTTCATGATATTCCAGCAGGTGAAGTGTGGCCAATGGAAAAGATAAACGAAGTTAAACAACAGGCTGAACGATTAGGTTTTAACATTGATGTCGTAGAGAGTGTTAATATCCATGAAGACATTAAACTGGGATTGCCTACTAGAGAGACGTACATAGATAATTATATTAAAACAATTGAGAATCTGGCACAGGCTGGTATTAAGGTAATCTGTTACAATTTTATGCCAGTATTCGACTGGGTACGAACTGATTTATTTAAAGAACTTGAAGATGGATCAACGGCCTTATTTTATGAAAATAGCAAAATAGCAAATATTGAGCCGACAGATCTTGTTAACACGATATCACGTAATTATGATTTTACAATGCCAGGCTGGGAACCGGAGAGATTGGATTATTTATCCGATTTATTTGATCAGTACAAAGATGTAACTGAAGAAGACTTGTGGGATAACTTACATTACTTTTTAAATCGTATTATTCCAGTAGCTGAGAAAAACGGTATTAAAATGGCTATTCATCCAGATGATCCGCCTTTCTCTGTTTTCGGCTTACCTAGGATTATCACGAATAAACAGAATATTAGAAGGCTCCTAAACTTGATAGATAGTCCGTATAACGGTTTAACATTATGCAGCGGTTCTTTAGGTGCAAGTGAAGATAACAATATTGTAGAGATGATTCAAGAGTTTTCGGATCGAATCCCATTTGCTCATATTCGGAACGTGAAACGATTTGAGAATGGAGATTTTATCGAAACATCCCATCGAATAACGGATGGTTCCATTAATATCTATGGAGTTATGAAAGCGTTATATGATTCGAATTTTAATGGGTATGTACGACCAGACCATGGGCGACATATTTGGGATGAAAAATGCAGACCAGGATATGGTCTCTATGACCGAGCGCTAGGAATTATGTATCTATGGGGAATATGGGACTCGCTCGTTAGAACTCGAAAGGAGACAAATCATTATGCTGTCAATCAATGAGAATTTAAAAGATAAAGTTGCTGTTATTACGGGAGGAAGCGGTGTTTTATGCGGGGCGATGGCAAGAGAACTTGGAAGACAAGGAGTTAAGGTAGCGATATTAGGTCGGAGTGAAGAGAAAGCGAAATTAGTGGAACGGGATATTATCAATCAAGGCGGAGAAGCCATTGCAATATCCTGTGATGTACTAGATGTAAAAAGTATGGAAAGAGCAGAACAAATTGTTACGGATACATTTGGTTCGTATGACATTCTAATAAATGGTGCGGGTGGAAATCATCCGAAAGGGACGACGACAAATGAAACACTAAAACCTAAAGACCTTGAAAACAAAGATATATCAACATTCTATGATTTATTACCAGAAGGCTTCGAGTTTGTCCTAAATTTAAATCTACTTGGAACGGTTATACCTGCCCAAGTCTTTTCAAAAAAAATGATCAATAAAAAAGGTGCAGTAATTATTAATATGTCCTCCATGAGTGCTCCATCTCCTATGACAAAAGTGCCGGCATATAGTGCGGCGAAAGCGGGGATTGAAAATATCACTCAATGGTTAGCAGTTCATATGGCAGATGTGGGAATTAGAGTTAATGCGATAGCACCGGGATTCTTTGAGACAGAGCAAAATAAGAACCTGTTAAAAAATGAGGATGGTTCATTAACGGAAAGGTCAGAGAAAATCATCACCCATACACCGATGAAACGGTTTGGGGATCCTGAAGATTTATTAGGAACAATGATTTGGCTAGTTGATGAGAATATGTCGGGGTTTGTAACTGGTATAACAGTGCCTGTTGATGGAGGATTTATGGCTTATTCTGGAGTATAGGAAAGACGCGATTTGGGGCAAAGCATAGTTACATTTCAAAGCAATTCTATGATCCCCTTCAGGAGAATCATGGATTAGGAGGATGACAAATGGACGTAATTACAATTGGTGAAAGTATGGTGCTTTTCACACCGCAGTCTGTAGGTGCTCTTCGCTTCTCTGATACGTTTCATCGAACGATTGGGGGAGCAGAGTCAAATGTTGCTATTGCTTTATCCCGCCTTGGGCATCAGGCGGGATGGATGAGCCGTCTAGGCAATGATGAATTTGGTATCTATATCCGAAACTATATTCGCGGGGAAGGGGTAGATACTTCGGCAGTAAAGTTCGATTGTTCATCACCTACTGCCGTATTCTTCAAAGAAACCAATCCCGGTAAAGATCCGAAAATTTATTATTACCGAAAGCACTCTGCTGCAAGCGCGCTTTCACCGGATGACGTAGATGAAGCATATCTTTCTAAAGCGAGATTTATTCATCTGACTGGAATTACACCAGCATTAAGTGCATCTTGCAAAGACACTATTTATAAAGTAATCGAACTCGCGCAGAGGAATAAACAGACTCTTGTCTTTGACCCAAATGTACGTTTGAAATTGTGGTCGAAAGAAGAAGCATCTAACGTGCTATTTGATATCGCAATGCAATGTGACATTGTCATGCCAGGATTAAGTGAAGGTAAATTATTAACTGGAGAGAAAACCCCCGAGAAAATTGCGGGAAAACTATTACAGGGTAACGCGAAAGCAGTTGTTATTAAACTTGGTGAAAGTGGTGCTTATTACCAGACCAAAGAAGAAAATGGGTATGTTTCAGGAGAAAAAGTCACAAAAGTAATGGATACCGTTGGAGCAGGGGATGGTTTTGCAGCAGGATTTTTATCTGGCCTTCTGCGTGGCTGGGACTATCAGAAATCGGTTGCTTTAGGAAATAAACTGGGTGCCTATGCCTTAACAGTTACTGGAGATACAGAAGGATATCCATACTGGTCAGAGATCAATCCTGATGACAGTGAAGAAGTGGTATTACGTTAAATCACATCATCACACACATTTAAAAATAGTAGGATTTCATATGAATCTCCGGATGTGTGATAAAAATTAACATCCAAAAGCGTCCTTTTGTAAGTTTACTTCATCAAGATAACTAAACGATTCATGCGATTTAATATTGAAGGGACAGAATGAAAAATGAAGACAAAGGTTAAGACGATAGATCGTTTAACAGAAAGTGGAGTAATAGCCGTTATTCGAAAAGTACCTAAAGATAAGGTGTTAAAGGTAGCCGAAAGTTTAATTGAGGGCGGTGTTAATGCCTTGGAAATAACCATGGATGGAGAGGGTGCTCAATCTTTAATCGAACAATTGACGAGGGAATTTGCTGGAGACGCCATTATTGGAGCAGGTACCGTATTAGACGGGATAGCAGCGGATGCTGCTATCCGAAGCGGCGCAGCGTTTGTAGTTAGCCCGATTTTGAAAAAAGATGTCATTGAAACTACCATCCGCTACGGTAAAGTAAGTATCCCAGGGGTTATGACACCAACTGAAATGGTACAAGCGGTGGAGTGGGGAGCAGATATTGTTAAGGTCTTTCCTGCATCTGTCGGCGGGCCGGCATTTATAAAAAATATTAAAGGTCCGTTACCGCAAATTGACATTATTCCTACAGGGGGAGTTGACCTGAAGAATGGTTCCGATTTTATAAAAGCTGGTGCCGTTGCAATTGGGGCAGGTGGTAATCTAGTAGATAAACAAGCAATTTTAACCGAAAATTACACCATAATTAGAGATAAAGCTAGACAGTATGTGGAACTAGTTAGGCTGGCAAGAGAAGAAAATATAGATTAACTCATACAAGAGGAGAGGATTTTATGTTAAACGTAGCTATTGTTGGATCTGGAGCAATTGCACCATCCCACATAGAAGGGTATTTACAATTCCCTGATCGATGCAAAATTGTAGCCTTGTGCGATATTTATCCAGAAAAGGCAGAGCAGAAGGCAAAGGAGTTTAATCTTGATGTAACCATGTATGATAACTATGAAAAAATGCTGGAAAGGGAAGATATTGATTTAGTGTCGGTTTGTACTCCACCATATACACACTCGGAGATATCAATTAATTTCCTGGATGCAGGTAAAAACGTACTCGTTGAAAAACCAATGGCATCTTCACTGGAAGAGTGTGATGCGATGAATGAAGCTGCAGAAAGAAATAATAAAGTGCTATCGGTTGTTTCACAAAATCGTTTCCGTACGCCGATGATGAAGCTTAAAGAAGTACTTGATACGAAGTTAATGGGGCCGATTGTACATGCACAAGTTGATTCGTTCTGGTGGAGAGGCCATAACTATTATGATTTATGGTGGAGAGGAACATGGGAAAAAGAAGGTGGGGGCTGTACTTTAAACCATGCTGTACACCATATTGATATTTTTAACTGGATGAATGGAATGCCAAAAGAAGTAACTGCAGTTATGAGCAATACTTCTCATGATAATGCCGAAGTGGAAGATATTTCAGTAGCTATTTGCCGCTATGAAGATGGTAGTCTTGCACAAATAACAAGTTCTGTTGTCCATCATGGGGAAGAACAACAGTTGATATTCCAAGGGAAAAATGCTCGTGTATCGTCACCTTGGAAGGTAAAAGCATCGAAATCAATGGAAAATGGGTTTCCAGAAGAGGATAAAGAATTAGAAGCTGAAATTCAAAATTATTATGACCAGCTGGATGAAGTTCAATATGCGGGACATGCAGGTCAAATAAATGATGTATTGACTGCCCTAGAACAAGGAACAGATGTATTAATTGATGGAAAGCAAGGAAGACAGACGCTTGAATTAATTTCTGCCATATATGAATCCGCTAACACAGGGAAGACCATTAAGCTTCCATTAAATAAAGATAATTTATTTTATACGAGAGAAGGTACTTTAAATAATGCCACTCGTTATTACGAGAAAAATAAGGTAATAGAAAACTTTACAACTAATGATATTACAACTGGTGGATGATGCGAGTACTAAAATAGAAGGATTGAAAGGGGAGAATATCCTTGGATAAAAATGATGGAATGAATTACGCACCTAAAGGTGAAGTGCGGGCGGTAGTTGAAAAAGGGGAATTCCCATTTGGGGTTATTGGGCTGGACCATGGTCATATATATGGTATGTGTAATGGGTTATTAGAAGCTGGTGGAAACTTAGTTGCTGTCTATGATCCCGATCCTGAAAAGGTGAAACGTTTTATCGATACATACCCGGAAGCAACTGCTGCGGAATCTGAAGAAGAAATCTTACAAGACTCAACAATTAAACTCATAGCAAGTGCAAATATTCCTGTTCAGCGTGGTCCTTTGGGATTGAAAGTATTAGATTCAGGCAAACATTATTTTGTCGACAAGCCTGCTTTTACGACGATGGAGCAAATTGAACTGGCAAAACAAAAAGTAGAAGAAACGGGCCTAAGATGGGGAATTTATTATAGTGAAAGGCTGCATGTGGAAAGTGCTGTCTTTGCCGGTCAACTAATTGAAGAGGGTGCGATTGGGAGAGTCATTCAGGTAATAGGAACCGGTCCGCACCGTACAAGTGCAGATAGCAGACCAAGCTGGTTTTTCGATCCTGAACAATATGGCGGAATTCTTACTGATATAGGAAGCCATCAAATCGAACAATTTTTACATTATTCAGGTGCTAAAAGCGCTAAAGTCCTCCATAGTAAAGTAGCGAATTATAACCATAAACAATATCCTGAATTTCAGGATTATGGGGATGCGACATTGGTTGCGGATAATAGCGCAACATTTTATTTCCGTGTTGACTGGTTTACCCCCGACGGGTTAGGAACATGGGGAGACGGACGTGTTCTAATACTTGGCACAGAGGGGTATATAGAAGTTCGGAAATACATCGATATTGCCCGAAGCAAAGACGGAGACCATGTATATCTTGTTAATGGTCAAGGGGAAAAACATTTTGAAGTAACAGGGAAAATAGGTTTCCCGTTCTTTGGACAATTTATCTTGGATTGCTTAAATGGTACAGAAAATGCCATGACACAGGAACATGCTTTCACTGCTGCTGCTCTTTGTGTGGAAGCACAGGAACAAGCTATTAAGATAGAATAGAATATACTTTTGAAAAAGAGGCTGAAACAATAGATTTATATATTATATAAAATCCGAACGATACCTTACATTTATTCGGATTTTGTATAAACTCTCGATATCCTTATTTTTGAATCGTGCAAGTACGTCGTTTCGGAATATTGTTCATTAGGAGGAGTTTATGGTGATATACAAACAACTTGGTAACACGAACTTAAACATTAGCACACTAAGTTTTGGAACATGGGCAATTGGCGGCGCATGGGGAAAGGTGAATGACACAGAGGCCTTAAAAGGCTTAGACCGTGCGATGGATGCAGGTGTGAATTTCTTTGATACAGCAGATGTTTATGGAGATGGACATGCAGAAGAGCTTTTAGCAAAAGCAACGAAAGGGAAGGAGACGGAAATACATATTGCTTCAAAGTTCTGTCGATCAGGCGATATTTCCGATCCACAAAATTATTCGAGAGAACAGGTGAGTATATATCTGGATAATACGTTGAGACGATTGAATCGAGATACGCTTGATTTATACCAAATCCACTGTCCGCCACTAGAAATTTTAAAAGATGGTAGTGTATTTGAAGTACTGGAAAAGCTAAAGGAAGAAGGAAAAATCCGTTATTATGGTGTGAGTGTAGAAACAGTGGAAGAAGGATTATACGTCCTTGAAAACTCAAACGCAAGTGCGCTACAGGTCATTTTTAATATTTTTCGTCAAAAACCGTTGGAGGAGTTATTTCCAAAAGCAATGGAAAAAGGTGTCGGGATTCTTGCTCGAGTACCACTTGCAAGTGGATTGCTAACAGGTAAATTCAGTAAAGATGCAACCTTTGAAGAGGATGATCACCGCCACTTCAATAAACAAGGGCAATCATTTAATATAGGAGAAACCTTTGCTGGCATCGAATTTGAAAAGGGTGTAGATCTAAGTCGCCAGCTCGAGTGGATTGCAAAAGGAAGAGGGAATATGACCCAAGCAGCATTAAAATGGATTCTCGAACAAGAAGCCGTAACGAGTGTGATTCCAGGATTCCGTAATGTGAAGCAGGTCGAAGATAACTTAGGTGCCCTTAACGTCAAGGATTACACGCCTGAAGAACAAGGACGTTTGGTGAAATTCTATGAAGATCATGTTAGAGAATATATTCGAGGCGCATATTAATAAATGCTGAGAACGCAATTATTAAGATGAGATTGAAATACAAAGAGGAGCCACAGGCCATATAATTGTAACGAAAAAAGATATGATTTCCGTAGAAAACTGGAAATCATATTTTTTTTGGACGTTTCAGTTGGCCTCTATTCTCAAGCTCTTTTTTTATATGAAAGGAGTGTTTCAGTGATTAATCTACGATGTCTCTATATCTTTTAGGTGTTTGATTTACAATCTTTTTAAAATTACGATTAAATGATCTCAGGTTATTATAGCCGCAATTGAATGCTATCTCGTTAATAGATTGCTGACTATTCTTCAAGAAATAACAGGCTTGAGAAATTCGGTAATGATTTAAGTACTCGGTAAAGCTCATTTTAGTTAACTGTATAAAAGACTTAGATAAATAGGCATAATCATATTGTAGATGTTTTGCAACAGATTTTAATGTACAATCACCACTATAATTGCTATCTACATAAAGTAGGATCTTATGTAATACTTTCATTTTTGTTGAACGATCAACTGATATAAACTTGGTATTTTCCACCAACGTACTACAGAGGAAATATAGGAAACTTTTCTGCCTATAAATCGAGTTTAACAGATGGAAGTCGGGTGGATGACTAATCCGAATAACATTATTTTCTGGGATATATCCCTTGTAATTCATAAAAAAGTCCCCAATTAATTCAGGAGAAAATATAATGATTGTAATATTGGAATTTTTAGCCGTTTTAAACTCATGTAATTGGTTATGAAAAATAAATGCTAAATCATTTTTTTCTAGTACATACTCCTTCTGGTCAATGGTTAACAATAATTCTCCATCATTAACAATAATGAGTTCGTAAGCGCGATGGAAATGGAGCGGAAAGGTTTGATTAACGAGTGTAAAAAAGTAAAAGGATTCTTTTTCTTTTACCCCGTGATGTTCAAAAAAAGCCAAAAAGCTCTCCTCCCTCTCGTTAAACACTAATATTGTCTTAAAGTATACTATATTTTGTATAGAAGTAAATCAATCTTCACTCGTATAATTAAGACAGACTTAACTTGAAGGGGGAAGTGAAATGGACGTTGAATATCATGTAGCAAAAAATGGTTCGGATTATGGAGAGGGAACGAAACTAGACCCATTTTTGACCATCAATAAGGCAGCTTCAGTTGCTGTAGCCGGGGATACTATTGTTGTCCATGAAGGAGTTTACCGGGAATGGGTGAAACCGAGGAATACAGGGATAAGTAATACGAGAAGGATTACTTATCAAGCTTCTAAAGGAGAGAAAGTAGTAATTAAAGGTTCTGAACAAATTCGGAATTGGGAACAAGTGGAAGGAACTATTTGGAAAGTCGTATTATCTAATGATTTATTTGGAGACTTTAATCCATATGTAGAAGAAATTTTTGGAGATTGGATTGTCTATAATCCAAGGAGACATCTAGGAGACGTTTATTTAAATGGCATGTCCTTTTATGAGGCTGAAAGCTTTGAACAATTGCAGAAGCCCACTATAAATACAGAAGTATTAGATCACTGGACAAAAAAGATTGTCCCAGTTCATGATCCCGATCAAACACAATATGTCTGGTTTGCAGAAGTAGATGAGAAAAACACGACAATTTACGCCAACTTTCACGATTACAATCCGAATGAAGAGTTAGTGGAAATAAATGTGCGTAAGTGTTGTTTTTATCCAGAAGAAACTGGTATTAATTACATTACTGTGCAAGGATTTGAAATGGCCCAAGCAGCAACTCCCTGGACGCCTCCTACAGCTGATCAACCAGGATTATTAGGTGCTAATTGGAGTAAGGGATGGATTATTGAAGATAATATTCTCCATGACTCGAAATGCAGTGCTATTAGTATTGGGAAAGAAGCTTCAACAGGAAATAATTATCGTAGCAGACGGAAAGATAAGCCTGGTTATCAATATCAAATAGAATCCGTCTTTCTTGCTAAGCAGGCTGGTTGGAGTAAAGAAAAAATTGGTTCCCATGTCATACGAAATAACACGATATATGATTGTGGACAAAATGGTATTGTTGGTCATCTTGGTTGCGTTTTTAGCGAGATATATAATAACCATATTTATAATATTGCATTAAAGCGGGAGTTCTACGGACACGAGATAGCGGGTATCAAGCTGCATGCTGCCATTGACGTACAAATATACGAAAATCGTATTCATGATTGTTCTTTAGGGACTTGGTTAGATTGGCAAACACAAGGAACTAGAGTTAGTAAAAATCTCTATTATCGAAATAACCGTGACTTGTTTGTCGAAGTTAGTCATGGTCCCTACTTAGTCGATCATAACATTTTAACTTCCGAGTATGCTTTAGATAATCATGCTCAGGGCGGGGCTTATGTGAACAATATAATTGGTGGAAAAATGGTTCATCGGAAAATGCTTGACCGATCAACACCATATCATGTACCTCATAGCACAGAGGTTGCAGGGTTTGCTGTTACTTACGGAGGAGACGACCGCTTTTACAACAATATATTCATCGGTGACAGTTCTTTAGAAGATGTAGGAACTGCTCATTACAACGGTTACACTAAGTCACTAGAAGAATATATGGAGACTGTTAATGAAGAAATTGGAGACTTGGAAACATTCCTAAAGGTGGAGCAACCAGTTTATATTAACAATAATGCCTATTTAAATGGGGCAGTTCCCTTTGAGGATGAGAATGAAAGGATAGTAGTCAATCATTTTAATCCCGAATTAAGGATAGTAGAAGAAGGGAATGAAGTATACCTCTATTGTGAGCTCCCCGAAGAGTTCGAGAGAATATCTGGTGAGATTCAAACTACTAAAACATTAGGGAAGCTAAGGATTGTTGATGCAGACTTTGTAAATCCAAATGGTGAAGAACTGGCTGTAGATACCGATTTCTTAGGGGGAAAAAGGTCAGAAAACAGTGTGCTTGGCCCAATCGCGGATTTACAAAAAGGCAAAAACCGTGTGAAAGTTTGGGAGGGAATGGGAATTCACTCTAAAATAGAATCACATTTGACTTATTGAGGGGGCGGTAAATTTACGATAGTACACCGCATCATGCAATTGATGCAGATGAGCGTAAAGCAGGTTAGTTATGAAAGGTCATTGCCAATTAATCCGCCGGGGGTATTAAATGTCGTTACCGGTTATGGGGAAGCAGTTGGAGCAGTATGGGGAAATAATCATCTCCACTAGTCAGCGAAATGCCTCATGGTGGCTCTAAACTATCTGGATATGGGAATGAAAAGCTAGCGTTACATTAACATTAAGCTGAAACAAACCCAGTAAATAAAATTAAGGCGTTGGAGTATACATTGAAAAACAGTGTAAGCTCCAACGCTTTTTTAAAAAATTATCGTGTTCATTGTAGAGATATCCCTTATTCACAAAATAGGGCGCCACTTTTATTCTTGATAAGATCAAACACTCGGCTTATCTTAAATAGATAATGCCATTTCAATTAGATATTTTATCAGTAGAATAAAAAGTTAATATTATTGTCTTATTGGGAAAATTATGTATTATTTAATTATGATAAGAAACAGGGGGGATTATCGATTGACGACTGAACTTGCTTACAAATCACTAAAAGAGTTATCTGAGTTAATCAAGGATTTGAAACTATCACCAGTTGAGCTGTTAGAAAACCAAATTAAACGTATTGAAGAAAGAAACCCTAGTATTAATGCATTTGTTTTTACTGATTTTGAAGGGGCACGCGAAAATGCCAGACAAAAAGAGAAGGATATTCTTGATGGAAAATATCGAAGTGCTTTACATGGTATTCCAGTGGCCATGAAAGATTTATTTGATTTTAAACCAGGCTGGCCGACAACCTTTGGTGGCATTGAATTATTTAAAGATAATATTGCAGATCATTATTGTGTATTTGCTGAACGTACCGAAACAGCAGGTGCAAACCTTATTGGTAAAACAAATAGTCCCGTTTTTGGGGCGAGAGGCGTTACGGATAATCCCCTATTCGGACCGACCCGGAATCCATTTAATATCGCCAAAAATAGTGGCGGCTCTTCGGGGGGGAGTGGTGCAGCAGTTGCAGATGGTTTAATAACACTGGCTGAAGGTACAGATGCAGGCGGCTCTATTCGAATTCCTGCCGCTTGGTGTGGAATTTATGGGTTTAAGGCTTCGTTTGGTAGGGTTCCTTTTGTAAGTAGACCAAATGCGTTTAAAGCTGCAAATATTTTTATCCATGAAGGGACAATGACAAGAACCGTTGAGGATGCTGCTATTGCTCTTAATTTAATTACGGGAATGGATCACCGGGATCCATTTAGTGTAAGTGATAAATTAGACTATCTATCTGCGCTTGGACGGCCTTTAAAGGGAATGAAAATCGCATATAGTCCAAACTTGGATATTTATCCAGTAGATCCGGAAGTTGCTTCTGTTATCGATTCAGCAGTTCAGTTGTTTGAACAAGCAGGCGCAATAGTCGAAGTCGTATCTTTAGGTTTAAAACGAACCCATAAAGAATTAAGTGATTTATGGCACCGTTTAGTTGGTTTGTCAAATGCTGAACTTTTAGAGGGATTAAAAGATGCTGGATTAGATATATTAAAAGATCATCCAGATGCTTTACCTTCAGAAATAGTAAATTGGGTGGAAAAAGTAAAACGACTAGGTGCAATGGATGTGCTTAAAGATCAACAAATGCGTACAGAAGTATACGATACGATTCAACATGTATTCCATGACTATGATCTCTTAGTCACGCCAACCGTCGCAAGCCTGCCTGTAGATAATAATAATAACCGTAATACAGTAGGCCCTACAAGTATTAATGGGGAGGAAATCGATCCATTAATCGGCTGGTGTATGACTTATTTTACAAATTTCTCGGGTCACCCAAGCGCATCGATTCCAGCAGGGTTATCTTCCACTCAATTGCCAGTAGGTATGCAAATTATTGGAAATCGTTTTGCAGATTTAGATGTAATAAAGGCTAGTGCTGCTTTTGAAAAATTAAAACCATGGCATGATATTTATAAAATAGTTGAGAACCGAACATTAGAAGTTCAGAAGGTATAATGCTACCGTAAAACTTTAGGTAATATAATAGATAGATTAACTGCCATCTTCCGTGTTTAAAGTATGAAAAAAAGGAAAGATACCAGTAGGGACGTTTTCTTCTACAGAAGAATTAACCTATAAAAAACTCGGAGGTGTAGAAAGATGGCAGACAACACATTCAAAACAGGTGAAAAAGCGCCGGAAAGCGGTGAATTTAAGGTGGATCGTTTAGTGGATGGTGGATCAGCAAATAACGATAACACAACGATCACAATCGAAAAAGGGGAGCAATTCCCGCCATCCCCTTCCAGTAATGAAGCAGCTTATTGGGTAAAAGTATAAACATACAAACAAAGCGGACCCTCTTGGATTTTTTCAAGAGGGTTTTGATTATGGGAATGGGGCTTTTTAATAGAAGATGGAGGAGGGAAAAGATGCCGCTTTTTCCTAAAATAAAAACAAAGGAACAAGGGAATCAATATGATTTGGAGATAACATACGGCAGATTCAGACTTTACATCATTAAAAAATATGACAGCATTCAATTAATAGGGGATATATTGACTGGTATATCTTTTGTATCGGGAAGTATTTTAAATTTAACAGGAGCGCCTAGTATGTATGGTCAGATTCTTTACTTAATCGGAAGTTTGGCACTTACGGTTCGACCAACGATCAAAGTTATTCGCAGGTCTAAATTAAATAAGGATAAGTAGTGATAATGTAATAGTGAAATGCTGAGAAGATATGAGAGCGATTACAGAGGTTGAACTGCCTATCCACTCGAGATTCCTCGAAAAAATCAAATTTGAATAACAAACTAGGAACGATGTAGATGAAAACCACTGGTGCTCCTAGTTTTTTCTTTGCTTCAATCAACAAGAATGAATTTCATAATTACCAAAGTCGGCTATTCCATCACCATATGTAGTTGGGAACGAACCAACTCAACTACATATGGTGATGGTAAAGCATTATATACGTATTATGAAATTTATTAAACAAAAGAGAAAATTGATAATAAAGGATTCAACTAGCGAGTAGTAAATGAAAAGTTGAAATTTTGTATGTAAAGACATTGGAACGGCGCTGAGTTACGGTGCAATAAAGGGAATTCCGAATAAATCATGCTAACGAATCTTGCTTACTTCCATTCTATAAGCTCCTCTTCTCATTCAGATTTAATAGACCCTAGCGGAATAGAGCAGATTCATAAGCGCATCACACTCCTCTCCTAAAAAATGAAGTTTGCAAGTTAGCCAATTGGGTATAGTCTACCGGAAGTGGTATAAATTTCTAGGGGAGGTTTTATTATCAAACGTTTTTCTTATCTATTCACATTTTTTATTGGTTTTCTATGCTTAGCAGGAACCGTTTCCGCTGAAAAGGACCATACGGTATTGCCGGGAGAGAGTTTATTTCGAATTTCCCAACTCTATCAGGTGGATAGGAATACATTAATTGCGGCGAACTCGGAGATTACGAACCCGTCAGATATTAAATTTGGACAGACGATAAAAATACCGGATGGAGATGGTGTACCATTTCGAGTAACGGCATACACAGCAGGTTATGAATCTACGAAAAAACGCCCAGGGGATCCTGGTTACGGAATTACAGCTTCAGGAGAAATTGTTCAAGAGAATCACACGATGGCATGTCCACAATCCTTGCCATTCGGTACAAAAATACATATTCCAGCATTGAATGAAACCTATGTCTGTGAAGACCGTGGAAGTGCGATTACGAATGGACGCTTGGATATTTATATAGCAGACTTGGATGATGCATTGGAGTTTGGGGTGCAGGATTTGGAGGTTAAGGTTTGGACCTATTAAATAGAGGATACTTTTAGATAAAAAAGCAATAGTTATTTTTTTTAGGCGAACTCGTCACCTTTCGTGTTTAAATGATGAAAAGAAGGAAAGACACTAGTTAAGGAGCGTTAACTTATAAACTCGGAGGTGAAGGAAGATGGCAGACAACGCATTCAAAACAGGTGAAAAAGCACCCGAAAGTGGAGCGTTTAAGGTGGATCGTTTAGTAAATGGTGGATCGGAAAATAACGATAACACAACCATTACGATGGAAAAGGGGAGCAATTCCCGCCATCCCCTTCCAGTAATGAAGCAGTTTATTGGGTAAAAGCATAACCATACCAACAAAGCGGACCCTCTTGGATTTTTCAAGAGGGTTTTGATTATGGGATGGAACTCATTTAATAGAAGATAAGGGAGGGGAAATATGTCATTTCTTCCTATAATTAGAACGAAGGAACAAGGGGATCGATATGATCTTGAGATAACTTACGGCAATTTCAGGCTATAAGTCATAAGAAAGTATGATAGCATTCAATTAATAGGAGATATATTGACCGGCATATCTTTTGTAACAGGAAGTATTTTAAACTTAACGGGAGCACCTAGCATGTATGGCCAGATTCTGTATTTAATTGGAAGTCTTGCCCTTACGGTTCATCCAACGATAAAAATTATTCGAAGAACTAAAATAAATAGAAATACGTCGTGATAGGTTTGAAGGAGCGTATATCTGGAAGGAAATGTAAAAACTTTTCATCGCATAGGCTATCTTATAGAACATTTCTTGTTTTAAAACGGCGAAGAAATTCTTCCTAGAGACATTTGGAAGAGCTTAGAAAAATTTGAAATCGGTTATAAAAATTGGATCTGCTTGTCACCACACAAAATCATAGAAATGGAAGGGATCCGTCTCTAACTAAATGTTAGCAGGGATAGATCCTTTTTAATAATTTCATTTACGAATGCTGAGCAGGCTTCCCGTCTATTTCTATGCCCGGTTAAACGCTACATCATCGCTCATAAATCCGTTCACTGTAGAGAACAAACTGAAACCATTCAATCTGCCGCTCGGGAGACATTTTCCTTTATTAATAAAGCCAGTTAGCTGCTCAGAATCTCGTTAAAAAATCAATCTCTCTATGTAAAAACTTTAGTTTAAATTGAAATAATTCAATGAAACTGTTATTATTCTCGATGTGTCTATTATTTTTTATGGACTTAAAAGTGAAAATACAATAGAAACCTGCCTGAGATAGGAGTACGGTGGAAAATAATATAGTTTCATAGGTCCTCATTTAGGAAGAAGAGGAATGAGGGACTCCCTTAGCTTTTTAGGTTATAATTTTCACAATATTTTATCGTGTAGGAGGGAAATTTTGTATGGCGAAACAAAAAAAGGGACTATTTCTGCGTTCTTTGGATAATATTGAGTTAGCTGGTAATAAATTACCACATCCAGCTACTTTATTTGCAATTTTGGCTCTTTTAGTTCTTTTACTATCTGCAGCGTTACAGCCGTTGGGGATCAATGTAGAGCATCCCGGAGAAGAAGGAACAATGGTAGAGATTAAAAATCTATTGAACTCAGAAGGAATTCAATATATATTCACGAGTATGACCGATAACTTTATTGGCTTCGCACCTTTAGGTGTTGTTCTTTTAACAATGCTTGGGATAGGAGTCGCTGAACGGACTGGACTGATCAGTGCGTTACTTAGAGGGTTCGTTTTATCCATACCTAACCGATTCATTACGCTAGGATTGGTTACTGCAGGTATTATGTCTAGTGTGGCAACGGATGCGGGATATGTTGTATTGCCGCCACTTGGAGCCTTAATTTTTGCAGCACTTGGCAGACATCCATTAGCAGGACTCGCAGCGGCATTCGCTGGAGTATCTGGAGGGTTTAGTGCCAACTTATTATTATCGGGTACAGATGCCATGCTTGGAGAGATGACAATTGCAGCCGCGGCGATTATCAATCCTGCCTACGCAGAAAATATGAACATTGCAATGAACTGGTTGTTTATTGCCGTTTCTGTATTTGTATTAGCGGTGATTGGTACCTGGGTGACAGAAAAAATTGTAGAACCTCGCCTTGGATCCTATAAAGGTGAGCACAAAGAAAAACTCGAAGGGCTTGAAGCAATAGAGAAAAAAGGTCTTATCTGGGCTGGAGTAGCAACAGTAATTGGTGTTGTACTTGCTTTATTGCTCGTATTGCCTGAAAATGCACCATTGCGTGGTACAGAAGGCGATGCAATATTCCAAATTGTCCAGTCTCCATTTATGAGTTCATTGGTGCCAATTATCGCGATTATATTCTTTATTCCTGGTCTTGTTTATGGAATGGTCACGAAATCCATTCGAAGTGATAAAGATGTAGCAGCTCAAATGTCGGATACGATGGCCTCCATGGGAACCTTCATTGTTTTGGCTTTTACGGCAGGGCAGTTTGTCGCATACTTTAATGAAAGCAACATGGGGTTAGTGTTAGGTGTATATGGAGCGGAGTTATTAACGAGTGTTAAATTAACAGGTATCCCATTAATCTTACTATTTATCTTGATTACAGCATTTATTAACTTATTTATTGGAAGTGCTTCAGCAAAGTGGGCGATGATGGCGCCGGTTTTTGTACCGATTATGATGCAGCTTGGATATTCTCCGGAGCTGACTCAGATGGCTTATCGAATTGCGGATTCTTCCACAAATATCATTTCACCATTAATGACCTATTTTGCAATCATTATTGCATTCGCCCAGAAATATGATAAGAAAATGGGGATTGGTACCTTGATTTCTACGATGGTGCCATATTCGATGTTCTTCCTGATCGGTTGGACAGTGATGTTGATTATTTGGATGCTGCTTGGTATTCCTTTAGGGCCAGGTGGGCCGTTGATTTATCAGCCATAAATTATTAAGAGCTGGCAGCGGATGCTTCAAATTCCACTAAATTCGGTGCGAAAATACATATCCCGGTATTGGGTGAAACGTATTTCTATGAAGGCCGCAGAAGTGCTATTACAAATGGGTGCCTGTGTATAGTATCAGTTAGAACCCATTGGCAGATTAGTCACGAAGTATAATAAAATGCAGTCTCTAATTGAAGGGACTGCATTTCTATTAGATTCGAAAAGTGCAGGAAGCTTTTGTGCAACGTTTTTTTATTTAAATAACTTTTTAATCAAACCGAATATACTAAATGACGTTTTCTTGTAAACTTTATTATAAGCCGCTTTCCTGGGATGACGTGCCCAGCCCGTTCCTTTCTTACCGTATACAGGATTGATAGCGAATTTTACCCTACGTTTCACCTTGCCAGTTGTTCGTGCTTTAAAGCTCTTTTTTAGGCTAGGTTTTCTCACTCCGAATTTCATGTAATGCTCCTTTCATTATGGTAAGCGTGGAGATTTACCTTAACCGGGGTACTTAATAACAAGTATCCAAAGGGAACCCTTAGGAATTTGCTTAAATCTGTCAGTTGATTAAAAGTCGGACTCAATTCATTGTTAATCCACTTGTTAAATGTTTTAAACCTTTTTTCCACATCTTCCATACTTCGGTTAGACTTAGAAATAGCATCAAGAATAACTTCAGGGTTTACATCTACCCTAATGGTACTCATTATTTTCCCTCCTTTTCTAAATGTGTTTAATTCTATTCAGTATATGCTATCTGTAGGTAAATTCTGACATAAATACAGAACTAATGGTCTTAAGTTCGCATTAATCGCCCTTTGTTTATAAAAATGCGGTTAAAGGTGGTAAAAAGGGGCTGGTTGTTATAACCAAGCTCCCTTATCCGTATTATTAACCATGTATATTTTAAGAAGACAATCGAAGTAGCAGTAACCGCTCTCTAGTCTCCATCCACTTAAACCTCAACAGAAAAATTATTCGTCACCCTCGCTTCAATCATCCCCCGCTCCTCTATGTAATTACTAATCAACTCCACCATATCCTGCTGAATCTCTTTTACAACCGGTTTATCTTTAAACATATCAAAATCGCCGCCCCCGCTTGCACGGTAATTATTCATGACAACATCGTAACTCTCTTCCATATCGAGCGGTTTCCCTCTATATGTAATGCTTTCCACTTTACTTCCTTTAGGATTCGATACACGAATGGAATACTCGATACCTTCCCACATATCATAGTTATAATGCTCAGGCTTCGGAATGAGATAATCTGGATTTACGGTCATATCTCCATTCGCGTCCAGCGTGAAATATTCCGCACTTTTTTCTAGGGCTTGTTTGATATCCTCTCCAGTTAACGAAAGAACGACGAGTGTGTTTGGGAACTTATAGTTTGTAACGATATCACGCATGGTTATCTTGGCAGGAAAGCCGGTTGCTTCATTACCAAGGAGAGCGGTAACTGAAATAGCTGCACCTGACGCGTCCATTTGCACTTTTTGAACCAACTCAATAAAAGGATGCTTTCTCACTCTCGCTTGGAATGGATCGCGAATAATCATATCGCCTTGTATTTCTCCGATTGGTTCGTCCAGCCAATTTTGCGTGGATTGCTCTAATTCTTCCATCTCTTTTAAAATAATAGGATCCGCGGGTACACCTTCTAACGTTTTTACGTTTGCTTGCTTCGTTGCTGTGACCCATCTGTCTTCCTCCCATCTGAATGTCACATCAATTTCTCCATAAGCCTCGCCATTATTTCCTGGCTGAATGACGAGACAATCACGAATTGTACCCGTTACGTTGCGGTGTTGATGGCCGGTTAGAAGAATGTCAATCCCATCAATTTTATCTGCCATTTCATACGCTTGATTCTCACCCGTTAAGTTTTCCGTTACTTCTCCTGTTTCCATATCCCTTTCGAAACCACCATGGTAGAGGGCAATAAGGAGATCATAGTCTTCATTAGATTGTATTTCTTTTACGATCTCTTTTAGAGTGGTAAAGGCATCGGCGAACTGAATGCCTTGAATATGCTCCGGTGTTTCCCAGTTTGGAACGTAATGCGTGGTCACGCCGGTAATGGCTACTTTAACCCCATTACTTAATGTTTTGATGATATAGGGGGAGCCAAAATAGGGTTTACCCGTTTTTTCATCTACTATATTAGCGGATAACCATGGATAGTTCGACTGATCGACAGCGTCCTGTAAAATAGCTTTTCCGAAATTAAATTCATGATTGCCGGGGACACCTGCATCGAGACCAATTTGATTCATAATCGCAATCATCGGATTCGGTTTCTCCGCATGATTTTTTACGTAATGGGCCATGAGTGGTGTGCCTTGAATCAAATCACCATTATCGAGGACGATCATATGCTCATTTTCCTGTCGTTTCTTCTGGACAAGTGTAGCGTATGTTGCCAAACCGAGCTCTGCCTTTTCGTTTGTTCCATAGTTAATCGGCATTACGCTCCCGTGAATATCGCTTGTATACAGCACTTTAATCGTTGTTTGTTTCGTCAAGTGTGTTCATCCTTTCTTGAAGATCTATCCTAATAGTAGTTTACCAAATAAAAACGGTATAATTGTAAACTTTTGTTAAGCAAAACAGAGCGTTATAAAATCTCAATCGCTATTGTAAAAAACCAAGACATAAGACATAATAAGAATGAAGGGTTTGTCTGCTAGTTATTATGGAAGGAAAGCATCTGTTTTAACCTTAACACAAGAAGTTATCCTCGTAATCTAGTATTGCGAATCGCTTTCGGATGAACCTTATCGATTAGAAAGCAAGCGGTTTCTATACGTAGGAACCTCGTTACTTTAGACAAAAGGGGGCAGTTACCAAGCACTGGGGGAAAGGGAAGAGAGATTAGCATTTATAATAAGAAAAAATGTAAACGCTTTATGTAAATGGAACTTTACAAAAATTTACAAATGTTTACCTGACGTTTATATTTTTTTAAGCTTCATTTTATAAAATGGGGTCTGTAACTAAAAATAGATGAAGAGAGGAAGATTACAGTGAAAAAGATCTTATATTTATTCCTGGTAAGTGCAATTATTGTTGTATTAGCAGCTTGTGGGGAAAATGAGGAAGAAAGCTCTACATCTGGGGAAAATGGAGAAACATCGATTGATAGTCTATCGGTTGGCTTTGTTCCTTCACGAGAGCCAGATGAGATTATCACGGCAACAGAACCGTTGAAGAACTTATTAACAGAGGAAATGGCTGAACTAGGATATGAAATAGGTGAAGTAGATATTACAGTAGGTACGAACTACGAGGCGGTTGGTGAAGCACTTTCTGCTGGGACAACGGATATTGGGCTAATCCCGGGTGGTACATATGTGTTATATGATGACGGTGCAGAGGCTGTGTTGACAGCAACACGTGCTGGCTTAAGCATTGAATCGGATGATCCAAAAGAGTGGAATGATAACAAGCCGACAGAAGATTCCGATGAACAGACGACAAGCTATCGTGCGTTGATTATTGCTGGTCCATCTGAAAAAGGTCAAGAGCTATCAGAAAAAGTCAATAACGGGGAAGAGTTAACATGGGAAGATGTGAATAGTGCGTCTTGGGCTGTTATGTCTTCCTCTTCACCAGCTGGTTATATTTACCCTGCATTATGGCTGGATGAAAACTATGGAAATACGATTACGGATCTTGATAACGTCGTACAGTCCGATTCTTATGGAAGTTCTTTTGCACGACTTGCAGCAGGTCAAATTGATGTCATGGTAGCTTATGCAGATGCAAGACGTGACAATGTCGACCAGTGGCAAGAAGAGTTCGGCGGAGAAGGAACGATTTGGGATGAAACGAATGTTATCGGAGTAACTCCTGCTATTTATAACGATACGGTTAGTGTCAGCAAGAACTCTGAAATTATGGATGATGATTTGAAAGCAGCCATTCAGCAAGCCTTTATCAACATTGGTGAGTCAGAAGAAGGACAAGAAGTCATTTCCATCTATAATCATGAAGGCTATCAAGAAGCCGATTCATCCGATTATGACAATGAAAGAGATGCGCAGGAAATGGTTCAGAGTCTGAACTAATAACTATATACGATGCAATAGAATGCTAGTTAAACGAGAGCATCACTTACTGATGCTCTCATTTTTCAAGATTGGAGAGTAAGAGATGATAGAATTTATCAACGTAGGAAAAACCTATCCAAATAAAATGAAAGCACTGGAAGATATTAATTTGCAGATTGAAAAAGGTGAATTTGTTGCGGTTATCGGTCCTTCGGGTGCTGGAAAATCCACCTTGCTTCGTTGTATCAACCGGATGCATGATATAACGGAAGGACAATTAATTGTTGACGGTGTGGAAGTAAATTCATTGAAAGGAAAAGAGATTCGCACATTCAGACAGCGCATTGGCATGATATTTCAATCGTATAATCTTGTTACGAGAATCTCCGTTATAAAAAATGTCCTCGTGTCATTTGCTCCCAAGCTTCCCATTTGGCGGAAAGTGCTCGGGTTATTTTCAAAAGAGCATAAAGTGAAAGCACTGACGGCGCTTGATCAAGTGGGTATTTTAGATAAAGCGTATGTCCGCGTCGATCAATTGTCTGGTGGACAACAGCAGCGTGTGGCGCTCGCGCGGACGCTTGCACAGAGTCCTGACATTATTCTAGCTGATGAGCCGATTGCCTCTCTCGACCCTGTAACGGCCAAACAGGTGATGGATGATTTTACAAAAATAAATAAAGAAACGAATATTTCTGTTATCATCAACATTCACCATGTTGAAATCGCACTGGAATATGCGGACCGAATTATCGGTATTAGAAAAGGAAAGATTGTTTATGATGGTACAGCGAAAGATTTAACAGAGGAACATCTTGATTACATATATAAAGGACAGACAGAAGAATTACACGATAAGGAGAGGGAGGAGAAAATGAATGTATGATAAAATTTTCCCTCCAGCTGAAATTACGCTTCCAAATGGAAAGGTCGTTTATGAGAAGAAATCAAGGACACCGATCATTCTCGTTCTATTAGTTATCGCAACGATTCTTTCGGTTCGGTTTACGGATTTTGATATGAATATATTGCTAAAGCGATGGAATGAATTTTTTGTGATCATCGGTCAGATGATTCCGCCGAAATGGGAATATTTAAGTCATGTGTGGCAGCCGCTCCTTGATACGATCAAAATGTCTCTCTTAGGTTCCATTCTTGGATCGATCGCTGCCGTTCCAGCGGCTTATTTCGCATCTTCCAACATCGTAAGTAAGCCTGTAGCTTCGGTGGCGAAGTTTCTCCTGAGTATTCTCAGAACATTACCGACACTTGTTACGGCTCTGATTGCTACGTTCATATTTGGGCTCGGAACCTTGGCTGGTACGGTAGCAATTTTTCTATTTACAGTCGCTTATGTTGGGAAACTGCTATATGAGCAAATTGAAAATGCGGACATGGGATCGTTTGAAGCGATGGAATCCATTGGAATGGGTCGCCTGCAAGCATTTCGGTATGCAATCTTCCCCCAGGTCTTACCTAACTATTTATCAACCTCGCTATTTTCTTTCGAGGGAAACGTCAGGTATGCCGCAATTTTAGGATATGTTGGTGCGGGCGGAATTGGCTTACTGTTAAATGAGTCCCTTGGCTGGCGTGATTATGCAAGTGTTGGGACGATTTTGCTCATGCTGATTATTACGGTATACCTCATTGAAAAAGTCAGCGAGCATTTCCGTAAAAAGTTAATCTAAAGGAGTCTAGTTATATGGATGCAATCGAAAAACAGCTTCATGCTTCACCGCGAAATTTACGTTATATCCTTACGATAACGATACTCATCCTAATTTTATTTATTTGGTCACTTACGACTGTGAATCTAGATAATATTGCAGAAAGTGGGTTGGGGATTGCTGCAGGGATTATTGGAGGAATCCTGAATCCAGATCTTGATTTATTATTTAGTTTCACATCCCAAGGTGTCCTCTATTTATTAATTGAAACGATCGCCATTGCTTTTCTTGGTACGATTATCGGCGCGATCCTGGCGATTCCACTTGCATTTCTGTCGGCCACCAAGATTGTGCCAAAACCTGTTGCGAGCGTGACGAGACTATTGTTAATCGTCATTCGAACCATTCCAGCGCTTGTTTATGGATTAATGTTTATTCGGGTTACAGGGCCTGGTCCATTTGCCGGGGTGTTGACCATTTCACTTGCATCAATTGGAATGCTTGCGAAGTTATTCGTCGACATCATCGAAGAACTCGATACGGATATCTTGGAATCTCTTGACTCGATTGGCTGTAATACATTTGAGAAAATCCGTTACGGTATATGGCCACAGCTTTTTTCTATGTTTCTATCCATCATCATTTACCGTTTCGATATGAATTTAAGAGAAGCTTCGATTCTTGGGATTGTAGGTGCAGGAGGAATTGGCGCGCCGCTAATCTTTGCGATGAATGCTTACAGATGGTCTGAGGTTGGATCGATTCTGATTGGTTTAGTTGTGCTTATCTTATTGGTCGAATTTTTCTCGAACCGAATTCGAACGAAACTTGTGAGAGGATAGGATATCCATTTTGTTTAATGAATTTCATAATACGTATTTAATGCTTCACCATCACCATATGTAGTTGAGTTGGTTCGTTCCCAACTACATATGGTGATGGAATAGCCGACTTTGGTAATTATGAAATTCATTCTGTTGTATGAACGATAATTTACAGATATTTAATAGGAATACAACAATGATTTGATAGAGTGGATATGAAAAAAATAAATGATCTGACTAGGAGGGTAAAAGTGAAAAGAAATGCTTATGCTTTATGGATGTTGCTGTTAACGCTCGTCGTAAGTATTACCGTTTTACCACTGCCGTTTCAGGCGGAGACAATGGATGATCCAGCTCCAGTTATTCAGCCGGAAAACCCGAATGGAAAGAAAGTATTATTTGATAATACCCACGCACAAACAGCTGGACAAGCCGATTGGGTGATCGACGGGGCATTCTCCGATTTTGCTGAAGGGATAGCAGCTAATGGATATCTTGTTGAAGAGTTTCGGAAAAACGGTCCACTAGCTGTAGAGGACTTGGAAGATTATGATGTCTTTGTCATCCCGGAAGCGAATATCCCGTTTAAAAAAGAAGAACAGGATGCGATGATTACGTATGTTGAAAATGGCGGAAGTATTTTCTTTATTTCTGATCATTACAATGCGGATCGAAATAAAAATCGCTGGGATTCTTCGGAAGTTATGAATGGCTACCGTCGCGGGGCACATAACGATCCAACGAAAGGGATGTCAGAAGAAGAAAAAAATGCTGAAGCGATGCAAGGCGTGGAAAGCTCTGATTGGTTAAGCGATCACTTTGGTATTCGTTTCAGGTACAATGCTCCGGGAACCGTTGTGGCCGATCAAGTAGTGGATCCGTCAGAGACATTTGGAATTACGGAAGGTGTTAAGGAAGTAACGATGCATGCTGGTTCGACAATGGCCATTACCAATCCAGAAATTGCAAAAGGTATCCTTTTCTTGCCGGATGGTCTGGATGAAAGTGATAAATGGGGACCAGCAGTAGACGAGGGAATTTACCATGGTGGTGGCGTAGAAGAGGGGCCGTATGCCGCTATTTCCAAATTAAGTGAAGGAAAGGCAGCCTTTATTGGGGATTCCTCTCCTGTAGAAGATGCGACACCGAAATACCGAAATGAAGAAACCGGTGCAAAGAAAACAACGTATGATGGGTTTACAGATGCGGATAACGGAGAATTATTATTAAATATGATCGATTGGTTAGCAGAAGACGAATCCTATGAAAGTTTTGCTGAGGCAGGTATCCCGTTAGATGAGCCATCTCCGCTTTTGGATAAGGAAATACCTGAAAATTCAACAGAACCTCAAGCAGAACCTTGGTCCAAACCGTTAGAATCATATGATTGGTTTGACCCCTCTACATTTGCACCAGGCTCTTTTGGTTCATCCGTAGATCCGGTTAAAGAACCAGAAATGTCCTTGGATTTTGCGTCAGTTTTACCAAATAATGAAATCTTTACGATTGAAGTAGTGGCTGAAGGTCTGGATCCTGGTCAAACGGTTACTGGTTACAATCTAGGTATCTACTTAGAAGGTGGACAACAAGTAGCCAAAGTTCAGAACCTTGACGGAAGCTGGCCTGCTAATTATGGATATAGTGAACATTTTTCACTTACAGCAAATGAAGAAGGAATTGCAAGGCATACGCTAAATGTCCAGCTGAATGAAAATGTGGATGGAAATGCGAATGTTCGCTTACGTCAAGGTTCAACAAACGTTATTACAAATCCTGCGGTTATCGGTGAAGCGGAAGAAGATAATGAGGAAACGGTAACACGTTCGATTCAGGAAGCTCGAAATCTAGCGGATGGTAAGTCTGTTGCAGTCGAAGGTGTGATTACAACAGAACCAGGACTTTTCGGTGGGCAAGGATTTTATGTACAAGATGAAACGGCAGGCATTTATGTGTTTCAACATAATGAGGCGTTTCGTCCTGGAGATAAAGTGAAACTTGAAGGAGTCGTCTCGACACATCAAGGGTTAAAGCAAATTTCAGATCTTGAGCTAATTGAAGTTATAGGAGAAAGTGAACTCCCAGAATTTGTAGCGGTCGACAAAATAGATGATGCCAACCAAGGCGAGCGTGTTACGCTTCAAGGTGAAATTGAAAACATCGTGTCTTACTGGAATGCCTTTGAATTTGATGTAAGAAACGGTGAAAATTTGACGAGAGTGCGCGTCGATGATCGAACGGATATTTCTTATGAAACATTTGTAAGCAATTATGAAGAAGGGGAAAAGGTCTCGGTATCTGGTATTGCTTCGATTTTCCAAGATACGTATCAGTTATTAGTAGTGGATGAAGACCATATCCAAAAGACGGCAGGTGCTGGTTCTGCACCAATCATTCATCCTATATCTGATTTCACGACATTTGATATTATAGGATCCTATCAAATTCCAGTTGATGTGTACGATGAAGATGGGGACTTAGCTGAAGTTATCATTGAGATGGAAGACAATACAATGGAAGATGAAATTTCTATTGAACCTTTAGATTATACACCTGGAAATTATGAAATAACAGTTATTGCCCGGGATGAGGCAGGCCACGTCACGGAGGAAGTGTTTCCTATAGAAGCGATTCTCTCCTTAGCTGAACTGGAGAAGTTAGTGGAACTGGGAGAAGATCAAGGTTATCTTGATGAAAAAATGGAAAAACGGTTATTAAAGAAAGCGCTGGATGTTCAAACTGCGAAAAACGAACAAGCGAGAAATGGGAAATGGAATGCACTGGTTAATCAGATTGAAGCGCAGTCTGGTAAGAAAATAGTACAGGGTTATATGGATTATTGGGAAAGGCCAGTTGAGATGCGGTAACGAATAGCGGGAATAAAAACTTAATGTTCGGTTCGCTGTATCTATTGTGAAAAGATACTGGTATTGGAAGATATGTAGAAACATGCTAATAGAAAGATGAAAAAGGAAGCTAGGCACTTCAGCCAAGCTTCCTTTTTCATTTTAATATAGCAAATTACGCTCCCCGAACCATCCTGCATGCTAACCGGGCAAAGCGCACTATCCCTAAAAAATCACACACCATAACCATAAAATTAAGCATAAGCCACTATTGCCATTCACTAATTCTCTCCAATTTTTTCACAAAAATAGCTGACATTGATCTTGTTCTCGCTTTGAGCAAATGTTGCCTTCCTTCTTTCGTGCGGGTATCGTCGCTTTATTCAACCGAAGCATGATCTCAAGGCCCAGCACGGTCTTCCCTGAACCAGGAGGTGCCACTAAATGGAACTTTCCAGTATGTAAATGTTCATGTACCTCATTCAGCGCCTTTGTTGATAAGAACGCCATGGATAGCAGAATTTGATATCATTCCGAAAAGCTTCCATATGGTTATTTTCCTTTTTTGAAAGTGGTTTAAGATTAAACTGTAACGATCTTTTTTGCATCTGATTCATCGAATGAATTCCATAATTACCAAAGTCGGCTTTTCCATCACCATATGTAGTCGGGAAAATCAACCCTACTACATATGGTGATGGTGAAGCATTAAATACGTATTATGAAATTCATTACATTATGAAGGAATTGAAAAAAAGACCAGGATAGGTCTCTTTTAAGGTACAAATAATATCGTAGTATATTGTTTAGCGTCAAAATAGAGTATGTGTGCTTGTGCTCTATTTTAAACGTTTTGCTCAAAGTTGGAATATATCCGATAAATTTAGCTCTAAGGAGGGTACTGTTTTTGATCTTATACTCTCCTCAACATGTAAAACATCATATCTGATTTCATTGTTTTTGTCTCTGTTGTATACCAATATATGTCTCTGGAGTGGATCGATAATCCAGTATTCCTTTACATTGTTTTTCATATAAAGGTTTAGTTTCGTGACAATATCGTGGGATATGTTAGATGGGCTCAAAATTTCTATGATGAAATCAGGCGCTCCTATGTGTTCGTTCTCTGTTAGATTGTCTGGATTGCACGTAACAAATAGATCTGGAACAACTATCTTTTTATCGTCATGATTAACTGCGTCAAATAGAACATCGGTAGGTGCAGAAAACACTTCACATTTTTTATCTTTGAGTGCGTTGTACAATTCACCTTGTAAAAAAGTTGAAATTCGTTGATGTTTTATATTCGGCGAAGGAGACATATACACAACGCCATCAACATATTCAAGAACATCATTTGTTTCTTTTCTCATATTTATGAATTCGTTGTAGCTACTGTGTTTTTCATTTAATAAACCCAATATAAACACCGCCTTTATTACATTATACTTGATTGCCCGGACGAATGAAAGTGGAGGAGACATGGGCTTTATGACTTTAATATTTAAATTCGGTACCTGTATGTTTGTTTTGTTTTCTTATCCGTTTTGGCATTTTTTATGAAAATGGATAATTCCCCCTTTCGTGACATTTCATTATTAACCCACCATGAATAATATTAACCCCACCTTAATCCCTTGTAACGATTTTGTAAATTTAAACTTTTTCCTAAAAAAATATGGTTAAATAAAACTTGTTCAATAAAAGGAGGGAGACATATGGGCCAAATTGATTTGGGGGATATTTCAAAGTCATACGATAAGCAGAAAAACGTATTAGACGAAATTAATTTATCCATTGAAGAAGGGGAGTTTTTTGTACTGGTTGGTCCGTCTGGATCTGGTAAAAGTACGTTACTTCGGATGATTGCGGGCCTTGAGGATATTACATCCGGCACATTGAAAATTGGTGACGAGATTGTGAATCACCTGCCACCAAAAGATAGAAATCTGTCGATGGTCTTTCAAAACTATGCGCTATATCCACATTTATCTGTGGAGCAAAATATTCTTTTCGGTTTAAATGCGAAAAAAGTGGATAAAGAGGAGCAACAAAAGAGACTTATCGAAACTGCAGAAATGATGGGGCTAAGTGAGCTGTTAAAACGGAAGCCAAAGGAGCTTTCAGGAGGACAGAGGCAGCGTGTCGCATTAGCGAGATCGGTCGTGAGTGAGGCGCCACTTTGTTTAATGGATGAGCCGCTTTCCAATTTAGACGCTAAACTTCGGGGGCAAATGCGAATGGAGATTCGTCGTTTGCAAAAAAGGCTGGGGATGACGATGGTGTATGTGACCCATGATCAAGTCGAAGCGATGACAATGGGGGACCGAATTATGGTGTTGAATGATGGGAAGATTCAGCAGGTCGGAAAACCGATTACCTTATATAATGAACCTGCAAATTTATTTGTAGCTTCTTTTATCGGCTCACCGAAAATGAATATGGGGAAGGCTGTTTTTCATGCTGACCGGAATCAACTTGTGATTGATGATGCACTTCATCTAGAGATAGATCCCGTTATCAACAATGTACCACGCTACCCGAACGTAACGATTGGTATACGAGCGGAACATCTTTTTCCAGGGACTGCAGGCAACACGACGCACACGATAGAAGTGATAAATGTAGAACAGTTGGGAAATGAAACGTTACTTGCGTTTGAAGTCGGTGCGGAAGTTTGGACGGCTAAATGGCCGGGACAATGGGACGTGCAAGTAGGGGAGAAGGTTCCAGTACATATTGCAATTGAAAATCTATGCTTCTTTGATTCGGATACAGGATTATTGATCAAGCCGGCAAGAGCGGGCAAACAGCAAGAGGTCGTAACGGCATGAGTATGAATAGTACAGCGATTCAACAAACGCCTAAAAGCCAAATAAATTTTGAACAAGTGAAAAAGAAGCAGCGGATGAAAAACTTTTCTAAAGGCATGTTGTTCTTACTGCCTTCGATTGTTCTGTTTAGCGTGTTTCTATTCTACCCGCTCGCTCGCACCATTTATTTAAGTTTTTTCCTAACGGATGCCACAGGGGCAACAACTGTTTTTGTTGGTTGGGAAAATTACGTGACGATGTTCACTTCCCCGATTTTCTTGCAGAGCATGAAGTCAACCTTTTTATTCGTCCTATATACCGTTCCAATTACGATTATTATTAGTTTGTTTTTGGCGGTGATTGCAAATGAGAAATTAAAAGGAATTGGTTTTTTCCGTACAATTTATTCTTCGACCATGGGAATTTCGGTTGCGGCCGCGTCTGTCTTCTGGCTTTATTTATTTCACCCATCCATGGGTCCGTTGAATCTGTTGTTAAACGCCATTGGTGCAGAGGGGATTGGCTGGCTGACAGACCCGTCTTGGGCACTGTTTGCGATAGCCATTACAACGATATGGATGAATATCGGTTTTACCTTTCTCATTTTATTAGGCGGGCTGCAATCGATTGACTCTTCTTTATATGAAAGTGCGGATATTGATGGTGCCGGTTATTTTTATAAGTTAAGAAGAATCACAATCCCGATGCTTTCGCCAACCTTATTCTTTGTGGTGACCGTAACGATTATCAATGCCTTTCAAACCTTTGGGCAGATTGATATTTTAACACAGGGCGGTCCGGTGAATTCGACGAACCTTGTCGTCTATTCCATATACCGGGAAGCATTTGTAAACTATAAGTTCGGATCGGCAAGTGCTCAGGCGGTATTATTGTTCATCATTATATTACTCATGACTTTCCTGCAATTCAAGTTTGGTGAAAGGAAGGTTCATTACCAATGACAATTCCAACAGGTCGAAAAGTTATATTTTATATCTTACTGATTATTTCAGGATTTCTCGTCTTTGCGCCAACATTAATGGCGTTTGCCATGAGCTTTATGTCGAACAAAGACATTATGACGGGAAGCCTGCCTACATCGTTATCCTTTGATAATTATGTCAGGGCGTTCGGGCAGTTCCCATTACTTAAATATCTGTTGAATAGCTTAATCATTTCCTTAGTGATTATGCTTGGACAATTAATTTTATCAAGTTTAGCCGCTTATGCCTTTGTCTTTTTAGAGTTCAAAGGGAGAGATCTCTTATTCTTTGTTTTCATCGCGACGATGATGGTTCCTTTTGAAGCATCGATTATTCCGAACTTCCATATCATCCGTGATTTGGGGTGGATTGATACCTATCCGGGACTGACCGTTCCATTCTTTGCGATGGCGTTTGGGACATTTTTACTCCGGCAGAACTTTAAACAAATACCGAAAGAATTAAGAGAAGCGAGTCAGATTGCTGGGATGGGGGATTTTAAATTCTATCTAACAGTCGTTTTACCTGTTGCGAGAACTAGTTTGCTAACTTTAGGTGTGTACGGGTTTTTAACCTCGTGGAATATGTATTTATGGCCACTCCTCACAACGACGAACGACAATGTTCGTACCGTACAAATCGGCTTAAAGCAATTACAAACACAGGAGCAATTAAATGACTGGGGTGTCATCATGGCAGGTGCTGTTATTGTCGTGATTCCTACTTTAATTCTTTTATTCCTCGGTCAAAGCAAGCTGCAAAAAGGATTAACGGAAGGTGCTTTGAAATAAGTTGGAGCTGCTCAAAATGAGCGGATGAACGAAAATTTTTATAAAAAAAGGAGTGTAATGAAAGAATGAAGAAGATACTTGCGATACTTATGTTAGGGTTCGTATTATTCCTTGCAGCATGTGGTTCAGATGGAAACGCGGACGAGGCAGCTGATAGTGCTACTGCTGGCGCGGAAGGTACAAGTGAGGGATCTGGAGATAACGAAAAACAAGTCGTTACATTCTGGCACTCGATGGGTGGGGCTGGTCAGGAAGCATTAAATGCGATTGTTGACAGCTATAATAGTTCCCAGGATGAAGTTCAAGTGAATGCAGAATACCAAGGTTCATATGATGAAGCATTGACGAAATTTAATAGTGTTGCCGGTACAGACAGTGCACCAACTATTATCCAAACGTTCGAAATTGGCACGATGTCGATGATTAATAGTGGCAGCATTTTACCAATTCAAGAATTGGTTGATGCAGATGGTTATGATATGAGCGGTTTAGAGGAAAATATTATTAACTATTATTCCTTAGATGGAACGTTCTACTCGATGCCATTCAACTCTTCCACACCGGTTATGTATTATAATAAGGATGCTTTTGAAGCAGCGGGGCTAGACCCGGAAGCTCCACCAGAAACATTTGAGGAAGTAGAAGAAGCAAGTAAGGCAATTGTGGAAGCTAATCCAGACATGAAAGGATTTGCACTGCAGGCTTATGGCTGGTTATATGAACAACTGCTGGCCAACCAGGGCGCCTTATTATTAAACAATGATAACGGAAGAACGGACACACCAACTGAAATTGGCTGGACAGAAGAAGAAGGGAAATCAATCTTTGAATGGGTAGAGCGTATGGTTAATGATGAAACATTCGCTAACTATGGAACGAATGGTGACAACATGGTTTCCGGTTTCTTAGCAGGGGATGTCTCGATGTTCTTACAATCTTCAGCTAGTTCAAGAGATGTGATTGATAACGCACCATTTGAAGTAGGTATCGCATTTTTGCCACACCCGGAGGAAAAAGAACGCGCAGGTGTTGTCATCGGCGGGGCAAGTCTTTGGATGATTGACGGGAAGCCGGAAGCAGAAACAAATGCTGCTTGGGACTTCATGAAGTATTTACAAACACCGGAAATTCAAGCAGAGTGGCATGTGGGAACAGGTTATTTTGCAATCAATCCGGCTGCATATGATGAGCAAGTTGCCGTTGATGCACACGAAGAAATGCCACAATTAAACGTGACGGTTGAGCAATTACAAGCAACAACGTCATCGTTCGCAACCCAAGGCGCATTAATGGATATGATTCCAGAAGGCCGTAAAATTATGGAAACAGCACTTGAAACGGTTTATAACGGTGGCGAGGTAGACGACGCGTATAACACAGCAGTCGATCAATTTAATACAGCAATCGAACAAGCAAACGCAGCACGAGGAGAATAATTTTTAATAAAAGAATGAGAGGGAATAAAGTATGATCGGATGCTTTATTCCCTTTCTGATTATCCATGAAAGGGAAGTGTTACGATGACAGAGACGAAGATTTATGGGCATCGCGGGTGTATGGGAACGTTCCCGGAAAATACGTTACTCGGATTTCTTCAAGCGATCCGCCAAGGCGCAGATGGGATTGAACTGGATGTACAACTTACAAAAGATGGGGAGGTTGTCGTTATCCATGATGAGACGTTAGAGAGAACGACAGATGGAACCGGATTTGTAAAAGACCTGACCTTACAAGAAATCAAACAATATAGTGCAGGTGTAAAGTATGCTCATCTTAAGAATTATGATCGAGTGATTTGGTCTGCAGAACGTGTGCCAACCCTTCAGGAAGTGCTGGAGCTGTTAGCACCGTATAGAATCGAATTAAATATTGAATTAAAGACCAGTCTCTTTCAATACGAGGGCATCGAAGAAAAAGTATTAGCCCTCGTAAAGGAATATGGGAATGGTCGCAAAGTCATTTATTCCTCTTTTCATTTACCTAGCCTCTTGCGGATGAAACAGTTGGACCCGGATGCAGAAATTGCTTGGTTACTGGATCAAAGGATAGCGCATCCCGAGGATTATTTACATAGTTTGGAGCTTGAGGCATTACATGTATCCAAACGGATTGCATTTTCCGATACCTTTTATGGGAGAGATATAGTGAAGAAATTGCGGATTTGGACGGTTAACGAGCAGGATGAAATAAAACAATTACTCGATTTGGGTGTGGAAGCGATTATTACGGATTTCCCTGAAGAAGCCCTAAACGATCGAAATAAAAGGGAATCCCTTGCTTAAAAAGGTAATCGGTATCTTATGTGTAAGTTGTATTGTTTTCGCTGGTGCTTATCTCGTTATGGAACGGGAAGTGGAGCCCGAACCAGCCATCGTTGATTCCCCAAAAGTTATTGCACATCGCGGGGCGAATGATCGCTTTAATGAAAGTACGATTACGGCGTATAAAATAGCTGCTGAAGACGGTGTTGATGCCCTGGAGATTGATTTACGAATGACGGCAGATGGTGCACTCATTGCTATGCATGACGAAACGATCGACCGGACAACGAATGGAACGGGGAATGCAACAGACTATTCATTGCAGGAAATAAAGGAACTTGAAACGTCGGAAGTGTTTGGAGAGCAGCGAACAATGGAAGAAATCCCTACATTAAGAGAGATTCTCGAAACGTTTCGGGACACGGAGCACTATTATATTGAAACGAGATTGGTTCATGGGGAACTTGTCATGGAAGAACCGTTAATCGAGCTGTTACTCGAATATGACTTACTCTCCCAAGATCTCGTCACAATCCAGTCTTTCTCAGAGGAAAGTTTAGAAAAAATCCAAACGTTAGCACCAGAAATTCCGCTCACCCTTCTGTTTGGCAAAGAAAAATTCAATTTAAAGAAAGCAAAGACGTCTGATTATCCGATTATTGGCATAGAAGCAACGGACGTTACAATGAAAAGTGTTAATGAATTACACCGGCAAGGGAAAGAAGTGCATGTGTTTTTCACTGATGAGGTGACAACGAGGAAAGAGCAGGAGCGGGTGTATGAGCTGAATGTAGATGGTTATTTTACTGATGATATTCGGTTTACGCAAGAGTTACTCAAGAAAGATAAGGATTGATGAAGAAGAGGTTAGGACATAACCTTTAGGTGTAGTGTAAAGCCCTATGTCTATTATTATAGATTTATAGTAAACTAAGACTATCGTTATTTAAAGTAGTTTTAGGAGGCTTCCAGTGAAAGAAATAGTTATTATATTGGCGGAAATTGTGAATGATATCCATGATATATTGACCGATATGTTCGGTTTACATATGACAGATAAGCAGCTTCATTTCTGGATCATCGGTATTATTGGAATGGTAACGTTCTTCATGGTGTATTTTTTCTTTAAAATCATTGAAAAAATGAAGTGGAGTACGACGATTCTTTCCTTTGTTTATACATTTACCGTTATGGTTGTCCTCGTCTTTGCAATCGAGCTGCAGCAAGCAATCACGAACAGAGGAAATATGGAGTTTGCGGATGCAGTAGCGGGGTTATGGGGATTTATGGTGATGTTTATGATTTATGCGGTGGTGGCAATACTCATTTATTTCCTATTTAAGACATTTAAAAAGAAAAAGTGAAAATGGCGTTTTCATAATTAATGTCAGAAATTACAAAGCTCGCTATTGAACTTATATACAATAGCGAGTTTTTTGTGGTAAGCTGATTGAATCAAAACAGTTTAATGAATTTCATAATACGTATTTAATGCTTCACCATCACCATAAGTAGTTGAGTTGGTTCGTTCCCAACTACATATGGTGATGGAATAGCCGACTTTGGTAATTATGAAATTCATTCAGTTCGAAACATAATAAAACTATACAGACTCCTTTTTTTGTCGGGACACTATGCTTACTCCTCTTATTTTGTTGAATGATATGCTTATAATAGAAACATACGTTTGGTGTAATGAATGAGCAGCTGAATATTGTGAGGGGGGGTGGTTGTCATTCTTCTTTTCTTGTCTAAATGGACAAGGAAGGAGGTGATAATCACGGAAACATTTCTTGAGTTTTTTAAAGAGGTACTAAAAGGAGTTGTTCGTGCAATGAGTGCGCACATCTTCAAAAAAACCTTTCTAAAACAAAAGAAAACCACCCCAAGCCGTCAGAAGCAAAAGGGTGGTTCTCAAAAGTAACCAATTTGACAACCGCCACCCTGTCGGTAGAGGCTGCATGGAGAAGTGTTAGCGCACTTCTCCGTTTATCTATATCCATTGTACATGAAAATATGCAATGTTTCCAGTTATTATCATTGTGATCTGGCCAATTACGAATGACTTATCCCAATGTATATCGACCACGATTATTAAGACAATCGGACAACAAGCCTGTCTCTCCGACTTAAAAAAATAAAAACAGCTCCGTTCATTATGAATAATGAACGGGGCTGAATGAACGCTTGATTAATAATTAAAGAGTTTTAGGAACTAAGTTAAAGCAACGTTTGTAAATCCACTGATAATCTTTTTCTGTCAAGTCGCGTGGGTTACCTACTGTTTGCGGATCTTTCATCGCTTCTTTTGAAAGTCTGTCAATCATGTCAGGGGATACGCCTTGTTCTTCTAAATTCGGGATATCCAAGTCTTCTGCAAGTTTATAAACTTCATTAACCGCTGCTTTTGCTGCTTCGTCTGTTGTCATATTGAATGTATTCACGCCGAGCGCTTGTGCGATTCGAGCAAATTTAGCTGGATGACCTTTCCAGTTATATTCCATGACAGGGCCCATCATCGTTGCAACACACTGACCATGTGCAACCGGGATAATACCACCGAGTGTTTGAGACATTGCATGCGCTGCTCCTGCTGATTCACTTCCGTAAGATAATCCTGCAAGCATGGCAGCTTGAGCCATTCCGTATCTTGCTTCAATGTCACCGCCATCTGCGTAAGCACGACGAATATATTTTCCAACATATTCGATTGCAAGTAGTGCGACTGCATCTGTAACCGGTTGGGCATAATGCATCGTGTAGCATTCGATCGCATGTGCAAGTGCATCAATACCTGTCATTGCTGTTACGTGTGGGGGCATGGAAACATGTAACTCTGGATCAATAATCGTTAAGTGCGCAGCGATAAGTGGCCCGCCTGTATTAAATTTGAATTCACGTTCCTCATCTGTAATCACTGCCCATTGTGTTACTTCCGAACCAGTGCCAGCTGTCGTAGGGATTGTAGTTAATGGTGGAATTCGGTTTTCAAGTGGCTTTTTGCCTTCTGCTGCTTCATATTCTAAAACGGGAGCGTTATGAGCTACTTCAACACCAATTGCTTTTGCTGTATCCATGGAGCTTCCGCCTCCGACTGCTACGAGTCCATCACAATTATCTTCCTTGTACTGTTTGCTGCCTTCTGCAATAAGACGTACAGGAGGGTTTGGTTCTACTTTATTAAATAAAGAAATTTCGATTCCAGCCTCTTTTAAAGATTTTTCAATTGACTTTGTTACACCAGCTTCATAGATTCCAGGATCGGTTACGAGTAACGCTTTTGTCACACCAAGATTTTTAACCTCTTCTCCAATATGCTTGATGGATCCAATGCCGTGTTTGATTGCTGTTGGTAATTCGAATTGATGGAAATTATACATTTGTTCTACTTTCATATTTAAACTCATTATTAAAATCCTCCTGTAATTTTGATTAAAGTAATTATAATTTTTACTGTAGACTATTTATAATGTAACAGCCGCATCCAATCTGCGCCCAGCAACTAGCAGATCTTTTGGTGGGGCGAGCAGTGCGCAGTCCCAAACTTCATTCTCCTCCAATCGATAAGTCAACATCGACTCAAAACTAAAGGAAGGTCGACTAAGTTCGGGCCAAGGCTCAACTCACGTCTACCCCTAAAGGGGTGTGTTTCCTTTATCTCATTGCGGAAAGGGGAAGTTCGATTAAGTTCACCCCATCCTGGGGCAACATCGAACTACCTCACGTCCTGGGAGGCACAGTTTGTACGTCGCTGCGACTACTGGATGTGCTAGTACAGGCGTTGCGAAGACGATCGCGAACTTAGCCTGTAAGGGCACTTACGCTCTTTTGATTAGAACCAGTTCATTGTTTCTGGTTTTAAATTATGGAAAATATGTTTTGTTTCTTGGTATTCTTCCAGTCCCATGACTCCTAGTTCGCGGCCATTTCCTGATTGTTTATAGCCACCCCAAGGTGCATGCGGGAAGTAGATGTTAAAATCATTAATCCATACGGTACCCATGCGCATTTTAGCGACACAACGTTCCGCTTTGGCGATATCTTTAGTCCATACACCGCCGGATAATCCGTAAATCGAATCATTTGCCAGTTTGATAGCTTCTTCTTCGGTCGCGAATTTTTCCACTGTGATAACAGGACCGAATGCTTCATCTTGCACCACACGCATGTCAGTCGTACAATTTGTCAAAATGGTAGGTAGATAGAAAAATCCATTTTGGAGTTCTGCATCATCTGGACGTTTGCCCCCGACCGCGACTGTTGCACCTTCTTTGATGCCTTGTTCCACATAATTTTCTACTTTGTTTAAATGCTCTTTAGAAATAAGTGGTCCCATTTGTGTTGATTCATCAAAACCATTTCCTAGCTTAATCTTTTTCACTCGCTGGGTCAGTGCGTCGACAAATTGATCGTGGATGCTTTCTTCAACAATGATTCGTGTTCCAGCAGAGCAGATTTGTCCAGCATGGAAATATACAGCGTTTAAGGCTTGATCGATTGCTACTTCTAAATCAGCATCGGCAAAAATAATATTCGGGTTCTTGCCGCCGAGTTCGAGTGCGATTTTTTTCATATTGTGACTTGCAGCTTGCATAATCGTTTTTCCTGTTTCGATTCCACCGGTAAAGGAGATTAAATCTACATCTTTGTGACTTGAAAGTTCTGCACCAACTGTATTTCCAGGACCAAGTACAAGGTTGGCAACACCTTTAGGTACACCGGCTTCTTCAATTAATTCAAAGATTTTGATATGTGTCAGTGGTGTAATTTCACTCGGCTTGATGATGAGTGTGTTTCCAGTGACGAGAGCTGGAGCTAGTTTCCAAGAAGCTTGGAGTAGTGGGTAATTCCAAGGAGTAATTTGCCCACAGACACCAACAGGTTCTTTCACTACTTTGCTGACCGAATTTGGGATGGGAGAGTTTATTATTTCGCCACCATCTTTATCGGCAAGCTCAGCATAGTAACGGAAGACACCAGCAATATCTTCCATATCCCACCGGCTTTCTTCCAATGTTTTTCCTGTATCTAATGATTCAAGTTTTGCAAGTTCTTCTTGATCACGTTCAATCAGATCCGCGATTTTTTTAACGATTTTTGCTCGTTCTGTAGCTGGCGTATTTGGCCACTCGCCTTGATCAAATGCTTCTCTTGCTGCAGCGATTGCTTTTTCGGAATCCTCTGCGTTCCCTTCCGCAACCACGGCAATGACCTTTTGATTATATGGATTAATGATATCTCTTGTATTTCGTGAGATTGCTTCAACCCATTGGCCATTTATGTATTGTTTTTTTATGTCCATTACGGAAACCTCCTCATATTGTTATTTTGTTTTGATGTTAAGTTTGTTAAGAAAAAATTTAACGTTTTGAACAAATTTAATCTATCATAAGAAAATTAACTTGTCAAAGTGAAAAATGTATTTCTTTTGATCGTTTACGACAAAATGATGTTGTGACCCAAAAATAACAAAATCTTATTAAGCAAGTGATACCAGTGCTTCGCGCGTTTTTCAGTGAGGAAACGATTTGACATTTATTTTAAAACCTTTACTATTAAATTTGTTAAGAAAAAATTTAACAAAATGAACATGAACTAAGGAGAGTTAGCTATTGGAAAGCTCAAATACGAATAAAGCAAAAGAAAAACTTGAATTTGCCAAGGACCAAGTTATCGGAGCGATAGCTGAAACAATGGATTTATATGGCGTGACACCAGCCGCCGGTAGGTTGTACGCCACCATGTACTTTGAAGATAAGATGAACTTAGACGAAATGCATGAAGAAGTCGGCATGACAAAAGCAAGTATGAGTACCAGTGTACGTAAATTGCAAGATATCGGATATGTGAAACGGGTTTATTTGAGAGGCTCAAGGAAACATACGTATGCAGCGGAAAAGAATTTCTTCAATACTTTTATGTCTTTCTATTGTGAACAATGGGAGCGTGAAGTGCGATTGAATTTAGATGCGGTGCATGACGCAGAAAAGGAACTTGAGGAAATTCTGGACGATGCGTCCGTAGCAGATGAAATAAAGCAAGAGGCAAAAGAACATTATAAGATGTTGAATGAATCCAAAGTATATTACGATTGGTTAAAACGATTAGCAGCAAGTATTCGTTCAGGCGAAATATTTGAATTTATACCGAAGAAAAATGAAGATACTTAATATTTTAATGAATTTCATAATAAGGATTTACCGCTTCCACGCCACAACATGTAGTTGCTTAGAAGCTTTCTTAACTACATGCTGTAGCGAAGAAGCCGTTTTTGGTAATTATGAAATTCATTCATTTACAGGAGGCAATTTAATTCATGAGTTTTCGAAGGGGAATTGTGTTGATTCTTACAGTATGGATGATAGGTGTTCTTGCAGCATGTGGCAGTGGAGATGCGGAAGGTGCTGATGATCGTACGGATGAGACGATTGATATTGGACAAATTAGTTGGGCAGAAAACATTGCTGTCACAAATATGTGGAAAGTCATTCTTGAGGAAGAAGGATATGATGTTGAGTTTCACTTATTAGATATGGGGACTCAAATGGCAGCACTTGCAAATGATGAATTGGATGTTAACTTGGAATTTTGGCTGCCGGTTCAAGATAAGAACTATTTCGCGCAATATCAAGAGCAAATCGATTTTTCAGAAGAGGTTTGGTATGACAATGCTAAAGTAGGATTGGTTGTACCTGCTTATATGGAAGATATCAATAGTATTGAAGACTTAAATGAGAATAAAGAACTGTTCGAGAATCAGATTACTGGATTTGATCCTGGTGCAGGGACAATGGATACTACCGAAGAAATGATTGCAGCATACGAGTTGGACTTTGAGCTTGTACCAAGTTCTGAACCAGCGATGCTTACAGCAATTGAGGAGGCAATCCGTGAGGAAGAACCGATTGTCGCACCATTATGGAACCCACACCGTGTGTTTTCGGAAATGGACTTAAAATATCTAGATGATCCTAAAAAAGTGTTCGGGGAAACGGAAAAAATTCATCACGCGAAAAGATTAGGTTTCGCTGACGATTTCCCTGAGATTGATCAATGGTTAAAGAACTGGAAGATGGATGATGATTCCATCGGTGAGTTAATGAGCGCTGTAGCTGAAGCAGAAGAAGCAGGAGAAGAACCGATTGCTGGTGCAGAAAAATGGGTAGAAGAAAATCAAGATTTGATTAATGAATGGTTAAGTGAATAAATAGAAAGAGCGGGAACGTAATCTACTTTCCTAATGTGAAAGGAGAGTAGATTCGTTCTTTTTTTCCGGGAAGTAACAGTTGTTCCATGTATTTCCTCGAACATTGTTGGATGTGACCAATATATGTCGATTATTGTTCCAGGCCGAATGTATGCGGAAGAATATGATAAGAGAGGCCTGAAGTCGAAAAACCTATCACAAACATTAGAAGATGCTGGGACAATGAATCTCCTCTTGTACCATGGAATACTTGCGGGGCATTCATGGCAACCACATTAGGCGTATTTACACTAAGTTATTTACTATTTGCATTTTTGTGTTTAATTAGCCCTTTAATCGCTATTATTTATGGCTTTACGGAGTTTAAAGTAGAGTATAAAGATGATTATAAACAAGAAGCGGATCCGCCAATGTTAAAAGAAATGGTGAAGTAACCAATCTAAACTGTTTGCACTCCCCGTAATAAAGCATTTACCTTTTGAAGTAGGGAGAATACTAGAGAGAAAAAATAAGCTAATAAATAGAAAATACCCTTCTGATTTGTTTAGAAGGGTATTTTTGAGAGTGGACGATAAAGACCTAAGGATATTTAAAAAAATAGCTATCTGAATGAATTTCATCATTACCAAAGTCGGCTTTTCCATCACCATATGTAGTTGGGAACGAACCAACTCAACTGCATATGGTGATGGTGATACATTAAATAGGTATTATGAAATTCATTATAGTAATCTTTTACTCTATATTCGTCAACGACACCCCATCACCATCTGATTCTACGGTGTACTTCCAATTATAATCACTAGTTTCCTCTTCACCGCTGTTATAAATTTTCTTAATCGTTTCGTCTGTCGTTACAATCCATGCGTTACCGTCCTCTTCAATATTTGTTACCGTTGCATCGATGACCTCTTGCTTCATGCCACTTTCCGCTAAGCGATCTACTAAATCCACTTGCATGCCATGAAGGGCACTATCATCCTTGATATACGGACGAACGAGCTCATAATCATCCGCATTAATTGCTTCAACAAGGTTATAAATATAATTTAACGTTGCTTCTTCTATTTGCGCATCTACATCATTGCTTGCAGGTTTTGAAGCTGACTTGGCAGCCTGATGCAGTTCCTGTGAACCTTCGAGGGTTTCCGTAGCTTCAAAATCTGTATTGCTAAACATTCCATACGAATTTGCTTCATCAATCAGCCATTTATCTTCCTCCGCATCGAAAATGATACGAAGTGCTACGGTGTCAATTCGTTCTTCTAAATCAGGCTGCTCGTCACTATGAAAAGTGGAGGCTGTAAAATGGAAATTAGCTGGGACGGAAACTTCATTTTTGTCATAGAACGTTAGCTCGTCATAATTTAGTTCGATTTTTTCTAGTTGCCCTGTGAAGTTCTTTCCATAATCTATGTTATAAGCAAAATTGTCTTTAAAAGTCCCTCTTAAACTTTCCGTAACAGCCGTATAAATAGTAGCATCGTTCGCTGCATGGGCTTCCACATATTCTTCTCCATACAATAAAATTACTTCTGATAAATGATCCATTAGCTCTTTGCTTACAGTGTTCAAGGTGAGCTCATAGTAATCTTCTTCAATCTTTATCTCATCTAGTGTTACCTTACCCCATTCTGTTTCAATAATTGGGGTTGCCGTGACAGAACCATCCAGGTTTAGCGGACCGAATGCTTCAATATTTAGGCTTTCATCGAAGGGGATCTGCTCTTCATTCACTTCCATATATGCATTTTTAATCGGACTGCCATTCTCATTATATAAGTGGAATGTTGTCGATTCTGCATCCAGTTGAATATCCTGATAAACCGTATCACTAGAGCTGTCTCCGAGGATTACTACATCCTCTGATTCAGCTTCCGTCAATTCCCCGCTGTAAGTGCTATGTATTGTATACTTACCGGGTGCGAGTGGCCCATAAACAATATTTCGTTCATCGTTCTTTTTGGCAGGGAATGTTTCCTCATTAAATGTTGTTTCTATATTTTCAAAAGGCAGATTGAAGTCCGCGTATTGCGGTACTAAAGAAAATAGGTATTTAGGAAAAATAAATAAATGCTTGCCGTTCTCCGTTAGTTTCATCAGGTCATTCTGGTACGAAAAGTCTTCTAAATTCGTCGTTTCGATGTTGATATAATGTGCCTCATCTTTTGCAAGCGCGATAAGTGCTTCTGCCTCTGCTTGTGAGATCGATTCACCTTGCATCCTTGTCATATCCTGAACTTTTTCATAATCTTCATCAATTATTGCTGTGATGAACCGTTCTGCCGTTTTTTCTGGAGAGAAATATGACTTCCCCCATGTATAGCCGCCAATCATGATAACCAAAAGAGCGGCAGCTGCACCTATGATTATTTTTTGTTTCTTCGAGTAAGTTCTTGGCTGCTTTTTAGGAGGGATAACTGTGCCCTGTGCCGAAGAGGCGTGCAATTTATGTCCACAGTTCTGACAAAAGTTTAAGGATTCATCGATAGCTTCTCCACATTCCTGACAGTACTTTTCCATGTCTGATAGACTCCTTTATATGAAATATTTTTCACGCATTAACGGTCTGTAATACCCCCACCTCAAAACACGAGGGAAAGCTACTAGGTGAAGGTGGAGATAAACAGTCCGTCAATCCCTGATTCTGTTCAACTAACATTCAGTGGGGGAAGGTAAGGAAACTCCACTGAATGAAGTTTCACTTTATTCATCTATTCAATCATTAGTAGTATAGACTAATATTTCCAGTTTGTTAAGCTGATTTTACTATTTAATGAATATAAAGTGATTAAAAATACTCTAGAAAAATGCATAATTGATTCTAAAGGTCTATAGTTTCCTTTACAAAAGTCCTGGGAATGTGTATTATTATCTCGATGCAGGTGAATAGTACTAGAGAGAGTGATAATATGCATGAATGTTTTAATTGCCACAAAGAAATCGGGAATGTTACGTTTTGTGGCCATTGCGGGGAGCGCCAAGCTTGTCAGGAATGCGGGGTGCAGTTTGAGCGTAAGAGTGCTTTTTGTCTGAACTGTGGGACGAAGCGAGAGGGCGAAAGTGAGTCCCAAACAATTGCTGATACAGAAGAGCAAACAGGAGGTACGGACCAAGCAGAGGCGTTGGTCCAAGCCAATCAGTCGGAGAAACAAAAGCAAGAGCCCCAACAACAGCCCGCGGTACAACCGATACAAAAAATTAGTTTTGTAGATTCCATGAAACAAAAGGCGCAAAAGTTAGGTAAACGAAATCTTTCTATTATCGGCGGGATTCTTATTGTTTTGATCGCTTTTTTCATCTTCCAGGGATCTAATGACAGTCCGGAAAAAGTGATAGAGAATTTTTTCACAGCACTTAGTGATGGAGATGTGGAGAAAATAGAGCAGTATGTCGATCCGCTTGTTTGGGAGGAAATGCTAGATGAAGATGTGATGGAAGCGATGGAGATGCTTGAAAATCTGGATGTGACGATGGAACTGCTTGATCTTGAACAGATAGACACTGGCGAGGATTACATCGATTTTGAAGCGACTGTGAAGTACAACTCCGTCTTTATCGATGCCGAAGATGCAGAAGAATTAGTGAGTGTAGAAGTGATGCAATACGGTGATAAATGGTATATCTCGGATGTGTACTAATAAAGAAATAATACATAGAATTGAATGAATTTCATAATTACTAAGTCGGCTTTCCCATCACCATATGTAGTTGGGAACGAACCAACTCAACTACATATGGTGATGGTGAAGCATTAAATACGTATTATGAAATTCATTAAATTAATTTAACGTTTATGCAGTAAACCCATTTCTTATTGTAAATAAAATGTAGATAGCTAGAGGAGACTAAATGATAGTTTCCGATGGCTATCTTTTTTCAGATTTTTTGAAGCAAAATTAAATATTACAGAGCTAGCAATGATTCGCTGCTTATTATTTCATTATTGCTTCCCATTCCCGAACGGATGAACTTTTAAAACAAGCGCAGAAGTTAGGCTTGACTAAAATATATACAGATAAAAATGGCCGCATAAGAAGGAAAAATGAAAAATTTGTACTACCTAACCATTAGACTGGAAGGACGAGGAGGCAGGTGCTTTTTTAGATAAATCAACGTATTAGTATACTTCTCCGCAAGAAAAGCAAACTGTAAATTGTTGCTCAAATTCCGGAACTTCAACAAATTCACTATCGTTGCAAGCTTTACATTTCATTTTTACCTCTCCCTTCATCACACATTTACGGTCTATAATAACCCCACTGAATAAAGTTTTTCCTTATTATTTAAATATTTTAACAAATGAATGAATTTCATAATTACCAAAGTCGGCTTTTCCATCACCATATGTAGTTGGGAACGAACTAACTCAACTACATATGGTGATGGTGAAGCATTACATACGTATTATGAAATTCATTAAAATTAAAACTTGTTTGGAAAGGCTTATTAGTACAATAGAGGCTATACCAAGTACTGAGTCTGTTTTTACAGCTACGTTGTCCATGACGGATAGGTAGCGGGGCAATGAACATGCTCTTTTGTTTTTTGTATAAACCCAAGTAATTAGGGTTGAATAGAGATGTTTGTGTGGTACAATAACAATTACTCACCTAATGAAAGGAAGATCCACCGTGAAAGTAGTGAACAATATTGCTGAATTAATCGGAGAAACTCCGTTAGTGAGATTAAATAAAATTGCGGATTCAAATGGTGCAGCTATTTACGTCAAACTCGAATTGTTTAACCCTAGCCGAAGTGTGAAAGACCGGGCTGCTTTTTCTATGCTGGAACGAGCGGAAAAAGAGGGATTAATTAAACCCGGAGCAACGATAATCGAACCGACTTCGGGAAATACGGGAATTGGTTTAGCGATGAATGCCGCTGCTAAAGGATATAGAGCGATTATCGTCTTACCGGATACATCGACAAAAGAAAGGGTCGACATATTACGCGCGTACGGTGCTGAAGTTGTCTTTACACCGGGAGCTGGAAAGATGCCGGCAGCGATTGAAAAGGCGAAGGAAATTGCTGCTGTGACACCAAATAGCTTTATTCCGATGCAATTTGAAAATGAAGCAAATCCAGCTATTCATCGGATTACAACAGCAAAAGAAATTATCGAAGCGGTGGAGCAAGAACAAAAGAAACTTGCGGCATTTGTTTGTACTGCTGGGACCGGTGGGACGATAACCGGAACGGGAGAAGCACTAAAAGCGTATGATTCAGAGATTCAAAATATTGTCGTCGAACCAGCAGGGTCTCCTGTCTTGTCAGGTGGTGAACCCGGAAAACATAAATTAGTTGGAACGAGTCCTGGGTTTATTCCGGATATTTTGAATACGTCAATTTATGATGAAATTATTCAAATTGAAGATCAAGATGCTTATGATACCGTTTATGACCTTGCTCGTCAGGAAGGGATTTTATTAGGACCCTCTGGTGGTGCTTCTGTTTTCGCTGCTTTAAAGGTTGCAAAACGACTGGATCCAAGTCAAACGGTTGTCTGTATTGCCCCGGACAGTGGCGAGCGTTATTTAACGAGTGATTTATTCTCTGTGTAATTTACATATAACAAGCTATTAAAATAGATGGTTGTGGAGGTGTGGACATGTATTTATCCATTAAAGAAATTAAGAAAAGCTTTCCCTTAAAAGACAATGAAAGATTAGAAGTCTTGGACAATATTAATCTGGAAGTGGAAAAAGGGAGTTTCGTTTCGATTGTTGGTCCTTCAGGCTGCGGGAAATCAACATTGCTTTATTTGATTGCCGGCTTAGAAAAAGTAGATGAAGGATTGATTACGGTTGCTGGAAAAGAAGTAAAAAAACCCGGCCCGGACCGTGTTGTTGTATTCCAAGAGGACGGTTTATTCCCATGGCTGACGGTGCTCGATAATGTCACCTATGGCTTGAAAATAAAAGGGCAATCCAAAGATGAGATGGAGAAAAAAGCGAAAGATATCTTGCAAATGGTGCATTTGAGTAATTATGCTGATTCGTACCCTCACCAATTGTCAGGTGGGATGAAGCAGCGCGTATCGATTGCGAGAGCGCTTGTGATGGAACCGGATATTTTATTAATGGATGAACCATTTTCCGCATTGGATGAACAAACCCGAATGGTGTTGCACCGGGAGTTGCTCGAAATATGGAGGAAAACAAATGTCACGATCTTTTTTGTGACCCATAATATTCGAGAAGCGGTGCAATTATCGGAGAAAGTGGTGGTGCTTGCAACAAGACCAGGGAAAATAAAAGAAATTATTCCCGTACCAACGACAAAAGATGGGGTCATGCCTGATTCTGTTACTTTACATACGGAACAAAGAATATTAAGCCTCCTAGATGGAGAAATAGAAAAAGTGTTAAAGGAGGAAATGGGAGATGACTACAACTTTAAGGCGAATCCTGTTCATCGCAGTGATAGCGGTGATATGGGAAGTAACATCTAGAGTTTCCGGGCTGCCAGACTTTATGTTCCCAAGCTTACTCCTTGTCCTGGAGACACTTTTTACTGGATTAATCGATGGGCAAATTACAGCAGCCGTGATCAGAAGTATTGGGAGGATTCTCCTTGGATTTTCGATTGCTACCTTAATAGGTCTTATTTTTGGTTATTTAATTTGGCGATATAAGCTGGTGGAAGATACATTAGGTTTTCTCGTCACGGCATTACAATCCATTCCGAGTATTGTTTGGTTTCCGCTCGCGATTATTTGGTTTGGCTTAAATGAGTTCGCAATTCTTTTTATCGTAACCATTGGTGCCACATGGACGATGACAATGAATGCATCGAGTGGATTTAAAAATGTGCCGAGGCTGTATCAACGGGTTGCGAAAACCTATGGATCAAGCGGGTTTCATTTTCTAAGAACAGTTATTATCCCGGCGTCTGTCCCACAATTATTATCCGGTATGCGTATTGCATGGGCATTCTCTTGGCGCGCCTTGATGGCAGGAGAATTACTGGCGAGCAGTGGTGGTCTTGGACAATTACTCGATGCCGGCCGTTCCTTAGGACAAATGGATCTCGTTATCTCTGTCATGATTATTATCGCAGTGATTGGAACGATTATGGACCAACTTATATTCTTACGGTTGGAGCGTTCCGTTCAACGAAAATGGGGAATCAGTTAGATTACTTGAGGAGGAATAGGATGATGAAAAGGTTTGTTCAATTGTTGTTAGCAATGGCTGTTATCGGAGTAGTGTTGGCAGGGTGTTCGAATGACGAGGATACCGTTACGATTGGATATTTTCCCAATTTGACACATGTTGCATCGATTGTTGCTTTGGAAGAAGGTTATTTTGCAGAAGAATTTGGGGAAGATATCACAATTGAAACACAAACATTTTCAAATGGCGGATTATTTATGGAAGCCATGCAAACAAATGAAATCGATGTCGGTACGGTTGGACCAGGTCCACTATTAAATATTTATCTGCAAAATCCAGAGTTTCATATTATTTCTGGTGCCGTTAATGGCGGGGCAGTACTTGTAACGAGCGAAGAAAGTGGCATCGAGTCACTGGAAGATTTAGATGGAAAGCGAGTCGCCATTCCGGTTATCGGTAGTACGCAAGATGTGATGCTCCGTAAAGCATTACAAGAAGTTGGCTTAGAAGCAACGTCAAGTGGTGGAACTGTAGAAATGCATGCGGCAGCACCAGCAGATACAGCAACTTTATTTGTTCAAAATTCGGTAGACGCTGCAGCAACACAAGAGCCGTGGGGATATATCTTGGAAACGCAGGCTGGCGGTGAGTTGCTGCTGGATTATGATGAGTTTGCTTGGGGAGAGGAATCAACCAATACGGTAGTAGCTGCCCGTAGCGATTTCAAAGAAAATACCGAGCTCACGGAGCAGTATTTACAAGCGCATAAACGTGCAGTTGAATTTATCCAAGAAAATCCAGAAGAAGCACAACAAATTGTGATTCAGCATATTCAGGATTTAACTGGGAAAGAAATTGATAAAGAAGAAACAGCAGCAGCCTTTTCCAGACTACGTGTAACGACAGATGTGAATGAACAAGTCATTCAGGAAATGGCGGATATTAGTCTAGAGGCAGAATATGTTGATTCGAATGATATTGAGGGGATGATTGATCTTTCTATTTTAGAGGGGATGGAGTGATTCGTGGGCATCTTTGTTCCAGATTGGAAGAAACAAAGATGCCTTTTTTCTTTCCTGATGAATTGATTCCTTACTGTCCAAAATGTGGGGAAGAAATGAATTTATGGGGCCGCCCATGGAACTTCTTGGAAGGTGAAGAATATCGTGCGAGCTGGCAACGTGCAGTGGACTTTATAGAAGAATATGCAATTCTGGACAACTAGACGTCGCTTATTTATCACGCATCAACGGTCTGTAATCCCCCCACATCTAAATATGAGGGAAACCCAAAATGTGAAGGTGGGGGATACACAGTCCGTAAATCCCTGATTCTGTTCAACTAACAATCAGTGGGGAAGGAAAGGATCCCCCCCCCTGATTGAAGTTTCATTCTATCGATTATCCACTTTCTCCGGATACATATCATGCTTAAACATTCGCTCTCTAGCCATATCCTCATAGATCGTATTCGGTTTTCCATAATTGCAATATGGATCGATGGAAATCCCGCCGCGTGGAGTGAATTTCGCCCAGACTTCGATATACTTCGGATCTAATAAATTAATCAAGTCTTTCATGATTATATTTGCACAGTCTTCATGGAAGCCGGGCTGGTTTCTGAAACTGACCATATACAGTTTCAGCGATTTGCTTTCTACCATTTTCACATCAGGCATATACGAGAGGTAAATCGTCGCATAATCCGGCTGGCCTGTCATCGGGCATAGGCTCGTAAATTCAGGGATATTGAATTTAACGAAATAATCATTTTCCCTATGCTGATTTTCAAATGTTTCCAAAATATCGGGATTGTATTTGTAATTGTATTCCGTATTTTGATTTCCAAGTAATGTTAAATCGTTTGTGTCGCTTTTTCGCATGTTTTATCCCCCTCTAATTTTCTATCCGTAATATTCGGTTCATACAGATCCATTTTTATAACAACTTTCCTGATTCCGCCAGCAACGACTAATTGCATCACAACCTTGGCAACCCATTGACCTAATATGGCATAGGGCACTAAACTCCATGGAACGAATTCTAATCCTAGCGGTCCTATTCCAATAATGACGAAGATCGCTGAATCCAAAAATCCTGCCACAATTCCTGAATACATGACTCTTTTTACAAATGGTAATTTAAATCGTGTATAAATCTCTGTGTCGGCTGTTTCTGAAATAATAAAACTTAACGTACTTGCAAAAACGACCCATAATGGATCTCCTAGTAAATAGCTTGAAAATGCTGATAATAGCAGGGCTAGCCCAATGAGCAGATAAGTCCGTAATCTGCCGAATCTATTTTGCACCATATCTCTCATGACAAGGGTTAATCCGATCAGCAAGGTACCATACGGGATGATGAGTGGGCCTAGTTCCAAGGGAGCGAATCTTGCAGTAATGACATTTGCTAGAATGATAGATAATAAGTAGATAGCTATTCGAATCATATTACAGACCGCCCTTGTAGATAGGTTTCTAACCCATCATTTCTTAGTTTACAAGCAGGGCAATTCCTACAACCATCCCCTATTATCCCGTTATAGCATGTCAACGTGTTTTCCCTAATATACGCTAGACGATCCATCCGATCCGCCATTTCCCAAACCTCTGATTTATCTTTCCACATGAGAGGGGTGATTACGTTAAAAGGAAAATCCATTGCGAGATTTAACGTCGTGTTGAGTGATTTTATAAAATCATTTCGACAATCCGGGTATCCGCTGGACTCTGTTTCACTGACTCCGGTGATAATATTTTTAATGCCCATTGATTTTGCATAAACCGCAGCAAATGAAAGGAAGATATGATTTCTTCCTTCTACATATGTATTTGGTATGGTTCCTTCCTCTATTTCCATTTCTTTTCTCGTTAAGGCATTTTCCGTTAATTGATTCAGAAGATCCATCTGAATAATTTTCTGATTGACACCGAGATCTTTTGCTATATTCCTCGCGCATTCGACCTCCGATTCATGTCTTTGCCCATACAAAAAAGTGACGGTCTCTACTTGATCAAATTCTTCCAATGCCCATAACAAGCATGTGGTCGAATCCTGTCCGCCACTAAATACAACCATTGCCTTTTCCATTGTACATTCCTCCATAGTTTTTATTTAAGAGGGGATGGTTTCGAACCCTCTATGAGTAGTCAGAACGAGATACCTGTATTGTTGGGGTTGCTTGTTCTAACTGTATCCTGTATAGGATGTCTTTTGAAATAACCAAATTTATATACTTACAATTATAAGGAAGGGGAAGTGTGAAAGCAACAGTAATAAATGATTCGTTTCTTTCGTTAATGAATTTCATAATACGTATTTAATGCATCACCATCACCATATGTTGAGTTGGTTCGCTCCCAACTACATATGGTGATGGAAAAGCCTAGCCGACTTTGGTAATTATGAAATTCATTCTAGTGTTAATCCTAGTTCCTTTAGCCATTTGAATTCTAAAAACAATAGTCATTCGCTTTCAAAAAAGTCTCGATTTCATACTAGATCAGAATCGCAAATATAGGGAGCGATCATCAAATGAAAAAACCATTAATCGGTGTTCTACCTTTATATGACGACAAAAAAGAAAGCTATTGGATGCTTCCATGATATATGAAAGGGATTGAAGATTCCGGTGGGATTCCAGTCATGTTGCCATTAACCACGGACGAACCAGTCATTCACAGGTTAGCGGATAACAGTTCATTATTTCAAATCCTAGAAGCAGATACTTTTAAGTTAAACAGTTATCATCATCAAGGAATCAAAAAGTTATCGGAGGAGTTAGAACCTGTAGCCACAGCTGCTGATGGATTGATCGAAGCTGTTGTCATGCCTGGCAAAGCATTTATATTGGCGGTTCAATGGCACCCGGAATTCAGTTATAAACATGATGCCTATAATAGCAAATTATTTTCAGCCTTTATCGATGCATGTTAATTTACATTACGAGAAAGGAAGAAGGCTCTCCAATTCTATAAAAGATTATAAAGGGCGGCACAATAGCTATTTACATACTAATTTCCTAGCCGCCCATTTATCCTCCCCCATAAAACACTCGACAAAATAAAACATTGATGCTAAGATAAATGTGTAACCGGTTTCAGATAAAGGTGGAGATGCTATGGCAGTGACAATCCGAGATGTGGCGAAAGCGGCTGGAGTTTCAGCTGCGACCGTATCACGAGTGATAAATAATAGTGGATACGCGCATGAAGATACGAGAAAAGCCGTATTGGATGCGATTCAAAAATTAAATTATAAACCGAATGAAGTGGCTCGTTCCTTATATACACAAAGGTCAAAGTTAATCGGCTTAATCCTTCCCGATATTACGAACCCATTTTTCCCCGCGTTAGCTAGAGGAGTGGAAGATTGGCTTCGGGAAGAAGGCTACCGCTTGATTATTGGGAATAGTGATGAGCAGCTTGAACAGGAAATGGATTATCTCGATACATTTATCCAGCATAATGTGGTTGGTATTATTGCTTCCATTAATGAAGCGCATAGTGACATGCTCAAAGACTTGAAGATACCAGTTGTGATGCTTGACCGAACGATAGAAAGTTTGCCTGCTGTTTATGCTGATCAGTTAGAGGGTGGTAAGCTAGCTGCGCAGAAGATTTTAGAACTAGGAAGTAAGGAAGTGACTGTTATAAGAGGCCCTGTTGAAGTGAGACCGGTTTATCAGCGGTTTGTATCTTCTTTTCAGCTGTTAAAACAAGCAGGAATCAAGATCAATGTGTTGGACTCCGAGCTTACTTTTGAAGGAGCAAGTGAATCGGTGAAAACATTGTTCGATAAATATCCGAATACAGATGGAATTCTAGCATGTAATGATATCGTTGCGGTTGCAGTGATGAATGAGGCAGAGCGCAAGGGCCGAAGTGTTCCAGAAGATGTTCAAATTATCGGGTTTGATGATATTTCGATTAGTGAACTCGTCAATCCAGGATTATCAACGATTCGCCAGCCTGCTTATGAAATGGGTGCAAGAGCTGCAGAAATACTTATTAAAAAAGTAAATCAAGAAGTTTTAACTGATATTCACCATAAGTTACCTGTACAATTTATCGAAAGAGGATCAACAAGAAAGGTAGGAGATTAATATGGTTCATATTGTTGTTGTAGGAAGTACTTCAATGGATTTAGTTGTGACCGCTAACAAAAGACCAGGAGCAGGAGAAACGATACTTGGAGAATCGTTTTACACGGTACCGGGAGGGAAGGGGGCGAATCAAGCGGTAGCCGCAGCACGCCTTGGTGCTGAAGTATCTATGGTTGGATGCGTTGGCGGGGATGCTTTTGGTGAGAAGATTGTCCATAATTTAAAAGAAAATGGTGTTTCTGTAACGAATGTGGAACCCGTTCCACATTTAAGTTCCGGGACGGCTCATATTACGCTCGCAGAAGGCGATAATAGCATTATTTTTGTAAAAGGTGCCAATGATGAGGTTACTCCTGCGTATGTTGAAAAAGCGAGTTCTACTCTGATGGATGCGGATATCATTATGGTTCAGCAAGAAATTCCAGCTGAGACCGTGGAATATATTGCAGATTTTTGCAAGAAGCATCATAAAAAATGGTTATTGAATCCAGCGCCGGCACGTGAAGTAAGTGAGAAGACCATTGAATCTGCAACGTTTCTGACACCGAATGAACATGAGTTTGCCGTCATGTTTGGTGAGGAGTTGCGTTCCGAGGTCCTTGCCCGTTATCCAAATAAGCTCTTGATCACAGAAGGAGAAAATGGAGTCCGCTATTTCAATGGTATACGTGAAGAGGTGGTTCCTTCTTATGTTGTGGAGCCGGTAGATACTACAGGGGCGGGGGATACATTCAATGGGGCTTTTGCAGTTGCGATTGCAGAAGGGAAAGCGATCAATGAAGCAATACGTTTTGCGAACCTTGCAGCATCTATATCGATTACAAAGTTTGGAGCTCAAGGTGGAATGCCGATGCGTGAAGAAGTGGTAGGAAAATTATAAAGATGAAAAAACATGGAATATTGAATAGTCATATAGCAAAAGTGTTAGCAGATCTCGGTCATACCGATACGATTGTAATCGCCGATGCAGGCTTGCCTGTTCCTAATGGGGTATTAAAAATAGATGTCGCACTGACGCCTGGTACCCCTTCTTTTCAGGAAGTGGTAAAAGTAGTTGCGGCTGATATGGTAATTGAAAAGATGTACCTCGCGTCCGAAATGAAAGAAATAAATCCAGGACAATATGAATTTATGAAACAGTTTCAGGAGATAGATGCGGAATTTGTGGAACATGAACGGTTAAAACAAATGACAGCGAATGCAAAAGTAGTAATTCGAACGGGAGAAACGACGGCCTACTCGAATTGTATTTTTCAAGCAGGTGTCTTTTTCTAAAGAGAGAGGTGACGTTACATGCATATTTTGATGGAAAATATTCATAAAGCATTTGGTGCCAATAAGGTGCTCCGAGGAGTAGATTTTGAACTGAAACCTGGTGAAATTCATGCACTAATGGGTGAAAATGGTGCCCATAACGATGAGATGGCGCTAGGTGCTTTGGAAGCGATTAAAGCAGCTGGAAGAGATATCGTTATTATTGGCTTTGATGGAGTGGAAGATGCGATTGTTTCTGTTGAGGCTGGAGAATTGACTGCAACGGTTGCTCAGCAGCCGGATATGATGGGACAAGAAGCAATTGCTGCAACGGAAAGTGTACTCGCTGGCGAAGAATTGGAAGAAATCATTAAAGTTCCATTGGAGTTGAAGAAGAAGTAGAGAGAGGGAAGTATCCCAATGCTCATTCTCTCATCTATAAAAACTACCTAATTGAATGAATTTCATAATTACCAAAGTCGGCTATTCCATCACCATATGTAGTTGCGAACGAACCAACTACATATGGTGATGGTGAAGCATTAAATACGTATTATGAAATTCATTAAATTAGAGGATAACTCAATTATTAGGTAGTTTTTTATGTGGTTTTTACTTAATGCGATATCCCGCCTAAACCAAATTAGCCAAATTCATAATCGTCATATCATCCATAGGCGGATTATGAAGCCCTGCACGAACATCCCGGTAATAACGTTGTAATGGATTTTTCTCAGACAGACTCCGGGCACCGACAATCCGCATCGCTAGATCCACGACATGAAGTGCTTTATTGACAACCGATAATTTAACAGCACCAAGCTCTGGTCCCATTGTTTGCCGTATGCTTTCATCTGACTCATCCCATTTTCTAGCTACAGAGAAAAGGAAGTGTTTGGATTCTAATATCGCTAACTCCATTTCTCCCATCTTTTGTTTGACGTTTGGCAAGTCAGAGATGGTTCCGGTTATGCTGTTAGGTGAATAGTTTCTAGCAAAATGATTGGCATAATCCTGAGCAGCACGAGCGATACCGAGATAACAAGCTGGGATATGGAGCAGCCAACCTGTTGCCTTTCTTTTTCCCCCTGTGAGTTTTTCCACGAGATCATCTTTTTCTACATGTACATTTTCTAAGACAAGGTCATGACTTCCTGTCGCTCTCATTGCAATGGAATCCCAGGTTTCATCAATGCTTACCCCTGTATTTTCACGTTGAACTAAAAAGTTACCTATATCATCTGTTCCATCGATGGATGCACTCACTACAAAATAATCGAGGACGGGAGCGAGTGTTGTAAATGTTTTTCTACCATTAATAACCCAGCCTTGTTGCGTTTCTTTTGCATAGGTTTCCGGTTTGCCACCGCGTGTCGGACTGCCAGTAGCCGGTTCGGATGCTGCGTTGTTCAGCAAGGAACCAGTTGCAACCACGTCTTTTGCTACACTAGCAAACTTATTCTCATCCCAAATATTATTCTCACCAAGATGTTTCATAATTCCCATATGCCAGCCGATGGAAAGGGCAGTTGATCCATCTGCTTTACCGATAATCGCTTGCAGATAAAGCATTTCACTGAGAGAAATCCCGCTGCCTCCATATTTTTTAGGCAATGTAAGAGCTGGATAACCAATATTTTTTAACTCATCGAAGTTTTCATGAGGAAAAGTGCTGTCCCTATCATGCTGTGCAGCCCGATCTGTAAAAGGAGCAACTGTTTTCCTAAGTAAATCAGCGCGTTTTTCCATCGTCTGAAGTTCTGTGATTTTCATATGTATCCCTCCGTTAAATTGTGTTTCTTGCCATACGTTAAATTCTTATTGATTTAGTTGGTTTTACATGTTCATTATGTCATTGGAGGAAAGGAAATTCAATTAATAAAGCGGATGGGACAGCGACCTGTCTGCACAAGAACCAGTTCCTCGTCTTATGCTTGTATAACCAAAAGCAAAATTTCCTTGGAATTAGAAATTATGCTGTTATAGAGGTACCTGAAAATTATTGTGTTGGTTGAAGTAGATGAAGAGCAGGAAAGCAGTGTTTATGGAACATTCCTATCCCATGATACAGAAAATAAGGGGATGTATCCTGAACGTGTCGTGAATCGGAGCAGTCGTGCAGACCATCGTTAAGCAATTCTTAGAAACAGGGAAGTGCCAGGAGTGGTACTTCTCTGTTTTTTTTAGGTTCTTTCATGCCATACATTTCCTCATGTATAGGTAATCTTGATACAAAAATAACCGATCCAGTTTACTCCATATACTTGTTTAATAAGTAATCAGGTCGGGAAGAAGTCAAATGATTATAAAAATAGGTTTGCTAAAGGATGTGTACGACGATGGATAATAAAAAAGACGACAGATACCAACAAAAATCAACAGATGAAAAAGATGCACAGCTAAAGCAAGAACGGAAGATAAATACGGGTGAAGACCGAAAATTGACAGACGATAATGGTGTGAAAGTATCTAACTCTGAAACTTCTTTGAGGGCAGGCAGACGCGGTCCGTTGTTATATGATGATTTTCATTTTTATAGAAAACAAACCCATTTCAATCGGGAGCGCATTCCTGAAAAAGTGGTGCATGCTCGCGGATTTGGAGTGTACGGAGAATTTGAAACGTATAAGTCATTAAAACATCTGACGAAAGCTCACTTTTTGCAGGAAGCAGGACAGAAAACTCCTGTATTTACCCGTTTTTCAACGTTCCAAGGAAGCAAAGGTTCAAAGGATACAGCGGTAGATATCCGTGGCTTTGCGGTTAAGTTTTATACAGAAGAAGGAAATTATGACTCGTTATCCCTGCAATTCCCTGTATTTATTGTGTCGGACGCCATGAAATTTATGGATGTCGTCCATGCTGCGAAACCAAATCCTGCAACCGACGTTCCGCAAGCAACAACTGCACACGATAATTTCTGGGATTATGTTGCTAATAACCAGGAATCCGCCCATATGATCATGTGGTTGATGTCTATGCGCGGTCGTCCAAGAAGCTGGCGGATGATGGCGGGCTGGCCAATTAATACCTTCCGTTTTGTTAATGAACAAGGAAAATCAACCTTTGTCCGCTTTAAGTGGCAGCCGAAACTCGGTGTTCATTCGCTGCTCTTAGATGAAGCAAATCTGATCGGCGGGGTCGACCCAGACTTTCACCGGAACGATATGATTGAAGCGATCACAAAAGGGATTTATCCCGAATATGAGCTAGGTGTGCAGTTGATTGAGGAAGAAGACGAGTTCAACTATGACTTTGACATCTTAGATGATACAAAGTTTTGGCCAGAAGAAGTCGTACCAGTTCAAACTATTGGTAAAATGACGTTAAACCGACTCGTTGATAATTTCTTTGCAGAGGAAGAACAAGCTGCATTTGACCCTAGTAGCCTTGTGCCTGGTATTGATGTTACGAATGATCCGGTTCTCCAGGGCAGAACTTTTGCTTATCGGGATACCGAACTCTACCGCCAGAATACAGCAAACATTAACGATATACCTGTAAACAGACCGATCAATCAAAGAAATGACAACCTGAGAAACGGCTATCAGAAACATCCGATTGATGTAGGTTCTGTTCATTATCATAAAAATTCACTTGCAGAAAATACACCGAAAGAGGCGAGTGAAGAGGAAGGAGGCTATGCCAACTATCCTGAAAAAGTGGAAGGACAGAAAACAAGAGAAGTTCCAAGCGATTCCTTCGAAGATTACTTTTCACAGCCGAGAATGTTCTGGAACAGTTTAACGTCTGTCGAGAAGAAGGATTTGCTTGAGACGCTAACATTCCACTTGCAAAAGGTGAAATCGGAATCCGTCCGGGAGCAAAATGTGAACATGTGGGTGAATGTAGATAAGGAATTGGCGACAAAACTTGCGGATAACCTTGGTGTCGCGCATCCGACAGGAACCCATGTTTCTGTAACAGACCGTTCCGAAGCGATCAGCCTAGCAAATTCACCGCAGTCTGCCTCTACGAAAAAACTTGCTGTACTGATTGGTGATAAATTTAATGAGGAAGAAGTGGAACGGACATTAAGCTATCTCAAGCAGCAAGGTGTGTTTGTCCATGTTATCAGTGATCAGCTTGGCGAAGTAAAAGGATCAAATGGATCGGTGCTTCAGGTAACCGACACATTCCTGACCACCCATCCAACTCTCTTTGACAGTCTGTATGTTGTCGGTGGAACAAGCAATGAACAGCAGAAGTTCGATGATCAAATTATAGAGTTTGTAAATAATCAGTATAAATACTTTAAGCCGATTGGAGTAGCTACTACGGGAGAGAAATATGTAGCAGCTTCGAGTCAAGATTCTGTACCCGGTGTTGTATTTGCTGAAGAGAGCAATAACTTTGCGGAAGGTTTCGCTGATGCGGTTGCACAGGCGCGTTTCTGGGAGAGGAAATAAGCGGTTAAGAAAATATTAAATTTAGGAAGTTGCTCTGGTACGCAGTCCTGCCATCTTGCAGGAACAAACGTAGACAGAGCAACTTTTTTAAAATGAGAAGGTCGGGGATAATCAGTCCGTAAATCCCTGATTCTGTTCAACTAATATTCAGTGTGGGAGGTAAGGACCCCCCACTGAACAAGTAATTTCCTGAAACCACCCCCATCGTCCCCCAGCCTAAGAACCGCAAAATCCACAACTAGTAATTTCCTACTAAAAAAATTTATACTCTTTTTACTAGTCTGTAACCGGAAATCAATATCCGTTTGTTAACCTCAAGTTGCAGTCAAAATTCGAGAGGAGAGGTTCATATGTTCGACAAGATTGGTAAGAAATTTGGAGTGGTTGCACTTAGTGCTGGGCTAGTACTTTCAGGATTAAGTATAGGGGCGGTAGATGCTGCCAAGCCGGATTATGCTAGCAATAATGGAAAAGGCAATAATAAAAAGGTAGAAAATGTTATCTATATGATTCCGGATGGTTTCAGTTCTAACTATGCAAGTAACTATCGCGTTTATAAAGGCGAAGATGCTGTATGGGACGAGCATTTAAAAGGAATGTTTACTACATATTCTGCTGATTCGGATATTACCGATTCTGCTGCAGCTGGAACAGCAATGGCTACAGGTGAAAAGACGAATAATGGTGTCGTTGGCCTCGATACAGAAGGGAACGAGCTTCAAACAATCTTAGAAGCTTCCCAAGAAAATGGAAAAGCATCTGGTCTTGTCGCAACTTCGACAATTACCCACGCAACACCAGCTTCCTTCGCCTCCCATGTTGAAAGCCGAAATAACGAAACCGAAATTGCTAGACAATTGCTTGCAAATGAAGTGGATGTGTTACTTGGTGGCGGAAAGAATAATTTCCTGCCAGACTCTCAAGGCGGGAACCAAGAAATTGACTTAATCGAGCAAGCGGAAGAACAAGGCTATGAATTTGTTGAAACGCGCAGTGAGTTACTGGCAAATAAAGATCTCGCTCTCCAAAAGGGAGAAAAGCTTTTAGGATTATTTGCAGATGATGCACTTGCACCGGAATTGCACCGTGCTGAAACAGACGAACCAAGTCTTGCTGAGATGACGGATGCTGCAATTGATATTCTGGAGGAAAACAACAAAGGATTTTTCCTTGTCGTTGAAGGCAGTCAAATCGACTGGGCAGGTCATGCAAATGATGCAGGTTATGCAATGACAGACGTTGCTGCATTTGAAGAGGCAGTAAAAGAAGCAATGGAATTCGCCAAGGAAGATGGAAAAGCACTCGTCGTTGTTGCTGGAGATCATGATACTGGCGGAATGACAACCGGTTCAAAAGATTCAATGGATTTAAATGCCAGCATGTTAAAAGATGTAACAGCTACAGGTGATTTTATGGCAGCAGCGTTAAACGCCAATCGTTCGAATGTGAGTGAAGTAGTAGAATTGTATACTGGATTTGAATTAACAAGCGAAGAAATTCAAACGATTCAACAAGCGAACAACGCATCACTTGCGATTAATACGGTAATAAGTGACCGGTCAAATATTGGCTGGACAAGCACGAATCATACAGGTGCAGATATTCCTGTCTATGCTTATGGACCACAAGCAGAGAAGTTTGCAGGTTTCTTGGATAATACGGATCTGCCTAAAATAATGGCTAAGGCGATGAAGTTGAAGTAAATGTAATAAAAAGTAAATATACTCGTTCCATTCCCCTCATGCATCGCTGTTTTATAAAAAATCTTTGTATAAAAAACAAGTTCACCCTACGCGTAGAGGTGAACTTGTGTAAATGACTAGTTAGAATACAGGCTGGGTTCTTGTATTTTCAAGTTACCCAATGTATGCAACAATACCTTCCACATCATCTAATTCCAATCGAATCCCGGCAAAAGGGTCCTCGTTAAGAAATTCATCTAACCATAAGCGCAGGGCTTCGATAATAGTTGACATGACGAGTACTTGTTTTCTGTTATTCCAAAACGATTCTGCAGTAAAGCCGGTATCATCGTCAAACAATAATTCTACCTCGACTTCTTCTGGCTTTATTTGCTTTTTTCGAGAAACATAGACACAAATTGCATTTATAATATCTTGTTCAGGAATCACTAGTTTCTCCATACATTAGCTTCCTTTTTCTTTTTGAAAAACTGATAGATTTTCATTGCGATTGAAATCAAGAATACGATTGCCAGTCCATTGATTATCAAGCCGAGAAGCGACCCTAAAATCCCCATGTTGCCAAGTAAACCACCAAATAATAATCCAGCAAGTCCTCCCAGCATGAGGCCTTTCATTAGACCGCCTGACATCATGCCGCCTTTATTGTTCGTATTTTGTTTTGTCGCAGATTTATTGACGGTAGAATCTTTTTTATTATTTTGGAAGAATGAATTGTTGTTGTTGGAATTAATACTACCATTACTTGGGTTAAATGACTTCTTCCCAGATTTATAACGTTTTGCCTCAACGGTTGTTCCAGCATCCTGGAAAACAAAATCTCCAATTGGTGAAAATACAAGTGCGATTGCACATAATGCTACTATCATCTTTTTCATATATCTTATCCTCTCTCATGCTGTCTTTTTTATGGTGTTTTTTTATTATAATATAAATTCACTTGTTTTGGGTGTTTAGTGTAACTTATTATTTATTATCTAGTTCTTATTATTAGATTCATTTATCCTGTACTTATAATAAAGTAAGGGAAGAGGTCACGATTAGCAGAAAACAATGAAGTACCATTGAATCATTTTCAGATTAAATAGAAGGAATTGCTAATACGGATAAAGAATAGCTCTAATATAAAATAAAATGATGGAGGCGTTTGCATGAAGCGAATTGGTAAATTTGCGATGCTAAGTGGAGCGATCCTATTAGGAGCAGGAATAGCAAGTCCTTTGGTTGATTCGCCAGTTATTTCCCAAGCATCCGAAGTAAAAAAACCGCCTGTTGCTGGATTCATAAGTCATGACGAGCTAACAAGAGAATTGAATCAAATCGAGCGAACGAGCAATGGGAAAGTTCAAGTAGAGGTGGCTGGCTATTCCAATCAAGACCGTGAGATCTATAAGACTACGGTGGGTACAGGGGAAAAAGTAGTGTTCATACAAAGTGAGATTCATGGAAATGAAAAGGTAGGTACAGTAGCGCTATTAAACATGATAAAAAAAATTGGTAAAAATAACTCCCCGGAAATGAGACAACTTAGAGAAGAACTAACTATTGTCGCTATGCCAATGATGAATCCGGATGCATCAGAAGCTAATCGCAGAGGGAATGAGATGAGGTGGGAAGAGGTAGTAGACGAATTTCCTGCATTGGAAAATGCAAGCCCGACCTGGAATTATTACACCTACATCAATCAATATTGGGATTATGCTTCCAACCCTGGATTTGATGTAAATAGAGATTTTAACCCTGATCTGGATTATGTGCCTCAACCAGAGGATTTCCCTGGCAGTTCTTCCCAAGCTGGTTGGTATATCACCCCGGAATCTCAGTCCGTTCGTGATGTCTATAAGGATTTACAGGAACAGTTTGGCACAGTTGATGTCTTTATCGACTTGCACCATCAGGGAGAATATGTAATCGAGGGTTCAGGCGAGCCAGTTACCTTATCGCTTTCTGGTGTATTTGTTCCTAATCCTGATACGGCAGAAGGTGAAAAATATAGTGAATATGCCGACCGATATAACGAAGAGTTTTCAAAGCAATTAAACGTTGCTGCATATGACGCATTGCAACAAATGGGTAATTCACCATTTGGAAACGTATCACTTTATCAACAGAATCTAGATTTACCAGGAACTGCACTCGGTTCATTTTCGTTAAATGGTAGTGGAACTGTATTATTTGAAGTTACTGGCCAGACACAAAGTTTTGGTCAGAAGAAGATGGGGCAGTTGACGAAGGCGGTTGAAACTGGACTGTATGGTATTCTAAATAGCTTGGCGACAGATGAAGTCTATGAATTAAATCCCGAAGATTATGATGACATTCCTTTAACAGGACGCTAAGTGTGAACGTTTTAAAATAACATAAAGTGAAAGTGTTATAAAAAATCTTGATACCCATTCGTTTCTTTAATAATATAGTTGAAGCTGGAAAGGTACTGCACCCCCGAAGGTAGAGCTTAAAATCTAACTTTGGGGGTGCATTTGTATCATAAATCCCGAATTTCGGAGAATGGGAACGTAAAGCACCCATTCGTAATCTTATATGGAAGATTCAGATTAAATACGAGCAGGCCACCAATCTACCAATAAAAAAACTTGCCATATCCAATTTATAGTGAAGTAGTGTTCCTCAAAGTTAATGCGTCATTCACTTAAAAGGTTATGGCAAGCTGTCTTCTTTTTTATATTAATTGATCGTATCTTTCGTGAGTATTCTAGGCTCGAGTAAGATCGTTGGGATATCTTCGAGTCCATTATTTATCGTTGCATCTGTCTGAATATCTTCTCCATTGGCTACCTTCATCGCCATTTCAGCGGCATGCGCTGCAATAACTTCGGTTGGTTTTTCAACAGTCATTGTTTGTGTTCCGGCCTTTATCCGCTCCAGTGCATCATTTTCAGCATCCTGGCCCGACACTGGAATTTCTCCAGCTAATTGTGCTGCTTCCAATGCTCTAATAGCCCCACCTGCAGTTCCATCATTTGCTGCTATAATAGCATCGACCTGATCCCTATTTAGAATCTCTTTTACGTTTTGTTCCGCTATAGCGGGCTCCCAGTCATCGGTATACTGGTCAAAAATGATATTGATATCACCAGAATCAACCAGTGGTTGTAGGATATTCATGGCTCCATCTCTTAAAAGAACAGCGTTATTATCCGATTCAGCCCCGCCTATATACACATAATTACCTGTAGGGGCATGTTTTAATATTTCTGTTGCTTGGAATTCTCCTACTTGCGTGTTGTCAAAAGAAATATAGTAATCAACTGCGGCATTTCTTATTAAACGGTCATAAGATATAATCTTGATTCCTGCTTCATGTGCCAACTCAACAATTGGAGCAGCAGCTTCTCCGTCGAAAGGTACAACGACAAGCACATCGACACCTTCTGCAATCAATAGTTCCGCTTGTTTAATTTGCACTTCTGTGTGACCATTTGCAGCAAGTGTTTTCACATTTCCGCCTAATTCAGTTATTTCATTTTCAAAAGCTTCTTTATCTCCATACCAGCGTTCGTCGCGAAGTGTATCAAGAATAAAACCGACATACACTTTTTCCTCGTCATCAACAAGTTTTATTTTTTCATTTTCTGGTAGTTCCTTCGATGAAGTACGATCAGAACATCCAACCATAACTAGACAGAGAAATAGGATGAAACCAATTAATATGAATCCTTTATGTTTGGCAAATAAATTCACTTCTTTTGCTCCTTTTTTAAAAATACTAAAGTTTAAATCTTTGAATCAATCGATTCATTCTCTCAACCATACTGGCCAAGTCTTGTGCACTTGAAGAAATATTATCAACTGATGCAGCTTGTTCATGTACCGAAGCTGATATTTCTTCTGAACCTGCAGCAGACTCCTCAGAAATCGCAGCAATCTGTTCTACAGACTCGTTGATTGTACTGCTGGAATCTTCAATCGTTTGAAAAATAGTTGACATGGTTCTTATTTTATCTGTCATCTCTTCTACATTAGCGTTTATCGCAGAAAAGCTTTTCCCGGTTAATTGTATTTGCTCAGCACCTTTATCTACTTCCGTGTATCCAAGGTTTAGTTCCTCGGATATTTGTGCTGTCTCTTCTATAATTGAAAACACGATATCACTGATTTTGGTTACAGATTGAGCAACTCCTTCAGATAAATTTCTGACTTCTGTTGCTACAACAGTAAATCCTCGACCTGCTTCCCCAGCTCTTGCCGCTTCAATGGAAGCATTCAATGCTAGCAAGTTTGTTTGATCCGCAATAGACTGTATAACATCTACTAGTTCTGTAATGGACCGCGTTTTGTGCTCAAGGCTTGTAATTCTTTCTAATGACTCTTTCATTACGTCATGGATAACGGCCATCTGTTGAACAGTTTCCTTCATGAGTCTATCCCCGTTCGTTGACGCTTCAAGAACCTCATTGGAGAATGTATTTAATTCGTTGCTTTGCTCACCGGCACGTATGACTTCCAAGCTGAATTGCTGCGTGCTCTCAGAAATCTCAACAGAATTATCTGCTTGGCTGGTAGAACCTTTAGCCATTTCTTCAATTGTAGCAGCAACTTGTTCACTACCTACCTTTACCTCAACAGAAGATTCTAGTAATGCTGTACTTTGTTGATCAACTTCTCTAGAAAGTTCCTGAATTTCTGAAATCATGTCACGTAAGCTGCTTCCCATATGGTTCATTGCATTTGATAATTGTGCAATCTCATCTTGACCTTTAACCTTCAATGGTTCAATATTCAAGTTTCCACTTGCAATCTCCCCACTGTGTTGAACAATATTACGCAAACCTTCACTTATATTTCGGCTGATAAAGAATAAAAGTATGATCGAAATAACGATCGAAATTGAAGCAGATAAAATCAAGATAAATGTAACTTGTTTCAAATCGTTTTGCGCAGTATGTAGTGATTTCTCACTCTCTTCGGTTGCAGTGTCCATGAGCTGTTGTCCTAGTTCTGCCGTTTCGTTTTTCAGTGTGCTTGCAACCTGTTGTAGTTCTGCAAATTCATCTGTATTGATTTGCTGTACATTAGGGACAATCATACTAAAAAAGTATTGATCTAATTCATGATTATTTGCAATCATTTGATCAAAGCTTGCTAACTGTTCTTTATTTAAAAGGGGTTTGATATTTTTCGCGACATCTACAAATTCTATACTTTTATCCATATACTGTGAAAGCATCTCATCATCAGATAACAATATGTATTCTGGGATAAATAAATATTTCTCTTGATAAATTGTAACAAGTTCTCCTGCATAGCTCGAAAGCTCATTCTTAATGGTCGTATCTTCCATTCGATGATCGGTTGTCTGTAAAAACAAAAACGTGATAAAGATAGATACAACAAATGCTAGTGCCATAAAAGCAAATACAACTGTATATTTACCACCTATCTTAATATTCTGCCAAGCAAATTTTCTTAACAATAGAATCCTCCACCTAACCCTGTAGATATTAGTAACTATTACTTTATATCGGCTGATATTTATTTTTTTGTAATCAAACCATTTTATTTTTAGGATATTCTGTAGGTAACGGTTTCAATTAACATTTCGTTCCGATTCGGATTGTTTAGAGGAAGGAATTGTCTTTATAAATAGAATCTCTTCGGCAAAACTAAGTTCACCAAGAGAAAGAGGTGACATCATGGAAAAAAATGAAATGTATACAGCATCTGGTACCAATATTGAAGCTGTAAAACAGGCAAATGAAAATTCTGGTATGTCTTATAACGAAGCAAAAGAGTACATTGCAAGAACAACTGGCGGCCATGGAACTCAAATTTATAGTGACACAAATGCTGAACAAATTCGGAAAAAGAATCAACAGGGATAAAACAGCATTTCCTGCTGGTCTACGTTCAAACCAGCAGGAGGATTTTTATTTGTTTGTCATCTGTTCTTTGGCTATCTCAATCATTTCTTTAACCATATTGCCACCAATTGGCCCACCAATTTTACCTGCTTGTCTAGAGGTGAGTTGTCCATTATCCCCCTCATCTAAAGGAATTCCTCGTTCTTTAGCAACTTCGTATTTAACATGATCCGGGTTATCAGGATCCACCTTATACCCTGTTGCATGCATGACACGGCCTTTGAACGGACTCAGATTTTTCTTTGCCACGTCAAACACCTCCTTATAAATAGAATTTCCGAAAGTTTTAAGTTTATCCGGTTCTCATTTTTTGATTTCCGATGTACTTTATGGAAGCTCTCTGATGTTTTTGTGATCGAATGTATGTCATGTATAAAGGAAGAGTGGTAGAATCGGGGCATATGAGGGAAGTGTTTGCCCGGCCTGCACATGCGTATTCAAAGGAATTACTCATTTAATCCCTTTTTTACAAGCGGGGAAGAAAATAAAATCTAATCTTGATGTTTCGGTGCAAGCACAAATTTTGGATTTATTAGTGAACTTGCAGGAAGAGTTTGGAACGAGTTATCTCTTTATCTCCCATGATATTCGTGCAGTCAATGATGTAGCTGACTATGTTGTTGTCATGAAAAATGGGGAGGTAGTAGAAGAAAGGGACGCAGAAAGCGTGCTGTTCAACCCGGAGCATGATTACACGAAAACATTAATCTCGAGTTCGTTTCTATCAGAAGAGGGTGAAATATATGCAATGTAGAGTAATTGGAATATGGGGTGGCTTTCCTAAAAAGGATGGTCCCTGCTCCGGATTCCTGATTCAACAGGACGATTTTTCATTATTAATTGATTGCGGTACGGTGTTGCTCAGCAAGTTCAACATTATGCCGACTTGAATGACATCCATCATGTTGTCCTGTCGCATTATCACTACGATCATTTTAGTGATGTTGGTGTCTTGCTATTTTCCAGATTGGTGAATACACAATTAAAGAAAGTGAACAAGCCATTGTCCATCTACGGCCCAATTAGTGAACAGATGGCAAAAAGAGTGGAAGAAGTACCACACGCAACATTCACTGGTTATCATGAGGAAAGTCAGCTAAAAATCGGCCCGTTTACATTGGAGTTCAAAAGAAACATGCATCCGGTGGAGGCTTATTCGATTAAAATTACTTCAGGTAATAAAACGATTGTTTATACATCGGATACGAGTTATACAGAAGACTTGGTGAACTTCGCAAGTGGAGCAGATTTACTGATTACGGAGTGCAGTTTATATGAAGGGATGGACGGTATATCTTCCGGACATATGACGTCTAAAGAGGCTGGTATCTTAGCGGACAAGTCAGAGGCAAAGGCTGTTTTGCTGACGCATCTTCCTCATTACGGCGATTTGAATGAATTGGTGAAGAGCGCGAAGAAAGAGGGGAATTTTAATATTCGGCTTGCAGAGGTTGGGATGGTTGTTGGGGTTTAGTGTATCGCTTTATGTTCTTTACATACCTGTCTAGCTTAGCGTTGTGACCGGTAAAAGTCTATATTTAACAATAGATATAGACTTTTATCGGTTTTTTTATTTAAATAAAATTCCATTCACTTTCATTTGCCAATTCGTGTATTCCAGTAACAACTTAATGTATAAATCGATTTTGATGGATCCATTCGAATCAGCCAGAATGGTAAAATTATATTATTCTTTCGGTAATGACTCATGTGATTCAAATCTCATGAGTAAGGAATTATTTATATCATAAATATAGAATACAGTTAATTTGTTCACATCTCTTTCACTTGCATCTTTCCTCTCTATGAATACAAGTTTTTCTTTACCTAAGGCATAGAGAAATAATAAATTTTTAAGTTCATTATTAATCTCATCTTTTATCATTCTGACTTTATAGAGAGTTAGAGCGTTGCTAGCTAATTGATTCTTTATATACGTCATCAGCCAAATTAAGATTAAATAAAAAAATGCAAAGGGCAAACTAATGAATATTAATGTTTCCCAATCTCTATACGTCAAATTACCTGTCAAATTGAAGGAAATATGAATAAAAATTAACAGAATGAATAAAGAAATACTGCTATATTTATTAATATTAAATAAGAATTGAGAATTAACGCCTTTGTTAATCATAAATGGACAAATGCTAACTAGTATTAAGAATAAAGATATGGCGATAAAAAAGATTGATGCAGCAAGTGGTAAAAGGTTTAGTAGAAAGTTATTTAAAGCATGAGGTAAACTTTCTTCAATTGTTGAAGTTGCTGTGATAGAAAATGCCATAACAACGGACAGAATCAAGGTCTCCGTAAAATAATATAATTGCTTTTTGAACTTATCTTCTAATAATATTTCTATTTTAGATCGATTAAGTAATTTGATAAAGAGAAAGATGATAGATCCGATAAATGTAATGATTGGAATATAGGTCGCTAGGTCTTGAACAAACGCCATCCGTATGATGCTCCTTCTATATTGTTAGTTGCAAATAGGTGTATGGGTTACTTTGGACATGCATTATTTCTAAACCATCTCCCCATCTCCTCCCCAGAAACAGAAGGACTAAAATAAAATCCTTGCACTTCCATACAACCGAACGCTTTTAAAAGATCAAGCTGTCCTTTTCTCTCTACGCCTTCCACAAGTGACTTTATCTTCAAGTTTTTACTCATTTCGAGCACGTTTCTTAATACGATTTGTTGTTCCTCGTTATCTTCCAAGTTATCAATTAAGCTACGATCGATTTTAAGCGTATCAAATTTTAAATGAACCAAGTCTTTGACCGATGCAAAGCCATTTCCCATATCATCAAGGGAGAATTGAATACCTAGGGATTGGATTCTTTCGATTGTATTCTTCATCTTGTCCCTGTCCGTCCGCATGGAATCTTCCGTTACTTCAATTTCTAGATGATGAGGAGATACATCATATTTTTCAATGGTTACCTTAATCAAATCATATAAGTGGGGATTGCCAAGATTATGTGGTGCTAAATTAAAGGAAACACAGGGATGAGATACACCATCTTTCTCCCATTGCTTTAATTGCCGAATCGTCTCATCAATAACAAAAACAGTGATATATTCTTCAAAACCAGTTTCGATTGCAATCGGAATAAACACTCCTGGTGAAATATTTCCAAGCACGGGATGTTTCCAGCGAATTAACGCTTCTGCTCCAGTCACCTGAAGGGATTTTACATCTATCTTTGGTTGGTATTCCATGTACAGTTCGCTTTGCGTGATACTTTGGTGCAAGTCGTTTGCTAATTGAAACCTCTTCAACAACTCTTCACTTTGATTTGGGAAATAGTGCCCGATTTTTCCTGTACCTAAACTAGTAGCATTGGAAGTTGCAATGGTCACATATTTAAGTAAATCCTCTTCCGTCGTCCCGTCGTCCGGATAAGCACTTATCCCAATGTTGCAGTTAAGAAGGAAGGTTTGACCATTGATTTGTAAAGGGCGTTGTATCCATTCAATTATTTCCTCGGCAATTTTTTGAGGGTTATCCCCTTCATAAATGACAAACCAACCATCCAGATAGGAAGAGAATAGGAAATTACCTCCAGAAATATGCTGTTTCAATCTTTCGGAGGTTTTGTTTATTACTTTATTTCCTGTCGTATAGCCAAATGAGTTGAGGATTTTTGGGAAGTTTGTGATGGTGATTTTTAACAAGACAAAGGAACGCATGTCAGCTTTCTTTTCATCCATTCGTTGGGCCAGGACTCTCCTGCCATAGGTAAAGTTAGGTAATCCTGTATGTTCATCGACAAGAATCGTAGAGGGAAATGAGTTGAGGGCCCCTGAATGAAAAGAACGATTATTTTTGTATTTAGAAATGGTAAAAACCTCCCGGACAATAGAATGAATTATCTTGAGTATATCAAACAACAAATAAAAGAGGGAAGGAATCGTTCGTTAAAATGTTTGCTCAATAAACTAATTATTTCCTCTATTCCTGGCATCCTTCAATAATAGTTTAAAAGACCGATATAAGGGATAAGGAATCGATTTGGAATCTATTACGTTGAGGATCATTCTTCTTGTATATTTTATTTGAATCGAGAGTTTTTCGGTGGAGGGATAGAGATGGATAAAACATCAATTATTGGTATTATCTTAGGGATTATTTCGGTTGCGGTTGGAATGGTTTTAAAAGGTGTCGGTGCTGAAGCGTTGATTAACCCGGCAGCTCTTATCATAATCTTTGTAGGAACGGCTGCATCTGTGTTGATTGCATTTCCTGCAAGTACGATTAAGAAGATTCCTTCTTATTTCAAAATCTTGTTTAAAGAAGAGAAGCAAGAGGATTTAGCGTTGCTGATTGAAGACTTTTCCAAGATGTCAGATCAAGCACGTAGAGAAGGATTGCTGTCTTTAGAAACGGAAATAGAAGCATGGGATGATGATTTTATTTCATCTGGTTTACAGTTGACGGTTGATGGCCATTCACCAGAGTTCATTCGTGAGGTCATGTTGGAAAAAATTGATGCCATGGAAGTGAGGCACGAGGAAGGTGCTGCGGTTTTCGCACAAGCTGGTACATACGCGCCGACACTTGGGGTTCTAGGTGCTGTTATTGGACTAATTGCAGCACTTGGTAATATGAATGATATGGAACTATTGGGTGAGGCGATAGCCGCTGCGTTCATTGCGACGCTATTAGGTATCTTTTCTGGTTATGTATTGTGGCATCCATTTGCAAATAAATTAAGGCAGAAATCGAAGAAAGAAATCCAACGGAAGGAAATCATTGTTGAGGGAGTTCTATCTGTTGTGAACGGAGACTCTCCCGCGGCAGTAAGGGATAAGTTAAGCTCGTACCTCACGTCACAAGAAATTGCTAAGATAAAGCAGGTGACAGCAGATGAGTAGACGCAGAAGAAAAAAGACGGAACAGCAATCAGATGATGCATGGCTGCTTCCCTATTCTGATATGCTAACCTTGCTCGTAGCATTATTTATTGTATTATTTGCCATGAGCGAAATCGATGCGCAAAAATATGAACAGCTTTCCAATGTATTTAAAAGTGAGTTCTCCGGTGGGGGTTCCATTTTACTGGAACGGGCTCCAGCGGATGATCCTTCAGAACGTGCAATCGATGAAAATGAGCCAAATACAGAAGATGAGGACTTCATCGAGGATTCAACGGAAGAAGCCATAAGTGATGGCAGGAGAGAAGTGGAGAACCTTAGAGAACTTCAAGCTCGTATCAACGGGTATATCGAAACAAATGAGTTATCGGGAGCACTGTCCACAGAATTAAGCAATGAAGGGTTAATGCTGACGATTTTAAATGATGTGACGTTTGATATGGGAAGTGCGGAAGTTAACGATGGGGGTAGGGAGATTATCACCGAAGTCTCCAGGTTGTTAAACACCGATCCGCCGCATCATATTGAAATAAGTGGTCATGCGGACGACCGGCCGATTAATAATGAAGAATTCCCATCGAATTGGGAGCTAAGTGTGATACGCGCCGTTAATTTCATGGGATTAATTCTCGGCAATGACGACCATGACCCAGCTCGTTTCAGTGCGAAGGGATTTGGTGAGTACCGTCCAATCGTGCCGAACACGAGTGAAGCAAACAGGGAGAAAAATAGGAGAGTAGAGGTTCTTATTTTGCCTAATTATGAAATCGATGTGGATGAAGAATAATTAAATCCAAGGAAATGGAGTTTAGAAAAATGACGAAAGCTACAACTGATCGAAACAGAACAATCACGGTTTTATTAAATGGGACAAATCATACGTTACAGTCGATTGTGCCGATCCCATTTCAAATGAGTAAACCTAGTTTATTAGGAAATACGCTGCATCTGGAATTTGGGGTATTGATTGGGATTACAGGTGACATTAAAGGCAGGTTGATTTTAGCTGGTGACCAAGCAGTCTTCCGTTCTATTGGTGAAAGCATGTTCGGCATGCCGGTGGGAGATGAAATGCTACCTTCTTTTAGCGGGGAACTAGGTAACATGCTTGCTGGTGGGATAGCAACGGTTATTGTGGAGAACGACGTGACGACAGATATTACTGCCCCAACCATTATGCAAGGGGATACGACATTGTCGGGGTATGAGAAATCGATCCGGTTGACTGCAACATTTGATGGAATTGGAGATTTGCAGATTTATTTGTTGATAGACTGATCATGTATCAAAAAAATGAATATCTAAAAAGTAAAAAGACAACATCAGCCTGTTCTATAGCTGATGTTGTCTTTTTCATGCATAAGTAATAAAGGTAATAATACAGTAGTAAAGGAAAGATATATCAAAATTGCGTTTATGCTTATCTTTTACAGGCTATTTTCATTTAACTAGTCTTACAAGTGTATGTATGGACTAATAGATGTATGCTAGCTAGTAAAATAACTATCAATATGTACGCTTTCAATTAGTGAAACTTATGCGAAATGGAGCGTGAGGTAAATGAGCATTACCGTTCAAGAAATAGTAAACCTTCCTATATTTAATGCGACTAGAGTGATAACTGGTATTGATATTTTAGACCAGCGCAACGTAGAGTGGATGGCGGCAATTGAAGGTCCCGTCGAGAACTTTGTACGTGAACATGAATTTGTTTTAACGACCGGGATGGGGACTGAACATGATGCTAATTTGCTTTATGAATTCGTTAAAGATGTATATGAATCAGGAGCCTCCGCGTTGGGAATAGCAATTGGCCGCTATATATTTGATATTCCCGATGCAATAATCGACTTTGCCGAAGAGAAGAAATTTGTTTTAATTGAACTTCCTTGGGAATTAAGATTTTCAGATATTCAAAGAGAGACGATGAAAGAAATCAATCAAAGGCAAGAAAGTTTCTCGGAAAAAGCAAGGGACACGCAAAAAACGTTAATTGACTTTGTTATCCAAGGGAAAGACTTAGCCGAAATTATTCAGCATGTTGAAAGGGAATTGCACTTTAAGCTAGTTTTTGCAGACCGGAAAGGCAGATTAAAGTCTACACAGGCAGGTGCGGAAGAAATGATTCGTTTATGGGATATACTGGAAGAAAATGAGGCATGCCATGTTGATGAATTATCCTTTCATCATATTCAGAAAGTACCGTATAAAAATGGTTTTTTACTAAAAAAGGAAATAACTTCGGGTTCGAATAGTTTTGCAGAAGGTTATTTTATTATTTGTTTACGAGAACAAAAGCTACTTACGAGTAGTGCACTGCAAGTGTTGGATAGTTTGGCGGCTGCAACAGCACTGTGGATTTCCAGGGACGATGCGATTGTGCAAACGGAAATGCGTCTGCAGAATGGATTTATTCGGGGCTTAGCCAAAACTCCTCCTATTCATTTGGACAAAAATGTGCAATCACGTGCCAAATTATTTGGATATAATCTTCATGTTCCATACCTCTGTATAGTGGGATACTCTGAGAACTTAGATGAATTAACGGAAGGGCATTATACTGATCAAGGCTCAAGTTTTAAGAGTATTATTTATTATATGGAAGAAGAGGTAAGGTATGCCGCAACGGTTGTTGGAAAGCATGCCGCATTCACCTATGATGAGGACCAGATCATCATTTTTTTAGAATCGAAAAATGAAGAACAAAGTTCCGTCCATCATTTTTTAGATTTAGTTGATAAACGATTACATGCGCTTATTCCTGGTGTGCTTTTTTCATGGGGATTTGGCATGCATCAAGATGGGCTGATGACGTTTCATGAAAGCTATAAAAAGGCAAATTCCGCATTGGATTTAGGGTTAAAACAAAAGAAACCTGGAGACCGAATGGATTTTCAGGATACGCAGCTTAATCGGCTATTACTCCATCTAGCCAATCATCCGGAAATAAAAGAGATCACATTATCAACGATTGCTCCATTAATTGAATACGAAGAAAAGAGGAGAATGGATCTAATTGATACATTTATTGCCTATGATAATCAAAATGGAAATGTTAGCCAAGCTGCACGTATATTACATCTGCACCGACAATCCTTATTGTACCGGTTAAAAAAGATAGAAAGCTTAACAAACTTATCACTAGATAATCCCGACGATGTATTGTTATTAAATATCAGTATAAAAGTTTGGTTAACAGGTGTCCTCGAAACAAAAGAATGAGAGAACGAAAGGTTCATACAATTTGTATAGAGTTGTTCATAAAAAGTTCATACAAAATTACAATTGTCGCGCTTCATTGAAGCATCATATAATGGTTTAACAGGAACCGGGGTACAAAATTAACAGGGATAAAGTGAGTGATGTGTTATGAAAATAGTAGAAGGAGCTGAATCCTTATTTGACAAATTAACGTTATGGCGTCGCTATTTGCATGAGCATCCGGAACTAAGCTTTGAAGAAGTAGAGACAGCGAAATTTGTTGTGAATGAATTAGAAAGAATCGGTAATCTCGATGTCGAAACAAATGTGGGTGGACATGGAATCGTCGCAACCTTAACAACCGGTCACGGACCAACAATTGCACTCAGAGCAGACATGGACGCTTTGCCTATCCATGAAGAAAATACACATGCTTTCGCTTCTAAAAACGACGGCGTTATGCATGCATGTGGACATGATGCACACACTTCCATGCTGTTGGGAGCGGCTCATTTGCTTAGTGAACAATTTAGAAAAGGGAAATTGACTGGAACGGTGAAGTTTATTTTTCAGCCAGCAGAAGAGAGTACGGATGCTCGCGGCAGGTCCGGCGCCTCGTATATAATCGAAGCTGGCGCGTTAGAACAGGTGGACGCTATTATTGCGCTCCATGTATGTCCTTGGCATCCTGTTGGAGTCGTTCAGATGAACAATGGAATAAGTATGTCAAATATTGATGGATTTGAGGCAACGATAAAAGGGACTGGGGGGCATGGCGGATATCCACATTTAGCGATTGATCCATTATGGATGTTAGGAACGATATTGCAAACATTCTATGGAACGGTAGGAAGAAGAATCTCACCGCTTGATATCGTTGCAGCGAGTATTGGAAAGATTGAGGCGGGAGCTGCAAACAATGTGATTCCTTCTGAAGTGAAAATAGAAGGCACCTTACGATCGTATTCTCCCGAAGCGAGGAAAAAGCTTGCAAAAGAAGTGGAAAATGTATTTAAAATGGCTGAACATTTTGGTGGTTCGTATGAATTCCATTTAGAAAAGGGAGAACCAGCCTTAAATAATAATATGGAAGTCAATATGCTTATTGAACAAAGCCTGAAAGAAATTTATCCGGAGATGGCAATTCATTGGGAACCATTTGGCATGGGTGGGGAGGACTTCGGATATATGACAGAACAGATTCCAGGTTCCATGTTCTTTCTCGGATGTTCCTTGGAAGATGGGTTAGACCGGGATCTTCATACCCCAATATTTGATATCGATGAAAGATGTTTACCGATTGGAACCGCTATTTTTGTGGCTGCCGTAAATCAGTTTTTAAACCGGAAAGAAGTACCTCATCCTATAAAAAGAAATTCTATTCAGAGAGGTGCGTGATGATATGGAGACCGTTACCAAAGGGAAAAAGATGCTTCTAGGTGGAAAATGGCTGGGAAGAGAAGAAACAATCACGGTATACGACCCTCAAGATAATACGGTCATTACAACGGTGCCAAAAGCTTCCAAAGCGGATATGTTACGAGCAATTCAAGCGGCAGAAGAAGGCGCAAAAACAGCAGCAAATATGCCCGTCCATGAGCGGATTTCTGTCATTCAGAAAGCGGCGGATTATATCGCTCGAAAAAGTGAAAGGTATGCAGAAATAATTGCACGAGAAGGGAGTAAAACAATAACGGAGGCAAGAAAGGAAGTCTCCAGATGCATTACGACATTACGCGTATCGGCGGAAGAGGCTAGACGAATGAATGGGGAGACCATTGCTTTTGATCAAATGCCGGGACATGAAAATCGTGTAGGATATTATTATCATTTTCCAGTTGGAATTATCGCAGCGATCACCCCTTTTAATGACCCATTAAATTTAGTCGCACATAAAGTTGGTCCAGCGATTGCATCTGGAAATGCGATTATCGTTAAACCAGCGACTTTAACACCACTAAGTGCCCTACTATTAGCAGAAGCTTTTGATGCTGCTGGACTGCCGAGTAAAATTCTTTCTGTTGTAACCGGAAGTGGTAGTGAGATTGGTGATGTATTGGTTATGCACCCATCGATTCGAATGGTTTCGTTCACTGGTGGGCTTGAAACTGGAGAAAGAATAGCAAGAATTGCGGGGTTAAAGAAACTAAGCATGGAATTAGGCTCCAATTCACCAGTCATTGTTTTAAAAGATGCGGATATTGACGCAGCAGTTAGCAGTTGCATTACGGGTGCATTTGGAGCAGTCGGGCAAAATTGTTTAGGGGTACAACGAATTTTCATTGAAAAAGAGCAGTTTGATTCCTTTGTGGAAAAATTCGTCGAACAGGCGAATCAATTTAAAGTTGGCGATAAAAAAGATGTGACTACGGATATGGGACCATTGATTACAGAAAAAGAAGCAATTCGAGTAGAGGAATGGGTGGCAGAAGCGCTCGAAGGAGAGGCAACCCTTTTAGCTGGCGGAAAGCGGAATCGTGCCTTTTATTCCCCGACGGTTCTAACAGATGTTCCGGCAGATGCTAAGATAGCAAAAGAAGAAATCTTTGGTCCCGTCGTGATTTTGTTTCCAGTTGAAACCCTCGATGAAGCGATTGAAAAAGCAAACCATGTCAATTACGGACTGCAAGCAGGAATTTTTACGAAAGATATTGATCTTGCATTCACGGCCATTAAGCGATTAGAGGTTGGCGGTATCATGATCAATGACAGCAGTGATTACCGTATTGACGCAATGCCATTTGGCGGCGTGAAGGGATCAGGAATGGGACGTGAGGGAGTAAGATCTACGATGCAAGAAATGACCGAACCTAAAGTTGTGAATTTTAATTTAAAATAACTTAAGCTTTTCACTAGAAAATAGTATGTAATACACATCAAAATGAATGACTGATCACACGAAGGGATAGCTTACTGTTTCAGTCTGTGAAAGTTGAGAAGGTAATAGTTGAATCTCCCATGTATAGTTATTCATCGGACGGAAGCTCCGTTCATTCATAAGGAGGATATAAAAATGACTTCATCTTTAACCGGTAACGAGTTGAAACAGGAATTGACAGAACTGGATAAAAAGCATTTTATTCATCCGACCTCTAATATGAAACAATTACAAGAACAAGGGCCCGCCTTTATTTTTACGGAAGGAGACGGCATTTATTTAAAAGATGTTGAAGGCAGACAATTAATGGACAGTTTATCTTCGCTTTGGAATGTCAATATAGGTCATGGCAGGGAGGAGCTTGGAGAAGTAGCAAAAGAGCAAATGGGAAAACTAGCTTTTACATCTACATTTAGCAATTGGAGCCACGAGCCTGTCATCCGCCTTGCAGAGAGAATAGCGAAATGGACGCCAGGTGACTTAAATGTAACCTTTTTTACCTCAGGTGGTTCGGAAGCAAATGATACCGCCTTCAAAACTGTTCGGCATTATTGGAAAATAAAGGGACGTCCAGAAAAGAGAAAAATTATTTCCAGAAAACAGTCGTACCATGGGGTTGCGATGGGTGCCACAAGTGCAACGGGAATCCCGGAGTTCCATACGTTTACGACTTCGATTGCACCGGATTTTTATTATGTCGATAGTACGCTCGATGCATTAAAAGATAGGATTGAAAAAGAAGGAGCAGATACTATTGCAGCCTTTATTTCCGAGCCCGTGCAAGGTTCAGGAGGCGTAAACTTACCACCCGAGGGCTATTTTGAAGAGGTACGTAAAATATGTGATGAACATGATATTCTGATGATTGCAGATGAAGTCATCTGCGGATTCGGACGCACTGGAACAAACTTTGGAATGGAAAACTTCGAGATTGTACCTGATATTATTACGATGGCCAAAGGGGTAACAAGCGGTTATGCCCCGCTCGGCGGAATGGTTATTTCTGAAAAGCTTCACAAAGAAATCTATGAAAATACACAAGGAAACTTCTGGCACGGTTACACGTATAGTGGCCATCCGACCGCTGCAGCTGTTGCACTTAAGAATCTCGAAATTATTGAAAGGGAAAACTTAATCGAAAATGTCCGCACGATGGGTCAGGAAATGCTTAACGGATTTAAATGGATTCAAGAGCAAAACGAGAACGTGCTAGATGTGAGAGGGATCGGATTACTCGGAGCGATCAGCCTGGAAAGAGAGTCAGCTGCAGTAGAACCGATTGGACCAAAAGTAGTGGCTGAAGCTTTAAAAAGAGGATTGATTTGCCGTTCGGTTGTCTATGGAGGTCAAGATACTTTAGCATTCGCTCCACCGTTCATCATTAATAAAAAGCAAGTTGACGATATGGTAACCATTGTTAACGATTCGATCAAAGCAGTCATAAAATAATATATATGCTGAACTTAAGTTTTTCACTGCTGTCTAGGAGCAGAGCCATCTATTAGAAAGTGATGTTGCTTGAAATTCTCTTTTGTCCGGTGGAACTCTTCCATGAGTTAGTCTAAGAGACGGTTTTCGCGGCTTTAGAGCTTACTATGTCTAATAGAACTCCTCTCTGAGGCAGCTTTCGTGGAATTAGAGGTTATTATGTCTAATAGAACTCATCTCTAAGCTAGCTTTCGTGGAATTAGAGCATATTATGTCTAATAGAACTCAACTCTAAGCCAGCTTTCATGGCTTTAGAGTCAAGTATGTCTAATAGAGTACCCGTACCAAATCAAAATTACAGGAAAACGTTTGATAAAAAATCTAGTTGAGCTCATATAGGTGGATTTATCCATACTGACTGGAGGGGGTTGAATTGTTAGCGTTTAAAAAAATTGAATATGAGGAAAGAGTTCAAAAAGTTAAGCGTGTGATGGAAAAGCGGGGAATAGAAGTATTATTAATAACGGATCCATCCAATATAAACTATGTAACAGGCTATGATGCAATATCTTATTATGTCCCTCAGGGCGTTATTCTGGCATTAGAAATAGAAGAACCAATCGCCATCATTCGATTCATGGATCGGCATTGTGCGATCGAAACAACATGGATGTCCGAGGAACATATTATTGCCTATCCTGATAAATATTTATGGGAACCAAAACAATTACATGTCATGAATTTTATTGGGGATGTTTTAACGGAAAAAGGATTGCAAAATAAAAGAATTGGTCTGGAGTATGATGCTTATTATTTTAATGCGCATTGGAAAAATAAATTACTCGAAGCCTTGCCAAATGCGCAATTTTTGGATGCTACGAAACTCGTAAGTTGGGTAAGAGCGGAAAAGACAAAAACGGAATTGGAATATATGCAAGTTGCAGCGAGAATAGTAGAAAAAACGATGCGCAATGCAATTAGAAAAATTGATGTTGGCATCAGAGAGACGGATGTTGCAGCAGGAATATATCACGATTTAATAGAAGGAACAGATGCGTTTGGTGGTGAGTATCCCGCATTAGCGGCAATTATGCCAACTGGAGACCGAACAGCGGGAGCCCATTTCTCATGGACGACAGAAGGGAAATATCAAAATAATCAACCGGTATATATCGAAATATCCGGTTGCTATAAGCGCTATCATGCACCACTCGCTAGAACTGTATTTATTGGAGAACCCCCAAAACAATTAGTAGAAACTACTAAAATTGTAATAGAAAGTTTGAACATCGCTCTTGCGACTATTAAACCAGGTGTTACGTGTGAAGAGGTGGAGCGTGTTTGGCAAAAAGAAATAAATAAGTATGGACTCGAAAAAGAATCCAGACTGGGTTATGCAGTCGGTATCGGTTATCCACCGAGTTGGTCGGAAGATACGGCTTATTTCAGACCGGGTGATCAAACGGTTTTAAAACAAAATATGACGTTTCATATGATGCCAGGTATGTGGCTGGACGGTTATGGTGTTGCAATTACGGAAACGTTACGTGTTACGGGGAAAGGGTGTGAAACGATAACACAGTTTCCGAGGGAGTTGTTTATTAAGTAAGTTATTCATCTGCATGAACTTCCAATCGTCCCGATCTTAAAAATGGATCGGGACGATTTGAAGTTTAGAGGGTTAGATGAAATTCAAGTAGAATGACTGCAACATTAGAGGAGATTTGATTATAGGGATTTATTTGTCGGTGGAATGACTACCTCAGTTTGAAACAAAATGTTGACTAACAAGATGAAAAATAGTAGCATGACAAAATAACTTTTCATCTCTTATTTTGTATATTTTCTGGTAGGAGGAGAGAAAATGAATGAAGACAAAACCGAGTTAAGTGCAGCGATGGGCAGGATGTTCGGTCAAATTGTAAAAGAACGTGTAGCGACGGAAGCACTTGCAAATCTATTAATCGAAAAAGGCATCATTACAGCTGAGGAGCTGGATGAATCTTTTAGGAAAGTATATGAGGAAAAAGGGAAAAAGTATTCTGCGGAAGCTTTGAATATGTCGGAAGAAGAGTATAGGGAGATTATTGATGGGGAGTAAACTCTTTCTTAAAATCCCACTCGTTATTTAAATTACCGAGTGGGATTATACTTTATGATATGGTTTGGCTTGCTTCTTGCATAGCTATCTGTTGTTGCGTGTATATCTTACAAAATCGTTAACAAATAGCAGTCGCTTACATATATGATGATTCGCTTGCATACGCAATCACTTTTTATCATAAAGTGAAAGAACAGTCTAGAACATTGAGCCACTTCGCTAGTAGAGGGAGGATAGTCCCTGAGCATAATGATGATGATGTTAGAGAAATATTCATTCATCGTTACCGTCTAATCTATAAATACGCGATGAAGACATCGTGATAATTGCTTTTGTTCATGATGCACAACTATATAGAAAAGATTAATCTGTATCTTAATTCTAGGCACTTGAGAATTAGAAATTTATCAACTCCAAAATATTTATTATAATTTAGTCTTATTTTAAGCAGTTGCTTTGCTAATTTCTCAATCGTAAATTATAATAATTTCGTAAATATAAATGAGCTGGAGGTAGTTAGTATGGCAAAGGTAGCATTTCTTTTGGCGAGCGGATTTGAGGATTCCGAAATGAAAAATCCATATGAAGCTATTAAAGAAGCAGGGCACGAAGCAATTATTATTGGTTTGGAAAAAGGTGCACAATGCGACGGGAAAAAAGGAACAGTCTCCTATACTGCTGATCTTGCGGCATCTGAGGCAAACGCTAATGAGTTCGATGCGGTTATTATCCCAGGTGGAGGCGCTCCGGAAGCATTGCGTGTCAATGATGATGTTATTCGTTTTGTGAAGGAAATCAATCAAGACGACAAATTAATTGCTGGTATCTGTCATGGACCACAAATCATGATCAGTGCGGACATTCTAAAAGGAAAAGAAGCAACATGCTTCATCGGAATTCGCGATGATGTAAAACTAGCAGGCGCGACTTATCACGATAAAGAAGTTGTGGTTAGTGAAAATTTGATTACCTCACGTACACCTAAAGATGAGCCTGTGTTTATCCGTGAGATTCTGGCAAAGTTATCCTAAATTTAATCATGGAATACATAGAAAATCGGTTTCTATCATTGAGAAACCGATTTTCTGCATTAATTTGTATGGAGCCCCTCATTCTCTAAAAATTCCCGCGCGACTTCTGCAGCACTTCTTCCTTCCACTGCCACCTGATAATTCATCTCTCGCATCTCCTCATCCGTTATTTTCCCAGCTAACTGATTTAAGATACCTTCCAGTTCCGGATATTCCTCGAGTGTTTCACTTCTCAGTAAAGCAGCACCTTGATAAGGCGGGAATAATTCTAAATCATCCTCCAATACGGTGAGATTATAACGCCTCAGCTCACTATCAGTAGAATAAGCATCCAATACATTAATATCCCCTTGCTCAATCGCTGTATAACGCAATTTCGGTTCCATTGTCACGAGATCAGGGAATTCGAGGCCATAAAGCTCTTGAATACCAACATATCCATCTTCGCGATCTGTAAATTCCAAGGTGAATCCAGCTTTCACTTCATTTTCTAACCCCTGTAAATCAGAAATTGATTCTATGTTGTGCTCGCGGGTAAACTCTTCCGATACAGCTAGTGTATACGTATTATTATAATCCATCGGTTCTAACAGGACTAAATTGTTATGCTCGAGTAAGCCGGATTTCGCTTGTTCGTACACTTCCTGTTTATCATTGCTAACCGGGGTTTCATCTAGAAATTGGGTTATTGCCGTCCCTGTAAATTCTGGATAGATATCGATGTTTCCGGACTCTAAAGCATTGAATAAAAAGGTTGTTTTCCCAAGGCTAGGCTCTAATTCCACGTTCAAATCGGTTTCGTCTTCAATTAGAATCTTATACATATTAATTAAAATCTCAGGCTCGGGACCTAATTTGCCCCCAATTATGATTGTTTCTTCGTCTCCAGCGAGTAAATTGGGAAGAACGGATATACCGAATGTAAAGACAACAATGATTCCAATCGTTACAAGTGTCTTTTTATACGAAAGCTTTTGGATACCGCGTAGTACAAGGTCAAATAAAATTGCAAGTAAAGCTGCTGGAATAGCTCCAAGTAAAATAAGTGCAGAATTATTCCGATTGATTCCAAGCAGAATTAAATCCCCTAATCCCCCTGCACCGATTAATGCAGCAAGGGTTGCCGTTCCAATAATTAATACCATTGCCGTCCGAATTCCTGCCATAATCACTGGCATCGCAAGCGGTAATTCCACTTTCAACAATCTTTTTCTTGTGTTCATCCCCATTGCCATCGCCGCTTCAATTAAAGAGGCATCCACTTCTTTAATTCCAGTGTACGTGTTGCGGAGAATGGGTAGTAAAGCATAGATGACCAACGCAATAATAGCAGGAACTTTACCAATCCCAAGCAAAGGAATGAACAAGCCGAGTAATGCTAAGGAAGGAATCGTCTGCAACATCGCAGCAATCCCGATGATGCTCTCGGCAACACGAACTTTTTTCGTTAAATAAATCCCTAATGGTACAGCAATTAAGACTGCAAAAAAGAGCGCAATAAACGAAATTTGAATATGTTCAATAAGTGCTTGGAACAATTCATGCTGGCGATTTTGGAATACTTTAATCAAGTTATTCATCGCTATCTCCCCCTCTCGTTATATGCTGGGAGAAATAATCAATCATGATTTGCCGATTGACTACACCAATCGGAACACCGTTTTTTTCTACGGAAAGTGAATCATGTTCGGATAACCGGTCTAACACTTCGGCCAATGTTGCGGAAGCGGAAATAGCGGAGGGTTCCTGCCCTGTCAGATTGGGGATGGGATGAATGTATTGTTCTAAATCAAAATCTGTCCCCAGGTGACTAGCACTTCCTACGAAATCGCGGACAAAGTCATTCGCTGGCTCATTTATTAATTCGTCCGGTGTTCCTAACTGAATGAGTTTCCCTTCCTTCATTAAACAAATCCGATCTGCCAGTTTCAGTGCTTCTTGAATGTCGTGGGTAACAAATACAATTGTTTTCTTAATCGTCCGCTGCAAGTGAATGATATCCTCTTGCAATTTTTCCCGGCTGATGGGATCTAGCGCACTGAATGGCTCGTCCATTAATATGATTTCCGGGTCGGCTGCTAAAGCACGAACCACACCTACCCGCTGCTGCTCCCCGCCAGAAAGCTCATGGGGCATCCGGCTCCGGTAAGTAGTAGGGTCAAGACCTACCATATCCAATAATTCTGTTACACGATTGCGGATTTTTTCTTTGTCCCATTGTTTGAGCTCAGGCACAATTGCAATGTTTTCTTCAATCGTCATATGTGGAAATAGCGCAATCTGCTGTAAGACATATCCGATATTCCAGCGAAGTTCATCGATCTTATAGTCGCTAATCCTTTTTCCATCCATATAAATGGTTCCAGTTGTCAAGGGGATGAGGCGATTGATCATTTTTAGCGTCGTTGTCTTACCGCTGCCACTCGGACCAATTAATACAAAAAATTCCCCTTTATTAACTGTAAAGTTGATGGCATCTGCTGCAAGAGTATCACCATTATATTGCTTCGTAACATTTTCAAATGAAATCATTAGGAGTAATGTCCTTTCTGCATAGGAGTTGGTTGACTTTCTATTAGTGTAATGGGAGTTGGTTGAAAGCTCAATGAAAAAGCAAAGGGTAGACAGGAAGGGGTTAAGTGTCTTGTTCCTTTTTATTTTCGTGTGCATTACCTATCGACATTTACCACAATTCATTGAATTTAAAACATATTATTTCTTTCATAGAGTGATTCTGGTAAACGATTATAATAACACAAATCGGGAAGAAACTATATATATTGATAAAAGGGAGTGTCTTTGTGAAAGCATTAATCTTAAACTGTTCTCTAAAACCTTCTAATGAAGTATCCAATACGGATGCTTTATTACAGGAATTTATTGATGTCTTTAAAGAAAAGCAAATCGAAACAGAAACGGTTCGGGTAGTTGATTACAATATAGCGTTTGGAGTCGAGGCGGATATGGGCGATGGAGACGAGTGGCCAGTAATCGCGGAGAAAATAAAAAATGCTGATATTCTGCTCTTTGGCACACCCTTGTGGATTGGTGAAAAGAGCAGTGTTGCTAAAATGGTTCTGGAACGGATTAGCGGTTCTGGCTCTAAGACGAATGATAAAGGACAGCCTGTCTATTATAATAAGGTTGCCGGTGCTGTAGTGACTGGTAATGAAGATGGTGCCAAGCATGCGGCGAGAGATATTCTCTTCAGCTTAGGACATTTTGGATTCTCCTTGCCACCTAATCCGCTGTCTTACTGGGTGGGAGATGCTGGTCCAGGCCCTTCCTATATTGAGGCAAAAGGAAAAAATAATGAATTCACACAAAAGAATGCACGGATTGCGAGTCATAATATTGTTCACTTAGCGAAGATACTGAAGGATAGTCCAATCCCTGCGGAGGGGAATGTGAGTGAGTAAGTGAAAAGTTAAACAATTCCCCAAAGGTTAGAGACAATGACCTTTGGGGAATTGTTTATATACTATGCCATTTTAAGAATCGATAATCCAATGAAAATTTATCAAGATGATAGCTGGATATGTGGTGGAATTTCTCAACCAACTCGTAGACAGTCACTAGTTCTGGTGATAGGCCCGTTAAATGGAGTATGGACGATATATTCTAACATAACCTGCTAGATTACTTTACTATTCAAAAATAAGCCCAGAAAATGAGCATTAGGCTCGTTATTCTCTGTTTGAGTTAAATCTTGTAAAGCTATAACATAGATTGTGTTGTTCTTTTATATGAATGATTATCCCATATGATTAGAACAGCAAAACAGAGAAATAGGGGTGTTTGTTTTTTTATGGTTAATTTTAAGAAAATAGGTATAATTGCTGGGCTTTCCTTTACGTTGCTTGCAGCAGGTTGTGGAACTGCAGCAGAAGGGGAAGAGAAGCAAGAGAACGTCAGTGCGGCACTGAAATATACAATAACTGGAACGGAGCCAGGTGCCGGACAAACGGAAAAGAATGAGGAAGCCATGGCGACATATGACAGTCTTCAAGGCTGGAAACAAGATCTGTCCTCAGCGGGTGCCATGTTAACGGAATTAAGTGAAGCGATTGCTAATGAAGAGCCGATTATCTTTTCCGCGTGGTCTCCTCATTATAAGTTTGCGAATTGGGACCTGAAATATTTAGAAGACCCACTGAATATATACGGAGAAGAGGAAGAGATTAGAACAATTGTAAGAAATGGATTAAAGGATGAAATGCCCGAAGCATACACTATCATTGACCGAATAGAACTTGAACTGGAAGATGTAGAAGAAGCTTTGTTAGAAGCGCTGGACAGTGAGTATGAAACAGTGGCGCAAACATGGATTGATGAAAATCAAGAAACCGTTGCAGAATGGACAGAAAACGTTGCCACTGTGGATGGAACTTCTATTGAGTTCGCGCTGCTCCCTTGGGATGATGCGACGTTTACAGCTAATGTAGCTAAGGGGGTTCTAGAAGAGCAAGGGTTTGATGTAACACTTACACCAGTTGATCCTGCTATTATGTTTGAGGCAGTCGCAACAGGAAGTGCAGACGCTTCAATGGCTGTTTGGATGCCGTCAACCCATGAACCATTATACTCTAAATATGAAGATGACTTTGAAGATCTTGGGCCAAATTTGGACGGTGCAAAAGTTGGATTAGCAGTACCAGCTTATATGGATATTGATTCATTAGAGGACTTGGAACCAAAAAAATAAGATGAAGAGGGTGCGGGTAGAACCTGTATCCTTTTTAATTGCTAGGAAACTACGCTATCATTGCATTAAATTATTAAACTGAAGTCAAGGAGCAATATAACAACCTACTATTTTGAATAACAATAGTTTCAGTTGCCAACTTTCATACACAAACTTAAACAAGGTATGGTAGCCCTGTCCAAATCCTTAATTATAGGGTTCTGATACTAATGGATAAGTAATTTCCTTTCTCCGGATATTCCTCTATAACCAGGGAACATTTCATTTTTATTAAACTATATAAATTAAATTAATTAACTATTGACAATGCATAGGTGAAAGCGTAACCTTATAATTGTAAGAATTATAAATATTATTTCAAAGATATAAATACCACGCCTACTGAGCATGTCAATCCATCGGTTCACCCAGTTTTAAAAAACTAAAAAATACTGTGAGGAGAAATGAAATGACATACACTGCATATCGAACAAAAGAAAAAATAGTTATAGATGGTAAACTGAATGAAAAAGCTTGGGAGCTAGCTCCTAAATCTTCTCGTTTTGTAGATATTGTAAATGGTGAACCTGCACTTTACGATACGAAATCAGCTGTACTTTGGGATGATGAATATTTATACATTGGTTTTTGGGTGGAAGAACCCTTTGTACATGCAACATTAACAGAAAGAGATAGTCTGCTATTTAATGAAAATAATGTGGAGATATTCATAGATGGCGGAGATACTTATTATGAATTTGAAATTAATGCATTAAATACGATTTATGAGGTCTTTTTCATTTGGAAAGATGCCTATAATCGGGGGGGCAAGTTCGATGTCCCAGAATTTGATTTATATGATCGTGATATGTACACATTCGGTGGTAACCACGATAGAACGGGAATACATTTTTGGAAAGGGACACATCCCCGTGGATTAAGATATGCGTTTAGAGATTGGGATCTACCAGGTTTAAAATCCGCAGTACATATCGATGGAAAATTAAATGACCATGCACATAGAGATAAAGGTTGGACCGTAGAACTAGCCTTCCCTTGGGAAGGAATGAAATGGCTGGCAAATGGCCGAACATTACCTCCTACGAGAGGTGACGTTTGGAATCTGCAATTTTCAAGGTATGAAAAGCTGGTTGGATTAAATAAGAATGTAGGTTGGGCTTGGGATCCAGTTGGATCAGATGATAACCATAAACCAGAAGCATTTACGCCGATTACTTTTTCTGATGTAAATATTGAGGAACTTTAGTAGATAGTATTCTTAAAAAACGTCCCACTTCTTTCATTAATATAAATGGGACGTATGGGGTAACCATTAAAATTTAAGCTGTTCCATGTCAATTCAGTTTGGCAATCGAATCGCTATAAATGTGTTTTCTCAAAAAACCTTCAACAGAAAATGCTGCGACTCCTAAACAAGTGGAATAGGTTAAAAGAGTTGAAAAGTCAATTTTTAAATCCTTTTGGCTAAACCATAGTGTTTGTTCATGGATAAAATAATTTAATGGTTTCGTTAGCCAGGTTTCTGCCTTTGCCATGCGGTTACCTATAATTACTAGTTCTGGGTTAAAAATGTTGATAATGTTATTAATCCCAACACCTAAGTATTTCCCAGTTCTTTCGAAGAGTTGAATGGCATCAGCATCCCCCATTGTGGCGAGATCAGTGATAGTCTCCAGCGTCAGGTTATCTGGATCAATCTCTAACCCCGAACGTTTAGCATCTAACATTAAGGATTTTTCCGAGGCATACAATTCCCAACATCCTTGATTGCCACAGCTGCACTTAGCTCCATCAACCTCAATCGTCATATGTCCAAATTCACCGGAAAATCCGTTATTCCCCCGATAAAGCTCTCCATTTAAGATAAGTCCGACACCTCAACCCCAACACTTACGTAAATAATATTGTTAAAGTATTTACCAGCACCGAATTTTTTCTCTCCATATGCTCCTGCATTTGCTTCGTTTTCGATAATTACTGGAAGGTGGTATTTCTGTTCTAGTAATGACCGGAGATCTACATTCCTCCAATTCAAGTTTGGAGCGAGTAAAATCTTCTTGTCTGAATCAACAACACCTGGCACACCGACCCCTATTCCTATAATGCCATAATGACTCGTTGGTGCAGTGGAGATGAGTAGATCGATTACCGTGTATAGTTCTTCTAAAATTTCCTCATAGGTTAAAGCAGTAAAGTTCACTTGTTTTTCGAAGTATATATTTCCTTGTAAGTCAGTTAAAACTCCAAGAATATAATTAACTCCTAAATCAATACCTACCGTATAACCAGCTAATTGATTAAAAAGTAACATTACAGGCTTTCTCCCACCGCTTGATTCACCAGGTCCCAATTCACTAATTAATTTATCATTTAACAGCTCAGTCACTAATGAAGAAACCGTACCCTTATTTAACCCGGTAGAAGTAGCAATATCTGCTCTGGAAATACTGGAGTTTTCTCTTATTGTTCTCAAAACCAGAAATTTGTTCTCTTGCTTTACAATATGCTGATTCCAAGTTTTATTTACTTTGATTTTTCTCTCACCTCTTTCGCCACTATTAAATAATATAGCATTATTTTATCATAAACTTTGTTTAACCGCTATACAATTTGAAAAGTGAGTTTGGAAAGTATTATAGCGTACACTAGAAATGATGATAAAATTAATCAAGGCCAAGGAATTTATAGTTAACTTTATGACGATGGAATAAAAAGAGAAAGTAAAATTATTTAAAATAATTCTATTATTTATATTGACAACGTTTTCATACTTCTGTATACTAAAATTCACAAGATACTTAATTTAATCAATGAACAAAGAAAGATTTATTAAGTAAAATTAGGTTGATTGAATAATTTTACATAAAATTAAAAGGAGGAGACTATTTTTTTATGTAAACTTAGTTCACTGGATGAACTAAGTTATGAATTGTTGGAAGAGGACAAGGCGGAATAAGCAGGCTAGGATTTCTACTAAAAAGATTCTTGATATGTATTCTAAGAATGAAAAGGAGGCTAATAGGATGGAATCGTTAAACACAAATCAAAATGGAGTCAGTAATACTGGGAAGTTGAGCCTAAAGGAAAAAATGAGCTACGGAGCGGGGGATATTGCTTCTAACTTTGTTTGGGGGATGGTCACAAGTTACTTGCTTTTTTTCTACACGGATATTTTTGGCATAACAGCAGCTGCCGCCGGGACGCTATTTTTAGTAACAAGGCTTTTGGATGCAATTACTGATCCAATGATGGGTGTGGTTATCGATAGGACAAAAAGTAAGCATGGAAAAACGCGCCCCTATTTATTATATTTACCTATTCCACTGGGGATTGTCGCAACCTTGATGTTTATTACACCTGATTTCTCATATACAGGGAAATTAATCTATGCATATGTTACGTATATCTTGTTAGTGTTGATTTACACAGCTATTAATTTACCATACGGTGCACTCATGACAAGAATGACGAGAGATTCAGGTGAGAAAGGTGAACTAAATAGTTTCCGAGGGATAGGAAGAACGATTGGTGCAATTGCTGTTTCAGCCTTAGTTCTCCCTTTAGCAACATTATTCGGTAATGGAAATCAACAAATCGGCTTTCCAATCACCATGGCGTTATTCTCCGTAGTCGCTGTAGGCTTGTTTTACATTACATTCAAATATTGTAAAGAGCGAATTGAGGATGCTCAGACACAGCAAGCAAGAGTTACAACATCCATACGAAATATGTTTAAAAATAAATACTGGGTTATTATTGCTGTAAGTACAATATTCTGGTTTTTAAGAATGGGAGTAATGAATACAGCGCTCATCTATTATGTTACGTATTATCTTGGACAACCAGGTAAAACACCGCTTTATTTGACACTATTGAATATAGCTAGTTTCGTAGGTTCCCTAATAGCATTGTTCGTACTGAAAAGATGGGGGAGCAGAAATACAAGTATCATTGCTTATACCCTCGCAACCATTTTACTTATCTCCATCTTTATGCTCGGTGAGAATACGGGATTATTATTTGTCATCCTGTTTTTCTTAGCTAATGTCTTTATCGGTTTTGGAGATCCTGCGAACTTAACGATGTTAGCAGAAACGATTGACTATCATGAGTGGAAGTTTGGTGAACGAGTAGAAGGTCTGCTGTTCTCTGGATATAGCTTTGCTCTTAAGTTTGGTGTTGCTATCGGTTCGGCATTTGTTGGATACGCTTTAGCTTTTGCAGGATATGATCCGGATGCGATAACTAGTCAAGCTACTGATGTTATTCGGATTATAACATTTGGAGTTCCTATAGTTTTAACTGCTATCCAAGTTATTGTGTTGCTATTCTATAAACTGGAAAAGTTACACCCGAAAATTATTAAAGAATTAGTTTAATGAATTTTATAATACGTATTTAATGCTTCACCATCACCATATGTAGTTGAACTGGTTCGTTCCCAACTACATATGGTGATGGGAAAGCCGACTTTGGTAATTATGAAATTCATTCAGTTGAATAAATAATACCTGATTATCACTCACGATCACTCCACTTTTTACAATAATGAAACTGAAACATGAGGTGATGAAATGAATATTGTAGTTGGCGGATTATTTCATGAATCAAATACGTTTAATCCAATTCTAACAGATAAAGATAATTTTAATCTTCATGAAGGAGATGAAATGTTGGAGAAGGTTGCCAGTACGAAAGTGTTTAAAGAGGCTGGAGCTACAGTTATTCCAACAATCCATGCATTTGGATTACCGTCTGGAGTCGTGAAGAACGAAGTATATCGATATTTCGCAGATAAGATACTTGGTGTTTTAGAAAAGGAAACCGAAGTTGATGCGATATGGCTCCACCTCCACGGGGCAATGACAGTCGAAGGGATTGGTTCAGCGGAGTTGCAACTATTGAAGGAAATAAGAGAAATAGTAGGTGGAGAAATCCCTATATCATTAACACTTGATGCTCATGCGAACAATACGGATGAATTGACAGATTATGCAAATATTATTCGTGCTTACCGATCGGTACCGCATATAGACCAGAGTGAAACGGAAATCATTACAGCACGGCTTCTGCTAGAAAGCTTGAAAAATAATTCGTATCCAAAACCAGCCTTTAAAAGGTTACCAATGTTAATAGGTGGAGAACAAGCCTTAGGGGCGAGAGAACCTTTAAAATCGATTTACAGAAAGATAGAGGAAATGGAAGCGTTGGATGGGATAGCGACTGCTTCTTTCTTTATCGGATTTTCCTGGGCAGATACTAGAAACTCAAGTCCCTCTGTGATAGTCGTACCGGAATCTGATGAATATAGAGAGCTGGCAAATGAAAAAGCCCAGGAATTAGTTGATTACGTTTATTCTAAAAAAGAAGAATTTAGCTTTGCAGTTCCTGCTCTTCAACCGGAAGAGGCAATTCAAACAGCTTTGAACGCAGACTCAAAACCCGTATTTGTTACAGACTCTGGGGATAATACGACTGGCGGAGGTATGGGGATATATACGTACTTGTTAGATATGTTCTTGCAGAAAGATGTAGGAGATAAAAAAATATGTATAGCGTCTATTTTTGATAAGGAAGCATCTCGAGAATGTGCTAAATACAACATTGGTGATGAAATTCATGTGAGTGTTGGAATTAATTACGATGTGTATAGTAAGAGCATTCCAGTAAAAGGTTTTCTAAAGGCAAAAGGCGATTTGATGGGATTCTTAGGTTCAACAGATGTAAAAGTTGGAGAAGTTTATGTCATATCCATCGGCAGTATCGACCTAGTGGTGGCAAACAGTGGTGAATCATTTATAACGATTGGCCATTTCGAAGCCGCCGGATTAGATTTATCAGAGTATGACATTATTGTTGTGAAACAAGGTTATCTATTTGCAGAGTTAAGTGCGATTGCAAAATTAGAAATATTAGCATTGACTCCAGGGGCAACGTATCAGGTTTTAGAGGAGCTGGAGTATGAAAATATTCCTAGGCCAGTTTACCCCTTAGATCAGTTAGTAAAGGAAAGATAAATTGTAAAGAACCTGATAAATACTATCAACCAACAAAATCTAGAAGGTAAGGTGAAGGAAATGAAAATCGTAGTTGGTGGATTCTATCATGAATCAAATACATTTAACCCATTCTTACGGATAAGGATAATTTCACACTTTATGAAGGAGAAGAAATGTTGGATCGGGTTGCAAGTACCGAAATATTTAAAGAAGTGGGTGCTACTGCCATTCCAACGATACATACATTCGGTTTATCTTCTGGGGCTGTAACAGAAGAGACTTATCGATATTTTGCAGATAAAATCCTTCATGTATTAAGAAACGAAACGGACATTGACGGAATTTAGAAATATTAGCACTGACTCCAGGAGCAACGTATCAGATTTTAGAGGAGCTGGAATTTGAAAATATTCTTAGACCAGCTTATCTCTTAGATAAGTAATAGTTTAGTAGGGTTCTACTTAACTAATTTACTATAAATAATATTATTCATAAAGGAGACGTATACAAATGAACTTAGAATTAAAAAACATCAAGCTGCCTGACTTTGGAATACCAGAAGATAGACCGGTGATTCCTAAGGAAGTTTATGAAGAACGCTGTAGCAAATTATATGAAGCGGCAAAATGTGATTGGATTTTTATATATGGTGATAGAGAGCACTTCGGAAATCTATACTACCTATCAGGATTTGATCCTAGGTTTGAAGAAGCAGCGCTTGCAATTGGACCAAAAAACAAAAAGTATTTATTAGTCGGGAATGAAGGCTTTGATTATAGTTTCAAAGCGAACAAAGTCGATGCTGAAGTATTATTGACTCAGTCGTTTAGCTTGCTGGGACAAGATCGTACACAAGCGCCACGTCTAGATAATATCCTTAGAGAAATCGGGATGAGCAAAGAAGATACTATAGGTGTTATTGGATGGAAGTATCTTGAGGAAACAGAAACAATCCCTCATGCTTCCAATATATTTATCCCAGCTATGATTGTAGACGGTATAAACAGTATCATAGAAAAACCGGTAGTAGATGTTACAAAAGTATTGATGAATCCAACAGATGGTTTACGTGCAATTAATGAAGTAGAAGAAATAGTAGGTCTTGAATTTGGAGCTGCACGTGCTTCGATGGCCGTCAATCGAATTATTGAAGGTTCAAACAATGGAATGACTGAATTCCAAGCTGTTTCTAACATGGGTTATGCGGGAGACCCATTATCCGCTCATATTATGTTCTCATCAGGAAAAGACAAAATTATAGGATTGTCCAGCCCGACAGCCCGTGAACTATCAAAAGGTGATGGAGTAACGACCGCCGTAGGTTACTGGGGAGGACTAAGTTGTAGAGCTGGTTTGCTGGCTGATTATGATGAAGAATTTTTAAATGAGCAAGCCATTCCATATTTTAAAGGAATCGCTGCCTGGTATGAATATGCAGCTATTGGGGTTTCTGGTGGAGACCTATTTGAAAAAGTGTCTGAAGTTTTAGCTGAAGGTGGATTAAGGCCTGCACTTAACCCTGGTCACTTGACAAGTATGGATGAATGGTTGCATACGCCAGTTCGACCAAACAGTCAAGATGTAATTCAATCTGGTATGGCTATTCAGTTAGATATTATCCCTGCTCCATTAGTCGATGGTGTTATTTTGAACTGTGAAGACAGTGTTGTATTCGCTGATGAAAACTTACGGAAGCAATTGGCAGAAAAGTACCCGGAAGTTTGGAAACGTATTACGCTTAGACAGAGGTTTTTAAGAGAAGAAATTGGACTGAATATTGATGATAGCTTACTTCCGTTATCATCAAACCCTGGATATTATAGCCCGTTTTGGTTATCACCTGAAAGTGTACTAACTGCGAAGTAAGTACCGGAATTTAACTAAAAAAGTAACCTAACCTTTGATTTATAGGGTGTGTAAACAGATTCAAGGGTTAGATTATCCTAGAATTATTGTTTGGCCGAATATTAACGAAATATATAATACTAGAACATCTTGGAGGTATCTACTATGTCCTATTTTAAGAATATCAATACCATTACTTACGAAGGCCCTAGATCAACAAACCCTTATGCCTTCAAGTTCTACAACCCAGAAGAAGAAATAAACGGAAAAACAATGGAAGAACACTTACGCTTCGGTATCGCTTACTGGCATACTTTTACGGAAGACCTCTCGGACCCATTTGGTGCAGGAACAGCGATTCGACCTTGGGATAAATATAAAGGGATGGATCTTGCGAAAGCACGTGTAGAAGCAGCGTTTGAATTCTTTGAAAAAATCAATGCACCATTCTTCGCATTCCATGATGTAGATATCGCACCAGAAGGGGATTCATTAAAAGAGTCTAATGAAAACTTAGATACAATCGTTGCAATGATTAAAGATTATATGAAAGACAGTAAAACGAAGCTACTTTGGAACACGGTGAACAACTTCAGCCACCCACGCTTTGTACACGGTGCAGGTTCATCGAACAATGCTGATGTGTTCGCTTATGCAGCTGCAAAAGTGAAAAAAGGCTTAGAAGTTGGAAAAGAACTTGGAGCAGAAAACTATGTATTCTGGGGTGGCCGCGAAGGGTATGAAACACTGTTAAACACAGACATGAAGGTCGAAATGGATAATCTTGGTCGTCTATTCCATATGGCGAAAGATTATGCGAAAGAAATTGATTTTGATGCTCAATTCTTGATTGAACCAAAACCGAAAGAACCAACCTCTCACCAATACGATTTTGACGTAGCAAGTGGCTATGCATTTTTACAACATTATGGCTTGGAAGATATATTCAAATTTAATATTGAAGCTAACCATGCGACATTAGCTGGTCATACATTTGAACATGAATTGCATTATGCTAGAATTCATGGCATGTTAGGTTCCGTCGATGCAAACCAAGGACATCCATTACTTGGGTGGGACACGGATGAATTCCCGACAGATCTTTACTCTACCGTTCTAGCAATGTATGAAATATTGAAAAACGATGGCCTGGGTCGCGGAGGATTGAATTTCGACGCGAAGGTTCGTCGAGGTTCATTTACACCGGAAGATTTATTCCATGCACATATCGCAGGAATGGACAGCTTTGCGGCTGGTTTAAAAGTAGCGCAACGCTTAATCGATGATAACGTCCTTGAAGACGTGATTGGCGAGCGCTATCAATCCTACCAACAAGGAATTGGTCTTGATATCGTGCAGGGCAACACGGACTTACGTAAACTTGAGGAGTATGCACTAGGTTTAACAGAAATCAAGAACGAATCCGGAAAATTAGAAAGTATGAAGGCAACGATCAATCAATATTTATTAACAACATTTGCTAGTAAATAAGAGTGACGTAACGTGAAAAAAGACGAAGCCCTTCATATAAGTTGGCTTCGTCTTTTGTACTTATTGGAAGGGGAGATCTGTGATGAAATATGTAATTGGAGTAGATTTGGGAACAAGTGCTGTTAAAATATTATTAGTGAACCAGCGAGGGGAAGTAACCCAAGAAGTTTCAAAGTCTTATCCGCTCATCCAAGAAAAAGTCGGTTATAGTGAACAAAATCCTACTGATTGGGTAGAGCAAACGGTTGTAGGATTAGCTGAATTATTAGCAAAATTTAATGGGAATCCGGAAGATATTGAAGGTATAAGCTTTTCTGGACAAATGCATGGCTTAGTATTGCTGGACGAAAAAAGAGAAGTTTTACGAAATGCGATCCTTTGGAATGATACGAGGACGACGAAAGAATGTGAGGAAATTTATGAAAGAGTAGGGAAGGATCGTCTGCTAGAAATTACTAAAAATCCTGCATTGGAAGGATTTACTTTACCAAAGATTCTGTGGGTGAAAAATCATGAACCGGAATTGTTCGAGCAAACCAAGGCTTTTATATTACCGAAAGACTATGTCCGCTATCGATTAACTGGAGAACTGCATATGGAATATTCTGATGCTTCAGGTACGTTGCTTTTGAATGTCGCTAGGAAATCATGGAGTGAGGAAATCTGTAAACGTTTAGATATTCGTCCAGAAATATGTCCACCACTTGTTGATTCTTATGCTGAAGTAGGTGCGATAACAAAAGAGATTGCAGAAGCGACGGGGCTTAGTGTTAAAACTAAAGTATTCGCAGGTGGAGCAGATAATGCATGTGGGGCGATCGGTTCTGGGATTTTAGAGGATGGAAAAACATTAGTGAGTACAGGGACATCTGGAGTCGTTCTGTCCTATGAAATGGATGAAGACAAGTATTTTGAAGGGAAAGTTCATTATTTTAACCACGCAGTACCAGGAGCTTTTTACACAATGGGAGTAACACTTGCAGCGGGTTATAGTTTGTCTTGGTTTAAAGATATCTTTGCAGAAGATATCGGTTATGAAGAATTGTTAGCTGATGTTGAAACAGCTCCGATTGGATCTAATGGCCTTCTTTTTACCCCCTATATCGTAGGTGAAAGGACTCCGCATGTTGATGCCAACATTCGCGGAAGCTTTATTGGAATGGATGCATCGCATGAAAGAAAGCATTTTACCCGTGCTGTTTTGGAAGGAATCACTTACTCCTTAAACGAATCCGTTGCAATTTTCCGTAACCACGGTAAAACGATTGATACGATTGTGTCTATTGGGGGAGGGGCGAAGAATGAAGCTTGGCTGCAAATGCAAGCTGATATTTTTGATGCGAATATTATAAAGATGCAAAGTGAACAAGGGCCTGGTCTAGGTGCTGCAATGCTTGCCGCCTATGGTTGTGGCTGGTTTAGTTCATTACAAGAATGTGCAAATGAATTTTTGAAAGAAGACGAGACCTATTCACCGATTCCGGAAAATGTAGAACGATATAAGAAATTGTTTAAGATCTATAAAGAGGTTTATGGGAAGACAAATGAATTAAATGAACAGTTAATGGAATACAGAGGATAGGGGTAAAATACACTAAACGAACAAGTAAATTAAAAAGTGGTTCCGAATGATTGATTCGCTCGGAATTTTTTAGTGTGCCCCACTGTTGCACAATCTAGTGGTTGAAATCCACAAGGTAACTTTATCCCTTTAAAGTACCGTAGCCGAAGCAACATTCTCTTCGAATAAGGAAGGATGGACAGGGGTGTCTCTCGCGAGAGGGAATCTGAAAGGTCTGCAAGCAAAATCCAGCCCGAAACAACATGTGAACCAGAGGTGGCGGCGAAGGGACCTACTTCGTCAACATTGTGAATAGAAGTGAGTGGGAGGCGTAACGCATTGAATGAAAAGGTTCATCAAGGGGCGCGTCCCGCCGAACATGAAAAGCCATGTAAGGATATAGATGAACTTGCGCCCTGAGTACGTCCTAACTGGATAGGAGCGATTGACTATGTCTAAACACGCAATCCAATAGGTTGGAACAAGAAAGGAATCGTCTCCTGCAGAAACTATAAGACCAATATGGTGAGTAAGCGCGAGGGTGGTGATAACGATGAGACCAAAGCGCAGATATCATTCAATCATAGATAAGGTGTACCGTCTTAGTATTCTACATGAGGCATGGAATGCCGTGAAAGTGAACAAGGGGAGTGCAGGAATAGATGGCGAAACAATTCTATGGTTTGAAGCTCAACTCAATCAAAACTTAACAGAAGTTCAACGATTGCTTAAAGAGAATCGATATGAGGCACAACCAGTACTACGCCACTATATCCCGAAAAGTGATGGGTCAAAAAGGCCTTTAGGAATACCAACTGTACGTGATGGAGTTGTCCAACAAGCAGTCAGACAAATGATTGAGCCATTGTTTGACAGGAATTTCTATCAGCATAGCTATGGATTCAGGAAGGGACATTTCCAACACCAAGCATTAGATGTAGTAAAACGTGCAAGGGAAAGTGGTTATGTGTATGTGGTAGACCTAGATATACAATCCTATTTTGATAATATTCCACATGATTTATTGATGGAAAAAGTCAAGCTGAGAATCGCTGAAGGGCGAATACTTGACCTCATCGAAATGTGGTTAAAGGCAGGAGTCATGGAAGATGATCAGTTGCATGACACCTATCAAGGATCACCGCAAGCCGGTGTGATTTCGCTGCTACTTGCGAATATCTATCTGAACACATTTGATTGGGGAATGAAAACAAGGGTTTCCGGTCGTTCGTTATACAGATGATATAAAGTGGCTGAAAAGATTCTAGAACAAGACCTTAAGCTAACGATGCACCCTGAAAAGACAAAAATCGTTCATTTTGATGAGGGATTTCGATTCCTAGGATTTGATTTCTGGAGGAAGTATATGGTTCTTCCAGAGGATAGGGTCAGGAAATACTAGGATAGAATAAGGCACTTATCCCGGAGACAACAAGGGAAAAGCCTTGAAGAAATGATTCGGAAACTCAATGAAGTTATCCGCGGATTTTCCAACTATTTTAGAATAGGAAATGTCCGTAGAAAATTCCGGAGGCTTGATGAATGGATACGTATGCGAGTGAGGGCTTATATAAGGAAAAGGCGTTCAACGGAATCAAACTGGAGGATACCTAATAAGTACTGGCGCAAGCCGGGCTAGTATCCATGGTCGACTTACTCACCAACCGTTCCTGATTCGTGGGTGAAATAAAGTAAGGACTCACTCCCGGAAATGGGGAACGGACGAAGAGAAAGCCGTATGCGGGAAAACCGCACGTACGGTTTGACGAGAGGTCGGAGGGTGAAACCCCTCCTCCTATTCTACAAAAAAGTGGATTCTACAGATGAAGTTTTCGTTAGGGTAAGCAATAAAAGGGTGTATTCTAAGAAATCATCTAATGTTTGTATTTATAGAAAGCAACAAGATATGGTTGATAGTAAAATTCAATCGATTGCCCTTTATAGACGTACAGTATTTGGTACGTCTTTTTGAATGCTTGCTTCAGATTAGTGATGGAGACTTCCCGTAATATCTCTTACCTAGTGAGCCTCCATCTTTTTTAAAGAATCATTACAAAACATTTACAAAAAATATCACGCTAAAACAAACACCCCGTTAGGTGGCTCTACATCAACCTCTAAGGCGAGTTTTTTAATGAACCCCCAAAATTGAATCCGCAGTTATGCAGACAATCAGCTACTATTTACCAGTTATTTATAGACATTCGCCCGTGACGGTAATCTAATCCAGTTTAAACCTGTTTAATCCTACTATATACTGATTTATCCGTTTTGACGTAATTTTTGATTAACGTTAAGCTTTAAAAGAATTAAAAATTAAAATTTAATTTAGGTGGTGGAAGCATTAAAACGTTAGAAACGGCTGAGAAGCCAATTGTCAAAAAAGAACTTCATTTTAGGAAACCGAACAAGGAAGATGGGGCAGCTGTTTGGGAACTGATTAAGCAGACTGGCAACCTCGATTTGAATTCTTCTTACAGCTATATTATGTGGTGTGAGATTTTTTCCGAAACATCCATTGTAGCAATTGAAGAAAAGGGGTATGTTAGAAAGCCTGTTGCATTTGTATCTGGATTTATTCATCCAGATAATCCCGACACACTATTTATTTGGCAGGTTGCTGTTCACGGGTCACAGCGCGGGCAAGGGTTGGCGACGCGAATGCTGAATCAGCTTTTAGAGCGCAAGTCTTGCGAGAAAATTCGGTATATTGAAACTACTGTGACGACATCGAATACAGCTTCAAATAATCTATTTATTGGTCTTGCGAGGAAACATCAAGCCAATTATAAGATCAGTAAATACTTTAACTCGGAAATTTTTCCAGAAGCAGAAGATGAAACGCATGAAGAAGAATGGCTATACAGAATTGGGCCTGTTAATAAATAAAAAAATGATAAGGGATGAGTAATTTGACAACAGCAGTAATGAATAACGAGAAAATGAAAACTTTTGAAGAATTGGAATCAGCAGTAAGGAGTTATAGCCGCGGCTGGCCGACGGTTTTTGAAAAAGCGAAGGGCTATCGTTTATGGGATACAGATGGCAAGGAGTATATTGATTTCTTCGCTGGGGCAGGCGCATTGAATTATGGGCATAACAACGACGTGATGCAAGATAAATTAATCGAGTACATACAGGATGATGGAATTCTGCATAGTCTCGATATGGGAACGACTCCACGAAAGAAGTTTCTTGAAAAGTTTCAGGAAACCATCCTTAAACCTCGAAACCTCGATTATAAAATTATGTTTCCAGGTCCAACCGGGACAAACACGGTAGAAAGCGCACTTAAAATTGCAAGAAAAGTAACCGGAAGAGAAACAGTCATCAGTTTTACAAACGCTTTCCACGGCATGACAATCGGGTCTCTATCCGTAACTGGTAATGCAACGAAGCGAAAAGGTGCGGGAATTCCGTTAAACCACTCGGTATCCATGCCGTTTGATCAATTTGTCGATGATCAAGATACGATTATTTATTTGGAAAGTTATTTAGAAGGAAGCAGTACAGGTGTTGATTTACCGGCTGCAATTATTCTAGAAACGGTTCAAGGGGAAGGTGGCATTAATGCTGCTCGAATGGAGTGGTTGAAAAGAATCGAAGAAATCTGCAATCGCTTTGATATTTTATTGATTATTGATGATGTGCAGGCGGGTTGCGGAAGAACTGGAACATTCTTTAGCTTCGAACCAGCGGGCATTAATCCAGATATCGTCTGCCTGTCCAAGTCAATTGGCGGAATCGGCCTGCCAATGGCGATTACATTGATTAAGCCGGAGCATGACCAGTGGACGCCAGGTGAACATAATGGAACATTCCGTGGCAACAACTTGGCATTTCTTGCAGCAACAGAAGCGCTAACCTACTGGGATACTGATGATTTTTCTGAAAATATTAAGGAGCGCGCAGACTTCTTGAAAGAGACTGCCGAATCCATCGTTGAAAAATATCCAGAATTAAATGGAGAAGTACGTGGACGAGGCTTGATGCAAGGGATAGCGGTGCATGTTGATGGTCTTGCGGAAGAAATCTGTTCTGAAGCATTTAAGCGTGGCCTAATCATTGAAACAGCAGGACCAAAAGATGAAGTGGTGAAATTCCTTCCACCATTAATAATTGATGAGGAAGGATTAAGCAAAGGTTTAGAAATTCTCGAAGCTAGTATCAAGCATGTGCTTGCTTAAATTAAAATAAACGATACAAAAGCAGATGCAAAAGGAGAGGTAAACATGATTGTAAAATCACTTGAAGATATTGTAGGCACGAAAGACGACGTAGCAGATGGGAATTGGAGAAGCCGCAGATTCGTTTCCGCACATGATAGATTAGGATTCAGTGTGAATGATACGGTAATTAAAGGCGGTACGAAAAACTATTTCTGGTATAAAAACCATATCGAAGCTGTCTATGTCATAGAAGGCGAAGGAGAAATCGAGCAGATCGAAACCGGTAAAGTATGGCAGCTGAAACCAGGTACCATTTACGTACTGAATGAAAATGATAAACATGAAGTTCGAACAAAAACGGATATGCGCATGGTTTGCGTATTCAATCCGCCGCTTGTCGGTACAGAGACGCATGATGAAGATGGAATTTATCCTGTATTGACATTGGAAGAGGTTCAGGAATAACGACTATAATAAATATAGAAGGAAGGGTTACAGCATTTAGCTGTGGCTCTTCCTTTTTTGGGTTATAAATAAAAAGTGTCCTGCCGGCTCTCTCAACCGCTATCTATTGATGTTCAACCAATAAATAGTGGGGGGAGTTAATAGTAGAGTGCCGGCAAGACACGAGCTTAAGTATAACAGATTAAGTAAATAAATGGAAATTAGAATGTGGGGTAATTTTGGGGTGATGGAATTTGTTGAAGTGGATACCTATAATTAAGTGAATGTGCAATGGCTTCGCACTCACCAAAGTAAATACATTCAGATTGACAGCATATTATAGTTCATTTCTTACTATTAATTAAACGTGCTATAATATAAGAAAATTCTAAGTGGGAGTAAATATAATGAAACAACGTGGTACTTTTCAATTAATGAAATCAGTAAATAAATCCATCGTTTTAAATAAAATTCGTATAGATGGGCCAATATCAAGAGCACAAATTGCTAAGGAAACCTCCATTACTCCGCCAACAGTGAGCAGTATAGTAAAGGAATTGATTCAAGAAGATGTTGTAGTAGAGAAAGCACTTGGTGTTTCACAAGGAGGGAGAAAGCCGACATTACTTCGTATTAATCAAGATGCATTTTACGTTATTGGAGTCGATGCTGGACCAAGTACGAATCATTGTATTCTAACTAATTTAGCGGGGGACATTTTATGTCGAACGGAGAGTGTAATTGACTCTAATATTACAAATAAACAATTTTTAAATCTGTTAAAGAAAGATATACAAAGTGTATTAGAACAATCCTCCCAGAAAGATAAGGTTATCGGGATTGGTGTAGCGATGCACGGTGTGGTTAGCGTTGATACAGGTGTTTCTCTGGTTGCACCCAATTTACGGTTACATAATATACCAATTAAAGCTGAATTGGAAAAGGAATTTGGCTACATCGTTAAGGTGGAAAATGATGCACGTGCTATGGCCCTCGGTGAAGCATGGTTCGGTGACCATGGTGAAGTGAGAAGCCTACTTGCTGTGAATATTGGCAATGGTGTTGGTGGGGGAATTGTTATTGATGGTAACCTCTACCATGGGGCGCAAAATATTGCTGGCGAAATCGGTCATATGACGGTTGATATGAATGGTCCTGTTTGTCAATGTGGGAACAGGGGGTGTTTACAATCATTCGCCACAGGATGGGCAATCGCGCAGAAAGCTAATAAAGAAAGTGGCGAGGAAGTATACGAATCGGCGCTTGCTGGGGAAAAGGCTTCTATCCATGTTTTTAAAGAGGTCAGCACAATTATTGGCATTGGTTTGACAAATCTAATTCATGTCATTAATCCGGAGCGGATTGTTATAGGTGGAGGAGTGACAAAAGCTTGGGAGTTTTTGTTGGATCCACTACGGAAAACAATAAGAGAACGAGCTTTAACAAGGGAAGCAAAAGAAACAGAGGTCGTTATTACGAATCTCGGGGATGATGCTACCTTATTGGGGGCTGTTTCTTTATTATTAGTTGAGTTATTTTCCAGTCAAATTCCGAAGTCATAATATAGGGGGCTTCGGCTATTTACAAAACTAAATAAAGAATTGTTTTTAATCTATTGAAATTGCTATAGATAAAATGTACACTTAACTTAGTTAATTAAATTAATTAATGTAATGATAGGAGGCTAACATGGTAACCTTAAGTGATTTGCATGCAGAGTTCAGAAAAAAGTATAAAGGCAATAGTCCGAGTCATAGCTTTTTCTCACCGGGAAGAATTAATTTAATAGGAGAGCATACGGACTATAATGGGGGGCATGTATTTCCTGCATCCATATCCTATGGCACGTATGTCGTAGCTAAAAAACGGAATGACCAGAAGGTACGTTTTTATTCTATGAATTTCCCTGAAAACGGCATCATAGAAAAATACCTATCAAATTTAGCTTACGAAGAAGAGGATGACTGGGCGAATTATCCGAAAGGGATGATTCAATATATTATAAATAAGGGTTATGCTATCGACCATGGAATCGATATTCTTTATTATGGCAATATCCCCAATGCTGCAGGGCTCTCATCATCTGCTTCAATCGAGCTTGCGACTGGTGTAGCATTGGAAAGGATTTTCGATTTGGAGTTAGACCGTGTGGAAATGGTGAAAATCGGTCAACAGGTAGAAAATGAATATATTGGTGTTAATAGCGGGATTATGGATCAATTTGCTATCGGTATGGGGAAAGAAAATCATGCAATTCTGTTAAATTGTGATACCCTCGATTATCAATATGCACCATTAGAATTGAACAATTATAGAATTATCATTATTAACACGAATAAAAGAAGAGAATTGGCAGCCTCAAAATACAATGAAAGACGCTCCGAGTGTGAGGCCGCACTAAAAGATTTACAAAAGGAACTTGACATTAAAAGTCTTGGTCAATTATCAAAAGAAGAATATGATAAGCATCAACATTTGATTAGAGATGAAACACATCGAAAGCGTGCGAAACACGCTGTTTATGAAAATACACGCACGTTGGAAGCGCTAGAAGCGTTAAGCAATAATAATCTGGAAGCATTCGGTAAACTGATGAACGAATCCCATGAATCATTGCAATACGACTATGAAGTAACTGGGGCAGAGCTAGATGCCATTGTTCACGCAGCTTGGGAACAGCCTGGTGTACTAGGAGCACGCATGACCGGTGCAGGGTTTGGTGGTTGTGCTATCGCAATTGTAGAGAAAGATAAGATTGATCAATTCAAAAATAAGGTGAACAACGCATACAGCGATAAAGTTGGTTACGATGCTACATTCTATATAGCTACCATCGGAGACGGAGCGAAAGAGTTAGAAGGGAGAAAGGTAAGATGAGTATTTTAGTGTTAGGTGGAGCGGGATACATTGGGTCTCACGCTGTCTACCAACTAATCGATCAAAATAAAAAAGTAGTCGTTGTCGATAATTTGGAAACAGGACATCGGAATGCGGTTCATCCAAAGGCATCTTTCCACGAAGGTGACATTCGCAATATAGACTTTTTACGTCAGGTTTTTGAAAAAGAAGATATTGATTCCGTTATACATTTCGCTGCTAATTCCCTTGTTGGTGAATCGATGCAAGACCCATTAAAATACTTTGATAATAATGTGCATGGAACACAAGTATTACTACAAGTGATGGTTGAATTCAACGTTGATAAAATTGTCTTTTCATCGACAGCGGCAACATACGGTGAACCAGAAGCTGTACCAATTACAGAAGTTATGCCAACCATTCCGACGAATACGTATGGCGAAACGAAATTAACGATGGAAAAAATGATGGGATGGGTGGAGAAGGCCCATGGAATTCGTTATGTATCTCTTCGTTATTTTAATGTGGGTGGTGCAAGCGAGACTGGCGAAATTGGTGAAGACCATCATCCGGAGACACATTTAATACCAATCATTTTACAAGCCGCAATAGGTCAACGTCCATCCATTACTATTTTCGGTGATGATTACGACACGCCAGATGGGACTTGTATCCGCGATTACATCCATGTGGAAGATTTAATAGACGCTCACCTTTTGGCTCTTAATTATTTACATCAAGGTGGGGATAGCGAAATATTCAACTTAGGAAGTGGTCAAGGGTTTTCAGTGAAAGAAATGATTGATACAGCAAAAGAAGTAACGAAAAAAGAAATAGTAGTTGAAATGGGGAAACGTAGATTTGGTGATCCAAGTACATTAATTGCTAGTTCAGCTAAGGCAAAGGAAGTACTTGGCTGGAATCCATTACGCACATCCGTGCAACAGATTTTAACGGATGCTTGGAATTGGCACGTATCCCATCCGAATGGATATAAAGGAGAGTGAGCCATTGTATGACAATTTATCAAGATATTGCAGGATTAATCGAACAAGCTCTCCAAGCTCGTCTAATTGCAGATGAAGATGAAATTTATGTACGTAACCAGGTTTTGAACCATCTGCACCTTAAGTCTTACCCGGAAAGGGTGGGAGAAGCTACAGAGGATTCCATACCGAACATATTGGATAAATTGGTAGCCTACGCAATTTGTGAAAATATCATTGAAGATGTATTTGATGATAAAGAAATGTTAGCTGCAAATATAATGAATTGTTTTGTTGCTCGTCCCTCGACAGTTAACGAAATTTTTTATGAAAAATATAAACAGTCGCCGGAAGCAGCAACGGAATATTTCTATCGTTTAAGCCAAAATAGTAACTATATCCAAACAAATCGAATCAAGAAAAACATTCATTATAAGACAGAATCAGCTTATGGTGAGTTTGATATTACAATTAATTTATCCAAACCAGAAAAAGATCCGGAGCAGATCAAGCGGGAAAGAGAAATAAAAACGAATATCCATTATCCAAAATGCCTGCTATGTGTAGAAAATGAAGGATATACAGGAAGAACCGGGCATCCTGCACGTGCAAACCATCGGATCATTAAAGTTCCCCTTTTTGAGGAAAACTGGTACTTGCAATATTCACCATATGTCTATTACAACGAACATAGCATTCTTTTAGCTGAAGAACATCGAGATATGAAAATTAGTAAACAAACTTTCGAACGTTTAATTGCGTTCACGGATAAATTCCCGCATTATTTCATTGGTTCGAATGCTGACCTACCGATTGTCGGCGGTTCGATATTAAGTCATGATCATTATCAAGCAGGAAGATATGAATTCGCTATTGACCGTGCAAAAAGTGCATTTACATTCGGTATAGAACGTTTTAAAGAAGTGAGTGCTCAAGCACTTAAATGGCCAGTATCTATTATTCGTTTGCAAAGCAAGGATAAGACGGAATTAGTAGAAGCAGCAGATTGTATTTTTCAAAAATGGCAGGTTTATCATGATGAAGAGGTGGACATCCATGCACTTACGGATGATACACCACATAATACGATAACACCGATTGCTCGCATACGTGATGGAGTATACGAATTGGATTTGGCGCTAAGGAACAATCGAACGTCAGAGGAACATCCATTAGGGGTCTTCCACCCGCACGAAGATGTGCATCACATTAAAAAAGAGAATATCGGATTGATAGAGGTGATGGGACTAGCCGTGTTACCGGCAAGATTGAAAGATGAATTAGAGGAGGTAATAGAATTCCTTCTTGGGAAAGGAAATCAGGTTGCTGATTATCACCAAGAGTGGGCAAATGAAATAAAGGAAAAGCATGGTCCACAATCGGAACGAGAGGTTGCAACGGAATTGATTCAGAAGGAATTGGGAGATAAGTTTGCTCGGGTGCTAGAAGACGCGGGGGTATTTAAGCAGACTGTGGAAGGGCTCGCGGCATTTAAACGATTTACAGATTCATTAAACTGAACGTGGAGAAGAGAAAAGTGAAATATTTTAATTTTATAACTATAGGTAATATTCAGTTTAATTTAAATCTTTTTTATGTTATAAAGGAACCCTCTCATTCAAACACCTTGCATAAGAGGGTTCCTTTTGAGATTTATTCATTTCAATCAGTTACAATATGATCGAATTGCAAAAAGGTTTCCCCATTACGGTATTTCCCAGGAGACACCCCGAAAAATGAGCGAAAGACTTTATTAAAATAATTGCCATTTGCATAACCAACTTCGTATGCAATTTCATCAATCGTGAGATTTTGGTTTTTTAATAGTTTTATTGCTTCCTCCATCCTGATTTTGGTAACATATTTCATGGGTGTAATTTGCGTTGAAGTCTGAAAAAGTCTCGTGAAATGGTATTTGGACATGCCGGTAACTTTAACAATGTCTTCAAGACTAATCGGTTTATTGTAATGTTGTCGGATGAATAAAATGGCTTTTTGTACGGATTTAGGCCATGACTCGTTATCTGAATTCAGTACATGGCGTGTAAGCTTCATTATAAAAGAATAGGATTGCTCAGATGACTGATAAGCATCCTGTAAATTACTCGAAGCTGCTTTTTCTAATACGTTGAAAACATGAGTAACAGGTCGAGAACTCGAATCAAGATGAATAATATGCCCCACAGCTTCTTTAATTATTTCATAGCACTTTAATGCCTCTTTCCCATATAAGGTTATGAAAATGAATTCCCATCCTTCACTGTCCTCGGGTAAATAATAACGATGTTCACTAGGTAGATTGACTAAAAAAGCATCACCTGAATTCAACTCGTAAGTCTTTCCGGCAATATCAATTTGTCCTCTTCCGTTTAATGTATATTGAAAGATAACTTTTCCTATTTCCTTTCGCTTCATTCCATCCCAATCATATTCAGACTGTTTTAATTTCTTTTCCCAACCGAGTGAATATATCCCAGCTACACTTTCTTGCTGTTCGCCTTTAAATTGAAATCCATAGGTTTGATACGGAGATTTAAATGTTTTGTTGAGCAATATTTTACCTTCCTTTCAATTTATTTTACCATTGAAACTATGAAAGCGTTGTAATATGCTTTAATCATGCGCATATATTATTTTTTGAATTATTTGGATTGTAGCAATAAAAAACAGAAATAACAATATAAAGGAGTGCACAATATGTCCAAGATTACTTTTTTAGGTGCAGGAAGTACAGTTTTTGCTAAAAATGTTCTAGGAGATTGCATGACGGTCGACGCATTGCAAGACTTCGAATTTGCTTTATTTGATATCGACGATGAGCGACTTAAAGATTCAGAGCTCATGTTAAATAATATAAAGAAAAACCTTGGTTCCACGGTGAAAATTGTTTCTTATACAGATCGGAAAGAGGCTTTACGTGGAGCGAAATATGTCATTAACGCTATTCAAGTTGCTGGTTATGATCCAGGAACGATTGTGGATTTTGAAATTCCGAAAAAATATGGTTTACGCCAGACGATTGCCGACACGATAGGGATAGGCGGTATTTTTAGAAGCTTACGTACGATACCGGTATTGTTGGACTTTGCTAAAGATATGGAGGAAGTTTGTCCAGATGCTTGGTTCTTGAACTATACAAACCCAATGGCTACGTTAACTGGGATTATGACTAGATTTACTAATATTAAAACAGTGGGGCTTTGTCACAGTGTTCAGGTGTGTGCACCAGAATTATTAGAGTCGCTGGATATGCCGACTGATAATATTCAATACCATATTGCCGGGATTAATCATGTCGCCTGGTTATTGGAGATTACTCGTAACGGCGAGGATCTATATCCAGAAATTAAAAAACGTGCAAAAGAAAAACAAAAGACAAACCATGATGATATGGTTCGCTTCGAAATCATGGATAAATTCGGTTACTATCTAACAGAGTCTTCGGAGCATAATGCTGAGTATCATCCATATTTCATTAAGAGTCAGTATCCTGAATTGATTGAGAGATTTAACATCCCATTAGACGAATACCCAAGACGATGTGTCAATCAGATTGAAGACTGGAAAAAGATGCGGGATGATATCGTACATAACCAAGAGTTAACGCACACGCGTACGCATGAATATGGTTCCTATATCATCGAAGCGATGGAAACAAATACGCCATTTAAATTTGGTGGAAATGTCCTGAATTCTGGGCAAGTAATTGAAAACCTACCATCTAACGCTGTTGTTGAAGTACCATGTATTGCAGATGCAACTGGGATTGTCCCAACACATGTAGGACGTCTTCCGGAACAATTGGCTGCTCTTGACAGAACGAACATCAATACGCAACTATTAACGATTGAAGCAGCAATCACTGGTAAAAAAGAGCACATCTATCATGCTGCGATGCTTGATCCGCATACTTCAGCAGAGCTATCTATGGATGATATTATCTCGCTTTGTGATGATCTGATTGAAGCGCACGGCGATTGGTTACCAGAATTTAAATAAAAAATATCATGAGGAGTTATCTAAGGTATACTTCTCATGGCGTCAAACCATCTCAAATGAAACGAAAAAAAGTTGAGGCTATGATTAATTTTGATAAGAAAATTGATTTTCAACAGAAGAAAAATAATCTATTAACAGTTGGAGAAATTTTGATTGATATGATCTCCACAGACTATGGTGACCGTTTTGAAGGGGATACATACCGGAGGTTCTTTGGTGGATCTCCTTCTAATATCGCTATCAATACGAAACGCTTAGGAATTAACTCTACTGTTGCATCTGCTGTTGGGAATGATGGTCTCGGTGATTACCTTGTTAATTATGTACGACAAGCGAATATCGATCTATCGTTCATTCAACAGGTTGATTATGCGACGGGTATGGTTTGATTACGAAAAGTAAATACACGCCAACACCAATTTTTTATCGAGATGCAGATTATCATTTGAAATTCAGCGATCAGCTTGCTCGTGGAATAAAAGATTCAAATATCTTACACTTTTCTTATTGGCCCCTATCAATGGATCCCGCAAAAGAAACAATTGAAAAGTGTATCGAGGTTGCGGAAGCGAATCACCTATTAATTGGACTTGATCCAAATTATCATCCGAAGTTGTGGAAAAATGATGAGAATCATATCGATTATCTAGAATACATTATTTCCAAAGTCGATATTGTAAAGCCATCCATGGATGATGCTAATCGATTATTTGGCAAAGATACCGTTGACAATCATTTAAAAAAGATCTTAGATTTGGGTGCTAAATTAGTCGTCATGACTCTTGGTGAGGATGGAGCCATTGCTTCAAATGGAGATGAAACAATCACATTCAATAGCTTAGCAACAAAGATTGTAGATACTACAGGTGCAGGTGACGCTTTTTGGTCAGGGTTCTATGCAGCATTAATTAAGGGGTATACAGTGAAAAAGGCTTTACAATTTGGCTTTGCCGTTAGTGCGTACAAATTAAAGTTTACTGGGGCTGTTGTTGAATTACCAGAACTCGAGAATTTTAAAGATATGTATTTCTAACAGGAGGAGAAAATGGAGACACTGAAAAATAAGTACAGTTAATCACCTATCCGGATTCGCTTGGAGGAAATTTAAAAACGCTAAATGATCTGCTGGAAAGTAAATTATCTGATTTATTTGCTGGTGGTGTTCATATTTTGCCACCATTCCCGTCTTCAGGTGACCGCGGATTTGCGCCATTAACTTATTTCGAAATTGATAATAAGTTTGGAACTTGGAACGACATGAAACAAATTGGGAAGAACTTTGATGTATTAGTAGATTTGATGGTGAATCATATCTCACAGCAATCAGAATACTTCCAGGACTTTCTTAAGAGAGGTCGTCAGTCCAAATACGCGAATCTTTTTATTATCCTAGATAAAATCTGGCTTTATCTAAACAAGAAGATATCGCTAAATTGTTCCTTCGAAGAGAAAAACCATATTCGAAATTCAAAATAGAGGAAACAGGTGAACAAGAAAGCGTTTGGACAACGTTTGGGAAAACAGATCCGTCTGAACAAATTGATTTTGATGTTCATTCTGAGGATGTTCGAAGTTTGTTTAAGCGTATTTTTCATAATTTTAGTGAAAATAATGTGAAAATCGTTCGGCTTGATGCAGTGGGCTTTGTAATTAAAAAGCTTGGTACGAGTAGTTTTTTCGTAGAACCAGAAATATATGAGTTTTTGGATTGGATGAAAGCTTCAGCGGAGTCTTTTGAAATTGAATTATTACCAGAGGTTCATTCTCATTACACTATTCAATACAAACTCGCAGATCGTGGTTTTTGGATCTATGATTTTATTCTTCCGTACACCATTTTAAATACTCTTGTGAATCAATCGAGTGAAGCGCTTTACAGCTATTTGTAAGGTCGTCCGGAAAAACAATTTACGATGCTGGATTGTCATGATGGAATTCCAGTTAAGCCGGACATGGATGATTTAATCAACCCAAACGAGGCAAGACAATTAGTACAATATTGTGTGGATCAGGGGGCGAATTTAAGTTTTGTTTTATCTGATGATCATAAAGACGAGGACGGTTTTGATGTCCATCAGATTCGTTGTACCTACTATTCTGTTTTAGGAAATGATGATGATGCCTATTTGGCAGCTCGTGCAATTCAATTTTTCGTTCCTGGCATCCCGCAGGTATATTACGTTGGACTACTTGCTGGTGAAAATGATATGGGCGGTGTAGAGAAAACTGGGGATGGAGAGAAATAAATCGAAATAACTATACAATGGAAGAGGTTGATGAATCACTCAAAAAGAATGTCGTTCAACGATTAATAAATCTGATTAAATTTAGAAATAATCATCCTGCATTAGACGGCCAGTTTAATTCTATTGAATCGGGAAGGGACAAAGTTCATCTGAATTGGGAAAAAGAAGGCACATTCTGTGAGCTGAAAGTTGATTTAATCACAAACAAATCAATTATTTTATTCAGTGATGATAATGGTACGGAAAATGAATATTTTATTTAGTAAATAATTAAGTAGGCTACTCTTTTTTTCTATCAATTTTCAAACCTTGTAGTAAACTTTTACTAAAATAGAATCGGTTTTTTGTAGCAATCATAGTAAAAAATATTGATTATTTTAGAAAAACTCGTTGTATTCAGTAATATATTCTGATATTATAAAATATAAATAGTAAACGTTTGCTAAAAATTAGTAAAATAAAGAGGTTGGATTAAAATGGTAAGATTAAAAGATATTGCTGCTCTTGCAGAGGTTTCATCTTCCACTGTATCAAGAGTATTGAACAATGATGAAACGATTTCTGTATCAGAGGAAACGAGAAAAAGGATATTACAAACTGCAAAAGAACTTAATTACCAAACAATCCAAGCACGCAGAAAGAAACAGAAGTCAAAAAATAAAGTGCCAAGCGTTGCAATCTTGCTTTTTCATTCAATGGAAGAAGAATTGAACGATCCCTACTTTCACTCCATTCGACTTGGCATTGAAAGTGAATGTAATCGTCGGGGTTTAAATAATGTTGAGTTAATTCGATACGAGAATTTTAATCCAAGAAAAACTAACGATAATGATTTAGACGGACTTATTATTGTTGGAAAAGTAGATGAAGAAGAGGTTTCGAAGTTGAATCTATCAAAAGACAATATAGTTTATATTGATTACAGCCCGAAACACTCCAAGTATGACTCCGTGATTGTTGATTTAGCAGAGGCAACTAATGTGCTGATTGAGTACTTATTTCGAAATGGGTTCAAAGAAATTGGTTATATAGGCGGAGAACCAGAAACTTATTCAGAACAAGGTAATACGACATTTGAAGATAAGCGGTATCTTGCCTTTAAAAGTCGAATGAAACAAGAAGGCCTGTACGATAGAAATAATGTATTTATTGGTAAATTCAGTATGACTGAGGGATACCGATTAATGAATGTAGCGTTAAAGAAAGGAAACCTTCCTAAGGCATTTGTTGTAGCTAGTGATCCACTCGCAATTGGTGCAATACGGGCATTAAAAGAGGCTGGTGTAAAAGTTCCGGATGATGTTTCGATTGTCAGTGTTGATGATATTGAAATGGCGAAATTTGCAAGTCCTCCTTTAACAACGATAAGCATTCCTTCAGAGGATATGGGAAGAATTGCTGTGAAAATGCTTTTAGACCGATTTGAAGGTAGAAAAATACCATTAAAGGTTACTGTTCCTAGTAAACTTGTTATTCGGGAAAGTTGTGGAAGCCATTTAAATAATTAGATTTTATTTTATATTACACGTTATGAAAGCGATTACTTAAAGTGGGGGAAAAACAAATGAAATCTTTTAAAACATTATTAGTTTTAGTTGCGATGGCATTCATTGTTGTAGGTTGTGGCGGAGGAAGTGGAGATAGCGGTAAAGTGGAATTAAGTTATTATGCATCGTTGGAAATTGAAACGGAAAAAGATACATTGGATTCTTTGATTGAGAAATTTGAGGAAGAGAATCCTGATATTGATATCGTGGTGAACTATCCGGGAGATTTTGAAAGCCAGCTTCGAGTAAAAATGGCCGCTAATGATTTACCAGACCTCTTTGATACACATGGCTGGGCTAAAAATCGCTACGGAGAGTACACAGAGGATTTAAGTGATATGGATTGGGTAGCTGATTTAGATCCTGCATTAGAAGAAATTCTAGTAGATGAGGATGGTAAAGTATATGCTTATCCAATAAACCAAGCAAAGGATGGATTAACTTATAATGCTGCATTACTTGAAGAGTATGGTATTGAACCACCATCAACATTCGATGAATTAATGGAAGCTTTAGAAACAGTTAAAGAGGAAAGTGATGGAGAAGTAACGCCTCTTTGGTTCGCAGGTTCGGACAAAGGTGCATTAGCACAATTTTTCGACCAGTTTGCAACACCATTATTAATTACAGCAGATGGAAATCAATATGGTGATGAACTATTAGATCAATCATTTGACTGGGATAACTATACTTATCTCCCGGAGAAACTTAAAGAAATGCAAGAAAAAGAATTGTTAAATACAGATGTCTTAACGGCTCAGGTTCACGAGCGAAGCCAACTATTTGCGCAAGATAAAATTGCTTTTATTATGGCATCCCTTCCAGCTGAAAGTATATTAGAACTTAATCCTGATGTAAATTTAGGGGTCATGCCAGTGCCTGCCATTCATGAAACTGGAGAACCAAGCTGGATTGGGGGAGAACGCCATACTGTAGCAGTTTGGAAAGACTCTGAGCATAAAGAAGAAGCTAAAAGATTCATTGAATTCCTATCACAACCTGAACATGTCAAAACTTTGGCTGAAGCGACAAATTTACCTGCTGGTTTAACAAATGCTGAAGTTGATATTTATTATGAAGAAGACTATGAAACTTATGCTGATGTTATGGTAGAACCATATTTTGATCGAATTTATCTACCTAGTGGCATGTGGGATGTATTGGGGAACACAGGACAAGAATTGCTTTCTGGAACATTGACTCCGGAACAAGTTTCAGAGCAAATGGAGCAAGAGTTTACTCGTTTATTGGGACAAGACTAATCATTATTTTATATGAAAGGGAAGACTAAGAATCTTCCCTTTCCATCTAGAAAGCTTTCTTAATGTACATAGGAGTGAAAACGATGGCTGAACAAGCGAAGAAAAAAGTGAAATTCAATAAAATTAGTTCTCTATGGTGGATGTATCTTCCAGCCTTGTTTGTAGTATCCTTCTTTATTATCTATCCATTCTTAAATGGATTGAGAATATCTTTCACGAACTGGGATGGCTTCTCACAAGCGTTTAGGTATATTGGTTTAGATCAATATAAGCGAATGTTTAGTGACCCAGATACGTGGCTTGTTGTAAAAAACACGCTTTTATATGGTATTGGCAGTACAGTATTGCAGAATATTATTGGATTAGGGTACGCACTGCTTCTCAACCAAAGTATTAAGTTTAAGGCGTTGACACGAACAATTGTCTATTTACCAGTTATAATTAGCCCGTTAATCATGGGTTATATTTGGTATTTCTTCTTCGCATATCAGGGCGGGGCTTTAAACGATATTCTTATTTGGTTAGGAATGGATCCGACAAACTTATTAAGTAATCCAGATATTAACCCATATATTATTATGTTTGTGAACACGTATCAATTCGTTGGTGTAGCCATGATTATTTATTTAGCCGGTCTGCAGAGTATTTCAAAGGATTATTATGAAGCGGCAGATATAGATGGGGCAAGTCCATGGCAGAAATTCAAAAACATCACGCTCCCATTGTTAGCACCATCAATTACAATTAATATTGTTTTAAATATCATTGGTGGATTGAAGTTATTTGATGTCATCATCTCACTAACCGGGGGAGGACCAGGTAATGCCTCTCAATCCTTATCAACGTATATGTTTGACCTATATTTCGCGAGACAAGACGCCGGTTATGCAGCAACTCAAGGTGTTTTAATGATCTTCATCATTTTAATCATCAGTTTTGTAGCATTATTTATCCTAAGACGCAGGGAGGTTGAAGCATAATGGATTACACGAATAAAAGCAAGAAAATAACATTAACTATAATATCCCTTGCTATCGGGCTCATTCATTTAATTCCATTTTATGTGCTTATAACAACTGCACTTAAGCCAAGGGGTGATTTCAGTTCTAGATGGATATTTCCGGTTGATATTGCTTGGTCTAACTTTATTGAGGCCTGGGAAAGAGCCAACTTAGGTACTGCTTTAACCAATACGGCCATCATTACTTTCTTTGCAGCCGTGCTATTAATTTTATTAGGATCCATGGCGGCATATCCACTAGCTCGTCGCCAAACAAAGCTAAATAAATTTGTGTTTGCTATTTTCATTGCCATCATGGTTATCCCTCCTTTAACAGCGTTGGTTCCTTTATACCAATTAGTTGTTGATATTGGAATGATGAATACGAGAACGGTTGCAGTTTTAAATAACGTGGCATCCTTTATGCCACTAACGATTTTCTTGTATTCCGGATTTATTCGTTCAACGATTCCAAAGGAATTGGAGGAAGCAGCTAAGATTGATGGTGCAAGCACATTGGGAATATTTTTTAGAATTGTATTTCCTTTACTTAAACCAATCACGGCAACTGTGTTAATCATATCATGTGTATATATTTGGAATGATTATCAGTTTGCTATCTTCTTCCTTCAAGCTGATGAAGTGAAGACAATGACTGTTGCATTATCAAGTTTCTTTGGAGAGAATACAAACAACTTACATCTTGTAGGTGCAGCAGCAATTCTTGCAATGTTACCGATGGCCATATTGTTCTTATTCTTACAAAGATTCTTTATCGAAGGTTTAGCAGGGGGAGCAGTTAAAGGGTAAAAAGATTTGTAAAAGCTAGGAATAAATAATGTATGAACCTAAAACAATAGAATGATAGGTCGATTGATTTATCTCCAACGTAATATAACATAATAAAGTAGAATAAATGGTTAAATAATAAGGGTGTCATAATAAATGGTCCCCTTATTATCCCTCTCTATTATTTCTTCGTATTCTATTACACTGATTCAGTTCTTCAGTCTATGTATAGCCTTATTTTAGGAGTGATTGATTTGGCATTCAATAAATTGCATCACATAGGAAATTGGATTTATAATGTAGCGTTCGTTAATATACTTTGGATTATATTCACAATTCTTGGATTAGGAATATTTGGTGTTTTCCCTGCAACAGCAGCAATGTTTGCAATTGCTCGGAAGTGGCTAATTTTAGGGGAAAGAGACTTCAATATACTTCAAACATTTTGGGAATATTATCGGAAAGACTTTTTCAAGCTTAATGGATTTGCCTTGTTTTTCTTTGTGATTGGATATTGTTTATATTTCAATGCAGCCTTCTTAGTTTTAAATCCTGGTAGTTTTCAGTTGTTAATTCCGGGCACGATAATTATTATCATTGCATATGTAATGACATTGCTGTTTTTCTTTCCTGTTTTTGTTCATTATAATATGAAGTTTTTTCAATATATTAAACAAGCATTTATGATTGCGGTTTACTCTCCATTTGAGCTTATAAGCACGATTTTGACGATAGGGTTAATAGTAGCCTTTATGGCATGGATACCTGGGATCATTCCATTATTCACTGGCAGTGTACTTGCTGTCTGTATGACATTGTTGGTGAATCGGACGTACAAAAGAATTTCGATAAAGGCGGAAATCTATGCAAGGTAGGGTTATACGGCTGTACTTTTAGAATTAAATACTTTATCGGAACAGTAGAGTAAATTTTAAAAATTGAAGTGTTTTCTTTTAAGAAAACTTTTTTGGAGGTAATTATGGCACATCTAAATGAATTTCAACATTTATCCGTATTAGAAAAGAATCGTTTAAAAGATCGCTTTTATTTCATGTCATACAATAATGAGCAAGATGCACTTACATATGAAAGAGGGACTGCAAATGGCTTTCAGTTATTAAATGGCCGGTGGAAATTCCATTACGCCGAAACGTCAATGACAGCTCCTACTGCATTTTTTAAAGATGATTTCGATGTTCGTGCGTGGGATGATTTACAAGTACCATCCAACTGGCAAATGCATGGGTATGGCAATCCGCATTATACAAATGTACGATATCCATTTCCAGTAGATCCACCACACATCCCATCTGAAAATCCGACGGGTTCTTATCGAAGAGATTTTTATGTAACAGAAGAGTTGCTTGAGGAATTCACGATCCTGCGTTTTGAGGGAGTGGATAGTGCATTTCATGTTTGGGTGAACGGCGAATTTGTCGGGTACAGCACAGGTAGCCGCTTAGCTTCCGAATTTGATGTGACTCCCTACTTCGTGCCGGGAAGAACACGATTTCCGTGCGGGTCTATCAGTGGTCGGTTGCAAGTTATATTGAAGACCAGGATATGTGGTGGCTCAGTGGAATCTTCCGGGATGTTTATTTAATCAGAAAGCCGGATGTCCATGTTTATGATTACTTTGTGAAAACGACATTGGATGAGAATTATGAACATGCGGAATTACAAATTGAGACTGAACTTCATTCGCGAATGAAAGATTCAGCGGCTTATCGGGTGGAGTATCAATTATTGGATGCCGAATATAAATTGATAGCTGGGGACGAATTAGAAGGTGTACTGGAAAAAGAAGAAGATACACGAACGACGCGTATTCCGGTAAAAGCCCCGAAGAAATGGACAGCGGAAACTCCATATCTATATCACTTGCTTCTTATATTAAAAGATGAAAAGGATCAGGTTACCGAGATCATTCCGACAAAAGTTGGTTTCAGGCAAGTGGAATTGAAAGACGGGCTGATCCAAGTGAATGGGGTCCCTATTCTATTCAAAGGTGTGAATCGTCATGAACATCATCCAGATTTAGGACGGGTAGTACCGATTGATTGGATGAGAAAGGATATTGAATTAATGAAACAGCATAATATTAACGCTGTTCGGACAGCACATTATACCGATGATCCGCGTTTTTATGATTTATGTAACGAATACGGCTTATACGTTATCGACGAGGCTGACTTAGAAACGCATGGTTTTTCTCTCGTGGGGAATATTAGTCAATTAAGTGATGACGCGGATTGGGAAGCTGCTTACTTGGATCGGATGAAGCGAATGGTCGAACGGGATAAAAACCATCCATCCATTATTATTTGGTCGTTAGGAAATGAATCCGGTTTCGGCAAGAATTTAGTTACCATGTCCAAATGGGCGAAACAAAGAGATGATACGAGATTAATCCATTATGAAGGGGAAACCCGTGCTATCATGACGAAATCGGAGAATGATCCGCAAGAATTGAATGTGGCTGCAGATATGTTTTCTACAATGTATAGTTCAGTTGAGTTGATGGAGCAATGGGGCAAGCGTTCAGATTTACAACAGCCGCATATTTTATGCGAATTCGGTCATGCGATGGGGAATGATCCGGGTGGTTTTAAAGAGTATTTTGAAACATTTTATAAACATAAGCGCCTGCAAGGTGGCTTTGTCTGGGAGTGGCTCGATCATGGAATTCGTCAATATACGCCAGAAGGGAAAGAGTACTTCGCGTATGGTGGAGATTTTGGTGAAATTCCGCATGACTCGAACTTTGTAATTGATGGAATGGTGATGCCTGACCGCACGCCGTCCCCGGCACTGCTTGAGTATAAGAAAGTGATTGAGCCGGTGAAAGTGGAAGCAATTGATTTAGAAAAAGGAACGGTTCGGATTCATAATCGTTATGATTTTGCCGACTTGAGTCATTTAGCTGCAAGTTGGTCGATTCACGCGGATGGTGAATTGGAGCACACTGGTACGATTGATCTTCCGGACATCGGACCAGGAACATATCAGGATGTAGAATTATCTCTATCATTTGATGCAAAGGAAAATACAGATTACTGGTTGACGATCCGTTTAGCAGAAAAGCATGATACAAGATGGGCGAGAGCCGGGCATGAAGTAGCTTGGGAACAGTTCCCGATTCAGGTAACTGTCGAGCAAGCGGAAGAATCAGCTCGAGGGCGAGTTAGTGCATCTGTGGCTGTCCCGTTACGTGCTGAAACGATTGCGGAAACGAATCAGTACGTTGTAAACGGCGAGGCGTTCGAAATCGTATTCAATCAGACGAATGGAGAAATCGATTCTTGGAAGTATCATGGCTTAGAAATTCTAGAAAAGGGACCTGCGATTAACTTCTGGAGAGCACCAACAGATAACGATCGAATCGATCAGGAAGAATTTAGTACGAGAAGTGAAGAAAAAGCGTGGGAAGCTAGCGGTGTCCACATGCTACAGCAGCGTTTAGTTGATTTTAAATCGGAGCTTTCAGCCGAGAAAGATTCTGTCCTCATTACAGTGACTAAGAAAATTTCTCCGCCTGGATTCAACTGGGGCTTTAAAACTTCCATTAAGTATGAAATTGCACATACTGGGATTGTGACTGTAAAAGTCGATGGTAAGAAGTTCGGGGAAGGATCGATCACCCTACCAAAAATCGGCTTACAATTTTACTTGAAAAAAGCATTTGATCAAGTCGATTGGTATGGTCGCGGTCCGGGTGAGTCCTATGTGGATAGTAAACTAGCGAACCGTGTTGGACGTTGGTCTGCACCGGTTAAAGAACTATTCACACCATATGTCGTCCCACAAGAAAACGGTAATCGTACCGATGTAAAGTGGGTGTCGCTTACAACTGAATCTGGTGCAGGTCTATTAGCAGCAGGTGATTTATTCAACTTCAGCGCGCACCACTATACGACGGAAATTCTTGAGAATGCCCGTCATACGATAGATTTAGCAGAACAAGATTTCATCGAATTCAATCTGGATCACCAGCAAAATGGCCTTGGTTCAGCTAGCTGTGGGCCGGGTGTGCTCGAGAAATATGAGTTGAAAAATAACGATTTCGAATTTGTTTTCCATATTGGTGGGTTTTCGAAGAGAGAAATTTCGCCGAATAGTTTGTGGAAGAGAATGAGGTAGGGAATAGTGTTGAAAGAACTCCGGTGAAGGTGCTGGAGTTCTTTTTATGCATCTGGTTCGAAATGAGTTTTTTCGAGTAAAAGAAGTTTGTCCCTATTATCAAAATAATGTAACCGTTGACATTGAGAGGGAGTTATGGTAAATTAAAATTACAAAGCTAAATAAGTTAATATATTATTAAGGAATGTAACCTTGATTGGGCATAACCTGAATTGATTTGAGAGCGCTATATGTGCTTTTTCAAATGATTCAGGTTTTTTTATTGCCAAGCTATATCCATGCATGAAGAAATTTGAAGGAAAAATAAAATGGCTTTCAAAAAGGGGGGTATAACTACACTTAACTATGTATCGGTTTTCCAGAAGCATAAACAAAAGAAGTGATTTCTTGTTTAACCTTAATGAATTTCATAATACGTATTTAATGTATCACCATCACCATATGTAGTTGAGTTGGTTCGTTCCCAACTACATACGGTGATGGGAAAGCCGACTTTGGTAATTATGAAATTCATTCAACCTATCTAAGTTATTTCAAATGAACACTTAGAAATTAAAATAAAATATCGTTCAGGTGTGGGTAAAATGAAAATCAAAAAAATATTAAATAACAATGTAGCGTTAACTTATAATGAAATAAATCAAGAAGTCGTCGTTATGGGACTGGGCTTGGCTTTTCAGAAAAAGGAAGGCGATTCCATTGATCCGGAAAAGATAGAAAAAACTTTTATACTGGAGCATAAAGGTGTATCCAATAAGATTGCTGAGCTATTAAAAGAAATACCAGAGATTTATTTGGAATTAGCTCATCAAATTATTGAGCTCGCTAAGTCCAAACTGTCCTATTCATTAGATGATTATTTATATGTCGCTTTAATTGATCATTTGAGCTTTGCCGTGGAACGTCATAAACTCGGATACGACTTGAAAAATGCATTGTTATGGGAAATTAGAAAGTATTACAAAGAAGAATACAAAATAGCTTTAGAAGCACTGGATATTATTAATCAAGAATTAACTATAGAATTACCAGAAGACGAAGCAGCTTCCATCGCATTACACTTTGTTAATAGTCAGCTTTCTGGTGAGAATATGACAAAGACCGTCCAAGTGACGGAAATGGTTAATGACATCTTAAATATCGTTAAATATTATTTTCAAATGGACTTAGATGAAGACTCAGTCAATTATGAGCGATTTTTGACACACTTGCGCTTTTTTGCCATGCGCTTTATTCGCAAAGAAAAATTGGAAGACACATACGATGAGTTCTTATATGAGCAGATTAAATTAAAATACGATAAAGCATATCAATGTGCAGAACGCATTGCTTCGTATATTAAAAAAGACTATAATTGGTCCATTTCGCATGATGAAATATTATATTTAACGCTGCATATTCATCGGTTAACGAATCGAATTTAAGTAGGTATATATAAACTTCACAACATTTATAAGAAATGCTAGGGAATGTAACCTTAATTGGGCATAACCCGAATGTTTTGTAAAGAGGGATTTTGGACTTTACAGAGACCGAGAAAAGTAATTTTCTTGGCTGTAAAAGTGCAAACAAACATGATAGAGAATCATGTTACCCCGTTTGCAAAAACATTCGGGTTTTTATTTTAAATAAATAGATTGATATTGGAGGGTTTTAAATGAAATATGAAAAGTTAGCAAAAGACATCATCGAAAATGTCGGCGGTAAAGAAAACGTTAACAGTGTTGTCCATTGCATTACCCGCTTACGCTTTAAATTAAAAGATGAAGGAAAAGCGAATACAGAAGTGCTGGAAAATATGGATGGCATCGTTACAGTTAGACAAAGCGGCGGGCAGTACCAAGTTGTTATAGGTAACCATGTGCCGGATGTTTATAAAGCAGTTGTCATTGAAGGCGGTTTCGAATCAAATAGACCGGTGGATGACCCGGACGATAATGGTGATAAAGGCAGTTTATTAGACCGATTTATCGATATGATTTCTGGAATTTTCCAGCCGATCTTAGCTGTATTAGTTGCTTCAGGTATGATAAAAGGTTTTAATGCCTTATTTTTAGCAGCGGGCTGGTTGAATGAAGCAAGTGGAACCTACCAAGTTTTAAACGCAATTGGAGATGCACTGTTCTACTTCCTGCCAATATTCCTCGGATATACAGCAATGAAGAAATTTGGCGGAACACCATTCTTAGGGATGTTGATAGCGGGTGCACTCGTTTATCCAGCGCTTGATCCGAGTGCTCAAGCAGGAGAACCTTTATACATGTTATTTGCGGGTACTTTACTTGAATCACCCGTTTATATTGAATTCTTTGGTATTCCGATTATTTTAATGACGTATGCGATGTCGGTTATTCCAATTATTTTATCTACATTTTTCGCTGCAAAGCTGGAAAATTACTTTGCGAAATTGATTCCAGACGTAGTAAAAACGTTTGTAGTTCCGATGTTGACGGTACTGACCATTGTTCCATTAACATTCATTGTCATCGGCCCAATTGCGACATGGGCAAGTCAATTGCTCGGAGCAGGAACCATTTGGTTATATGAGCTAAGTCCTGTGATTGCTGGGGCAGTTATAGGTTCCTTCTGGTTGGTATTCGTTATGTTTGGATTGCATTGGGGTCTTGTTCCAATTGGAATTAACAACGTTGTGAGCCAAGGTTGGGATCCAATCCTAGCATTAATGTTTGTCCATTCCTTTGCTTTAGCAGGTGCGCTCACCGCAGTATGGATTCGAACAAGAAAACAAAAGTTGAAAACACTTAGCCCTCCAGCAATCATATCAGCCGTATTTGGTGTAACAGAGCCTGGTATGTACGGTATTGCTTTACCACTTAAAAGACCATTTATGTTCACGCTAATCGGATCAGGAATTGGCGGTGCATTATTAGGGTTGTTTGGTACAGTTGCTCATGTCATGGGTGGACTTGGAATATTCCAAATACCTAGCTTTATTCATCCAGAGGAAGGTATGAATATGGCGTTTATCGGTGCTCTTATCGCCGCTGTCGTTGGAGCTGTATTAGCTTTTGTACTGACTTACTTCTTTGGTGGCGCAACTAAAGAGAATGAAGAATCAGCTCAACCAGCTCCACAAGAAGAAAACAAGGAGGAAAATATAACAAATGAAGTAATTGAAAGTCCAATGAATGGAGAAGCGGTCAATCTAGCTGACATTTCTGACTCGGCATTTGCATCCGGTGCATTAGGGAAAGGTGTAGCAATTAAACCATCAGAAGGAAAATTAATTTCACCTGTATCTGGTACGGTTACAGCATTATTCGATACCAAGCATGCGATCGGTATTATCACCGAACATGGTGCGGAATTACTCGTCCATATCGGAATGGACACGGTTCAGTTAGAAGGAAAGTTCTTTAACGCGCATGTTGCTCAGGGAGACAAAATTGAAAAGGGTCAATTGCTTATTGAGTTTGATATAGAGGGTATTGAAAAGGCCGGCTATGAGATTATTACCCCCGTTGTTATTACAAACTTTGATCAATATACGTCCATTGAAACTGCAGAAGAGGGAACAATTCAGACCGGTAAGCCAATAATGTTTTTAAATAAATAAACAAAAGAAAAGCTTCTATGGAAATCAAGAAAAAAATACACAATTAATGAATTTCATAATACGTATTTAATGCTCCACCATCACCATATGTAGTTGAGTTGGTTCGTTCCCAACTACATATGGTGATGGAAAAGCCGACTTTGGTAATTATGAAATTCATTAAATAAAAAGAAAAACTTGTTAGGAAGACATAGGAGGAATTAAAAATGATAAAGAAGAGTAAGTTCATATCTATTTCATTGTTGGTATTGTTGTTATTGCTAAGTGCCTGTTCCGGTAATGATTCCACTAAGGAGAAGGAGGAAAGTCAAGACAGCAAGGAAAACAAAGAGAACCATGAAACTGAAATTGCAGGGGATCTTGATTATCAAGAGTTTTCCGATGGTGAAACGACATTTGGTGTAGTGGAAAACTCTGGCGATGGTCCAGCTATTAGTTTTTCATTAAGTAGCGGTATTAATATTTTAACTGAAGAAGTTGATGGGGAGACTTATTACTTTAAAGACTTGAATAATAATGGGGAATTGGATACCTTTGAAGATTGGCGCGAAGATACAGAAACCCGTGCAACTGCTTTGGCAGAGACATTATCTGTAGATCAGATGGCTGGTTTGATGTTGTTTAGTGAACATGAATGGGATCAATCAGCGGGTATAACAGATGACCAAAAAGCATACTTGGAAAATGATAATTTGCGGAATGTATTACATGCAGGACCTAATGATGTAGAAGCAAGTGTGAAATGGGCGAACCAGATGCAAGCATATGCTGAAGGATTGGGAACTGAAGATGAACCAATTATCCCGGTAAATTTCAGTTCTGACCCAAGAAGTACAGCTGAAAGTGGTGGAGTCTATAATTCAGAAGGGAACGATATTTCCCGCTGGCCATCAAATCTAGGTTTAGCTGCAACATTTAATCCTGATATCATGCGTCAGTTCTCTATGATGTCATCGCAAGAATATCGTGGTCTAGGAATTACAATGGCATTGGGACCACAAATTGACTTAGCAACTGAACCTCGCTGGTTAAGGGTAGATGGGACATTTGGTGAAGGAAGTAAATTAGCCACTGAATTTGCTGAAGCATACACAAACCAGTCTCAATCCACATTTGATGAAGATGGGAATGATGTAGGTTGGGGTGATGATTCTATTTCTATTATGTTGAAGCACTTCCCAGGTGATGGTGCTGGAGAAGGTGGTCGTGAATCACACACGTTCGAAGGTAAATATGCTGTATTCCCGGGTGATAATTATGAAGAACATGTACAAGTATTTACAGATGGAGGACTAAGCTTAACGGGTGAAACTGGTGAAGTGGCGTCCATGATGACTTCTTATTCCATTCAAATAGACGCTGAAGGAAATCCTTTGCATGGTGATCAATATCTGGCGTCGGCTTACAATTCCGATGTAGTCAATATTTTACGTGAAGCGAATGATTATGATGGCGTTTTGGTTACGGACTGGGGTGTTACAAGCGACCCTTCTAATGAAAAAGGTTATGACATGAGTTATATGGGATCTGCTTATGGTACGGAAGATAAAACGGTAGAAGAACGTCATTTCCAAGCTATTAAGGCTGGGATTGATATGTTTGGTGGTAATAATGATAAAGCCCCAGTGCTAGCTGCGTATGAAATGTGGGAAGAAGCTTATGAAAATGGAGAATTAGATGAGTCAGCTGACGAAAGATTCCGCACAAGTGCAAAACGAATTGTAAGCACATTTTTCAATGTAGGAATATTTGAAGATCCATACTTGAATCTGGAAGAGTCACAAGAAAAGGTAGCAAGCGAAGATAAAGTTGAAGCTGGTTACCAAGCACAACTTGATTCGGTCGTTATGGTCAAGAATAAAGATAATACGATTCATTCTTCTGATGATTTGAGTAAATATAAAGATAAAGTTGTATATATCCCTTCAACAATGCGGACACCTTTTGATAGTATGTTTGGGCCGGGTGAACCATATAAAGGACCAACAATGAGTGTTGAAGTTGCTGAGGAGTACTTTAAAGAAGTAGTAACGGATGAAGAAGTGCTGGATGAAGACGGAAATGTGATTGGTTTTGAACAGCCGGAAAATCTAGACAACGTTGACTTAGTAATTGTTGGAATGACAAGTCCTGATAATGGTGATAATTTCTCTTTTGCTGGGCTAGAAGAAGATAATGAAACGTTTTACCCGCTATCACTCCAGTATCGTCCTTACACAGCAGACGGAAAAAACGTTCGTCAGGAATCAATAGCTGGCGATGTATCAGAGGATGGTTCTAAAGAGAATAGAAGTTATTACGGAAACACTTCTAAAATCTCTAACGAATATGATTTGGATGCAGTATTAAACGCAACCGAATTAGTAGAGAAGTCAGGTAAAGATATTCCTGTAGTCGTTGCAATGAAAGCTAAGAATCCAGTAATCATGTCTGAGTTTGAAGATAAGGTTGATGCGATTGTTGTAGGATTCCAAGTATCAGATAACGCTTTGTTTGATATCATCTTAGGAAAACAAGAACCAACTGGCTTGCTACCAGTTCAATTCCCTAAAGACATGGACACGGTAGAAGCTCAGTTTGAAGACATTGCAAGAGATATGGATCCATATGTGGATAGTGAAGGAAACAGTTATGATTACGGATTTGGTTTAAATTATGATGGTGTTATTGACGATGAAAGAACAGAAAGCTTTGTAAAGTAAGTTTACGAAAGATGTTATCCAAGCGTTAATCATAAAAATAATGCTTGAATGGCATTATAAAATCAGGAGGTTATCACATGATAAAAAATACAAGATTTCCAGAAGGATTTTTATGGGGAGGAGCAACGGCTGCAAACCAATTAGAAGGCGGCTTCGGTGAAGGGAATAAAGGATTGAATATTGCCGATGTCTTGCCAGGTGGTAAAGAAAGGCTTAAAGTATTAAGTGAACCAGGGTTTGACTGGGAGATTGACAAAGATAAATATTACTACCCGAACCATTTAGGTATTGATTTTTACCACCGTTATAAAGAAGATATCGCTCTATTCGCTGAAATGGGCTTCAAAACCTATCGCTTGTCGATCGCATGGTCCAGAATTTTCCCTAACGGAGATGAAGTGGAACCGAACGAAGAAGGGCTAGCATTCTATGATCGTGTCTTTGATGAATTGGCAAAGTATGATATTGAACCACTTGTCACGTTATCACACTATGAGATGCCATTAAACTTAGTGAAAAATTATGGCGGTTGGAGAAATCGTGAGGCGATTACATTTTTCGAAAGATATGTTGAAACGGTGCTAGATCGCTATAAAGATAAAGTGAAGTATTGGTTGACATTTAATGAAATAAATAGTGGATTTATGATGCCAATCATGGGTCTTGGGTTTTCGATTCAAAAAGAAGAGGATAGGTATCAACCAACATTCCAAGCCTTACATCATCAATTTGTCGCAAGTGCACTAGCCGTTAAAGCGGCACATCGAATTATCCCTGGTTCTCAAGTAGGCTGTATGATCATTTATGCTCCAGTCTATTCCTATGATTCCAATCCGGAAAATATCATGTATGCACATGAAGAGAGCCGCTTATTTAATAATTTCTGTACCGATGTTCAAGTGCGTGGAAAATATCCTACTTTCATTAATCGCTATTTCAAAGAACATGATATCCATATCGAAATGGAAGATGGCGATGTAGAACTGATTAAAGAAGGAACTGTTGACTTTATTTCGTTAAGTTACTATATGTCCCGTACAGAAAGAAAAGAAAAAACGGCAGAGGAAATCGGTCAAGGTAACATGATTGGTGGCGTTAAAAATCCTTTCCTTGAAGCAAGTGACTGGGGATGGGAAATTGACCCAATAGGTCTCCGTGTTACACTTAATGAACTTTATGACCGTTATGAAGTACCGTTATTTGTAGTGGAAAACGGCTTAGGTGCTTATGACAAAGTGGAAGAGGATGGCAGCATTCAGGATGACTACCGTATCGAATACTTAAGAGAACATATTAATGCGGTAGGAGAGGCGATTGAAGATGGTGTGGAAGTAATGGGCTATACTTCATGGGGATGTATCGACCTTGTCAGTGCGTCAACCGGAGAAATGTCCAAGCGTTATGGCTTTATCTATGTAGACCTCGATGATAAAGGCAATGGTACATTAGAACGTAAAAAGAAAAAATCATTCTATTGGTATAAAGACGTGATTGCAACGAATGGAGAAAAGCTTTAATCTGGAAGTAAATTTTAAGTATATGTAATTGTTACCTCCAATTGTCAGGTACTCTGGATAATTGGAGGTTATTTATTCGTTAAACATTAGATAAATGTAGTACAGGAGTTGAATAGGTTGAAAAAAATTATATTTTTGGATATTGATGGGACACTGGTGAATGACAATGGAGTCGTCCCTGAGTCAGCGAAATTTGCTGTACAAAAAGCGAGGGAGAACGGTCATCTCGTTTTTATTTGCACAGGACGATCGAAGGCTGAACTATATGAAGATATACTGGATATAGGATTCGATGGCATTATAGGTGCAGCAGGAGGATATATCGAAGTCGAGGAGGAAGTCATCCTGCATGAGACCGTGGATCCGGAAGATGTCCGGCACCTTGTTGATTACTTTAGTCAGCATGGCATTGATTTTTATTTGGAGTCCAATGGCGGGTTATTTGCCAGTGAACACTGCAAAAAGCATATCCGTTCCATCATTGATAAAGTAATCGAGGCAAATCCCCAGGCCAAGGCAGAAGTGGAAAAAGGAATCCTTCCTTTTCATGATGCGCTGATTGAAGGAGAAAATTTGCTAAGAGACGATATTAATAAGATTTCCTTTTTAGGATCAGACATACCGATCGAGAAGATAAGTGAAGAATTTGGAGGAAAGTTCAATATTATTCCTAGCACCGTACCAATCTTTGGTGAAAACAGTGGGGAATTGTCTGTCCCAGGAATTCATAAGGCGACAGCTATTGTCAAGCTATTAGAGCATTTGAACATGGATCGAAAGAATACCTTTGCTTATGGTGACGGGATGAATGATTTGGAAATGATTCAATATGTTCAGCATGGAATTGCTATGGGAAATGCGAAAGAAGCATTGAAGCTGGCGGCTGATGATCTTACGGATACACCAGATGAAGGTGGGATATTTAATAGTTTTAGGAAGTATGGGTTGATATAAAAAGAAAATAATGCTAGGTGCTTAATTGAACAGGTTTTGATAATAAAAAGTCCTGCTGGAATGCTACAGGACTTTTTATTGCCAATTCTTTTGCAATATAATAAGTAGTTCTTTAATGGAGTTTTCTGGGTTTACGGTATATACTTTTCGAATCATGAAATCCTTTACCTGCATTGGTTGCACACCTCTTTTCAAAGATAAATGCGTATAAATATATGATATCACATCATTCGCCTTCCCCCCAGTTGAATTATTTAGTGAAAAGTCATATCATACTAATGTACTGAATATTTATTACTGCAAATAGAAAATGTGGAGGAATCCTCATGTGGCGTAGCTTTCGAACTAAATTAGTCATGACGATGGTTATTTTTGCAGTGGCAATTGCTTTTGTCATTGCAACAATCAATCATAAAAGAATATCGGAACAGGCTATTCAAAATAACGCATTTCAATTGGAAAGCATTGAAGCGACAGTGGAGTATTCCCTGAATACAATTGATAAGACCTATTATTATTTTGATGACGATGTAGCAGAAAGAATGAAGGCGAATACAAAAGAATTACTGGAGCTTTATAAAAATAACCCATCCATCCATACATGGGATATGCAGAAATTAAAAAAGAAATACGAGATGGATGTGTATATCATCAATCAAGACAATGTCATTTCTAACAGCTCGAATGAGGTTGATATCGGATTGGATTTTAATGAATGCTGTGGCAAGCTTGCTGAGATACTTGACTCCCGGAGAGAAGCTGGCGCATTCTACCATGATGGAATGGATATCGCTCAAGCAACAGGCGAGGTAACCAAATTCAGTTACATGGCGACTCCAGATAAAAAATATATTATGGAGCTTAGTTACTCTTTAGAGGATGGGGAGATATTCGAGGATTTTAACTTCCTAAGTGTGACAGATGATTTGGAAAAAAGTTATCCATCAATTAATAAGATAAACATACTGAATTTAGGCGGACTTGCCTTAGGAGATCCAGCGGAAGATTCGAAATTATCATCGGAGCACAGAGCTGCATTTGAAGAAACCTTAGCAAAAGGTGAAACTACTGAGGTTCGCACGTTAAACGATAAAGGTGAAGCAACTATTTATCATTACGTACCTTACAATTCAGGCTATGATTTCGGTTCGACACAGAATAAAGTAATTGAAATCTCTTATAACGAACGGGAACTTGAATCTATCCTCCAAAAACATAATGAAGCGTTTATCCTGCAATTAGCATTTATTCTAGTTATTACCGTTATCATCGCCCTTATTATCTCAAAATGGGTGTCCCGCCCGATGTACATGGCATTCCATGATAGCTTGACAGGTTTAAGAAACCGGGCAGCTTTTGAAGAGGATTTAGATGCAATCTTGCACGTGAGTGAAGGTGAAACAGGTTTATTAATGATTGATCTGGACCATTTCAAGTCAGTTAATGATCTGTTTGGACATGCTGATGGGGATGAATTACTGAAAAACATGGCAACATCTATTCAGTCGACTATTCATTCAGAAGGAAAAGCTTATCGATTAGGCGGGGATGAATTTGCGATTGTACTAAGAAATACGAATCGTGATCATGCAACATTTGTGGCAGAACAGGTTATTGAAGCAGTGAACGAATCGGTAACAGAATATTATAAAACAAAAGGGCTTGAATTATCGGCAAGTATTGGAATAGCGCTAGTTGATGAAGAAATAAGAGATGTGAATGAGATTTATAAACAGGCAGACCGGGCTTTATATGAATCGAAGGAGGGAGGAAAGAATCAGTATCGGGTGTATGGGTAGGAATATTGGGTATTGAGTGTAGTAGAGACGAATATTATAAACTATAAATATATTTTTAGACGTTTAAAACGAAGGAGAGGATCCGTCATTAGTAAAAGAATTGAATTAGGAAAAACAGGAATTCACATCCATCCTATTGGACTTGGCGCTAATAAAATCACGGAAGAAGATAAAAAAACGAATACCCAATATGGAGGGAAAATCCTTTCAACAGCAATTGAAAATGGTTTGAACTTTATTGATACTGCATTTATCTATGGGAATGGGGAATCTGAAGAAATTGTAGGAAAAACATTGAAGGAAAGTAAAAGCAGAGAGGATGTTGTTATTGCAACGAAAGGAGCGCATAAAGTCACGAACGATGGGATTCTAGTTGACAATACACCAGAATTTCTCAAGAATGAAGTGGATAAAAGTCTTAAGCGTTTGCGTACGAATGTAATTGATTTATATTACATTCATTTTCCTGATGAAAAGACACCTAAATATGAAGCGGTTGGTGCGTTAGAGCGTTTAAAAGAGGCTGGGAAAATTCGCTCTATAGGTGTTTCCAATTTTTCAGTAGAGCAATTAAAAGAAGCGAATCAAGATGGCTATGTGGATGTCGTTCAAGGAAACTATAATTTACTCGACCGCTCCGTAGAGAGAGAATTTTTCCAATACCTGCTCGAAAATGATATCTCTTTTGTACCTTATTATCCTTTAGCATCAGGGTTACTCACGGGGAAATACTCAAAAGATAGCGTGATTTCCGAGAAGAATAAAGCTCGTCCACAGTTTCAAGGTGACATGTACATGGAAAATGTTAAAAAGGTGAAAAAACTTCGAGGAATTGCTGATAAACATGGGGTAGAAATTCATCATATTGTTTTAGCATACTATTTGACGAAGAAACCAATTGATGCGATTATTCCTGGTGCAAGGAATACAGAACAAGTGTTAAGTAATTTAAAAACTGCGTCTGTTCAATTAGTACCTGAGGATTTACAGTTGATCGAAGAGCTCTTTCCCTTAGAATGAAGAACATTAAATGACTTGGGGACTTTATAGTTGATGATTATCATTTGTAAAGTCCCCAAGTTTGTTTTCATTCCGTTATTTTTTATATGGCCTGTAGTCTACCTCGACTTTATCTTTTTCTTGAAACGGCGCAAGCATAAAAACGGCCTTAAAATCAGTTTTACCGGGATTTATTAAATAATGGACTTTTTTCGGTTCGACATGAATGTAATCCCCTGTTTTGCAATGGAAAATTTCATTATCAATATGAATTTCCAGTTCTCCCTCTAAGACGAAGAAGTTTTCTTCCATGATATTATGATAATGGGCAGTGAAATCCTCACCAGGCCTTAATACGACAACCCCAACATTCATTCTTGGCCCTCTTTGTAAATACTTCGGTCCGCTGTCTCCAAATCGATATTCTCTTTCGTTTTCGTTAAGAACTGTCATTTACAACACTCCCATTATTTTATTATAAACCTGGCGCAATCCACATATGTTCCGTAAATCCTTGATCAGCCAAGCTCAACTGATTACTATATACTTTTTCCCATTTTTTATAGATCCCCTCGTAAACGGAATGGTTTTCTATTATTGGAGTGTATGTTCTTTCAATCTTTACGACTCTAGAAATGGCATCATCAAAATGATTATAAACGTTCGCGCCGACTCCTGCGCAAATTGCTGCCCCAAGTGCGGTCGCTTCTTTGACAACAGGTACTTTAACTGTTTTATTTAGTACGTCAGAAAGGATTTGGCACCATAGGTCACTCTTTGATGCACCACCTCCAAAGATTACGGAATCAGGAGAAGTATTAGTAATGTTATTTACGGATTCCATATTTCCTCTTGCAACAAAGGCTGCATTTTCCATGATTGCTCTGTAAAATGTTGCTTTATTGAATTTGACGGGATCAAGTTTGAAATTCAGGAATCCTGGTGCTGCATGTTTCCAAGAAATGTAATTCATTTTGTCGGAGAATGTGCTAAGCATGCCAAGGCTTCCGGCTGGTACGTTTCTCGCTCGGTTTTCCATCTGTGAATAAATACTCTCTCCTGTTTCATTTTCGATGTATTTCTCAAGCTCGCAGAAAGCGTCTCTAAACCATCTCATTACTAATCCAGGGAAGAAGGCGATGGCTTCGTATTGCCATGTATCAGGAACTGCATGACAGTTTATCCTGACTTTACATTCATCATCCATTTGTACACTTTTCGTCGTATATTCATATTGCCAAAAACTGCCGCCAAGTATTGCTGCGTCGCCTTCATTAATGACACCCATGCCGATACAGCCTAATTGAGCGTCACCTCCTCCGGCAACAACTATCGTATCCGAACTCAATCCTGTCAGTCCCGACATGCTATCCGTTACTTTACCTATAACAGTTCCACTCTCGAAAACAAGTGGATATATATCTGATTTCAGCCCTACCTTTTTGGCGATTTCGGGATCCCAAACTCTTTTCTTTATGTCGAAAATACCTGTCGTACAACCATTAGATGGTTCTACAGAAATGATATCTGTTAATCGATAGGTTATCCAATCGTTAAGCATCGTTACATATCTCACTTTTTTGTACATATCAGGCAGATTGTTCTTCACCCAGAGAATTCTTGGGATTGCACCTAATGAAAAGGTTTGACCGGATAATTGATAGATTTCAGATTCTAAGCGGTCATTGATTTTATGGAGATTGCTTACTTCTGTTGTGGCACGTGAGTCTACATTAGCGCAAGCCCATAGTTCAGCCCCGTTATCATCATATAAGACGATGGCTTCACGCATACTCGTCGTGGAAATCGATAGGATATCTTTTGGATTGACATTGCTTTTAATTAGAGTTTCATTCATTAATTGGATGATGATTTTTAAATTCGTGTTTACATCAAAATCCATGGAACCTGGGAATCTTGGGTCTTCAGTATGTACCCACTCAGACTGAGAAACTTGGTGTTCATTCCCACGTGTATCAAATAATATAACTCGGACACTTCCGGTGCCTGCATCAATCGCCATTAAATATTTGTCTCGCATTTCCTTTCCCTCCCCGTGATTATTTTATTCAACTAAGCTATGGGCAACATCTTCATCCGTAATGAGCACATCGATATATCCGCCATTAAGTGCTCCTAGAATAGCTTCTTTTTTATCGAGTCCTCCAGCGACTGCTACCACATGATTTAAAGATCTTAATAGGTCTATGTCTGTGCTGATTAGCTCTTCGTGCAGAGACAAATCCAATTTATTGCCGTTAATATCGTAGAACTGACTTAAAATATCTCCAACAGCCCCCTTAGATTTCAGAACTTCTACTTCTTCTATACTTAAATGACCTTCATTAATAATTGTGGCATGTTCATTTAAAGCTCCGATGCCAATTACAGTAACATTGGAATGAGGGATGATTTCTAAAATATTTTGGATCGGTTTTTCCTGTTTCAATTGATTGGCAATATCTCTAGAAGAGACGATTAATGGTGCAGGTATAATGAAATGGTTATAATTTGGATTCGTATAATAGTCCGATTCCTTATCGATTGCAGTTGGCATAAAGAATTTTACCCCACCAGATAGTGAAACGAATGTAACCTTATATTTTGTTGAGATATTCAAATGTCCAAGTGTCTTTGACACGGACTCACCATAGCCAACGTTGATGATTGTATCTTTGGTGATTCTATCTTCAATATACTGTGCGGCAGCAATTGTGAGGCTTGTTGGAATATGTTGAGTCGATGCTGGCACGATGTAAATATCATCTATGCTGTATTTTTCCTTTATTTTATTTTCAAGCTCAAGTTGGTCCATTTTGCTTAAATCAACTTTGAATTGGATGATATTAGTGGATTTTGCTTTTTCTAGATATTTAATGACTTTCATTCTGGAGAGATTCATAACTTCCGCTATTTCATTCTGTGTTAATCCTTCGTGGTAATATTTCCATGCAATTTTTACGATTAAATTTTCCGAGTACGCTGTCATGATCATTCATCACTCTCTATCTTCATTTTTTAATCCCTATTACAAATTCAACAAAATATTTTACTCGATACATTTGTTTCAAAAATAAATGAACCGTTTTCCAATATCCTTTGTTAGTTGAATGAATTTCATAATTACCAAAGTCGGCTATTCCATCACCATATGTAGTTGGGATCGAACCAACTCAACTACATATGGTGATGGTGAAGCATTAAATACGTATTATGAAATTCATTAAGTTAATAATGTATTAAAATGACATTAAAAAAATACGTAAAGATAAAAAAGCAATGACCACCTGTATATAGATTGTTCTATGATTAAAAAATGCATTTTATTCTATGTTTTTTTCGTTTCGTTAGCATACTTTCGTTTTTTGAAAATAAGATAGAAAATAATAAAAGTATTATTGAACAATAAAATGTTTAGCAGGAGCTCCTACGGAATGAAGCTTCCTTTTATAAGATGAATGGCAGCAATTATATCAAGATTGTTAGGGGGGGATAAAAGTGAGAAGCGAAAGAAGCCTGGTTGAAATGGAAAACATCCATAAAAGCTTTGGTAAAAATACCGTGCTAAAAGGTGTTTCTGTGAATTTAATGGAGTCTGAAGTAATTTCTATTATCGGTGGTAATGGGGCTGGAAAAAGTACGCTTATGAAAATACTGACTGGTGTGCACCGCGTGGATGATGGGATTATAAAGATAAATGGAGAAAAGGTAAAAAATTTAAATCCTTTGAAAGCGCATCAAAAGGGAATTTATTTAGTGCCTCAAGAGCCCTTACTGTTTCCAAATATGACGGTAGAACAAAATATATCCATTGGCTTTGATTTTTCTAAGCAAGTTATGAAGGAAAAAACTAAAAGGATTGTTGAAGAACTTGGATGGGAGATGAACATGAGTCGTCTGGCATCCTCTCTTACGATAGCTGAACAGCAACAGCTTGAAATCATTAAAGGGTTACTCTGGGAGGCGAGAATACTAATTCTGGATGAGCCTACAAGTGCTTTGACATTTTCTGAAACGAAATCTCTATTCAACGTGATACAAAAACTAAAAGAAAAGGGCGTTGGAATTTTCTATATTACGCACAGACTGAATGAAGTATTTGAGATTTCTACCCATGTAGTTATTTTAAGAGATGGGAAGGTCACTCTTAAAGGGGATATCAAAGATTTTACAAAAGGTTTGTTAATTCAAGGATTACTTCCAGAGGGAAGTAATGTTGAAAACCAGGATGTGGTTGCAAAGGAAAATATCGATCATTCTGAGGATATACCAATTTTAAAAGTAGCTAATATTTGTGGGGATGGTTTTAGAAATATTAGTTTTAACATCTACAAAGGGGAAGTAGTCGGACTTGCAGGTCTGGTTGGTGCGGGAAGAACGGAAATAGCTGAAGCGATTTATGGACTGAGTCTCGTCCACAGCGGAAAAATCTATTTGCAAGGGAAGGATATTACAAAAAAAGGCATCAATGGAACAATTCGTAGTGGGCTGGCTTATATCCCTGAAGATCGATTTTTACACGGGGTATTCCCGATCAGCTCTGTAAAAAATAATATTACCGCACAAGTGATCAAGCGTGCCCGAGTTTTTATTAATCATAAATTTGAAAAGGAAGTTACGAAAAAGTATGTTGAACGGTTACGTATAAAAATTAATGATGAGCATCAGGAAATGAAATCACTTTCTGGAGGAAATCAGCAAAAAGCAGTCATTGCGAGGATTCTATCTACTGAACCAGAATTAATCATCATGGATGAACCGACTAGAGGGATTGATGCGACAGCAAGAAGTGATATTTATTCGATCATTGCAGAATTAAAGAAAAAGGGATATTCCATTCTGCTTATATCTTCGGATCTTGAAGAACTAGAAAGAATAAGTGATCGCATCTATGGAATATATCGGGGTACTTGCAATGCATATTTGGAATCGAATGAAATAAACGCAACGAATTTGATGAGGGCTGCTTTTGGAACGAATGAAGGAAGTGGAGCGTATGCAAAAGCTTAAAAGTATAACTAAAAAAAGAGAGTTTAGGACCTTTTTATTTCTGATTGCCTTATTCGTAATCGTTGGTCTGATTAACTCGGAGTTTCTGTCACTCAGCAATATCCATAGCTCTCTGAAAAGTAGTTTACTTTATATCGTATTGGCGGTCGGACTGACATTCGTACTTTTAACAGGGAATATAGATATTTCTGTAGGTGGGACATTGGGCTTGAGCGCAGCGGTTAGTGGAATGATACTTCAAAATGGTGGAAGCATCCTGTTAGCGATTGTCATTGCGATAGGTATTGGCGGTTTGATTGGGCTTATGAATGGCTTAGGAGTAACGGTGTTCAAAGTTTCATCCTTTATTATGACACTAGGGATGCTAGGAATAGCAAGAGTAGTACAGGTTATTTTTACCGATGGCAAATGGATAGAGAATCTGCCGGTAGCATTTAAAAAGATTTCGCAAATACATGTGTCTGGAATCAATCTATTATCCATTTTCGTTGTTGTTGGATTAATAGTAGTTCATCTGTACCTAACGAGACACAAAAAGGGAAGATATTTTGCTGCGATTGGAGATAACGAAGAAGGTGCTATCTTGCTGGGGATCCCGGTACAGCGCTATGTTATTTATTCATTCATTATTTCTGGCATATGTTCGGCTATCGCTGGTTTTATTTTTGCTAGTCAAATCGGATTCATATCTACAACTGCCGGTCTTGGTATTGAGATGACGGTTATTGCCGCAGCTGTTCTTGGTGGAGTTTCTCTAAGTGGGGGAGTGGGATCAGTAATTGGAGCGGGAATAGGTGCTATTATCATGATTTCAATCAACTCAGCATTAGTATATATGAAAGTTCCAGCATTCTGGAATGATGCTATTTCCGGCATGTTATTAATCGTCATCGTTGTGAGTGATGCATTACTAGCGAGAAGAGCGAATGAGCAGGCAAAAAGAGAAAGATTGAGAGCAAGGGTCCTTCACGAGAAGGAGGTATCAATGGAATATGTTAAGTAAAATACCTAAATGGAATATCATATTGTTACTTATATTACTTTCTGAAATATTGATCTTTGGATTGATAAATCCTCGGTTTTGGAATATCTCCATTCTGCTAAATAGTTTTAATGATTTTATAGGGATTGCCGTCATCGGATTCTTTGTAACTTTAGTGATGATTACTGGTGGCATCGATATATCTGGTGGATCCATTATCGGTTTGACATCAGTGCTCGTTGGAATTTTATCTCAGATCGTTGGTCTTAATATTTGGGTTGCGTTAGTGCTAGCTATTTCAGCCGGGGCTTTCTGTGGATTACTTAACGGGGTTTTAATCGCTTATGGCGGTGTGCAAGCGATGGTAATCACACTTGGTGGGATGCTTCTATATAGTGGCATCGCCATTGTGCTTGTCGGTTTATCAGGTGTAAGTGCTTATGAAGGCATATCAGGATTTCCACAAAGCTTCAGTACGATTGCGTATGGTGCGGTTTGGGGAATACCGAATTCAGTTATATTGTTTGTAATCATGTTTACGATTGCATATATCCTTTTACATTGGACGAAATATGGCAGGTTCATATTTTTGACTGGGATTAATCAGAATGCTGCAGCGTATTCCGGTATCAACACAAAAAAAGTAATAGCAAGCACCTATGTATTATCTGGTTTAAGTGCTGGAATAGCCGGGGCAATGCTAACATCTTATTTAGGAAGTGCGAGAGCTGACTTTGGTGCAGAGTATCTTATGCCGATTTTAACAGTAGTAGTCTTGGGAGGAACATTGATTACAGGAGGTAAAGGAGGTGTTATTGGCACTGCACTTGCTAGTATAATAGTAGGTTTTATGCAGGTAGGATTACAGATGGGAGGAATTTCAACTCAGTATATTGGACTTGCAACAGGTCTGCTTCTTATCATATCTGTAGCTGTGATGGGTATTTCTCCAGAATTTCAGAAAAATATCAGGAAGTTAGTAAGTCATAAAAAATATCAAGGGGGGAAAGTGTAATGAATAGATTTAGAGTGAGTTTCCTAAGCTTGGCGATGCTATTACATCTTGTAGTATTAGCCGCTTGTGGCTCAAACGACGGTGATTCATCAACGAATGGAACCTCTGATAATTCGGATGCAAGTGATATTGAAGTCGTATTTATACCAAAAATGACAGGCAATGCTTTCTTTGAATCTGGCAATGATGGAGCACAAGCAATGGCAGAAGAGATTGGTTTTAATGTGAAATATGATGGTGCTCCCGAAGGTACGGTTGCTAATCAAGTTCAAATTATTAACAGTGCTGTAAGTAGTGGAGCAGATGCCATCGCAATATCATCTGTGACATCTGATGGATTGAACCAAGCACTGCAAAAAGCTTTGGATGCAGGAGTGAAGGTCGTTACTTGGGATTCGGATGTAGAACCAGAATACAGGTCTATTTACGTTAACCAGGGCACACCAGAAATACTTGGAGTGATGCTTGTCGATATGGCAGCTGAACAAATGGATGATCCTAACGAGGAACAGCAAGTAGCGTGGTTTTATTCGAGTCCGACCGTTCCTGATCAGAACTCTTGGGTAGACTATGCTGAAGAATATATTGCTGATAAATATCCCAATTGGGAAATCGTTACAAAGCAATTTGGTGAAGGGGATGAGCAGAAATCTCTGCAAATTGGTGAGTCTATCATTGACTCGTATCCTGACTTAGATGCTGTAATCGCTCCAGATTCAACCGCATTGCCGGCAATGGCACAAGCTGCGGAAAATAAAGGGCTTCATGCTGAAGATTTAATAATTACTGGCTTTGCATCTCCAAATTCGATGAGGCAGTTCATTGAAAATGGAACCATTCTTAATCACGGGCTTTGGGATGTAACGGATCAGGGTGCACTTGCTGTATATATTGCCTATCATCTAGCGAGCGGGAATGAATTGAAAGTTGGCGATACGCTTGAAGTACCTGGGATGGGGAAAGTAGAAGTCGAGCCAAACACAGTTCAAGGGTACGATTATGAAGCAGAAGATTCAGGAATCATTGTCTTACCAGAAAGAATTGTCTTCACAAAAGAGAATACGAATGATTTCGATTTTTGATCCCAAATGAATTCGTTTATCACGGATTAACGGTCTATAATACCCCACCTCTAAACAAGAGGGAAACGCAAAATGTGAGGGTTGGGGATAAACAGTCCGTAAAACCCTGATTCTGTTCAAGTAACATGCAGTGGAGGAGATAAGGAAACCCCCACTGAATAAAGTTTCACTTTATGAATAGATAGAGAGGAGAATTATTTAATGGCTGACGTAATAGGTAACAAGGATGCAAAAAAGTTTGCAGAGAATGTAGCTTTTGCCAACAACGGTGATTTCCATGTGAAAGGTGCAGCTAATTTGGATTGGGGGATGAAAGACAGGTTATCCAGGATTTTTAATGCAAAAACTGGAAAAACAGTCATGCTAGCTTTTGACCACGGTTACTTTATGGGACCAACTTCCGGTTTGGAGAGATTAGATTTATTAATTCCAGAATTAGCAGAGCATGCTGATTGTCTGATGGGGACGAGAGGGGCAATCCGGACTAGTGTACCTGCAAATTACAATAAAGCAATTGCACTAAGAGCTTCCTCTGGTTCGAGTATACTTCAAGACGATTTAAGTCATGAATCCATGGTAGTTGATATGGAAGATGCGATTAAAATGAATGCAAGTGCAATAGCGATTCAAACGTTCATTGGTGCGGAAGGACAAAAAGAAACAATCGAAGAATTAAATAAAGCAATCAATCTTGGGCTAAGGTATTCTATTCCCACGATGGGAGTAGTAGCGGTAGGGAAGCAAATGGAGCGCACAACCAAATTCTTTCTTTTAGCAACAAGAATGCTAGCAGAGTTTGGAGCACAGATTGTAAAAACGTATTACTGCGATGATTTTGAAAAAGTTGCAGCTGCTTGCCCGGTACCTTTAGTTGTAGCTGGAGGGAAGAAAATCCCTGAAAAGGCTGCGCTCACTTTAGCATATAATTCAATCCAGTCTGGGGCGGCCGGGGTAGATATGGGGAGAAACATTTTTCAGTCCAAGCACCCGAAAGCAATGATTCAAGCAATTAATAAGGTTGTCCATGAAAAGTTTACCGATAAAGAAGCTTATGAGTATTTTAATCATTTAACTGACATAAAAGCAAAGGTTTAACCTGCTTTTATTAGAGAAATTTTAGCTAAGCTTGCTTAAATATCCAGCGATTACATTTAAATCTGTAGACACATCCATTATTGGTGAAATAAAACTAACCCATTTTTCCCACAAATCCTAATATACCGTATTTAACGAATCCTATTGACGAAAAATATTTATTTAGCTAAACTATTCTTAACAAAGTAAAATCAGTGATGGGAAAGAGTAAGTTATCATTCTTGTTCTTCAGAGAATCGGTAGATGGTGAGAACCGATGGACAATTTATTTCTGAAAATCATCCCAGAGATGCAACACTGAAGCAAGTAAGTGTTGACGGCATCCACCGTTACCTGGAGCATGTATGATAGTACGTGGCAGAGAGTTGTATGTAGTATAACATACAGAATATGGGTGGTAACGCGAGCATAAACTCGTCCCTGAAGACAGGGGTGAGTTTTTTTGTTGTTGATAATTAGTTTCCAGGCGCTGGTGACTGACTAGTAAACAATCTCGATTTACACTTTACTCTCTGTCCTTAATCATCTTAGAAAATCAAATTCATCAAGTTTAGGAGTGGAAATATGAGTAAAAAAAGAGTGTTTTTTATAGGTCTCATGTTATTCTCATTATTCTTCGGTGCTGGTAATTTAATTTTCCCGCCTTTATTGGGCTTAGAGTCTGGGAGTAACTTTACACCGGCAATGACAGGATTTCTTGTGACGGGGGTGCTGCTGCCGTTTGTGGCGGTATTAGCGGTTGTTACAGTTGACGGAGGGATGATTTCGATCGGCAGTCGTGTACATAAAGTATTCGGAATTGTATTTGCGATTATCATATATCTTTCAATTGGTGCTTTTTACGCGATTCCACGTGCTGCAAACGTTGCTTTCGAGTTAGGATTTCAACCGTACTTTACAAATGAAGCTGGCTGGCCACTCATCTTGTTCACTGTATTGTTTTTCGCTGTTGCTTATTATATTTGTTTAAATCCGAAAAAGCTGGTTGATCGTGTTGGTCAATTGCTTACACCTATTTTACTAGTTGCTCTAACTATATTGTTTGTACGTGCATTTTTCCTTTTAGAGAATGTAGCAAGTCCGGTAACAGAAAAATATACAGCTAGCCCATTTGTCACTGGCTTCATTGAAGGGTATTTTACAATGGATGCAGTTGCGGCGCTTGCTTTCGGAATTGTCGTGATTAACGCTTTTAAAGATTCTGGAGTGAAGACGAAAAGAGAGCAAATAAAAGGAAGTGTCCTTGCTGGTATCATTGCTGTCGTTGGGCTGGCAGCTGTTTATATCTGTTTAGGATGGATCGGTGCAGTTATGCCGCAAGCAGAGCAATTCGCAAATGGCGCGGAAATTTTAACTGCAGCTTCATTTCTATTGTTTGGTAACACTGGTAGCTTATTATTTAGCGTCATCGTAATTCTTGCATGCTTCACTACATGTGTCGGGCTAATTAACGCAAGTGCCAGCTTTTTCCACGGATTATATTCGAAAGTTAGTTATAAAACTTATGTTCGAGTTCTCACGCTTGTTGGATTTGTTATCTCAAGCCTGGGGTTAAGTGCGATTCTTGACATTGCTGTACCAATTCTAGTATTGATTTATCCGATTGCGATTGTCTTGATTATACTATCTCTTTTTACACCACTTATTGGGAAAGGAAAAGCGATGTATCGGATTTCTGTTGTGTTGACATTGTTTTATGCAATTTATGATGTACTGACAAATCTTGGTTTTAAATTAGATGGATTTGCGCAAGTTATTGGCTTTGTTCCATTTTTTGATTTAGGTTTAGGTTGGATTGCTCCTGCGTTTGTAGGTGCGGTTGTTGGGTATGCTATTGACCGGTATACGACAAATCATAAGGAGACACAGGCTTCAGAAAAAAAGTAAGTTAGACTAAATTAGATAGTTTTGAAGAAGCGACAAACTTTATCTGAATGCTAGATAGAGGACAAAGCCGCAATGCTTATGATAGTGTATTAAGTAACTTGATATATAAGCAATATTGAAGGAGGAATCTTAAGTGAGCAAAAAATATACAGGCTATCTCGGAAGTTATACAAAGAAAACAAGTGAAGGAATTTATCGCTTCACCTTGGATACGGAACAGAAAAAGATAACAGATGTTGAAGTTGCTGCTAAACTGAATAATCCGACGTACGTAACGGTAAGTCAAAATAATGATTATCTTTATGCTGTTTCTCAGGAAGGCGAAGAAGGCGGTGTTGCGGCTTTTTCAATTGCAGATGGCAACTTGGAAAAACTGAACAGTGAAGTAACAGCTGGATCCCCGCCTTGCCATGTCAGTGTGGACAGTAAGAACCGTTTAGTAGTCGCGGCAAATTACCATACAAAAAAAGTAGAAGCTTTCCAAGCGAATGAAGATGGGTCCCTGCAAGCTCCTACATCTGTAACTCATGAAGGAAGCGGCCCGCATGAGCGTCAGGAAAAACCGCATCTTCACTTTGCAGGGTATACGCCGGATGAGAAATATATTGTCGTTGTGGACCTCGGCAGTGATACGATTACAACATACTCCCCGAATGGAGATGAGCTGGAAGAAGTTAGCGTATTAACTGTAAAAGTTGGAAGTGGCCCGCGTCATATCGCATTCCACCCGTTTGCTCCTTATGCATATGTAATGACAGAGTTAAGTAATGAAGTTATTGTACTTAAATATGATGAGAACACAGGAACATTTGAAGAAGTCCAGTATGTAGCAACGATTCCGGAAGATTTCACAGAAAATAACCAAGGAAGTGCAATTCATCTATCTTCTGACGGGAAATTTGTATACGCAGGTAATAGAGGCCATGATTCCATTGCAGTTTTCCGGATTGCAGCGGATTATACGGTCGAGCTGGTTGAATATACACCTACAGAAGGAAACTGGCCGCGTGATTTTGTGCTGGATCCTAGTGAGCAATTTATTGTAGTTGCAAACCAGGAAAGCGGTACGTTAACATTGTTTGAAAGAGATAGCGAAAGCGGTACGTTAACTTTATTGCAGAAGGATGTAGAAGCACCGGAAGCAGTCTGTGTTAAATTCTTGCATGCTTAACTGACAAGAGTAACTAGAAAAAGTTTCGCACGGTTCCGGAATATTTTAAAGAACGGTGAATGTATTACAATCGATAATAATCTAAGGTATAAAAACAAGTATCATACTTTATTTTATACTTTTTTTCACCCTATTGTTCATCATTTCGCTATATGTTCACATCCTATCTATGTGAGAAGGCGTAAAACAATTATTGATTTAGTAATGAGAAAAAAAAGTTGCTCCATATTCATCGGATGTCAGATCAAGAGTGGATAATAGACATTGACCTTTTTCACCGGTTAAGAGGGATTGAACAGGATTTCTTTCATGAATTTTTGATCCGAGAAAGGAATTATGAATTGGGCAATATAACCGAGTTAACATCGGTTGTACGGGAATAATAAAAAGGGGTGGAATATATACGAGGGTATATTTCCATCCCATTTTTGAGTGATTAACAATTCTGATTCTAATTCTAGAATATAGAGTAAAGTAATACAGCTAGTAATGTAACAGCTGTTGGAACGATGATGCTTACGAACAAGATTGGTTTGTATGCCCGACGATGTGTTTCTCCACAAATCGCCCGAACAGTTGTGACGACATACCCGTTATGCGGCAATGAGTCTAAACCACCGGAAGCTAGGGCTGATACCCGGTGAGCTGCGCCTGGATCTACGCCTTGCGCTAAATAAATTGGTGCGAGAATCGGGAGTGCGATTCCTAGCCCGCCAGATGCGGATCCCGTTATTCCACAAATGATGGTTACCCCTATAGCGAGTCCAAGTAATGGAGGACCAGGCATATTTACAAGCCCTTCGATTAAGGTATTAAAAGCAGATACTTCTGCGGCAACACTACCAAAGCCCACAACTGCACATGTGTTGGCAATAGCGACCAATGAATTATGCGTACCAGCTGCAAGGGTTTCCCAAAATTCCTTTAAAAATCGTTTCATGGTGATGCAGGCTACTGTGATACCAATAACTAGAGCAATCAGCAATGCCGTTGTAGGATTGATAAATTGACCAAGTATATTTAGGATGATAATGACTAATGCAAGGGGAATGATAGAAACCATAATATTCGGTAAATCTTGTATCTTTAGACCCTCTAGTTCTTCCACCTCCACTGCTGCTGCGATTTCATTTTTTACTTTAGGAGGGGAGAATGTTTCACCATTCTTAGAAGCTTTTCTAACTAACGACCCTAACCATAATCCACCAACAATCATAATTGCTAGACCCATTAAGACACCAATGAATCCTCCTGCAGTCGGAGAGGTCCCGAAGAATTCAGTCGGAATGATATTTTGAATTTCCGGTGAGCCAGGCGAAGTCATTGTAAATGAGATGGAACCAAATACAAGCGCTGCCGGGATAAAACGATGGGGCAGATTTGCTGAGCGAAATAAGGATACGGCGATAGGATAGACTGCGAATCCGACAACGAACAAGCTGACCCCGCCGTATGTCATAATTGCTGCGGCAGCAACGACTGCAAAAACAGCGCGTTTTGTCCCAAATGTATTTTTAATCCAATTGGCAATACTCTCAGCTGATTTTGTTTCCTGCATGACCTTCCCAAAGATTGCTCCTAATAGGAAAACAAGGAACCAGGAAGCGAAATATCCGGTAAAACCGGTCATATAACTATCTAGCATTGCAGTTTCAAGATTTATTCCACCTGTTATAGCAACCGTGAAAGAGGCGATGATTGCTGCTATTATAATATTGATTCCTTTCATTGTTAAATAGATAAGTAAGACTAATGAAAGCATCAACCCTAACATTCCTACTACTGCCATCCCATTCCCTCCATATTTTAAAAGTTAATTGAACATATCCTCTGTCTCCAATTGGTAGTCAAAGCATTTTAAATAAAGCTTTTCTATTTCTTCTTTTGCAGGAACTATTGGAGTGTTTTGCGGACTTCCACTAGCGAGTGCATCATCAGCCATTTTACTTAGCACCTTATCGAATTCGGTCTTGTCTATTCCCCAACCTTTCAAGTTCGGTATATTTAACTCTGAACAAAGCTGTTTCACGGAAGTAACTGCAATCTCACTCGCCTCCTGATCAGAAAGATCTTTCGCCGACTTGTCAAAAATTCTACCAAGGTCTGCTAATCTGCTGATAGCTGCATCTTTTGTGAACTCGAGTACTGTCGGTAACAGCATGGCATTGGAAACTCCGTGAGGTACATTGAACAACGCACCAATTGGTCGCGACATCCCGTGTACGAGACAGACGGAGGCATTAGAAAAAGCTAATCCCGCTTGTAGAGCACCTAAAGACATTGCTTCTCTCGCATCAAGATCATCCCCGTTCTCATAACATTTCTTCAAGTTTTCAACGATCAATTTCATTGCAGAAATGGCCAATGTATCAGTCATGGGATGAGAGCGTTTGGAAATATAGGCTTCAATAGCATGGCTTAAAGCGTCGACTCCTGTAGCTGCAGTAACTGATTTTGGTGAAGAGATGGTGAGCAATGGATCGATAATTGCTACCTCTGGCAAAAATGCAGGCTGCTTAATCATCATTTTCACTTGACTGGTGGTATTTGTAATGACCGTCACGTCCGTTGCTTCTGAACCAGTTCCGGCAGTCGTCGGTATAGCAATATGCGGGATAGGATCTCGGCCGGCGATTTTCCCGCCTCCCTTATAATCCCCAATATAGCCACCGTTCGTTGCAACTACTGCGACTGCTTTTGCCGTGTCAATACAACTTCCACCACCAAGAGAAATAATGACATTACAGTTCTCGGCAATGAAAATATCTAAGGACTCAGTAACATAACGATCAACAGGTTCAGAGGCGACGTCTAGGTATAAAGCGCTTTCAATGTTTTCTTTCTGAAAAATAGTTCGTAATTCGCTAACATATCCCAAATCATCCATTATTTTATCACTTACGATAAGCGCTTTTTTCCCTTTCTGTTTTGTGATTTCTCCTGCTGCTTGAAACGCACCTCTTCCATATTGAATTGTAGTTGGTGTTAAAAACGTATGATAAGTTTTATTTTGCATGATTAAAAAATCCCCCTTTATATATTCAATAATATATATGCAAAATTCATGCCAAGTTAGAAGGTTTAGGGTACTCGTCTATAAAAGAAAAAAGTGTAGGATGGAGACTACACTTTGCTGAAAGGATTGTAGGAATCTATCTACACTTCATAAACCATATTTATTGATTTTTTGATATAAGGTCGTTCGGTGGATTCCAATCATTTTTGCAGCTTCTGTTTTATTGCCATTTGCTTGTTCCAAAGCCACTTTGATCAATTGCTTTTCTGCAGTTTCTTCATTCATTTTCAATTGCACTGCAGGGCTTTTATTATTATTTTGCACTGCATGATAATCAATCATATAGCTTGGTAGATGTTCGCTTCCGATTTTATCTCCTTCGGTCAGAATGACGAGTCTTTCCATCATATTCATTAGCTCTCGAACATTCCCAGGCCAATTATAATGAATAAATGCTTTCATCGCGTCAGAGGTCAGCTGCTTAACAGCCATAGAATAGTTTTCGGAGAACTTATTTAAATAGTGCGAAATTAAAGGCGGAATGTCGTCTGTTCGTTCCCGCAATGGCGGTATGGTTAGTTCAATAATATTTAATCGGTAGTAAAGGTCTTTCCGAAATTTACCTTGTCCCACCATTTTTTTAATATCTTGGTTTGTAGCTGCTATGACTCTAGCTTGTAACCGTTGCTTATTTGTAGCCCCTATGCGTTCGAACTCTCTTTCCTGTAAAACCCTTAATAGTTTAATTTGTAGGGTTAAAGGCATTTCCGCTATTTCATCTAAAAAAATCGTGCCATGTTTTGCTAATTCAAACTTACCTGGTTTCCCGCCTTTTTTAGCCCCTGTAAATGCTCCGTCATCATAACCAAATAACTCCGATTCAAAAAGTTGTTCGGGAATCGCTGCACAATTTACGCTAATAAATGGACCATGAACTTGCTTGCTTAAGTGATGGATACCCTGGGCGATAACTTCTTTTCCAGTTCCGCTTTCACCGGTAATTAGGACCGTAACATTTGTGTTTGCAACTTTTCTCACGGAACGCTTTAAATGATGGATTTCTTCACTTTTTCCAATCAATTGATCTAGTGTCTTATTACTTCCCGGCGTTATATCTGATAATTCAGGATTCTGTATGAATTCTTGATCAAATTTTACCGTTTTGTGGAATTTATTGTAGATTTGATAAAGTTCTGAAACGCCTTCAAAAATCACCATTCCGATGGCACCAACGACTTTGCGGTCTTTCCAGATTGGAATCCGGTGAACAATCATTGGTTGTCCTTGAATGTACTGAATTTGTCCCCGCTCGGGCATCCCGTTTTTAACTGTGTTATGCAGATTAGTATTATCAATGACTTCCTGCACATGTTTTCCAATCGCATCTTTTTTATCAATTCCAATGAATCTGCTGTATGCTAAGTTGAACTCTGTGATAATAGCATTTTCATCAATGACAGTGACACCTTCGTAGGCACTATCAAGCACGATGTTCAACACGTCTGCACTATGTTTGATTTGCTTCAGTTCTGTAACGTAATTTGAGAAAAATTTTTGTAAATCGCACTGGGTTAACGTTCCGGTCAATCTCCCAACTTCATCAACCACAAAGAAGTAGGAATGTGGAAGGCTGCTGGTGTGAAGGATGGGATCATTTTGTGAAACGATATGTGCATTGTCCGTTATCATATAATGCTGTATGTTCTGCTCCGGATTATTCAACATTCCAGAAAGAATAGATTTTCCAGTAATAATACCAAGTGGACTATTATCTTGATTTATGACGGCTAGGTAATCACTGTTACTGTTCAACAACATTTTCGTGGCATTATGAACTGATTCATCATATCTGATAAATGGCAGAGTTGAATTAACTACATCGCTTATAAGTGGTAATCTCCAATCCGCAGAAGATCCAATGAAATTAGAATACACAAGGTCTCCCCCTTTGAACGACAAGTTAACTCTAATTATAAGCATTCATCTATGTATTTGTCACTTCTCCGAGGGATGATGTTTAGTTTCTAATTGTAATTTTCACGCAGATAATTCGCTTACGTTGTGCGATCTTTACTAGCGGTGGCGCCCAAGATTGTGGGAAGTATGTAAATTTGACTTGAAGTGGTGTGTAAAATCCCGAACCGTGTGTGCAATTCGGCTTGTGTGGTGCGACGATTTTTTATTTGTCGTATGATTTTGTTGAGGAGTCGTGCGTGATCTTGAAAAGTTGATGGAAACTCCTGCACCTAACCGGTATGAAGTAATGTCATAACTTGGATTTGCGCACTATTTTAATCAGTGATATAATAAAAATTAAATGTTCAATACTTCACAATTCATTAACTTTAACGAGACTAACGGAGGTTTTCCTATGATAAAAACAGCAATCATTACAGGTGGCGGTAGTGGTTTTGGCAGGGAAGCAGCTTTAAAGCTTGCGGAGAAGAGGACAAAACTTTCTATTGTTGATCTGTCAAAGGAAAATGGAGAAGAAACGGTAAGGCTATGCAAGGAGCACGGAGTGGAAGCTATTTTTGTTCAAGCAGACGTGAGCAAGGTGGAAGATGTTCAGCGCTATGTGGCCGAGACCATAGCCGAGTTTGGAAGAGTTGATTTGTTCTTTAACAATGCAGGTATTTCAGGTTCAGGAGTTCGCACACTGGACTGCTCGATTAAAGAATTCCATTCCATCGTGGATGTGAACTTAAATGGTGCTTTCTATGGATTGAAATTTGTTGTCAATGAAATGCTGAAAACGGGTGGCGGTGTGATCGTGAATACGGCTTCCTTAGGTGGTGTGGTTGGTATGCCAACGCTTGGTGCTTATTCTGCAACGAAACATGCGATTATTGGTTTAACGAAAACAATTGCTGGTGAATACGGCCGAGATAATATTCGTATTAACGCGATTGCACCAGGAACGAACGAAACACCCATGGTAAAAGCATTCCCGCAAGAAGCGATTGGTGCAATGGCTGAAGAGGTACCGATGGGCAGATTAGGCCAGCCTCATGAAGTAGGAGATGTTGTAGCATTTTTATTAGGTGAAGAATCATCCTATATTCATGGAGCGGTCATTTCGATTGATGGTGGAGCAGCTGCATTATAAATGGAATCAAAATACGTCTTGATAGAAGCTAGTGAAAAGTATCTGAAGAACTTTATTTCGTCTGATACTTTTTACTAGTATTTCCTAAAAGATGCCGAAATATTTAATCTGAAAGGCCACCTCTCCTTTATTTTGGGCTGAGGTGGACTTTTCCATTATCACCCATTGAGAGGAGTCATGACGATGAGTGGAAGGTAGCTAAAGATAACTTATCCCATGATATCTTTTTGAATTTCAAGTACTTCTTCTTTTGATAACTCTGTTATACCCATTACGTATTGGATTTCGGCACCATCTGAAAGAAGGCGCTGAGCTATTAACTTTTTAGCTTTTTTCTCACCTTGCTCGATTCCACGCTTCATTCCACTTTTTATTCCACGCTCGATTCCGCGTTCCATACCACGTTCCATACCACGCTCCATACCACGTTTCATACCATCTTTTTCCGCCTTTTGCGCCCGAAGTTCTGCTTCTCGCTTTGCCGCTTCTTCATCCAAGATATGCTTTAGGCGGGATTCATAAGCTAAAAATTGTTCTGGTGTCATGCTGAGCTCTTCCCAGTTATGAAATGCTTTTCGAAGTGTCTCATCTTCCATTGCAATCTCCTCCAATTCACGGTAAATATCTTCATAGAATTTTTTATTTCGATGATCGATCATACCGAGCAATAATAACCATCTGGCTAAAACGTCATTCCAAGGGTCCAGTTGATCTTCTTTCCAAGCTTTCAACAGTTTCGGCATTTCAATATAGTGAAACTCCATGACACCTGTTAGTTTGAATTGTTCTTCATCTTCAAATAGATGATGCATCGTATGGAACCGTTCCGTTTGGTCAAAAATATTAAAATTCAACAGGTTGATGGAAATAACATCGCTTAGCTCGTCGTATCCCATTCCTGAACGCAACTGACTGCGGTAGACTCCTGACCAATAATAAATAGACCGTTTAATCATATTATATTGGTCGGTAAACTGAATTTCAACGTTGATTTTTTCACCAGCAGTGGTGAGGACTAACACGTCAAGTCTTGATTGCTTATCGTCGATATATTCTCCGCCTGCTTCGATATTGATGAAAGTAATGTCTTTAATTGGATCTCGTCCTGTTTTCTGTAAAAATTCATTTAAAAATACAATAGTTATTTGTTTATTTTTTTCGATACCAAAAAGTTGTTTAAAAGCATAATCAATCTTTAAATCCATCAAGCCTGACAGCGGTATCCGTTTTAGTGCTTTAAACTTTTTGGTGCTTGAAAAATCTGATTTGTTCTTGCCGTAGTCTGCTGGTTCGTCTCTTACAGTATCGTGTATGATGTCTTCTAGGGGGTACTGGCGAAGTGATTTTGTTAATTCCATTCTAACACATCCCTTGTGAAGTTTTTTAAATTAAACGAGGACTTACTGAGATGCGAATCTAGCTATAGTATAACAAAATTAAACAGATAGAACAAGTGTTCCTTTTGGGGGATTAGCAAATCTCTCCCCTTCAAATTTTGTCGAAACCACCTTGGTTGTGTGATAATGAGTAATAAGAGAGAGTGCTAATGAAAGGGGAAGTATGTTATTTTGCAAAAATCAATACAACAAAAAGAACCACATTTTTTATTAAATATTCTCCCTGGGCTTTTGCTATGTGTTGTACTTATGCTTGGTGGAATGTACGGCGCAGAGCTCATCGGAGTAGGCTTAAAAATGGCAGGGCTCTTATCAGAAGGCAGTGAAACACCAATATCAGGAATTTTCGTCGCCATTATACTCGGTATTATTATTCGAAATTCAATCGGTCTCTCGGAGATTTTTACAAAAGGGATTTCCTTTTCGATGAAATATATCCTGCGAGCAGGGATTATTTTACTCGGGCTCCGTTTAAGTTTGATGGAAGCTTTAAAACTCGGGGCATTCGGAATCCCGCTCATTGTTGCATGTATATCTGTCGGGTTATTTGTCACTCTATTTCTAGCAAATAAAATGAATCAATCGATGCGACTTGCGACATTGATTGCCAGCGGAACGAGCATTTGCGGGGTCACTGCAATTATGGCGACATCTCCTGTAATCAAGGCGAAGGAAAATGAAATTTCTTATGCAGTAGCCAATATTACAATCTTTGGTTTAACGGGGATGCTGCTGTACCCATTTCTCGCTAATTTCTTATTTGCAGATGATGCGATTAGGGCTGGGTTATTCTTAGGTACCGCAATCCATGATACGGCGCAGGTAACAGGAGCTGCATTGATTTATGATCAGCTTTATCAGATACCGCAAGCGGTGGATGCGGCAACCGTTACGAAGCTGACGAGAAATCTATTTATCATTGCAATCATTCCTTTTGTGTCTTATTTATTTTTTAGTAAATCGAAGGAGCGGACTCATCAAACAGAAAATAAAGAGGAGCGTTTACCAAAATGGTATACATTCATTCCGTTATTTGTGATTGGGTTTCTGATTCTTTCCGTTCTGCGGACGATAGGGGATGCAACGTTGGAAAGTACGGGAAGCGCATTTGGTATTTTTGCGTCTGATAGCTGGAGCAGTCTATATACGAATCTTAGTTCGTTTGGAACGACTTATCTTCTTGGAATGGCGATGGCGGGGGTTGGATTATCAACGAATTTCAAGATGTTTAAAGGGTTGGGGCTAAAGCCGTTTTATATTGGTTTTGTCGCAGCTGTTTCTGTAGGACTGGTAAGTGCTACGCTTATTTGGTTATTTGGTGGGTTTGTTCAGCTATAGAGCAAAAAAAGAGAAGTGAAATTTAATTTTCACTTCTCACATTCACTGACAGTTGTCACCTCAAACATACTCTCCACAACCTTCCGCAAAACAAAAGGCATGTGTACAAAAGCACTTTGCTTATGAAGCCGCTCCGTCAACTTATGGGCATCTTTCCCGAACGGTCCAATATTTAGGACCGGGGCTTGGAGTTTCTGCATTTCATCAAATGGGATTGTATATAAGTGGTTCCAAACCGGTGTATTATTTTTATAAGCTTGCCAGCCATGATCCTGCTTATCGTAATTCACATAACTCAAATCACAGATTCCATTAAAATAATGTACTTGCTTTGCCGAAACATCAAAATGATCCTGAAGCAGTTGCTTCGCTAATGCAATTTTATGCTGAACGATTGGGTCACGTGATGAATTAATTGCCGGATAATACGGCGGGGCAAAGAATAAAATGCATGCAGGTGCAATTTCTTGGCAATGTGTCATCATTTGATCGCATATTTTCATGGAAATTTCCCGCTGATCCAAACCGCGAAGTGCAAATGTTTCTTTAATTATTGCCTCTGTCTTTTCTTGGCCGAGCTTATCCCTAGCATAATTCAGTAATTCTTCGTATTCCCATACCCCAATGTTGAAGTGCTCTTCACTATTTTCTTCTCTTGCTAAAATAAGCTTGTATTCTTCTGCGCATTCCTCCATGGCCTCTGTTGCGACTTCGCGGAAAGAGGCAAGTGTCTCTTTCGCATTACGTTTCATTAAAAAAACGTTATATAGTGCTGCAACGTGGTTGGATGTCTGTGTTGAATAATCGACTTTCAAATCATAGGTTTTTAAACAAACTGGGAGCGGTGTGCGCTCGCCGTATATTTCTTCGCTAAACGCTTGATTATATTCCATCTTCTTCGTTAAAAAACTAGCCATATAATGTGCATTGATGCCTTGCAGTGGTTCACCGGCATGGGTTTCACGTCCGTAGAAAAGAGCGGAGGGCATGATTTTCCCAATCGTTCCAGAATAAATATAATACTGCTCATCTTGTGAATGCATGGAAAAACTCGGTTCACTGTTCAAAAATAAGGTATACTCTAAATCATAGCGCTCTTGTATATTTACAAGTCCTTTAACCGCGGCAAGCATACCGCTTGAATTCACTTCTTCATCGGGAACCGTGACGAGCAGAAGGTTAATCGGCCAATTTTCATGAATAGCTTGCTCTAGCAGATGAAGGTGCAGAACAATACCCATCTTCATATCCATCGTGCCGCGCCCGAATAAATAATCACCGGATGTAACGTCACTTCGCACACCTTCTGGTAACGAATCAAGCATTTCCCTGAATTTCTTCGTTAGTTCTCGTGGTTGAAAGGCGAGATTCCCAAGCGCACCGAATTCTGTTATATGTACCGTGTCGAAGTGGCTGATGAGTACAATTGTTTTTTTGACGTTTTCCTGTTTGTATAAAGCTGTGACGGCATTTCGTTTATTTCCCGCATCATGAAATTGAATTAAATCTGGATTCTCTCTAAAGTATTCTAGCTCAAGCAGCTTCCCCTTTATCTTTTCAGCAAATTGGATTTCCCCTTCTGTTCTTGTCCGACTATCCCAGCTGACAACCTCACAAAGTAAATCTTCCAATTGTTGTTCCGTCTGCCAAAGCATGATGGATCCCTCCTGTATAGGCTCTAATTCTTATTTTCGGCGTGGTCGTAGTAACTTAAAAAACGTTTTTTAACATTGTTCATATGCACGAGCATATTGTTTTTCGCTGTGATGACATCCTTTTGTTCCAATGCTTTTATAATTTCATGATGTTCCTCGTAAGCATCTTCCGCACTTTTCGGAACAGTGCTGGATAGTATAAGAAATGCGCGATTGACACCTGTATTCATGCGATGAATGACTTTTTTAATTTCTTCATTATCATTGCAAGCTGCTAATAGGAGATGAAAATCACGATCAAGCTCAATAAACTCGTTATACTTGTTTTCATTAATTGCTGTACGCTGGCTAACAAGGTTCTCCTGCAGTTTTTCAATCGTTTCGTCACGCATTATTGCAGTTATCTTCTCCATATTATATACTTCGAGCAAACTGCGAAGTTCCATATATTCAAGGGAATCTTTTTTTGTAAAACTAGCGACGAGCGCCGGTGCGCCTTTTTGCTGAATAATGAGCCCTTCAGCTGCAAGGCGTGCAAAGGCATCACGAAGCGGGGTACGACTGATTCCTAAATCTTTTGCGAGCTTTTCTTCGGGCAGTGATTCTTTATCTTTGAGTTTACCATCTGTAATCGCTTGTTTAATAATCCGGTACGCTTGATTAGAAAGGGTTTCACGTTGAACTACTTTTTTCATGATCTTCTCCTTTTTCCTTTGATTATTTTCCAAGGAAACGCTCCATCCTTGCGAGCCCTTCTTGTAAATTTTCCATTGAATTAGCGTAAGAAATCCGGATAAATCCTTCACCGTTTCCTGTAAATGAACTTCCTGGGACGACAGCAACGTGTTCTTTTTCCAGCAGGTTAGTCGCGAATTCCATTGAAGTGAGGCCAGTTGATTGAATGGATGGGAAAAAATAAAAGGCACCAGTAGGTAGTGTTGTCTCAAGTCCCATTTCCGTCAAGCGCTTGTATACAAAATCTCTTCGTTCAATATAGGCCTTGTTCATTTCAGCAGGTGCTTCTCTTGCAACTGTCAGTGCTTCGATTGCTGCGTATTGGCTCGGTAGAGAAGCACAAATCGAATTGTTTAAATGTACTTTCAATACATGCTCCATCAAATCTTTACTTCCAAGCACATAACCAATGCGCCAGCCGGTCATGGCATGAGATTTCGAGAGTCCATGGATAAGAAATAATTGCTCGCGGATCTCCGAGAAAGAAGCGAATGAACAATGTTTGCCATGGAATGTGTTTTCACTATATATCTCATCGGAAATGATAAAAATATTATGCTTCTTTACAACAGCTACAATCTTTTCCATTTGTGCACGGCTGAGCGTTGCCCCGGTCGGATTTGATGGATAATTGAGGATAATAGCCTTTGTTTTATCTGTTATTGCTTGATCCAACCGCTCCGGATCCAGAACGAATCCGGTGTCTGTTGTATCGATTGTGACCGATTTTGCGCCATTTAAATGGATAATCGATTCGTATCCAGAGTAGATCGGGGAGGTCAAGATGACTTCATCTCCACCTACTAAAATAGTACGCAACACCGAATCAATTGCTTCACTGGCACCGTTCGTTACGATAATTTCATCTGCTGCATCGTAATGAAAATGATACGTTTCCTCAAAAAAGCGTGAGATCGCTTGGCGAACATCCAATAACCCGGCATTATGGGAATAGCCGGTCAAGTTGTTTTCTATCGCTCGTATTCCAGCTAGTTTTACATTTTCTGGTGTTGGAAAGTCAGACTCACCAATCGTGAAATTAATGCCGTTTTCATATTTATTTACTTTATTTGCAAAGACGCGAATGCCGGGTACGAAAATATCTTTTACGCGAGAATTTATTTTGCATAGCATGTGTTATGATCTCCTTTATCACTATTGCATATTAGAATAATGTTGTATACTGTATACAGATTTGCTTATTATCATACATTAAGATGAATATTTTGTAAACTTGTATAAAAGGGATTTATACCAATAAACACAGGTGATACAATGGTATTTGGTCGTTTGAATGTTATTTTTCTGTGTATTCAATTTGTATTGACTTTTATATTTATGTATTGTAGTATACAGTATACGAATATTTCAGTAGACTCGTCGAAATAGAAAGAAAGGCGTTAAATTACATAAGAGGAAACATGGATTAGTAGCGCTTTCTTGGAATCACTTTTGACAAAAAAGAGGAGAGAGAAAATGTCTAATAAATGGAAGCTTAGTTTCTTTGCTATACTACTCGTTTTTGTATTAGCAGCTTGTTCGGACACCGATGGGGAAGGGGGAAGTGGTGATTCTGTCACTTTACAGCTCGGACATGCTTTGACGGAAGGAACTCCTGCATCTGATTTAATTGAAGAAATGGCGGCTGAGGTGGAAGAGCAAACAGAAGGGCGCGTGACCTTTGATATTTATCCGAACAGTCAGCTTGGTTCAGAGACGGAAATGCTTGAACAAGTGCAACTCGGTTCGATGGAATCAGCGGCAATTATGGTCGGATCGATGCAGGCACTGGATACACGGATGGCAATCGAGGATTTACCATATATGTGGAAAGATATCGAACATGCGCGGGAAGCATATAAGGGAGAGTTTGGCGATTATTTGGCTGATATTATGGCTGAACAGGACATGACAAAAATCGGGTATCTTGAATGGGGATTCCGTCATATTACGAATAACAGAGGCCCGATTGTGGAGCCGGAAGATTTAGAAGGACTCAATATTCGAGTTGCGGAGACAAAATTGCGAGTTGATGCGTTTGAACAATTGGGAGCACTACCTACTGTAATGGCATTCAGTGAAGTATATGGAGCATTACAACAAGGGGCAATTGATGCGCAAGAAAACCCACTCGCAAATACGGTGTTGCCAAAATTTTATGAAGTTCAGGATTATTTATCTTTGACCGGGCATTTTTATAATACAATCATGCTTGTTGTGAGCACGGATATATGGGACAGTATCTCTGAAGAGGATCAAGAAATCATAATAGCGGAAGCAGAACGGATTCAAGATGAAGTGACGGTAATGAATGATGAACAGGAAGATACGTATATTCAGGAATTGATCGACAATGGCATGCAGGTTAATGATGACGTGAATGCAGATGCATTCCGTGAAGCGATGATGCCGGTTTATGATAAATGGGAAGAAGATGTATTTGGCGAAGAGATGATGGACATTTATCGTGAGGCGTCAGGCTGGTAAGGGGAAGAAGGAAGAGAGTCGCTTCTCTTCCTTTCTTATTTTTAGCGTAATGAAGGAATAGGGGGAAAGAGGAACCCATGAAAGCGAAAGAAATCATAGCCAAACTATTAGTCTACTTATGTGTCATTGCAATTACGGGTTTAACAGTCATCGTATTTCTGCAAGTGTTAACAAGGACGATGAATATTTCCTTTCCAGGTGCAGATGAGCTTGCTCGGCTTTTAGTCGTTTGGCTTACCTTTTTAGGTTCGAGTCTGGCAATCTATGAAAAAATGCATTTAGCGGTGACATTCTTTGTTAAGCGAGCAAGACCGAAGCTCCAAAAGATGATTCAATTTTCGGTTCACCTATTGACGATTCTATTCTTTGGAATCTTGGTCTATTACGGCTTCGGACTGACGATGGGTGCGATGTCGACAACTTCGTCCACCTTACAATTACCAATGGGATTATTTTACTTAGCAATCCCGCTTAGTTCTCTCTTTTCCATATACTTTATCGTGACGGATATGTTCCGTTCCACTGGAGAGGGGGAGCCGACTGTATGATTCTATTAATTCTTGCTGTATTCTTCGGACTACTCTTTTTAGGAATGCCGATCGCTTTTATTCTAGGGATTGTAAGTGCAGGGATGATGGTTTTTGGAAATGTTTCCTTGGAAATTCTCGTACAACGGATGTTTGCAGGGATAAATAATTTCTCCTATCTCGCCATTCCTCTATTTATTTTGGCGGGAAACATTATGGGAGAAGGCGGTTTAACACGTAGGTTGATGGAGTTTGCTCGGAGCTTTGTCGGACGTTTAACTGGTGGGCTTGGGATGACAACTGTTGTAACAAGTGCGCTGTTCGGAACGGTATCCGGTTCGACAGTCGCTACGACTTACGCAGTTGGATCGGTGCTTGTTCCACGGCTGAAGGAGGAAAAATATAGTAATTCATTTATTGCAAGTATTATCGGTCCAGCAGGTGTGCTTGGATTGATTATTCCGCCGAGTATTACAATGGTTATCCTCGGTATAACAGCGAATATTTCAATTGGTGACTTATTTATTGCCGGTGTAGTCCCAGGTGTTGTTCTTACGATTCTTCTTTGTATTTACGTTGCTTACATGTCGAAAAAGAAAGGCTACGGTGCTGACAAGCCTGCTCCGATGACAGCTAAAGAGTTTGTCCAAGTAGGTGTGAAAGCTTTCTTCCCGTTGCTTACACCAATCTTTATTTTAGGAAGTATTTTCAGCGGATTTGCGACAGCAACAGAGGCGGCAGTAATCGCCGTTGTCTATAGTTTTATTTTATCAATATTTTACAGAGAGCTTACATTTAAAAAGTTTAAAGATATCATGGTTTCCTCTGCGGTGACTTCTGCAACAATATTAATTATTATTTCTGTTGCGAATGCATTTACATATGTACTGACTGCAAATAAAATTCCAGCGATGATCTCGGAATTCTTCCTGCAGTTTGCAAGTACACCGCTTCAATTCTTGCTGATTGTGTCCGTCATCTTGCTTATACTTGGTATGTTGACTGAAGTGACGTCACTTATTATCTTACTGAGCCCAATTTTCATGCCGATTGCGATGGAATATGGAATTGATCCAATCCACTTTGGAATGGTGCTCGTCATGAACTTTGCGCTGGCGAACGTAACGCCTCCAGTAGGTTTATCTTTAATTGCAGGAGCGAGTGTGACGGATCGGAATATGGGGATAGAAGATACATTGCCATATGTGCTGCATGTCATCGGTATCCTTGTTGTTGTTATTTTATTAATTATTTTTGTACCAAGTATTTCTACGTTCTTACCAAGTTTTTTTAATTAGAGGGTGATGAGATGATTAAACGTTCCGATACAGTAGAATCATTGGAAAACATGTATGGTGGAAAAGGCGTCGTAGATATATCTCGTAAATTGACAAAAGAAGATCAGGTTGCTGGTCTTGATATGTTTGCAGAAGTCAGCGTGCCAGTTGGCGGTTCGATTGGGTACCACCTGCATGATAAAGATGCGGAAGCCTACTATATTGTTGAAGGAACTGGCACTTTCCAGGATGATGAAGGAAAACATGCCGTTTCAAAAGGTGACCTCTGCCTGATCACGAAAGGCGGGAGTCACGGCTTGATCAATACTGGGGACGAGCCGTTAAAAGTTATCGCTGTTGTCTGGAGCTAAATAGTGCCTGTCATGCCTTGCGTTTTATCAAAACGAAGCGGAGTGCTGACAGGCGCTTCTTAATTTTGCTGATTTACTTGACGCTTTTATCTAAGTTTCATAAAGTAGGTAATAACGGTAAAATTAGATGAGAAGAGGAACATATATGCATACCTATACAGAAAAGAAAATCCAAGCGTATCAAAAAGATAATGAGAACCGGGCGCGTCTCTTAATCCGTTGCCCGGACCAGCCGGGGATTGTTGCTACAGTATCCCAGTTTCTTTATGAGCATGGGGCAAACATTGTAACGTCAGACCAATATACCCTTGATCCAGAGGGCGGTCAGTTCTTCATGCGGATTGAATTCGAATATCCAGGGTTAATAGATAAGAAAGCTGATTTGGAAAAGGATTTCACTCCAATCGCGGAGAAATTTGATATGCACTATGATATCATGTATGTGCATGAGCTGAAGAACGTGGCGATTTTTGCTTCAAAAGAGCCGCATTGCTTACTTGAACTTTTATGGGAGTGGGAGAGCGGTGACTTAATGGCAAATATTGCTGTTGTCGTCAGTAACCATGAAGTGGTAAGAGATATGGTAGAATCCCGCGGTATTCCATTCCATTATATTCCAGCAAATCGAGATATTCGTACCCAAGCGGAAGCACAACAAAAAGAAATCCTTGAACAATATAATGTGGATTTCATCATTCTTGCACGTTATATGCAGATTCTAACACCTGATTTTGTAAAAGCGTATAAGAACCAAATTATCAATATCCATCATTCCTTCTTGCCTGCATTTATTGGTGCAAATCCATATGAGCGTGCGTTTAACAGGGGTGTGAAGATGATCGGTGCGACGTCACACTATGTGACGGATGATCTGGATGAAGGTCCGATTATTGAACAGGATATTGGACGAGTAGATCATCGTGATGATGTGGCAGCAATGAAGAAGATTGGACAAGCAATTGAGCGAAGTGTGCTTGCAAGAGCCGTGAAGTGGCATTTAGAAGACCGGATCATTGTGCATGGGAATAAGACGATTGTGTTTTAGTTAATTGTTACATCTCCTGATTTCATTAAATAATAATCATATATGAAAGACGTATATTGAAACAAGGCCAGCGGATTGCTGGCCTTGTTTTGTTACGCTAGTACAGGCTTATAGACGAAATAATCAAAATCAGCTGCTATTCCTTCCCCAGATGTATCTTGACATTGCATACCGACAAATGCTCCGGTAAAGAAGCCTCCACCACGTATGTAGTCATCGGATAATTTATAAGCGTAAAGTTGAACAGGAACCTTTTCCCAATTAGTTCCGTCAAAGGAATAGGAATAGTTATAGACATTCGTGTTTACATCTACACGAAGATAAACATATTCTATATCTTTAGGGATCACAATTTCATTCCCTCTCAAAGGCTGGTCAAAAGTAAAGTTATCACAAGTAGTTAACTCAAGAATTCTCCCCTTTTCTTCATTCCAGGTAATCTGGAGAGCTGTCCAGTTTTCCGTATTATAATAGTTTACTAGACCTGCAGCTTGCTGAAAAGATTCAGGTTGAAAAGCTACTTTTGTTTCAGCAGCAAAGTTGAAATGTTGCCAACGTCTCGCAACATAGCTTTGAGTGAATTTAGAAGTTAATGATTCTCTGCCATACAAACGTAAATGTCCTGGATTATCTGTTAAGGATAGAATTTCTTCTCTTAATGGAATACGTAATGTTTGGAAGTGAAGATTTAATTGTTCGGAATTGAAATCTTCTTTCTCGTCGTAATCATTTTCCCACTTCACTTCTTCAATTGCAGGACCTTCGACCTCAAGGGAAGGTTGATTTCCACCAACGACATAAGGCCAATCATCTTTCCATTCCAAGCGCTGGATTGCCGTCTCTCTGCCTAATGGGCAAAATCCGCGTGGGTCTAGGAGGGGCTGATTTTCTTTCGGCAATGGACGACCAGTTAGATGAACTAAGAACCACTCATCTGTATGCGTTTGCACAATTGAAGCATGACCGGCTTTTTGTAAAGGATTTCTAGGATGTGTATAAGATGAGATCAATGGGTTTTCAGGGTGTACTTCATATGGCCCCCATAGATTTTCAGAACGAGCGATTGTAGCCTGATGCTCGTATCTTGTACCACCTTCAGCAGTTAGTAAATAATAGTAGCCATTCATTTTATAAATGTGTGGCGCTTCTACTAATTTGGCATCCGTACCTTTAAAAATAATTTCCTTTTTTCCAATAAGCTTTTGTTTTTCCGCATCATATTCCTGCAGAACAATACCGTAGAAATTATGATTACCAACCCGATGATCCCATAGCATGTTTGTGAAATATTTTTTTCCATCGTCATCATGGAAAAGGGAAGGGTCAAAACCAGAGCTGTTCATATAAATTGGTTCTGACCATTCTCCGTCAATGGAATCACAAGTAACGAGGTAGTTATGACTGTCTTTCCATTGCCCTTCTGTAACTTTAACATCGGTGTAAATTAGCCAGAACTTGCCATCGTTATAGGATAGCTGTGGGGCCCATACTCCGCCAGAGTTTGAGTTACCCATCATATTTAATTGACTAAGACGATTTAATGGTCTTGAAACTAATCTCCAGTTTTTTAAGTCTTTCGAATGGTAGATTCCTACTCCAGGAAACCATTCAAAGGTTGAAACAGCAATATAGTAATCTTCATCTACTCGGCAAATACTTGGATCGGGATTGAATCCTGTTAAGATTGGGTTTTGAATTTTAGTCATGATTATTCACCTCAAGTTTATTTAATATAATTTTCAAAAAGGAATGCGCTTACTTTGTTTTGGACAGGAATTTCATTATGCGTTATTTTCTATAATAGAATCCCTGTTAGACATCTTGTTCATTTATTAAAGACCAGAAGCACGTTGATGATGTATATTATTATTTAAAAATGCTTCAGCAGAAAAAGCAGCAACCCCTAAAGCAGTCGAATGGGTGCGTAGATTTGAAAAGTCAATTTTCAAATCTTGTTGACTGTACCATAAAGATTGATTTTGAATAGAGTCTATTAGTGGTTGTTTTATCCACTGTTCCGCCTCAGCCATTCGGTTACCGATAATGACCTGCTCGGGATTAAAAGTATTGATGATGTTATTCATCCCCACTCCTAAATATTTCCCTATTTGTTCAAATAATTGGATAGAAGTAGATTCCCCGTTGTTAGCAAGTTCAAGAATGGTTTCTAAAGACAGATGATCATTCTGTTCTTGGTTAAAATTGGAGCGCTCTGCATTCATTATTAATGATCTTTCGGATGCATATAATTCCCAGCATCCTGCATTTCCGCAGCTGCATTTCATCCCATTTAATTCGATCGTCATATGTCCAAGCTCTCCAGAAAAGCCATTATTACCTCTATACAAATTTCCATTTAAGATAAGACCTACACCGATTCCGATACCTACACTTACATAAATAATATTATTAAAGTCTTGTCCAACTCCAAAGTTTTTTTCCCCGTATGCTCCAGCATTTGCTTCGTTCTCTATCGTTATCGGGACTTCATATCTATTTTCTAACTCTGCTTTTAAATCAACATTTCTCCAGCTTAAGTTAGGAGCGAGTAATATTTTCTTTTCTTTATTAACAATACCTGGAACGCCAATCCCAATACCTACAATGCCATACGGACTTGGAGGAACATCGTTCATAAGGTGATCAATCACCCCGTTTAATTTTTCGAGTATTTCTTCGTACGTTAAGTTGCTGAAATTAATTTGTTTTTCTAAGCAGATATTTCCTTTTAAATCTGTTAACACCCCCAGAATATAATTAACACCCAAATCAATTCCAATGGAATAGCCTGCTAATTTATTGAAATGTAACATAACAGGCCTTCTGCCGCCACTTGATTTACCAGGACCAGATTCATTAATTAAATTTTCATCCAATAGTTCTTTTACTAAAGATGAAACAGTTCCTTTATTTAAACCAGTAGAAGTAGCGATATCAGCTCTTGATATTGGGGAGTTTTCAATAATTTTTTCCAGAACTAGAGCTTTATTTTCTTGTTTAACTACTTGTTGATTCCAAGTTTTACTGATTTTCATCGGATTTCAACTCTTTCTCTCGCATTTTAGGCTAGTATAGCACATAGATTTAGTTTATTACAAACTTCGTTCATCCAGTAGACAAACGATGTTTAATTTGTTATTATTATAACTAGCTTATAGAATATAAGCAAAATTTAATTTTCAAGGGGGTTCAGTAATGAAGTTGAGGAAAGCGGTTACATTAATGGGGATGTTGTTGATCTTCACCTTGCTTTTAGCGGCTTGTAATGAAGAGGATGGGGGAGAAAGTGGATCAAATGAAACAAGTTCTGGAGATGCAAAATCAGTAAAGTTTATACATTTATGGCCGGAAGGCAGCTCCGCTCAACATTACAAAATTGTAAATGAAATCATAGCCGACTTTGAAGCGGAAAACGATGATATAACCATCGATCTTGAAGTTCTAAGCAATGAGCAATATAAAGATAAAATTACAGTATTATCTACATCTAATGAGTTGCCTGATGTTGGGATGACTTGGGCAGCTGGATACATGGAGCCATTTGTAAACGGAAACATGTTTGCGTCTGTGGACGATGTTGTGGAAAGTGATTTATCTGATAGTTTTGTAGAAGGGACGCTTGACGGTTTTGCGATAGATGATACGACTTATGGACTTCCTTTAGAACTAAATATCTCTACAGTATTTTACAATAAGAGCATATTTGAAGAGCATGGATTGGAAGAGCCTGAGACAATGGAAGAATTGAATGAAATCGTCAAGACCTTGAATGATAATGGTGTTAATCCAATAGCACTCGGTAATAGAGATGCATGGACAGGTTCGATGTGGTATATGTACTTAGCGGACCGGCTTGGTGGCGATGAAGATGTATTGTCAGAAGCGATTAATAGAGAAAAATCATTTGAAGACCCAGTTTTAATCCAAGCGGCTGAAGAAGTTCAAAGTCTTATCGATGCAGATGCTTTCGTACAGGGTTTTAATGGGTTAGCTGATGAGGAAGCGAAGAGTATGTTTATGTCAGAACAAGCAGCAATGTATTTAATTGCTACTTGGGATCTTCCGAACTTTACAACGAATGAGGATGTTCCTCAAGAATTCCGGGATTCAGTAGGTTATTTTCAATTTCCAACTGTTGATGGTAGTGGGGATGTTAATAATTATGTAGGCGGTCCGGGCGTAGGGTTATTTGTAGCGGAAAACTCGGATGTTAAAGAAGAAGCCAAAGCATTTGCCTCTTACTTCTTACAACAATGGGGAGAAAAGGCGGTAACTGAAGTAGGAGTGATTCCTGCGACAAAGGTGGATGCAGAATCTCTGGATCTTCCAGAAATGTATGTTGATGTTTTAAACGATTTGAATGCAGCAACTAATATTACATTATATGCTGACGTTCAAATGAGTCCAAGCGCTGCACAAGTGCATTTGGATATGATTCAAGCGTTATTTGGCGGGGAAGTGACACCGGAGGATTTCGCAAAAACGCATGAAGACACACTTTCACAAGAGTAATTATTAATAAGACTAGTAAGCCTCTGTCCGAGGCTTACTAGTATCTATTAACTTAATAATTAATGAAGAAGGTGATGTTAGTTTTTAGAATAAAAGAGTGATTGTAAAAATAATCTATCAAAAAGAGTATGGGGTTGAATATTGTGAATAAAGTTATGTCAAATAAGTGGATTATTACCTTATATACGCTCCCTGCACTTCTATTGATTATTGTCCTTATTGTTGTTCCATTAATTCTTTCGGGATATTTCGGTTTAATGAATTGGGACGGAATCGGAGCAATGGAGTTCATTGGATTAGATAATTATATTGTAGCATTACAAGATACGAAGTTTTGGCAGAGTGCGATGCATTCTTTTCTATTAGCATTGTTTTCTGCACTTAGCCTAATTGCTTATCTGGCAGTTGCTCTGATTTTAGCTTCGAAAATTAAAGGTGCAAACCTTTTCAGAAAAATATATTTAATTCCAATGCTGCTATCTTCTGTTGCAATTGCACAGTTGTGGATTAAAGTGTATAACCCTTCCAATGGAATGTTGAACAGTATTTTAATGACACTTGGAGTTAATAATCCACCTGCATGGTTAGCGGATCCGAATATTGTCCTTTACGCAATATTCGTTCCAATCATTTGGCAATATGCCGGGTTTTACATTTTAATCTACTATGCTGCATTAAAGAATATCCCAGACTCATTAATTGAAGCGGCAAAAATTGACGGAGCAACTCCACTGCAAATTGCGCTAAAGATTAAAATCCCATTAATCATGAATGTATTTAAAGTGACAATCGTATTAGCTATCGTTGGATCCTTAAAATATTTTGATTTGATTTATGTGATGACAGGTGGCGGACCGAATGGCGCAAGTGAAGTAATGGCATCTTACATGTATAAATTGGCCTTCTCAAGCTATGACTTTGGATATGGTAGTGCAATAGGATTCTTATTATTGATTATAACCTTAATTGTTACAGTAATTGTTCGTAAAGTGACTGCTACCAAAGAGGAAATTGAATATTAAGAGGAGGAGCAGAAAATGTCTAGAATAGGTTACAGTTTACTTTATATTTGTTTAGGGCTTGTTGCAGTGTTTCAAATATTTCCGATTCTTTGGTTGTTTATGTTTTCTCTAAAGACAAACCAAGAAATATTTGCAGGAAGTCCGTTTGCCCTTCCTTTAGAACCGAAATGGGAAAATTATTTGAAAGTATTTGATGGGGGAATTGCAACATACTTCTGGAATAGCATTTGGATTACAGTCGTTGCTACCGTATTGACGATTTTAATAGCCAGTATGGCAACATTTGCAATTACGAGAATGAAGTGGAAGCTGAGTGGACTAGTCCTAGGCCTCATTATGGTTGGTTTAATGATACCAATCCATTCTGCACTCATCCCATTATATAATATGTTTTTAAATGTAAATTTGATAGATAATCCACTATCCATCGTTCTTACGTATATTACGTATAATCTGCCGATAACCGTTATGATCCTACTGGGCTTTTATACAACGATTCCAAGGGAAATTGAGGAAGCGGCTATTATTGATGGCAGTTCGATTCATCGTTTATTCTTTAGAATCATCTTACCTATTTCTGCGCCAATTATGTCCACAACGGTTATTATTAACATGATTTATAACTGGAATGAATTTGTTTTTGTTAACACATTTATAAGTTCGGAAAAGTATAAGACGCTTACCGTTGGAATTCAAAACTTTATCGGACAGTATATGACGGATTGGGGTGCGATAGGAGCAACACTCGTAATAAGTGTACTGCCAATCATCATTGCATTCCTATTCTTCAGTAACAAAATTATGGAAGGAATTACTGCCAGTGCTGTGAAGGGATAAGCTCGCAGCATAAGATTAATCTTGCCGAAACATGAAAAGACCGCCTCAACCTCCTAAGCTTATTAGTCTGGTGAGGTGGTTTTTAGCTTGAGTGTTGTTTTCTTTCGATGTTTTTAAATGCATGTAAGCTTAGCCAGGATGTAATAAAAGCATAGGTTGTACCACCAAAAATGAAGAACAAGGCAGGGATGGCCCTCATTATAAAGAAAAGAGAAACGAAACATAATACCATAAGAAAACTATATAGCGGACTTATAATCATGATTAAAAAGGCATTTTTTATTAAAGGAATGGTTCTTAAATCATAATGGGTAAAGCTTGGAAAAATATAAAATAGAAATAAGATGAAGATGAGCATAAATGCAAACAGTGGAATATAAGTCCACGTTAACTGTTCATTTATATTACTTTGGATGTAATAAATATCAATAGCGACAAGAAGAAAGAGGACGTTGAGGAAAAGTCCAAGTAAATTGCTTTTTAAAAAGTCGCGCTTGTAATAATACCAAAACGTTTTTAGTACCGGTAAGTCTGATTTCCCTCTGAGCCAATCACGAACCATCGCAAACATAGAAGTGGTAGAAGGATAAAAACCTAGGATAACACCGCCAGCCAATGTAAAAACAACCCAGAGCAGATTGACATAGGCGAACTTTGTTATCCATTCTAATATGTTATATATAGCACTCATTCTGTTGGTCATTGTTATTTCTCCCTTCATCAAAACATCTGATGGTTTAACAGAATGAATTTCATAATTACCAAAGTCGGCTTTTTCATCACCATATGTAGTTGGAAACGAACCAACTCAACTACATACGGTGATGGTGATGCATTAAATACGTATTATGAAATTCATTAAACAATAAACATTATACGATAATCATGATTCTTTTTCTATTACCATGAGGAAATTTAAAAAACTTAGTTCATCCAATGGACGAACTATAGATAAGATGCTATAATCAAAAACATGAAAGCTCTTACATTAAAATTCATAAAACTTAGGAGGACACACAAATGACATTTTTTAAAAACATCAACCAGGTTCACTACGAAGGCCCAACATCTACTAATCCACTCGCATTTAAATTTTATAATCCCGAGGAAAAAATCGGTGGAAAAACGATGGAGGAGATTCTCCGTTTCGGTGTCGCATACTGGCACACATTTACGGAAGATCTATCGGATCCGTTCGGTGTTGGCACAGCGATGCGACCATGGGATAAATTTGAAGGAATGGACCTGGCAAAAGCACGTGTCGAAGCAGCCTTTGAATTCTTTGAAAAGCTGAATGTACCTTATTTTGCATTTCATGACGTCGACATCGCACCTGAAGGGGACAGTTTAAAAGAATCAAATGAAAACTTAGATACGATTGTGGCCATGATTAAAGATTATATGAAAGATAGTAAAACGAAATTATTATGGAATACAGTGAACAACTTCAGTCATCCACGCTTTGTTCATGGCGCAGGCTCGTCTAATCACGCGGATGTATTTGCTTATGCTGCAGCGAAAGTGAAAAAGGGATTGGAAGTTGGGAAAGAACTAGGTGCGGAAAACTATGTGTTTTGGGGCGGAAGGGAAGGTTATGAAACCCTGCTTAACACAAATATGCAATTAGAACTGGATAACTTAGCTCGCCTTTATCATATGGCGAATGATTATGCGAAAGAAATTGGTTTTGCTGCCCAGTTCTTAATCGAACCGAAGCCAAAAGAGCCGACGACCCATCAATATGACTTTGATGTAGCCAGTGGCTATGCATTTTTACAACATTATGGGCTCCAAGATGTTTTCAAATTCAATATCGAAGCAAACCACGCAACATTAGCGGGCCATACGTTTGAGCATGAGCTGCATTATGCGAGAATTCACGATATGCTTGGTTCAGTGGATGCAAATCAAGGGCATCCATTACTCGGCTGGGATACGGATGAATTCCCGACAGACCTTCATACGACAGTGCTAGCCATGTATGAAATCCTGAAAAATGGAGGGCTTGGCAGTGGCGGCTTGAACTTTGATGCGAAAGTTCGTCGTGGCTCTTTCACGCCAGAGGACTTATTCCATGCACATATTGCGGGAATGGACAGCTTTGCGGTTGGATTAAAAGTAGCACAGAGATTGATGGATGATCAAGTACTCGATAACGTAATAGATGAAAGATATCAAACGTATCAGGATGGAATTGGTCGTGATATCGTAGAAGACAAGACGGATTTACGCAAGCTGGAGGAGTATGCGCTAGGATTAACAGATATTCAGCATCAATCTGGTAAACTGGAGAGTATTAAAGCTACGATAAACCAATATCTATTAACAACCTTTACTGGTGAATGAAACAGAGCATCTAATATAAATGATGAAAATAAAGACGAAGGGCTCTAATCTGATCGAGTGCTTCGTCTTTCTTCTTTATAGAGACAAGGAGAGATATAGAATGAAGTATGTCATTGGTGTTGATTTAGGAACAAGTGCCGTCAAAATATTATTAGTTAATCAGAATGGAAGCGTCGTTCAAGAAATATCAAAATCATATCCATTATATCAAGAGAAAGTGGGCTACAGTGAGCAAGATCCTAATGATTGGGTCGAGCAGACAATTGCTGGGATATCAGAACTCGTAGCAGCGTTTAAAGGGAATCCAGAAGATATTGAGGGGCTGAGTTTTTCTGGTCAGATGCACGGTCTTGTATTGTTGGATGAGGATAATCAGGTTTTGCGAAATGCAATTCTTTGGAATGACACACGGACAACGCAAGAGTGTAGTCAGATTTATGAAAAGGTGGGCAAGGATCGTCTATTAGAGATTACTAAGAATCCGGCATTGGAGGGCTTTACCCTACCAAAAATACTTTGGGTGAAAAAGCATGAACCTCACATTTTTAATCAAGCAAGAGTATTTGTTTTACCGAAGGATTATGTCAGGTATCGATTAACCGGAGAGCTGCACATGGATTACTCGGATGCTGCAGGCACGTTATTATTGAATATCGCTAAAAAGTCATGGAGCAGGGAAATCTGTGAGAAATTAGAGATTAATCCAGAAATATGCCCACCACTCGTGCAGTCAGACGATGAAGTGGGGACTGTAGGGAAACAAATTGCAGAAGTGACAGGCTTGAATGTTAAGACAAAAGTATTTGCTGGTGGGGCGGATAACGCTTGTGGTGCGATTGGTTCAGGGATTTTGGAAGACGGACAGACACTGGCGAGCACAGGGACTTCTGGTGTTGTTTTATCTTATGAAGCAAGTAGCGCCAAAGATTTTGGAGGGAAGGTTCACTACTTTAATCACGCTGCCCCTGATGTGTTTTATACGATGGGGGTGACGCTTGCTGCAGGGTACAGTTTGTCTTGGTTTAAAGAGACATTTGCAAAAGATATAAGTTTTGAAGAATTGCTGGCAGATGTTGATACGGTTTCAGTTGGTGCGAATGGTTTAATTTTCACACCTTATGTTGTTGGAGAAAGAACCCCTCATGTGGACGCGAATATCCGTGGAAGCTTCATCGGTATGGATGCAGCCCATGAAAGAAAACATTTTACTCGCGCAGTATTAGAAGGTATCACTTTTTCGTTAAATGAATCAATAGAGATATTTCGAGAAAATGGCAAGAAAATTAATACAGTTGTATCTATTGGCGGGGGAGCAAAAAACGAAACTTGGCTGCAAATACAAGCCGATATTTTTAATGCGAATGTGGTAAAGATGGAAAGTGAGCAAGGTCCGGGGATGGGAGCTGCCATGCTTGCAGCGGTGGGGTGTGGTTGGTATCCATCACTGAAGGAATGTGCAGTTGAATTCTTAAAAGAAGAAAAGGTCTATTCACCTAATCCAGAAAATGTTGCCAAATATAAAGAACTATTTAAGCTTTATAAAGAAGTCTATAGTAAAACAAATCAATTAAATGAACGATTGATGAAATATAGAAAGTAGACGAGGTGCGGGGCTTACCTTACTCCGAATTTAAATCTCCTGAAGATATCGCATCAGGAGATTTTCATTTTCGACGTTCATTATTAAAATAGGATATAATAAACAGTAAATGGTCGAATGGAGGGCGGTAAAGGATGCGAAAACAATTTCATTTCATTTGTATTCTTTTATTCTTACTTCTATCGTTAGTGGCATGTTCGGATACGAGTAACTCTGCTCAAGATTCAGCAGACAAGCAGAGCGCTAGCGGCGAAGATACTGAATTAACAATATCAGCAGCAGCTAGTTTAAAAGAGGCATTAGATTCCATTCAAGAGGCATTTCTAGAAGAACATCCGGAAGTAGCATTAACCTTTAATTATGGTGCTTCGGGTTCCCTGCAGCAGCAAATCTCACAAGGAGCACCAGTGGATTTATTTTTCTCAGCGGCAAAAGATAAGTTTAATATATTGGTAGAAGAAGGGATGATTGCGGAGGAAAGTCAGGTAGACTTGCTTGGCAATGAGCTAGTATTAATTGTTCCGAAGGGTGAACAAACAATCAATGGATTTGCTGATCTTCAGAAAGCGGAGATAGGTAATATATCCATCGGTATACCTAAAACCGTGCCAGCGGGAAAATATGCGCAAGAACTGCTGGTGGAAATGGATCTATGGGATGAAATAGAATCGAAAATTGTTTTCGCAAAAGATGTCCGACAAGTTTTATCTTATGTTGAAACTGGGAATGTTGATGCCGGAATCGTTTATCAAACGGACGCCCTTACTTCGGAAAAAATAAACATTGCTGCTCCTGCTACTAACGAATTACATACACCTATTCTTTATCCAGTCGGGATTATAAAAGATTCTGACCAGTACGAAATGGCAAAAGTATTTCTCGAGTATATACAAAGCGATGAAATTATAAAGGTATTTGAAGAATATGGATTTACAGTTAAATAGTGAAATCATGCAAGAGTTCCTTAGTCCAATCTGGTTATCTCTTAAAGTTGCTACGATATCAGGTGTTATCGTTATAATAATAGGAACTTTAATTGGTAGAATTCTTGCAAGAAGAAGGTTCAAAGGAAAAGCAATTGTAGAGACACTGCTGATGCTCCCGATGGTGCTACCTCCAACTGTTGTTGGCTTTTTATTGATTGTTGTTTTCGGGAAAAATAGTATTATCGGTCAAGCGATTGAGTGGATTTTTAATCAACCGATTATTTTCACCTGGTGGGCTGCTGTGATTGCAGCAGTAGTTGTCGCATTTCCACTCATGTACCAGGCGGCAAAATCAGGATTTCAGGGAGTGGATAACAATATTGAAGAAGCTGCAAGAATCGACGGGGCGAGCGAGTGGAAAACCTTCCTATTTATCTCGATTCCTTTAGCTTCGAAAATGCTGCTAGCTGGAAGTATTCTAAGTTTTGCCCGGGCTTTAGGAGAATTTGGGGCTACTTTAATGTTTGCCGGGAATATTCCAGGCGTCACGCAAACGATTCCTACTGCGATTTATATCGCGATTGATTCAGGGAAAAGGTTCATGGCTTGGATGTGGGTGATTGCGATTATGATTCTTTCCTTTGGTATGATGCTTGTGGTACGAATTAAGCAGGAGTGATGCTTCTGCTTTATTGAATGAAGTGAAATAGGAACAAAAAGGGGATTTTTTGAAGAATAATTATAATTAGAGATAGAGCAGATGGATGGCGGATAGTTTACAATTGTTAACTAAATATTTATTGCTTCAATAATAGAGGATATTTTCCTATTATCGCACAAGAAAAGTTACACAAATTGATTGTGTTAAGAAAAAAAGGAAAAACTTAGTTCATCCACTAGACGAACAATGATGATTTTGCTATAATGAAATTAATTTAAAAGTAATAAGTAGAAAATCTTTTTAGATTTACAAGATGTATTTTGTAAGCGGTTTTAGCTGGTGTTTTATTAACTATCTTAGATCAATATTGAGGAAATATTATTATAGTAATCTTCAAGGTTTCTGACCCTATGCTAGGTTAATGAATTTCATAATACGTATTTAATGCTTCACCATCACCATATGTAGTTGAGTTGGTTCGTTCCCAACTACATACGGTGATGGGAAAGCCGACTTTGGTAATTATGAAATTCATTCAGGTGTCTAATTTTATAACTATGCTTTATTTAGAAGGGAGAGATTGAAATGAAACGATTTATAATTCAGTTGCCTTTGAAATAGAGAACAAGAGATTATATACTCATCACCTAAATTTAGTTACACTAGATAAAATTCTTAAGAAAATAGATGGTGAGTAGACCTAGGAGAGGTATTTAGCCGCGTTAGATATTAGATATCATGAGAGGAAAGCTTTTATTTCTTTGTATTTAAATACTTACAAAATATTGGAATAAGATAAGGCTAGTCTACCATCAACTTGCAGTGCGTTTTATCCTTTAATAATGAATGGACAGGGGAAGCACATTTAAGTATAATTTTGTGTTTTTGTAAGCGTTAGCATCGTGGAATCTCAATAGATATTATAGTCGAATAATGCTAGGAAAGAGTTGAGTAGTTATAGGTTTGAAGTATAAAACAATCATTTAGGAGGAAAAAAATGAAAAAGCTTAGCTTGTTAGGATTACTAGTATTGATGCTTTTAATTTTAGGTGCATGTGGTGGGGGCGATGACGCTGAAACGAATGGGGGGGACGCAGAAGAATCTGTTGTTGCCGGTGCAGATTTAGAAGATGCAACCGAATTATCATTTTGGACTTTTGCTGGTACGCATGCTGACTTCTATGCAGATGCTGCTGAGAAGTGGAACGAGGAAAATCCTGATAAAGCAATTAAATTAACTGTTGGAACTTATCCGTTCGATCAAATGCATAATAATTTATTGCTCGCATTGCAATCTGGCAGCGGTGCTCCAGATTTGGCAGATATTGAAATCGCGAAATTCCCAAATTTTCTTAAAGGTGATATCCAATTAGAGCCCTTAAACGATTTAATTGAACCAGAGTTAGAAAGTTTTGTAGAAGAAAGGCTAGATATATATGCAGCGGACGATATATATTATGGTGCTCCAACACACTTAGGTGCAACCGTAGTATATTACAATCAAGAAATAATGGACGAAGCTGGAGTTGATATAGACTCTATTAAAACTTGGGATGACTATGTTGATGCTGGTAAACAAGTTGTTAACACGACTGGTAAACCAATGACAACGATTCCAACGAACTGGTATGGTATTTGGCCGTTTGTTACTCAAAAGGAATCAGACTTCTTTAATATAGACGGTGAATTTACTCTTGATAATGAAGAGAATATAGAAACACTAGAATTTATTAATTCTTTAATTAATGAACATGAAATTGCAGAAATCGCACCTGGTGGAAATTACCATTCAGAAGAATTCTATGGTTTTATGAATGAAGAAGGACAAGCTTCTATCGTCATACCAATGTACTATATGAAAGATTTTGTAGAGTACATGCCTGATTTAGAAGGTAAAATGCAAATCCGGCCAATGCCGCTAGCACCTGGTTCAGAAACCCAGTCTGTAGCTATGGGCGGGACCGGTACTGCGGTCATAAGTCAATCGGAGCATACAGATTTGGCTAAAGAATTCTTGTATTTTGCTAAATTATCAAAGGAAGGAAATATTCGTTTATGGACTGAGCTCGGATTTGATCCACCAAGGTGGGACGTATGGGAAGAACCAGAGGTAAGGGCAGATAATATATATTATGAGTTTTTCCATGAGGATATTTTTGATATTTTACTAACTATTAAAGACGATGTTGCTGGTATTAATCTATCAGAATACACACCAGATGTTTTATCAGAGATTGATTCCAATATTATGCATAATGTTCTAAGGGAAGGTAATCAAACTCCAGAAGAGGCTTTAAAACAGTCTGCTGATACCATAAGACAGAAAATGGAAAGCGCAAATTAATAGTTAACATAAAAAGGACAGGAAAACTGTCCTTTTTCCCAAAATATGATTGTAAGAAGGGATAAAATGACAAATAAGAAGTTTAAACAGAATACAAAAGATTATGAATTTGGAGGAGGAAATATAGCAGAACCTCCAATGAGAAAAAGAACGAGAGGCTTTTTGAATTCAAAAAATGTTGTTCCATATGTATTTGTTTCTCCATTTATAATTTCTTTTTTGATTCTTACTCTCTATCCGACAATTCAAGCTTTTATCATGAGTTTTCAAAGAATTTTACCCGGACAAGTTACTTTTATAGGATTTCAAAATTATGAAAGAATATTTAATCCAGCTTTTTTTAAGGCATTATCGAATACAACAATCTATACGATAGCAACAGTGTTTGTTCTTGTATTGGTACCTTTAATTTTAGCAATACTTTTAGACTCTAAATTTGTGAGATTTAAAACAATATTTCGTTCTGCATTGTTTATTCCTTCGCTAACATCTGTGGTAGTTGCAGGTATTATTTTTCGACTATTTTTTGCTGAATCAGAAAGTTCTATAGCTAACCAAATGATAGGTCTATTTGGTTTTGATCCAGTAAGCTGGCAATACACGGGATGGTCTGGGATGTTACTAATGGTTTTAATTGCATCTTGGCGTTGGATGGGGGTTAACGTTTTGTATTTTCTAGCGGGATTACAAAATATATCAAAAGAACTCTATGAATCAGCAGATATAGATGGTGCAAATATATTCCAAAAGTTTCTATACATTACTCTACCTTCCTTGAAACCTATTATGGTTTTTGTAACCACAATAAGTATAATTGGTGGATTTAGGGTTTTTGAAGAAAGCTATGTACTATGGGAAGGTAATTCTCCAGGAAACATTGGTTTAACCTTAGTAGGATATCTGTACCAACAAGGTATTCAGCAAAATGATATGGGATTCGGAGCAGCAATTGGAGTTATTATTTTATTAATAATTTTCATTGTAAGCATACTCTATTTATTAATAACAGGTGGATTTAAAAGAGGTGACGAATAAATGAAAAAGAAAAATGATACAGTGACTAAATGGCTGCTGACTATCATTATCGCGATCATAGCTTTCATTGCATTGTTTCCATTGATCAGTTTAATTATCTCTTCCTTTCGTCCCTCTACGGAACTAATGAGGGATGGGATAACTTTTTCGATTAACTGGAATGAATTATCTTTAGATAACTATGTATATATATTTACTCAAGCAGGTGAATATTGGCAGTGGTATGGTAATAGTTTAATAGTATCTGCTCTAACTATTATCTTATCTCTATTTTTCTCTTCAATGGTTGGCTATTCCTTGGCACTATATAACTTTAAAGGAAGAAATTTAATATTCTTATTCGTTTTGGTTATTATCATGATTCCATTTGAGGTTTTAATGCTACCGTTATATCAATTGATGATAGATATAAAATTAATCAATACATATACTGGTATTATGTTGCCATTAATTGTTTCACCAACGGCAGTGTTCTTTTTTAGACAGTATGCAATGGGGCTGCCGCAAGAACTGATGGACGCTGCAAGAATTGATGGGTGTACAGAATATGGAGTATTTTTCAAGGTAATGGCGCCTTTGATGTTACCGTCGTTTGCTGCAATGGCTATTCTACAGGGACTGCATAGCTGGAATAACTTTTTATGGCCATTACTTGTGATAAGGTCAAATGATTTATTTACACTGCCTATTGGCTTGGCAACCTTACTAACTCCTTACGGTAATAACTATGATATTTTAATTGCGGGCGCTGTCATGACAGTTATTCCAATTGTTATTCTCTTTGGTTTATTTCAGCGTTATTTTGTTGCAGGACTTACAACTGGCGGTATAAAGGGATAAAAGTAAGAGATATTATTTGAAGAAGGTGCAACTTAAATGAATGTAGATGGATTTACCGGTTCACTGAATACAATTCTTACTTGGATAACTCGTTTAGCATTCCTAAATATAGTGTGGATTATATTTTCCATAAAGGGTCTATTTATTGCAGGTATTTTCCCCTCGACAATTGCTGCCCTGGATATATGCAGAAAATGGAGAGAGGGAGAACACGACCTATCAATCTGGAAAACCTTTAAACGGTTTTATCGTAAGGAATTTTTAGTTTCAAATATTCTTGGCTGGACAATTATGTTGATAGGTACTCTTTTATATTTAAATTTTCTAGTTATGAGTAATAGTCACGGCAAAGTTCCGATTATAGTACTTATTGCTTTTTACCTGATAACATTCCTATATATTATGATTGTAATTTGGTCATTCCCATTACAATCACGTTATCATGCATCCTTATTTCAGCAGATAAAAAACGCGATAATAATAGGAGTAGTAAAGATACATTATACATTTGCTATATTAATTCTTTTGTTCTTTGTTTTCTATATATCCCTAAAACTCCCGGGGATGCTTCCATTCTTTACCTTTAGTATCACTCTTTTATGTTGGTCATGGATTTCTGAATATATATTTAAAGAAATAGAAGTAGCTAAATAGATTCATGCTAGCTGCCGATGCGGAATAAGAACGGAGAAACACATATTGTATGATCATGAGCCAGATAAATATTGTATTTTGAAAGGAAGAGGAATAGAGTGAAAAAAGAAACGATAAAAGCTGAAATGATGTTAGATAAAGAATTTGTGATATCAGAAATAGACCCTAGAATCTATGGATCTTTCATTGAGCAATTAGGTAGAGCGGTGTATGGGGGGATTTATGAACCAACCCATCCTACTGCAGACGAAAATGGGTTTCGTCAAGATGTAATGAATTTAGTTAAACAGTTAGAAGTACCAATTATTCGTTACCCAGGTGGGAATATGGTGTCAGCATACAATTGGGAAGATGGTATAGGCCCTAAGGAAAATCGCCCTCGTCGCTTAGAATTAGCTTGGAGTGCTATAGAGACCAATCAGGTTGGAACCAATGAATTTATTGACTGGTCTAAAGCAGTAGGGGCAGAAGCAATGATGGCTGTTAATCTGGGGACAAGAGGGATAGATGCTGCTCGCAATTTATTAGAATACTGTAATCATCCAGGTGGCACGTATTGGAGTGAACTGAGAAGAGAACACGGTTATGAGCAACCACATAAAATTAAAACATGGTGCTTAGGGAATGAAATGGACGGGCCTTGGCAAATTGGCCAAAAAACAGCCCATGAATACGGTCGCCTAGCTGCTGAAACAGGGAAAGTAATGAAACTGGCGGATCCAACGATTGAATTGGTAAGCTGTGGGAGTTCAGGTTCGGGAATGCCAACATTCCCGGAGTGGGAAGCAACAACTCTTGAACACACGTATGAGTTCGTAGATTATATTTCTTTACATCAGTACTATGGTAATCGTGATAATGATACAGCAAATTATTTGGCCAATACATTGGACATGGATAATTTTATAAAAACAGTTATTGCAACCTGTGATTATATAAAAGCCAAGAAGCGAAGTAAAAAAACAATTAACTTAAGTTTTGATGAATGGAATGTATGGTTTCATTCCAATGATCAAGATAATGAACTTGAACCATGGTCAATTGCACCACCACAACTTGAGGATGTTTATACATTTGAAGATGCAATTTTAGTTGGTTCTATGATTAACACATTACTTAAACATTCGGATCGAATAAAGATTGCTTGTATGGCCCAGCTTGTAAATGTTATTGCGCCAATTATGACTGAAACTGGCGGAGGAATTTGGAAACAGACCATTTTCTATCCATATTACTATACGTCTGTTTATGGCAGGGGAACTGCGTTGAATTCAATAGTCAAATCACCGAAGTATGATAGTAAAGACTATACAGACGTGCCATACCTTGATAGTTCAGTTGTTTACAATGAAGAGCATGAGGAACTTGTCATTTTTGCTGTAAATCGCCATCTAGAAAATACGTTGAAGGTTGATATAGATATTCTATCATTTGGTGGATTAGAAATAGTAGAACATGTTGTGCTTGAAAATGATAATGTGAAAGCTACGAACACGCTTCATCAGCAGCAGGTAAAGCCACATTCTGAGGGACAATCTTTTATAGAAGATCAAAAGCTAATAGGGATATTGCCAAAAATGTCTTGGAACATGATTCGATTACGAAAGTCTAACTAATTTTAACGATAAAAGGGAGAAAACATGGAAGATTAATAGATAGTTATGCGTTTGGTTTGAAAATAGCCCAATAACATTTGTTTGATGTTAAGTGATGTTAAGGGATAGTGTAGATTTAAGAACAAGGATTATGAAAATATAATCAAGAAGCGTAAAAAACATAAAAAAGCAGATAGCATCTTATGCTATCTGCACTTATCCAATCGTGTTCATCTATTTTTTGCTATAATAAATAACCCCTGCAAGCGCATATAAAACAACCGTCGAAACAAAATGTGCTGAATTCTGATTTGAATCCTGTTGCGGGTAAACCTCCACAAAATCCATCCCAACAACACCTTGTTTACAAATTTCATGCACGAGTGTGAGCAATTCATAAGAAGTTAGACCATTCCCATCAACCGGACCACCGGGATTAAAAGCAAAATCCAATACATCGCTACAGATACTTAAATAGACACAGTCGACATCTTTATTTGCCATCGTGTGCAGTTCGCGAGCGAGCTGTTTCAAATCTCTATGCTCCCGAACATCATTGATTGTAACGGTGACAGCACCAGCATCTCGTGCATTTTGGCCAGCTTCTGGTAAGTTCCTTGGTCCGTGAATGCCGGTATGAATGATGCTTTCATTACGTACCCCATCTTGTTCATAAAGACGGGCGAAGGGACTGCAACGAGCGTACTCATCCCCATTGTGTGAAGGAAGGTTATCGTAATGCGCATCGAGATGGATGATTCCAACCTTTTTCCCTTGTTCAGCAAGTGCTCGAATGATCGGATATGTAATTCCGTGATCCCCGCCGAATCCAATCGGGAATTTACCAGTTTCCCAGAGTTTGCTTGTGAAGTTTGTAATTCTGCTCATTGTTTCCTCCACATCAGCTGGAACTACGTCGATATCACCCATATCCCCAAGCGTTAGATGTTCAAATACATCAATATGATCAAGTTCTGGCAGGTAGCCACTGTATCTTCCAGATGTTAACCGCATCACTTTCGGGCCGAGTTCACAGCCTGTATAATCACCCCAAGTGACAGCACCCTCCCAGGGTACACCATAAACAACAGCATCAACATCTTCAATTGATTGACCTTTTGAAAGATTTTTTGCTCCGAGGAAGGTCGGTGTATTTCCGTAAATATATTTTTCCAAAAATATCAATCCTTTCCATAGAAATCATCTTGTTTAAATAAAAAAGTAGAAAGCTATACGCTGTTCCACTTCCCTTCCTAGCCATTTATAAACATGCCGATGTTTCCTTATTGCCCTTCAATCGAGTTATAATGCCATATCTATTTTTTTCCCCATCTTTATTTAATGTTAACGTATTGGTTCCTTCATCAAATGTAACTTCTTTTAAAGAAGAATGCTTATCCATATCAATCGTTATACGGAAATTAACGAACGATATACCAAATGCACTGGAGAATCGTTCTATAAAAGATTGTTGATTTGTCATGCACTTCAGAAGCCAATTTCATTAGAAACGACGGGTTTATTTCAAAGGATGATTTGACAAGATACATCTAAGATGATAATATAAATTATTGAGTAACAAATAAGCACTCTGGCATTCTGCAAATGTTTTTGAAGATGCTTATTCAAACTGGAGCGACTAAGGGGTCGCAAGGACGCAAGAGCAGGTAGGGCTTGTGTTGCTTAAGTTAGAGAACATCCAGTGGAACACGTACCGCGGTTAAGTGAAATTCTTGAAATAACAAGTATAATTCATGCTGCGTTTTGAAATAATCACCCAATAACTAAAATTAAAACGAAGAATTTCCCACCCGAGATATTCGGGATATAAAATATTAAAAATAAGCTTATATGTTACTGAAAGATGAAAGGGATACTCCTGTATGAGGGGTATCCCTTTTCCAATGGAAGAAAAAATTAATAAATTCTATCTTCTGTCTCTACGTCAAAGAAATGAACTTTATTCATATCAAATCCTAATTTCACTGTATCTCCAGCTTTCACATCTGAACGAGAGTCGACACGGGCGATGAAGCTTTGATCAGCAACTTTCGAGTAAAGGAATGTCTCTGCACCGTTTAGTTCGGCAACTTCAATGCCAGCAGATATCGTTGACTCTGGTGTTGATTCAAGGAAAACAAGCTCATCTTTAATATCTTCCGGACGAACACCGAGAATCACTTCTTTATCAAGGTAGCCATTATCTTTTAATGGCTTCAATTTACCTGCCGGGATTTTAATTTTTACGTCACCCATTGTAAAGTAGGAATCGTTCACTACACCTGTAAAGAAGTTCATAGCTGGTGAGCCGATGAAGCCACCGACAAAAACGTTATTAGGATTCTTATACACTTCCTCAGGAGATCCGATTTGCTGGATATCTCCGTCTTTCATAACGACGAGGCGAGTGGCCATCGTCATTGCTTCCGTCTGGTCGTGTGTAACGTAAATTGTAGTTGATTGCAGCCGTCTGTGCAGTTTTTGAATTTCTGTACGCATCTGGACACGTAGTTTAGCATCAAGGTTTGATAAGGGTTCGTCCATTAAGAACACTTTAGGATCACGGACAATGGCTCGACCTAATGCGACACGCTGACGCTGACCACCAGAAAGTGCTTTAGGTTTACGAGTTAAGTATTCTTCCAAACCTAAAATCTTCGCTGCTTCATTTACACGCTTATCAATTTCAGCTTTTTTAAACTTCCGCAGTTTTAATCCAAATGCCATATTATCGTATACACTCATATGCGGATAGAGGGCATAGTTTTGGAAAACCATTGCGATATCACGGTCTTTTGGAGAAACATCGTTCATCCGCTTATTATCGATATACAGATTACCTTCCGTTATTTCCTCAAGACCTGCAATCATTCGTAGTGTAGTAGATTTTCCGCAACCGGATGGTCCGACGAATACGATAAATTCCTTATCTTGAATATGTAGGTTAAAGTCTTTAACCGCGACGACCTCTTTATCATATTTCTTTTGAATGTTTTCTAATACGAGTTCAGCCATAATGAAATCCTCCTTCAACTATATGAAAACGTTTTTATTTGTTGATTTCATTATAGGTGAAAACGGTTTCTCTTTAAATGGTAATCCTGCACAAAGCTTTGGATGTGTTTTAGGCAACTTTACAAATAAGTTTGTTTTATCCCGTCTTAACGGTCTGTAATCCCCACGCCTCTTAATATAAGGAAAACCCAACATCTGAAGGCGGGTGATAAACAGTCCGTAAATCTCTGATTCTGTTTAACTAACATTCAGTGAACCCTCACTGAAGAAGTTTCACTTTATCAGTAATGCTAAGTAAACTGTCAGTGCGTGATGGAAGTTCCGAATATCCAAATCGGTCTTTTCTTTGAATTTTTCAATTCGATATTGAAGACTGTTCCGGTGCATATACAATTTCTTAGCTGCTACAGATATATTTAAATTGCTCTTTAGAAAAACTTCCATCATTCTCAAGAATTCTTTGTCGTGTTGAAATTCCTGCGGGATCAGATTTTGTAGTTCGTCTTTTAATTCCAGTGTCAGTTGTTCAATAAGCATATAAGGTATTGCTTCAATATAAGAAATCACATTATTATCCGAGTAGGAGAAGACGATGCTTGCTTGGGAGATTAATTGATTAAAATGGTATTTGGCTTGCTCTACTTCTGTGAGATATGGGCTTACGAAAAAACGAATTTTTGTATATAGGTCACTCATTAAAACATCGATAATTTCCTCTAACGAAATTTCCTCTTCATAGTCAGCGAGCTTTATATCAACAATGACTCCTTTTATTTCACTTTCCCAAAGAATAATAATATTTTTTTCAAATAATTGATTCAGCGCGTCTTTGAAATCTGCCGGTTGCAATTGGTCTTTCGAGATTTGGAAAAAGATCAGGCGGAACGAATTTTCTATTTTTGGTAGTTCACCGTCTGCTTGAATATATTGCTGCCACTTTATTTCTTCTTCCGTCCTTGGTGGGAAAATATGTTTATAAGGTTTAAAAAGCATATGTAAAAGAACAGATTCTTTCTCATTGATTTCAGATGGGTCGATGCTGATAATTTGTCCACTCTCTGTAAAGAACCACGTCAGCTTTTCGTTGAGTTCGGTCGGTGTTTTTTTATAGGATTGTAATGAAGGAAAATATTTTTTTAACTGCTGGAGCATGGAAAAACCTCCTGGTTGTGTGTTGAACACCTAAAAAAATAGTAAACCATAATAGTATATAGTTTACCATTTTTCTGTTAAAGGTGCCTGGTAGAAGACATTTGTAAACGACAGATTTAGAAAATGTTAGATTAGTGCCAGACACCAACTATCTAATTCCCATCATACTCCGCAAACTGTTCAAACATCTTTTCATTTTCTATCAATCCACAGACTCCACATTGAACTCTGTATTGCGGCCCATTATATGCTTGATGAAAAGGAAGCGTATTCCCGCTTGTATATTCCTCTAAAACTTCCCCCGTTTTCGCATCTAGCTATACAGGAGTTGCGGTCTGCTCAATCAAATTGAAGCGTGATCTGTTTGTTTTGCAATTGGGACAGCGGTATGGTTTATCCATCATGCACCTCCGTATATTTCTAGCATCTTATTCAATCCATCCATCATTATTTTGACTTATTGAATGAATTTCATAATTACCAAAGTCGGCTTTTCCATCACCATATGTAGTTGGGAACGAACTAACTCAACTACATATGGTGATGGAAAAGCATTATGCTGTTAATATACGAAAAATGCATGATTAAAATTCAGAAATTAAAAAGATACGACTTCACCAAATCTCTAATACATCCAGCATGACGAAGATAATTAGCGCTGGGACGATATAGCGGACGAGGAAGAACCAAGCCTGGAATATGCCGTACTTTAAGTTACTGCCTCGCCTTAATTCTTCATACAATGCAGTTTTTTTCATTTTAAAAGATACGAAAATCGAAATGAACAATGCCCCAATTGGCATTAGAATATTACTCACGGTGTAGTCTGCCAAATCAAAAATCGATTTGCCGAATAATGATACCTCGCTTAAGACACCGAAAGATAGTGCGGAAGGGACACCAAAGAGAAAGATTGCTAATCCGACAATCCATGCCCATTTCTTCCTTTTCAAAGGATTTCCCTTGGAGATTACTGCAACAATAATCTCTAACATCGAGAATGCCGAGGTTAACGTCGCGAATAAAAAGACAACAAGGAACGTTGCGAAAAACAACATTCCGGCAGGCATTTGACTAAAAATGGTAGGAAGCACGTTAAATAACAAGGTTGGTCCTGCATCCGGCTCCATCCCGAATGCGAATACCGCTGGAAATATCACAAGACCAGCTAAGAGGACGACCATGATATTCATGACGACAATCGAGATTGCGGACCTTGGCAGGCTGTGATCCTTTGATAAGTACGAACTATAAGTGATCATTCCGGAAACACCGACACTTAAGGTGAAGAAGGATTGCCCCATCGCTTCAAGTACAGTCCCTGATGTCACTTTTGATAAGTCAGGCTGGAATAAAAATGAAATACCGGCAGAAGCGCCGTCCAGCGTAACGGAGCGGATGACGAGCACGGCAAAAAGAATGGCGAGTGCTGGCATCATAATTTTATTCGTCTGTTCAATTCCGTTTTGTACCCCTCTACTGATAACAAAAATGGTCATGATAATAAAAATGAGCTGTGTGCCAAGGCTAAGCGCAGGGTTCGCTATCGTGTCTGCAAACAGTTCGGCATACTGGGCTTCATTTAAACCTGATAATCCTCCGGTCACGACTTTCCATAGGTACGTAATAATCCATCCGCCAATTACGCTGTAAAAGGAAAGTAGAATAAAAACACTTATCATCCCAAGAATCCCGATAAAATACCATTTCGTTCCGGGTGCGATAACTTGGAAGGAACGAACGGCATTTTGCTGTGCAGTTCTGCCTATCGTGAACTCAGCTAACAATAATGGAAGTCCGAGTATGATTGTAAATAAAAGAAAGATAAGAAGAAATGCGCCACCGCCATTTTGTCCTGCGATATAAGGGAATTTCCAAATGGCGCCAAGGCCAATCGCAGCTCCTGCGGCTGATAAAATAAATCCAATTCTTGATGAAAATTGCTCTTGCTGACTCAAATAAAACTTCCTCTCATGTTGAATATCTATACTATTTTCTATTATCAAGAGGGAAATGTCAAAGAAGGACGAGGTTACCTGACATACCTTAGGTTGTTTCGAAAACCTATAATTATTTATCATAAGAGCGTATTTTTACAATATGCAGATACGAAATCATTTAAATTACAGTTGTACGTTGTTATTTAGAACGAAAGAGTGCCCTTATAATCAATAAGGGTGCCCCAACTGAAACGATTTAATTCTCGGTGAGAGAGGTTTATAACAAAGGAGGAATAACATGAGCAATCAAAGGAAGGTATGGTATGAAAATACTGCACCTAAACTAGATCCAGGCTTAGTGGAACAGTTACGGAGTTTTCCGAAAGCAAACCTGAAATCAACGAAGCGCGATGAGATTCCCATTATCCTTTATCTGAAAAAGAATTGCCAGCAAGATAAAAAAGACGACCTCCTAAAAATATGTAACATGGATTCTCCTAACAAACTAAGTAAAGGATTACCGAGCATTAATGGAGTAAAAGGTCATTTAACACCTGATAAAATCAAACAAATTAAGGATCATGAGGCAGTAGACCGGATTTTTTACGACCGGATTGTAACATCTTATCTGGATATTGCCTGTGAGCAAATAGGAGCGATTCAAGTGCGAGAGCAGTTAGGTTTAACAGGTAAAGGAATTTCCATTGCTGTGATTGATACAGGTGTTCATCCGCATGAAGACCTTGTTCAACCCTCAAATAGAATCATAGCTTTTCATGATTTTATAAACGGGAAAGAGGAGCCATACGACGATAATGGGCATGGAACACACTGCGCAGGAAATGCTGCTGGAAATGGCAGTCTTTCTAGTGGAAAATATACAGGGCCTGCATCAGAAGCTTCCATCATCGGATTAAAAGTATTAGATAACCAAGGTGGAGGCAGGCTTTCAACGATTATTGAAGGTCTGGAATGGTGTATGGAACATAAAGAAGAGCATCATATTCGAATTGTCTCTCTTTCACTCGGAGCTCCTGCCTACGAGTCTTTCAGGGATGACCCGTTGTGCTTAGCTGCTCAAGTTGCTTGGCACCAAGGAATCGTTGTATGTGCCGCTGCCGGGAATAGCGGTCCTGATCAAACGACAATCAGTACGCCAGCAATTGATCCATTCATTATAACGGTCGGATCAACAGATGATCATAACACATTAGACCGGGAAGATGATCAGATAGCAGATTATTCCAGTAGGGGACCTACAATTGATTCGTTCGTCAAGCCTGACATTTATGCACCTGGAACCAATATTGTATCCCTGCTTGCACCAGGATCAAGCATCGAATCGGAATTGCCAGAGATGATTAGAGATGAACATTATATTGAGTTGTCTGGCACATCGATGGCAACCCCGATTTGCGCAGGAGTCATTGCTCTTATGCTCGAAGCGAATCCGAATCTCAGTCCAAACGATGTAAAGAGCATTCTAAAAGCTACGGCCCACCCGACTCTCGGTGATATATGGGGGTATATGGATGCAGAACGTGCCGTAGAAATGGCGAAAAATCATCGATTACATTCTTCAACAGAAGTCGTTCAGGAATGGTAAATTTAAAATAAAGGGAGGACCATAAGTTCTCCCTTTTTCTTTGGTTTGGGAATGATTTGAGGGATTGTTCTTTATTTATTATATGCGACTTGAGGAGGGGCTTGTTAAGCATGTACAATCATTGGCAGTAAAGGGGCGAAAGTAAGAAAAATAAAGAGGCATGGGATATTCTCCTCCCACTTGAAGAATACTTGGGGAGATTTGCGTTATGTAGCCGTTCCCCTGAAAATGAAAGGGAACGGGACTTAGTGGCTGACGATAAATAAATTTGGTAACTCTATGATTATATAGAATTTGTATCCTCTCCCCCTATCATGAATGTTTAACTGGGTAATTAGAGTTTTCTTTTGCTTGATGTTTTGTTCCATGTTGTTCCTTTAATCGATTGGTAAATTCCCAAAAACCGTACGTATTATTGTAATCATACTTCCTGATAATCTCTATCACTCTAATTTTTAGTTCTTGGTATAAATCGGTCTGTTCTTGAGGTGAGGTTTCTTTTAATGATGCTCTGATTTTAGGTTCGAATAGGGTAAGAACAATTTCAAGTGATTCGGCATCATTATACTTTTGCACTTTTTTCGTTAAATCAATGAGTCTCGTCACGAAAGATCCCTCCTTAATTTGTTGATCGTATCCGATAAATCTTTAGAATGTTTTTCTAAACGTTCCATCCTGATTTCATAGCGTATTAGTAAAAACAATGCTACGATGACGGGGAATCCAACATTTTCTATAATATCAATCAAACCGGAAAGAGCAGAGATATCCATCATGTTTTATCCTCCTCTGCCAATAGTTGTCTTTTAAGCTCCTTTAAAGCTCTGTTTCTCGTCTTGGAAATGGATTGTTGGGATACACCTTCTTTAGCGGCGATTTCCGTATCAGACATGTTGCAAAGATACGCTTGATTTAAAATTTGTTTCTGCCTGGAAGTAAGGGAAGCAAAAGCTTGAAAAAGAGTTGGATTTTCAATATAGCATAGCAAATCCTGGTTATTTGCCAGCACTGCTTCATCAACAGGGATAGCATGTTTATCTGTGATAACATCTTTGAAGGAGATGTTGTTCTTCGTTTCGTCATGGATTGGCTGGTCCAAAATTAGTAATTGATTTCCTCTGTACATGTTAACCTTTTTGTCATAACGAATGGCATGTCTTCGCAATTCGTTTGATAATTGACTAATTAGCCTAATCTCGGCAAAATGGTCTTGGAATGCCTGATCTAAAGCTTGATTCGTTTTAGGCGTCGGATGGCGAATGGATTGATTGAGTAGAAAAAAATTTTCCTTCTTAAGCAAAAAAGACTGTACTAACCGATTTCGGAAAATTAATTCATTTTCGGCAATAAATTTTTTTGCCCACATGTACTCACATTGTTTCCCATCAAAAATTATAGTTTCTTCCATCCTTTTTTTCCTCCTTTCTATTTAATAAAGGCAAAATTGACGATTATTATACAACCTTAGACGGGCTTCAATTAGTCAATTATAATAAATATTTACAATAATTTCTATATAACCTAAAATTGCTCATTTTGACGAAAAAAAGTCTTATTCGGGACATTTATGATACTTTTTAGAAAGATAGGGAGAATATAACTAAGCTTCAGGTACTGAAATTGCAAAGACTGGGGGAAGGGATATAGAAAGTCAGTGGATTCAATCGACAATCGTGTACAATGGATTAGGACCAAGGCGCCTAAAAACTTTACAATTCATTGGATAACAGGGGTAAATGTTTCGGGAGTTTCTGTATTTTTAATTTTCGTGGTTGTTGTTAAAAAAGCTAGAAAGGATGAACGCAGTTGATCAACAATCCTAGCTTTTTTACATCATGTTTATAATGTTGATTCCGCTTCCATTAATCTGTTCTTTTGATATCATTAAACTCTTTTATACCGGTACATTCATGCTCATATTTCCGCCGCCGTCCTTATGCCGTTTTTGAATGTACCAGATCACTAATACTAAAACTAAGCCGATCGTACTGCTTACTATATTTGGAACGATCAAAATAATACCAGCCATGAAAAGAATAACCCGCTCCCAAAAATAAGAATTCCGAGCAAAAAAGCCGATGACTGCACTGCTTACAGCAATCATACCTAATAACGCTGTTGCGAGCGTAATGACGAGCCTTATAGGTGTAACGTCTACTAGTACGAGAATAGAGTCATAAACAAATATATACGGGATAATAAATGCTGCTATTGCGAGCTTCACAGCGATGACCCCAGACTTAAACGGATTTGCCCTCGCTATTCCTGCCCCTGCGTATGCGGCGAGACAGACAGGTGGTGTAATATCCGCTGCAATACCGAAATAAAAGACAAACATATGTGCAGCGATTGGGGCGACACCGAATTCATTAATAAGCGCTGGCGCTGCAATCGTCGCTGTTACCACGTAATTTGCCGTTGTCGGTAATCCCATGCCAAGAATCAAACAAGCAATCATCGTGAAGAATAGTGCTAAAAATAAATGTCCACTTGATAATGCAATAATACCAGAAGCAAATTTAGAACCGAGACCAGTAATACTGACTACTCCCGCGATTATCCCTGCAGTAGCAACGGCAGCTATTACCGGTAAGGCGACACGCGCTCCTTGCTCAAGTACATGGATCGTTTGTTTGAAACCCAGCCTTGATTCCTTTCGAATTAAACTGACTAAAAATGCGGATAATATCCCTAATAAAGCTGCCCGCTGTGGGGTAAATCCAATCATCACTGTTCCGATGACGACAGCTAAAGGTAAGAGCATATATCCATACTTAAACATTAATTTTCGAAAACTTGGAAGTTCTGATTTTGGCAGACCGACAATACCTAATCTTTTAGCTTCAAAATGTGTCCCAATAAATATCCCAGTAAAATACAAAACGGCAGGAACTGCAGCTGCAATCATAATCGTTGCGTAGGACACGCCTAAGTATTCCATCATAATAAATGCGGCTGCCCCCATTACGGGCGGCATAATTTGTCCACCTGTTGATGCTGATGCTTCCGTTGCCGCAGCAAACTCCGGTTTAAATCCAGCCTTTTTCATCATCGGTATTGTAAAGGAACCGGAAGCAACAGTATTACCAACAGAACTTCCAGAAACCATTCCTTGCAACGCACTAGCCGCTACAGCTGCTTTTGCCGTTCCACCAGTATATCTTCCGGTTAATGCGAACGCAAGATCATTGAAAAACTTACCGATTTTAGTGTGTACGAGCACTACACCAAAAAATAGAAAGAGGAAAATAAACTTCGCTGAAATTTGAATGGGTGTCCCGAACACTCCACTTTCCTTATACCATAAATCGGTTGCCAAGCGGTCAACTGCAAACCCTGGGTGAGACAAGATCTGTGTTGGTATAAAATTACCAAATAAAGCGTAAAGGATTGTTACGCTAGCAACGATTACAATCGGTAAGCCAACCGTACGGCGGGTTGCCTCGAGTAAGAGAAGGATACCCAGTATAGAAATGATCGTATCGGGCATACTATAGCCTGCAATCCGACTCTCTAAAATCGAATCGAAAAAGATGACTTTATGATACGTTACATACATAGCGAAAAACGCGAGAAGAACGTCATACCAAGGAATCGTCTTCTGTATTTTCTGCAGGCCGCTTTTTGCTGGGAAAAGTAAGAAGATAATACCGAGTGCCGTTCCTAAGTGGACAGCACCTTGTTGTTGGGATGGAAGATTTCCGAAGTAACCTGTATATAAATGGAAAGCGGTTAAGGCAACACCTAAAAATGTTACAATCCATGCCCATTTTCCGATACTCTCTCGGAAATTACTCTCTTTATCGTATTTCTCCAAGATTTCCTTAACATCGATTTCTTTGTAATCTTTCACCCCATCACATCCTTATCCAAAAAGATAAACGATGAGGGACCTTTACATAAAGATCCCTCCAACATTTGCGAATGATGAAATTAAAAGTCATCGAGACTTTCGATACCAGTAGTTTCACGAGTTATAATTTGGATAACTTCTGGATAAATATGACCGATAAATGCAGCATTTTCAACTTTCTCTCCTTCAAAATCGGCTTCCCCGTTAATCGCAGCTTGTGCAGGAACGTGAACGGTCATGCCGAGGTCGATATCCCCGTTCCGTATTCCAACAAGGTTTTCAATCGATGCTCCGGTTTCTGTATTCGTTATATTGATGTCATCAATATGATTATTCCAAATATTAGCCATTTCCCCTCCGAGTGGATAATAGGTTCCTCCCTGACTGCCGGTTCCTAAGATTAGCTCAAGCTTCGAGTCCGTTGTATTTAATTCTGCTACAGGGTTATCTACTGTTAAACCTTGTTCTTCATAATAACGTTTTGCACCCGGATGGATCGGCAGTCCCTCTGCTCCGAGAAGCGCATTTTCTAACGTCATATGTTGGGACTGTGCATGTGTATTTTCGTTCGCATGCTCAACCATACTTTTAGCAAGCTCATAACCAAGCTCTTCATCAATTGTATCAGTGCTTGCCATTAGAATGGCATAGGCCGTCACGGTGTCGATATCTGATTCAAGAAAATCGTACGTATCTTGTGGAATCGTAAAGCGCCTATATCCACTATTATCTTCAATATGTGCGATCGCTTCATCGGACAGCTCCAGCATTTTCACATCACCAACAGATGCTTGTAAGCTTTCAATGTTACCTGCAGGCAAACCTAAAATACCAATTGAAATATCAATGTTTCCGTCCTGAACGCCATCTGCCGCATCTCCAAAACCTTCTTGAAAGGCATTGTAATCACCATCACCAATCCCGTAAGCATCGAGAATTAAACTTGATGCCGTATTCGTTTCACTTGCTGGAGGACCAATTGCTATATTTTTCTTACCTTCTCCACAAGCAGTAAGAACGAGTAACATGCTCCCCATCAACAATAAAAAATAAATTAAATGCTTCATCTTCAACTTTATCGATCCCCTTTTCCTATTTAATTTGTCCACTTTTTAAACGTTCTTTGGTAACACATAGAAAAGGCAAGCTAGCCAAGTTATTACAAAATATGATGCAGAGCCTATTCGTATTACAAAAACTTTAAATGGGAGCAGTTTACTTTCCTAGAAAATTGTTATTCCTTTTCTTCTAAAAATGTGATTCTTTCAATACGATAGAACAAGACAAGAATGATCTATTTGGGAGGTAAAAAATGATTACGGTAGCTGATAAGGTGAAAAATTTACCGGCCTATGTATTTTCCGAGTTTCAGCATAAAAAAGCGGAACTTGAGAGAAAAGGAGTGGATGTGATTGATTTAGGGATTGGCGCTCCCGATTTACCTACGCCCGATTTCGTTTATGAGCGGCTCGTGCTTGAGGCAAAGAATCCTGCTAACCATCGCTATTCCCCTTACAGTGGCTGCTCTGAATTTAAAGAAGCAGTAGCAGAATTTTATAAAAAACAATATGACGTCGATCTGGATCCCGATAAAGAAATATTGGCATTAATCGGTTCGAAAGAAGGGATTGCCAATCTGTTCCAGGCGGTTTTAAACCCAGGTGATGCGGTGTTCGTTCCTGACCCAGGTTACCCGATATATACAAAAGGTGTTCTTTTAGCTGGTGGTGAAAGTATATTATTGCCATTGCATCAAGAAGCAGGATACATTCCGCAGTTTGGCAGGATTTCAAAAAAGAACAAGCAACGGGCTAAGATTCTGCTGTTAAATTATCCAAGCAATCCGCTCGGTGCAACTATTGAATTAAACACATTTAAGGAAGCTGCGACTTTTTCAAAGAATAATAATATCTTGCTTGTCAATGATGCGGCATATGATTTGATAACGTTTGACGATTATAAAGCTCCAAGTGTCCTGCAAGTTCCAGGCGCAAAGGACCTAGCTGTGGAATTTGGTTCGCTATCGAAAAGCTTTAATATGACAGGCTGGCGAATCGGTTATGTAGTCGGAAATAAAAATATTATAAAAGCTTTAACCACATTAAAAAGCAATATTGATTCTTCTCAGTTTCTTGCTGTGCAAAAGGCTGCCGCTACAGCGTTACGGAGTGATTTAGCTGCAGTCAGGGAGCATAATGCCATTTATCAAGAGCGGATGGAAAGACTACACACTGCACTAAACGAATTAGGGATTTATACGGAAAAAACGCGAGGAACAATCTTTCTTTGGGCAAAGGTGCCGGCCGGTTTTACGTCAAAGCGTTTTGCAAACAAACTGTTGGAAGAGGCAGGAGTGATTGTTACCCCAGGAACAGCTTTTGGTCCAACAGGCGAAGGGTATATTCGAATTGCTCTAACGGTGAGCACAGCTCGATTGGATGAAGTCGTGCATCGTTTGAGAGAACTCAGGTTGAAGGGAGAGTATGGTTCGTGACTGTTGTAAACAATAAAAAAATGTCCGCGGCACACGCCCTTGTCGAATGTTTGAAAAGGGCGGATGTGGAAAAAGTGTTCTGTGTGCCGGGTGAGAGTTATTTGCCGGTTCTGGACGCACTTTATGATGCGGAGTCGATTGAAGTTATTTCCGCAAGACATGAAGGCGGGGCTGCTTTTATGGCGGAAGGCTATGCAAAAGCAGCCAGCAAAGCAGGGATCGTTTTCGCGACAAGGGGAGTGGGTGCGGCGAATCTGTCTATTGGCGTACACACGGCTATGCAAGATTCAACGCCAATGCTCGTCTTTCTTGGTCAGGTCCATCGAAAGTTCAGAGGAAGAGAAGGGTTTCAGGAAGTGGAATTGACACAGTTTTTTGCGCCAATTGTGAAGTGGGCTGTCGAAGTGAAAGATCCGGAAAGAATGCCTGAAATCGTGGAACGTGCTTTTCGAATAGCTGAAACCGGGAGACCTGGACCGGTCATCATTTCCCTACCCGAGGATGTTTTGCCGCTTAAGGGAGAGATGCAATTTGGCCCACTACTACAAATACCAAGACCAACCCCTAGTGAAAACGATATCCAGCGAGTGGAAGAAACACTGTCTAAAGCAAAACGTCCAATCATCATTGCTGGTGGTGGCGTGAAACGTGCAGAAGCAGAAGCGATTTTACAAAACGTTGCTGGAAAATTCGCTATTCCAGTACTAGCTGCTTTTCGGAGACACGATGTTTTTCCTCATCATCATCCACTATATGCCGGTCACCTCGGACTTGGGACGGACCCAGAAATAGTGAAGACAGTAGAAGAGGCAGATGTCATTCTTGCATTAGGTACGCGTCTATCGGAAATAACGACACAGGATTATTCCATTATTACACCGGAGAAAAAACTGATTCATATTGATATTGACTTTGATGCGCTTGGGAAGGTGTATGCTCCTGATGTGGGAATTGTTGCCGATATAAAAGAAGCCTTAACCGTAATGGGGAAAATGACTGTGAAAGCTAATTGGGTTGAATGGGTGAAGGAACGAAGGCGAGCCTATACGGCTGTGAGCAATTTAGACATAAAAGAAGGGGAAGTGATGAATAAACAGATTATCCATGCGCTTGCAAAAAATCTTCCTGATGATGCACTCCTTACAACAGATGCAGGTAACTTCGCCGGCTGGCTGCATGCATTCTTTCCGTTTAAAGAAAAACAACGCTATATTGGACCCACGTCTGGTGCAATGGGATACGGCATGCCCGCAGCGCTTGGAGCAAAGCTAGCATTCCCAAGTCGACCGGTTATCGCCTTATCCGGTGATGGGGGATTTATGATGACGGTTCAGGAATTGGAAACGGCCGTCAGACATCGTATCCCTGTTATTTGTCTCGTATTTAACAATAATATGTATGGTACAATTCGCATGCATCAGGAAATGCATTATCCAGAGCGGGTAATCGGAACTGATTTAGGCTATGTCTCGTTTAAGGATTTAGCAAAAAGCGTCGGAGCGGATGGATATCTGGTTAATACTGCTGAACATTTTGAACAAGTTCTGCGTGTTGTATTATCTAAAAATAATGTTGCGGTGATTGAAATCCTCATAAGTAAAGAGGAAATCTCTGTTTCATCTACTATTTCAAAGATACGAAAATCGTAATCCATGATATATTTATAATAGAGAAAACTCTTTATATGAATGGAGATGGAGAGAGATGAACACAGTCTTTATCGCAGGGCATTCAAGACTACCATCAGGAATGGCGGCAAAAAATATCTATGAAACATTGACAATTACTGCAGAAATCGATAAGAAGTATGGCGTGATCGTGACAGCAAGTTGTACACTCGCAACAGAGCATGGTAGAGATTTTGTTCAATATTTACTAAAAGGGCATAGTTTGCAAGATGGAATTGATAAGCCCGTGCAAGCGATTAGAGAGCATTATCTGGGAAAGGCCGGTAACGCGCTCGCTTCGGCAGTGAAGGATTTATATAAACAGTACGAGAATATGGTTAAAACAGTAGAATAAATGGTTGAAAAAATGACGAATTCCTCTAGTTGGTTCGGAGGAATTCGTCATTGAATTTAGATACCGTGCACGGTTGAAGATTCTTCCCAAGCAGGCAGCATGTGATTAAGGGTTTTATCCTGACGAAGCCCGAGGACATATTCCGCTTGCATAATCGTATGAATTTCTCTCGTCCCTTCATAAATAACAGGGGCTTTTGAGTTACGTAAATATCTTTCTACCGGGTATTCATCAGAGTAGCCGTATGCCCCGTGGATTTGGACGGCGTCATCCGCAGCCCGGTTGGCAAAATCACAAGCCTGCCATTTGGCAAGGGATGTTTCTCTCGTGTTCCGTTTGCCTTGATTTTTTAACGCCCCCGCACGATAAACGAGCAGTCTGCTCATTTGAAAACCAGCTTCCATTTTGGCAATCATCTGTTGTACAAGTTGATGCTTCCCAATTTCTTTCCCGAAAGTTTCCCGTTCCTGACAGTATTTCACACTAGCCTCGAGACAAGCCATAATTTGCCCAACGGCACCGGCTGCAACGGTAAAGCGTCCATTGTCAAGGGCTGACATGGCAATCTTAAAGCCTTCTCCTTCTTCACCAAGCAGGTTTTCTTTCGGTACCTTCACGTTATCGAAAAAGATTTCCCCAGTATTCCCAGAACGGATACCATGTTTCCCTTTAATTGCTTTAGAGGAAAAACCATCCCACTCCCGCTCCACGATAAAAGCGGAAATTCCTTTATGTTTTTCTGACCTATCACCAGTATAGGCAAACACTAAAAAGTTGTCTGCGAGATCACAAAGGGAAATCCATGTCTTTTGACCGTTTAAAATATAATGGTCTCCATCTTTAACAGCGCTCGTTTCTAAAGCTGCAACATCCGAACCAGCAGCTGGTTCCGTAAGACCGAATGCGCCGATTTTTTCCCCCTTTGCTTGTGGAACGAGATATTTCTGCTTTTGTTCTTCTGTCCCCCATTGCAGCAACGTCATGCTATTTAATCCGGTATGGACGGAAACGGCAGTACGGAATGCCGTATCGCCGCGTTCAAGCTCTTCACAGACAATCGCAAGGGAATTGTAATCCATGCCGCTACCGCCATATTCCTCTGGGATACATACCCCAATGAGACCGAGTTCGGAAATTTTGTCAATTATACGTGGATCAAATTGTCCTGTGCGGTCCCAATCGGCAATATACGGCATGATTTCTTTATCGGTAAAATCTCTAACTGTTTTACGTAGCATATTTTGTTCTTCCGTGAATTCAAAGTTCATCTGATCATCTCCCAAATTTAGTTTTTTGTTTTTTGATTCATGAATTCCTCATTATGCTCCCCAACGTTAGGCGGGTGGTGACGGTATGTTACGGGAGTTCTCGATAATTTGAGTGGACTGCCAATCATTTTAATATGTCCGGCAGTCGGATGTTCGGTACTGATAAACATTTCTCGAGCAAGGAGCTGCGGGTCTTTCGTTACCTCTTCTAAATTTTGTATCGGTCCGCATGGAATATTATTTTCATTACAACGCTTTTGCCAATAGTTGGTGGGTTTCGTTGCAAATACTTCTTCTAACAATGGAACTAATTGTTCTCGGTGCTGTACGCGATCTGGGTTCGTTAAAAATCTAACATCTGTACTTAATTCTGGTTTTCCGAGAACGGTACATAATGCTTTATATTGGTTATCATTGCCAACCGCAATAACAATTTCGCCATCTATTGTTTTAAATGTCTGGTATGGCACGATATTGGCGTGATGATTACCGAGTGCTTCAGGGATTTTCCCTGACAGTAAATAATTACTCCCAATATTAACGAGCGAGCTGACCGCGCTGTCATAGAGTGAAATATCAAGTTTCTGTCCCTTGCCAGAGAAGTTTCTTTCAAGCAGTGCAGCTTGGATGCCGATACAGGCATATAGCCCTGTTAACACATCTGTAATAGCGACACCGAGCTTTTGTGGTCCAGAAGTTTTATCACCGGTAATACTCATCAAGCCGCTCATTGCTTGCACGATAAAATCATAGCCGGGCATCGCCTTATTTGGTCCTGTTTCGCCAAAACCGGTGATGGAGCAGAATACAATTCCAGGATTTAAGTTTGAAACGGTTTCAAACCCGAGTCCAAGTCTTTCCATTGTGCCAGTTTTGAAGTTGTTGATAATGACATCACTTTCTTTTACTAATTTCTTAATGAAGCTGATTCCTTCCTCCGTCTTTAAATCGACCGTAATACTTTTCTTGTTCCGATTCGCACTTAGGTAATAAGCGCTCACACCTTCTTGGAAGGGAGGACCCCATTTACGGGTATCATCACTCCCGCCGGGTGCTTCGACTTTAATCACTTCTGCACCGAGGTCACCTAGAATCATCGTGCAATAAGGACCGGCGAGTACCCGGGACAGATCTAGAACTTTAAAATTGGAAAGAGCCATGGATGAACCTCCTTTCAAATGTATTAAAAAAGCCAGCTCAAATGATATACAGCATCCTGTAAATCAATTTGAACTGGCTTTTGACTGTTGGAACAATCCTTGGAGGGACTGTAAACAGATTAGGCAGTTTTACTATTTTAATTGTTAGATTGATCATGTGGCACGAGCGTGGATGCGCCTTAACACGATTCATTATTCTTATTATAATATATTCTAAAATTTTTGTAAACAATGATTAAGCAATACGGTCAATTTCTTTTTTCATATGTTCCTCCGCGTTTTCTTTCCCGTATTTCCGCATCGAATAGTTATAAAAAACAGTTCCAATTAAAAACCAAAATCCGATAATAATCCATTCCGGAATGCCTAAAGCAGATGGCATGCCCGGTAAATATAAAGTGGCGATTCCAAAAGCAAGAATGGTTGCAATCCAGCCAATTACCGATCCGCCGCGAAGTTTGAATGGGCGCTCCATTTCCGGTGCCTTTTTTCGTAGGATGACAAAGGAAAGGGCGACCATAGACCAACCGATCACAAGTCCGATTCCCCCAGCATCGACAAACCAGACAAGGGCAGGGCGACCGAGCAGTGGCGCCATCGTGGACAGAAGTGCGATCAAAATAATTGCTTTATGCGGGGTTCGGTATTTAGGGTGTAACTCGCCTAGGAACTTTGGTAACATGCCGGCTTTTGCAAGGGCATAAATTGCTCTACTGCCACCAACGTAAAATCCTAACCAACTTGTCAAAATCCCACCGATTCCACCTAAAACAAGAATGTTAGCCATTAATTGACTTCCGCCAAAAGCATTCCCCATTGCATCCGCAGTTGCTAAATTTGTTGCTGCGAGTTCTGAGGGTGTCATCACGCGAGATACGCCGAATATAATGGCAACATACCAGATGACGGCTAAAATAACAGAAAAAATGAGCAGTTGTCCGATTCGCTTTTTAGGTAGATTTATTTCTTCTGCAGCCTGCGGGATAACGTCAAACCCTACAAACATAAATGGCGTCATCACAACGACAGTCAGCAATCCGGCAAATCCATTTTGAAAGAATGGCTCCATTGTTGCAGTGGTACCAGTAACGCTACTACCTGTAATGAGTAATATACCAGCGATAATAATTAATAATGTCAGGATAATATTGATGAAAGAAGTTAATTTAATTCCACGATAGTTTACCCAAGCGATGAAAATTGAACCGATCATCCCTGTACCAGCCCAAGTGATTGTTACATCCCAACCTTGGATAGTGTATAAATAGCCTTGACTAAAGTTCGGAATTAAATATTCGAATACGGTCGGTAAGGCAACAGCTTCGAATGCGACAACAGATACATAGCCAAAAATGATAGCCCATGTTGTAACAAAGGACATAACCCGCCCCATGGCTTTATACGTATAGACAAATTCACCACCAACGAGCGGCATCGCAGCAGCGAGTTCCGCATAAGTAAGACCTACGAAGATTACCATGATCCCACCGATAACAAAAGCTAAAATTGCTCCTAATGACCCAGCTTCATTAATCCAAATCCCTGTCGTGACAACCCAGCCCCAGCCAATCATAGCGCCAAAAGCAAGTGCCAATACGTCTTTATTGCCTAACAGTTTTAGTAGCTTTTGATCTGAATCCATTTAAGCCCTCCTTGCTGGAATTTGGAATGGAGAGTGGGATTCATTGTAAGGATGGAATCCCACCTGTGAAAAAGTTTATTTTAAAACAGCAGATAATCCCTTTCTCACTTCTTGTATCGCATCATGCAGTTTCCCGATCATTGTCTCAATTTGTTGTTCATTTATAATGAGAGGCGGACAGAAACAGATAATATCGGTTCCTTCATATGTTACCGCTCGGCAGATCACACCGCGCTGATGCAGTGCTTCGATTACTTTCGGAGCTACTTGCAAATCACTTGCAAACCGCTTATTTGTGGCAGGATCTTCCACAAGCTCCACGGCACCAAGTAAGCCAACAGCACGAACATCTCCAACAATGTCGAGTTCTTCTTTTAGCTTTTTAAAACCATTAAGCATTACTTCTCCCATTTTCCGTGCGTTCTCTAGCAGTCCTTCATTTTCCATGATTTCAATATTTTTTAGACCAACAGCAGTCGCAGTAGGGTGGCCACTATACGTGTAACCATGGAAAAGAGTACCAGCAGACTTTTCTTTTAATACATTATGGATTTGATCAGAGACAATAACGCCACCAAGCTGGATATACCCGCTTGTAACCCCTTTTGCAAAGGAAATAATGTCAGGAGTAACGCAATAATGTTCAACACCAAACCACTTTCCAGTTCGTCCAAATCCAGTGATTACTTCATCTGCAATATACAAAATTCCATATTCGTCACAAAGGTTCCGGACTTCTTGCAAGTAGCCTTCTGGTGGCACGAGCACACCGCCGGCTCCTTGAATCGGTTCTGCAATAAAGGCGGCGACTGTTTCAGGACCTTCACTTTCAATAACGGAACGGAGTGAGGAAAGGGCTTTATCTTTGCCATTGCCATATGGATTATCTGCATGATAAATATCTGTCATCATTTTCCCTGCCATATTCCAAAATTCAGGAATCCCTGTAGCGCTTGTCGAGGCAGCAGCAACGCCATGATAGGCTCGGTTGATTCCAATAATTTTCCGTCTCTCCGGTTTATCCTGAACGCGCCAATAATGTCTTGCGAGTTTTATTGCTGTATCATTTGATTCTGAGCCACCGGATGTAAAGAAGACTGCGTTTAATCCTTCGGGAGCAAGAGAGCTGATTTTTTCAGCAAGTACTATCGCTGGCTCATGGCTGAAAGTAGAAAAAGTTGAACTAAAAGCTAACTTTTTCATTTGTTCTGCGGCCGCGGTAGCGAGTTCATCTCTTCCGTGTCCCACATTCACATTCCATAGAGATGACATCGCATCGATGTAAACGTTATCATTTTTATCCGTCAGATAAATACCATCTCCTTTCTCAACAATCATTTTCGCTCCGTCTTTCTGCTGTTGCTGAATCGATGAAGTTGGATGGATGAAATGCCTCTTGTCTAACTCAATTAATTTTTCTTGATCCATATTCACGCCTCCTTAAAATGATGGAAAATATAAAAAACCAGCAATACTGCGAAAGGCATAGGAAAGAATATTTCCATAGATCTGCACAATATAACTGGTTTTATCTAATGAGTTGCCCTATTTATGCAATAGAGTCGATTAGACTAAGCAGCTAATAATATTCTATTATTTTTAATTTAACGAATATTGAATTGCTTGTCAAGAAAAAGTTATTTTAATATAAGTGCTTCATTTTTGGATGATAATCTAAAAAAACATTGCTTTCTAATAATTGTTTGTTATAATAATACCAAAGATTCAAAAAATACTATCCGGTAGGTTAGTTGTTAGAATAAAATATGAGGAGGAATAAAAAAATGGAATTTACCTACACAGAAAAAGTAGTTAAATTGCAGAAAAAGCTTAATGACTTCATGGAGAAGTATGTCTATCCCAACGAGAAGGTTTACAAGGAGCAGTTAAATCAACAGGAAACTAGATGGTCCACTGTACCTCCAATTATGGAAGAATTGAAAGAGAAAGCGAAGGCAGAAGGATTATGGAATTTGTTTTTACCGGAAAGTGAATATGGTGCAGGATTAACAAATCTCGAGTATGCTCCGCTTTGTGAAATAATGGGAAGATCCATGATAGGTCCTGAAGTATTTAATTGCAGTGCACCCGATACCGGTAATATGGAAGTATTAGTACGTTATGGTTCAGAACAACAAAAAAAGCAATGGCTTGAGCCCCTTCTTGAAGGTGAAATTCGTTCATGCTTCTCGATGACAGAGCCCGATGTTGCTTCGAGTGATGCAACGAATATCGAAACGAGTATTATAAGGGATGGTGACGAATATGTTATTAATGGACGTAAATGGTGGACGTCCGGTGCTGGAGATCCTCGTTGTAAAATTTCAATCGTCATGGGAAAAAATGATCCAAAGGCAGAGAAGTATGAACAACAATCTATGATTCTTGTTCCGTTAGATACAAAAGGCGTTAAGATTGAGCGCATGCTTCCAGTTTTTGGTTATGATGATGCGCCCCATGGTCATGCAGAAATTGTTTATGATAACGTAAGAGTTCCAGCAGAGAATATGCTTTGGGACGAAGGCAAAGGGTTTGCTATCGCTCAAGGACGTTTAGGCCCTGGAAGAATTCATCATTGCATGCGTTTAATTGGAGCTGCGGAACGTGCACTTGAAGATCTGTGTAAGCGCGCTCAACACCGGGAAGCTTTTGGTAAGAAAATTGCTGAGCAAGGTGTTGTTCAGGAATGGATTGCAGATTCCCGTATTGAAATTGAGCAAGCACGTTTACTAACTCTAAAAGCCGCATACATGATGGATACGGTAGGAAATAAAGAAGCAAAAGCTGAAATTGCGATGATTAAAGTTGTTGCGCCAAGTATGGCACTTAGAGTCATTGATCGAGCCATTCAAGCACATGGTGGTGCAGGGGTTAGTGAAGATTTTACCTTAGCAAACCATTGGGCAAATTCGCGAACACTTAGACTTGCGGATGGACCAGATGAGGTGCACCGCCGCCAACTTGCTAGATTAGAACTTAAAAAGCATAAGCTAGCTCAGGAGGTATATTAAAGTGACTGTATTCGATTTGTTTCGATTAGAAGGAAAAACAGCAATTATTACTGGTGGTGGACGTGGATTGGGGGCACAAATGGCACAGGCTTTTGCAGAAGCAGGAGCAAATGTTGTTGTTTGTTCCCGGAAATTGGAGTCCTGTAAAGAAACAAGTGAGGAACTAAAGAAGTTAGGAGTCGATTCGTTAGCATTTAGTTGTGATGTAACGAACCATGACGATATAAAGAGGGTTGTTAAAGAAACGGTAGAACATTTCGGGTCCATTGATATTTTAGTGAATAACAGCGGAGCTACATGGGGTGCATCAGTTGTTGATATGCCAATAGAGGCATGGCATAAGGTGATAGATGTGAATATTACTGGAACTTATCTCATGAGTTTAGAAGTTGGAAAGGTAATGATAGACCAAAATAAAGGGAAAATTATCAATATCGCTTCGATCGCCGGTTTTGGCGGTACAAACCCTGAAGTAATGGATACGATAGGATATAATACGAGCAAAGGTGCTGTTATAACGTTTACAAAAGATTTGGCAGTAAAATGGGGAAAACATAATATAAATGTAAATGCGATCGCCCCAGGTTTTTTTCCAACAAAAATGGCACGGGGATTATTAGAAAAAGGCGGAGACGAAATTTTACAAGGAACACCCTTGAATCGATTTGGGAATGACCAAGATTTGAAAGGAGCTGCATTATTTCTCGCGTCAAAAGCATCGGACTTTGTAACAGGTGATATTTTAACTGTTGATGGCGGATCTCACGCTTTTGCTTAGTGAAATATTACAGACCTTGTGGTAAGTTAAGAGTAACAAAATTATAAACTTGCGAGGTCAGACAAATGAAAAGTGAAATTGTAAAACAAAGTATTTTATTATTTGAAAAAAAGGGCTTTAGTACCACTTCCATTCAAGATATAGTGGATGAACTAGATGTTACAAAAGGTACATTTTATTACTACTATTCTAGTAAAGAGCAATTATTAATGGATATTCATGAGGAATATATAACAAAATTATTAGAAGCTCAGTATGAAATTATAAACAGAAGTTACACATCATATAAAGACCAATTAATTGAAATTATTCGTTTAATAATTACAGACATTGTTGAAAATGGTTCAAGTGCTCGTGTCTTTTTCCGTGAGATGCGACATTTATCCGAAAAGCACATTAAAATAATCAAAGAGAAGCGTAAACAATTCCGCTTAAATATTGAAAGTATTGTTGAGGAAGGAATTAAACATGGGGAAATTAGAGATGATTTACGTCCAGATATGATTTCATTTGGAATAGTTGGGATAACAAACTGGAGTTATAATTGGTATAAAACAGAAGGTGAAGTAACGCCAGAACAATTGGTATCCATTTATTCTAAAATGATACTAACTGGTATAGAAAAGTAGTATTGTAACTTTGGCTCTACAAATTTCATTTATACTATTTACTAATAGAATATGCTTTGCATGCTGACCGGATAGTATGCAAACGAAAGTCCCGACATATTGCTAAGAAGCTGCATAATGAGCAGTGTCGTGAGAGGAGATAGATAGGTGAAATCTTTATATAGAGACACAATGCCTGTTAGAAAAGGTGAAGAGCTGGATAGGAAAACACTTTATCATTATATTCGGGAAAAGATGCCTGAAGTTCCAAGTGGAGAATTAGAAATTGAACAATTCGGTGCAGGAGCATCTAACCTTACCTATCTATTGCGAATAGGAGCGTGGGAGGCAGTATTACGACGACCTCCCCTTGGACCGGTTGCTCCAAAAGCTCATGATATGGAAAGGGAATACAAGATATTATCTAGTTTATATCCATTATACCCAACAGCACCAAAACCTTATCACTTTTCGAAAAATGAGGAAGTTGTGGGAAGCCCTTTTTTTATCATGGAACGCAGAAAAGGCATAGTTCTTGATTCAACTTTTCCTGAAGGGGTAACTTATGACGAGCAATTAGGAAAGAAAATTTCAAAATTAATGGTTGAAAGATTAGTTGAATTACATCGTATTGATTATAAAAAAACAGAATTAGTGCATATCACAAAACCAGATGGATTCATGGAGCGTCAAGTAGCTGGTTGGATTAAGCGTTATGATAACGCAAAGACAAGTGAGATTTCTGGACTCAAAGAATTAACAAATTGGATGCAGAAAAGTATTCCATCTTCACCTAAACCGACAATTATTCATTATGATTATAAACTAAATAATGCAATGTTTTCTGAGGACTTTAGTGAAATGATTGGTTTGTTTGATTGGGAGATGACAACTGTCGGTGATCCCCTTGCAGATTTAGGTGTTGCTTTATCGTATTGGACACAGCCAGATGATCCTGAACAATTGAAAACAGGGTTAGGAAAAGCATCTGTAACAACATGGGGGGGATTTTTTACTCGAGAAGAATTTTCGGAACATTACGCAAATAGGAGCGGTCGTGACGTATCAATGATTAATTTTTACCTTACTTTTGCTTACTTTAAACTAGCGGTAATATGTCAACAAATTTATTATCGGTACTTTAAGGGACAGACGAGTGATCCAAGATTTGCTCAGCTAGATCAATATACAGAAACTTTAATTCAATATGCATTGGATTCTGCGAGGGGGCTGTGATTCGTTGAAAGTTCATTTGCTTCTCAAAAAGGAAGAAATAGATACGGTACAAATGAGTGACGATAAAATTGCAGTTGTGTTTGATGTATTACTGGCAACCTCCACAATCATTTCATGTTTGCAATTTGGTGCAAAAGAAGTAATCCCTGTAATGAATGGGGAAGAAGCAATTCTTATGGCTAAGGGTTATAAAACAGAGGATGTTGCCCTCGTTGGGGAATATGACGGTATTACAATTGATGGTTTTTTAAGCCCAGCCCCATCAAGATTAGAAGAACATGTAAAGAATAAAACAGTCTTACTATCTACTACGAATGGAACCGTTGCGATACGGCAATCAGCTCCAGCGAAAGAGGTTTATATTGCTTCCTTGTTAAATGGAGAGGCTGTAAGTAAACAGATTATAAAGACCTATGATAATGAGACAATAATTGTCGTTTGCTCTGGATCATCGAATCAATTTTGTCTTGAAGATTTTTATGGGGCTGGTTATTTTATTGAGCAATTGGTAAAAGAGTATGGTTTAAATAATATTGAATTAACGGATAGCGCATTAGCATCTAGAATATTCTATCAAAATTTATCCCATGAAGCCTATAATGTTCTAAGTGAATCAAGAGTTGGCCAAATGCTACACTCCCACGAACTCCAACAAGATCTAGCATTTGTTAGCAAACAAGGTGAATCATCGATTATACCCATACTATTGGAAAAGAAAATAATTTGTTTGGAAAAAATGGAAACTTGTAAGGGAAAATAATGAGTGAGAATCGGGAGGAAAGTGGAATGATGAAAGGAATTCAATTTAAAGAATTTGGTGGTCCCGATGTGTTGGAACTCATCGAGATGGAAATACCAGCATTTAGTCAAGATGAAGTATTAATTGAAGTAAAAGCTATTGGTGTGAATTATGCTGATACCGCCAGGAGGGAAGGTAATTATGTTGTACCGACACCGTTACCATTTGTTCCAGGCGCAGAAATCGCAGGGGTAGTAAAGAAGGTTGGAAAAAATGTCCAAGATATAAAGGAAGGAATGCGAGTTGTAACGTTAATCGGTTCAGGAGGGTATGCGGAATATGCTGTTGTGCATCCGAGTCAGCTAATTCCTATTCCTAAAGATGTGTCTTTCGAAAGAGCTGTTGCATTACCACTACAAGGGTTAAGTGCTTATCATATTTTGAAAACAATGGGGAGATTGGAAGAAGGAGAAACAGTGCTTGTTCACGCAGCTGCGGGAGGAGTCGGCTCTATTGCAGTACAGCTTGCCAAAAAAATAGGAGCAAAAAAAGTGATCGCAACGGCAAGTACGAAGGAGAAATTAGCTTTTGCAAAGGAGATGGGAGCGAACTACACTGTTAATTATTCAGAAGATGGATGGGAGAAGGAAATCCGTGAATTAACAGATGGTAAAGGTGTTGATTTAGCTCTAGAAATGGTAGGGGGAGAGGTTTTTAATAAAACAGTGAAATGCTTGGCCGCTTTTGGTAGGCTCGTCATTTATGGCGCAGCGAGCGGTGAACAGTCAGAATTTGATCCAAGAATTTTAATGCGACGTAATCAATCAATTATTGGATTTTTCCTACCACAGATAATGAGTAAACCTGCTTTGTATCAAAAGAGCTTACAGGAACTACTAGAGTATATGAATAACGGTGAATTAGTACTCACAATTGGCGGAACTTATCCATTAAGCGACGCTGCCAAAGTTCATAGGAAGTTGCAGGGAAGAGAAACAAAAGGAAAGCTTGTGTTACTTCCGTAGTAAAGATAATTTCATGCAATAGCTAAAGAGGAGGAGTCTATACATGAATAAAAATCATTTTAAGTTTTGGCCGCCTCGTTTATCTAAAAGTTTAACAATACCGAAGACAACCATATATGATAACCTAGTCATTTCAACAAAAAAATATCCTGATAAAATTGCCATACATTATTATGGAAGAAGTATTACGTATACAGAGCTACTTGAGGAAGTCGAGATACTTGCTGGGTATTTAAAAAAGAAATTAGGGGTAGAAAAGCAAGAGAAAGTATTGTTGTTTATGCAGAATTCTCCACAATACCTCATAAGCTTCTTTGCTATTTTGCGCCTACGGGCTGTAGTTGTTCCAATTAATCCGATGAGCACGACACAGGACTTAGCGTTTTATGTGAAGGATTGCAATATTAATTATGCAATTATTGGGGAGGAATTGTATGACAATATAGTCCCATTAATAAAAGAAACTTCCTTGAATAATATCATAGTAACTTCGTATTCCGAATACTCAGGTGAGTATAACGAGAATAATGATTTCAAACCTAATCTTGCGAATAATAATCAAAAGCTATCTAATGTTATTTTTTGGAAAGATGCTTTAAGTGAAACCTATCAAATAGATGAATATGATGGCTTAGAAGATGATGTAGCAATGATTCCCTATACGTCTGGAACAACAGGGATGCCGAAAGGATGTATTCACCCCAATAGAACAATTCAGGCAAATACTGTAGGAGCAAGCCTATGGATGAATATGACAGCTGATGCGATTCCATTGTTAACTCTACCATTATTTCATGTAACAGGGTTAATTCACAGTGCACTTGCCCCTATTCAATCAGGTAGTACGATCGTGATGATGACCCGTTGGAATCGTGATTATGCAGCGAAGGAAATGGAGAGACATGGTTGTACACATTGGATTAATATAAGCACGATGTTAATAGACTTTTTATCAAATCCAAATATGAATAGTTATAGCTTATCTTCCTTACAAGTAATAGGAGGTGGAGGAGCACCGCTTCCGGAAGCAGTAGGAGAACAATTGTATGAGAGAACAGGTCTTCGTTATTATGAGGGATACGGTCTGACAGAGACCATATCACATACGCACTTCAATCCACCAAATCGTCCTAAATTACAATGCTTGGGAATCCCTTCATTTGATGTGGATGCTAGAGTAATAGACCTAGCTACGGGAAGTGAGGTTGGACCTCATGAACTAGGAGAGCTTGTGGTCAATGGGCCCCAAGTCTTTTCCGGCTATTACAATCGAGAGGATGAGAATAAGGTATCACATATAGAGATAGATGGAAAACAGTTTTTTCGAACAGGTGATATTGTGAAAATGGATGAAGAAGGGTACTTTTTTATTGTGGATCGATTAAAGCGAATGATAAATGCTTCAGGATTTAAAATATGGCCGACAGAAGTAGAAGCTATCTTATATAAGCATCCAGCCGTTGAACAGGCATGTGTAGTAAGTGCTCCAGATAAAAAGCGTGGAGAAACTGTAAAAGCCTTTATCATATTGAAGACTGATTTTATCGGTAAAATAAAGGAAGATGAAATTATAGAATGGTCGAAAAGTCAAATGGCAGCGTATAAATATCCACGTATTATTGAGTTTGTCGAAAGCTTTCCAACAACTTCAAGTGGAAAAATATTATGGAGAGAATTACAAGAGAAAAGCTAACAGAATCTATTATTTTAAATCCTTTAAGGAGTTGATAGGTTTGGGCGAATGGATTGAAACGGTCACAGGTAAGATTCCTGTCGAAGATATGGGAAAGACATTAATCCATGAACATTTTATATTTGGCTATCCAGGATACAGTGGTGATGTAACGAATGGTCCCATTAATGCAGACGAAGCGTTAAGTGCGGGAACAAAGGCTGCAAATGCTGTTAAGAAGTATGGAATTAAAACAGTTGTAGATCCAACCCCCAATGAATGTGGTAGAAATCCTGAACTATTAAAACAAATATCTGAGGCTACAGGGATTCAGATAGTTTGTTCTACTGGCTATTATTATGAAGGGGAAGGGGCTACAACCTATTTTAAGTTTCGCGATTCGTTAGGAACGGCGAAAAAGGATATTTATGAAATGTTCATGACGGAGATCAACGAAGGTATAGCAGGGACTGATATTAAACCAGGAATAATTAAGCTTGCTTCAAGTAAGGATGAAATCACCCCGTATGAAAAAATGTTTTTCGATATAGCAGCAGAGGTGCATAAAGAAACAGGTATTCGAATTATTACGCATACGCAGATGGGGACAATGGGACCTGAGCAGGCTAGATTGCTTATTGAATTAGGAGTAGAACCATCTAAAATTATTATCGGTCATATGTGTGGCAATACAAATATTGATTATCAAAGAGATACTTTAAAAACTGGAGTAAAAATTGGTTTTGATCGATTTGGAATTCAAAAACTGGTTGGAGCTCCAATGGATGAAGAGCGTATAAATACGCTTATAAAGTTACTTGAAGAGGGGTATGAAAAACAAATCATGCTCTCCCATGATTCCATTAATTACTGGCTAGGGCGTCCATTGGAAATGAACGACGACACTGCAACATTAGTAAAAGATTGGTATCCGACTCACATTTTTGAAAATATTATACCAGATTTAAAATCACGGGGTATCTCAGAAGAAATTATTAAGCAAATGTTTTATTTAGAAACATAGGATGATAGAGGCGGAATGACTAGTACTAGATGTTATATAGTAAGCGCTTGCATAGTAATTTTTAGGGGGTATTTGTTCATGGATAAAGTATGGCTAAAACATTATCCGGATTATATAAGAAAGGAAATTAGTATACCTGACGAACCAATAACCGAAATCCTAAAGAAGTCCATCACCCATTATGGTGACAACCCGGCCCTATATTTCTATGGAAATGAGATGACCTATAAAAGGTTAGGGGAGTTGGTAGATTCTTTTACTGCCGCACTTCAACAAGAAGCGTTTGAGCAAGGAGAAAGGGTAGCAATTATGCTCCCGAATTGTCCACAATATGTCATTAGTTATTATGGAATATTACAAGCTGGTGGTATCGTAACACAGCTGAACCCAATGCTTGTAGAAAAAGAGTTGGAATACATTTTAAATGATTCAGATGCTGAAACGATTATAATTTATGAACATTTACTACCGGTTTTGAGGTCTATTATTGAAAATACATCTGTTAAACGAATAATTACAGTTAATTTTGAAGGTAAAGATACGAGGGACAGTGTAGCAATTGAATTTAACAGCTTTTTGAAAAGAGCAGAGCAATTACCAGTCGAAGTTGCCTTCAATCCATCTGAGGATATAGCAGTTTTACAATATACAGGCGGAACTACGGGACGTTCAAAAGGGGCAATGTTGACCCATCGAAATTTATTTGCAAATGTATTACAAACATACGAGTACTTTCGAGATACTATGGAACTAGGAAAAGAGCGGACTCTAACTGCAATACCACTTTTCCATGTGTATGGAATGACTTCAGCGATGAATCTTTCAATCTTTATAGGTGCAAAAAGCATATTATTGCCTAAATTTGAAATTCAGGAAGTCCTACAAACAATAAAGGAGACCAAACCAACATCATTTCCTGGAGTACCTACTATGTATATTGCATTAATCAACCATCCAGATGTAGAAGCATATGGTCTGGATAGTATTCGTACTTGTAATAGTGGTAGTGCACCAATGCCGGTAGAGTTATTAAAGAAATTCCAAGAAAAAACCGGTGCGAAAATATTAGAAGGATATGGTCTCACAGAAACCTCACCAACAACACATTGTAATCCGTCCTTCGGTAATAGAAAACCTGGGAGTGTTGGTATTGGAGTACCTTCTACGGATTATAAAATTGTTGATTTAGAAGAGGGTTCGAAAGAGCTTCCACCCGGTGAAATTGGCGAGGTTATTATTAAAGGACCACAAGTAATGAAAGGGTACTGGAATATGCCTGAAGAGACAGAGAATGTACTTCGCGATGGTTGGCTCTACACAGGAGATATTGCTTATATGGATGAAGGAGGCTATCTGTTTATTGTTGATCGTAAAAAGGACTTAATTATCGCAAGCGGGTATAATGTGTACCCTCGCGATGTGGAAGAAGTTATTTATCAACATCCCGCAGTCCAAGAAGCTGTCGCTATAGGGGTTCCTGATTCTTACCGAGGAGAAACAGTGAAAGCTGTAATCGTCTTGAAAGATGGGATGAAATGTGATGAGGAAGAATTAATTGCTTTCTGTAAAAAGAATTTGTCAGCTTATAAAGTACCGCGGATTATTGAGTTTAGAAAGGAATTACCTAAAACAGCTGTTGGCAAGATTTTAAGACGGCAAATTAGAGAAGAGACGGTTTGAAACGATGATATGAAATGCAAATGTGGAGGGATTTAATATCAATAATTTTGTGAATGAAATTTTATTATCTACAAATCAGTAATAGAAAAAATAGGATGTAATGAACAATGAATCGTTATAGCTTACTGGGATGCTACCGTGGGATTGAAGAAGGGGTTACTTTCAGACAGGACTCTTATACCAGGAGGTAGAGCAAATGAAATCCATTTTAAAGAAAAGCTGGCCAAGTGATATGCAGGAAACATTGCACTATCGTCTAGGTGAGAAACCATTACATGAATATTTGCTACAAAACGCGATTAACCATCCACAACAAACTGCCTATACTTATTACGGAAACAATATTACTTGGCAACAACTAAGTGATAATTCCCGCCGATTTGCACAGTTTCTTAAAGGGGAGGATGTTTCAAAGGGCGATCGAATTGCATTATATATGCAGAACTGTCCCCAATATCTGATCTGTCATTATGCAATTCAAATGATTGGTGCAATAGTCGTGCCATTGAGCCCAATGTACAAGGAAGCAGAGCTCCTCTATTTTATTAATGAAGCTGAAATTAAGGCTATCATTTCGGCTCAGGAATTGTATGAACAAGTAGAAGCAGTAAAACAGCAGACGACCTCGCTCCAATTTATCATAACTACTCATTATACAGATTTCCTTCCTGAGGCGAAAACATTACCATTACCAGACGAATTAAAAATTGAAAAAAAGAAACTTAATAGTAATTTCGATTTACTAGAAGAAATACAATCAAATAATCCAATTTCAGAGACTGAACAGATTGATATATGGGAAGATGTTGGCTTGATGGTTTTTACCTCTGGAACAACGGGAAGGCCAAAAGCAGCGATGCTCACATATGGGAATGCTCTGTTTAAAACAGCCGCAACAGCTCAAGGATATCAAATGAAACAATCAGATATTACGTTGGCAGTTGCACCCCTTTGTCATATTGCTGGCATGGTGATGGGAGTTAATCTTCCTGTTTATAATTCTTTATCATGTATTTTGCTGACGCGTTTCGATGTAGAAACAGCTGTAAAGGCAATTGAAGATTATAAAGTAAATAAATTATATACGGTCGCTACAATGAATGCTGCTATTCTTAATTTCCCAGAGATTGAACAGAGGAATTTAACATCACTTGAACTAAACTTCGCAACAAGTTTTGGAACGAAAGTGGATCAAAACCTAGCCGAAGCTTGGGAGAAAGTCACTGGAGGCTGTGTACTTTTAGAAGCTTCTTACGGATTAAGTGAAACACATACATGTGATACATTTATGCCGATTGAAAATATTAAATTTGGAACTTGTGGTATTGCTACGTATGATACAGAAATACGTATTGTAGATATAGAAACAGGTGAAGACTTACCACCAGGAGTTCAAGGAGAAATTGTTATAAAAAATCCTGGAGTATTTAAAGGTTATTTAAATCGACCAGACGCAACAAAGGAAACACTAAAAGATGGTTGGGTGTTTACAGGTGATATTGGGATGCTTGATGAGGAAGGATTTCTATATTTTAATGGTCGGGTAAAAGAAATGATTAAATCATCAGGGTATAGTGTCTTTCCTGAAGATGTTGAAGCTTTATTGAATGATCATGAGGCAATTTTACAAGTAGCGGCTATCGGTGTGCCTGATAAAAATAGAGGAGAGAGTGTAAAAGCTTACATTGTATTGAATCCTGCTTATAAAGGAAAAGTTAGTGAAAGGGATATCATTAAATGGTCAAAGGAAAAAATGGCAGCATATAAGTACCCGCGTGATGTAGAATTCCTTGATAGCTTACCAGCAACAAGTTCTGGTAAAGTTCTACGCAGACTTTTAATAGAGGATAGATAAATAAATGGACTATAACGAAGAAGGAGAAATTATATGGACGGGATGATAGAGGAATTATGGGAGCGAAAAGAGCAAGCAAAGTATGGGGGTGGAAAAGAAAAGCTTGAAAGATTGCATAAACATGGTCATTTAACTGCTAGAGAGCGAATAGAAAAGCTTGTCGATCCGGATACATTTTTAGAAATAGGATTACTTGCCCATTCGGACCAATTAGGTTCTGAAGAGAAAAGTGCTGGTGATGGAATAATTACGGGTTTAGGTAAAGTAGAAGGAAGGCCAGTTGTATTGCAGGCAGCTGATAAAACAGTTCTTGCTGGAACGGAAGGAATGGTTTATTTTCGTAAATCAAAGGCAGCACATCAATTTGCCGTTAAGCGCGGATTTCCGTTATTGAATTTAATGGAAGGTGGAGGCTTAAGGATGCCTGATGGTATGGGGTCTGACGGGATAAGCCAGATGTTGTTTCCGCAAGAACTTTTGCTCCACAATCGTAAAGTTCCATTAATAACTGCAATTTTAGGAGATAGCTTTGGCGGCCCAACATGGACAGCTGTAACATCAGATTTTGTAACACAAGTAAAAGGAAGCGCGATGGCAGTAGCGGGGCCACGTATGTTGGAAGTCGCTACAGGTGAAAAGATTTCAAATGAAGCCCTCGGTGGTTGGGAAATTCATGCAAATTATACTGGGCAAGTAGATCGCTTTGTTACGAGTGAGGAAGACTCTATACAGGAAATGAAGGAATATTTAAGTTATATGCCACTACATTCAAGTGAAGAGCCGCCGGTTAAAGAGACAAAAGATGATCCATATAGAAGACTTGATGAGATTGTTAATCTCGTACCGACTAGACGACAACGTGCCTATGATATGAAAAAGGTTATTCGTCAAATTGTTGATGATGGGAATTACTTCGAATTAAAATCTTTATATGGAACTGCGCTTATAACTGTTTTTGCTCGTATTAATGGAAAAGTAGTAGGTATTATCGCAAATCAACCATTGAAATACGCGGGCGCAGCAGGCCCTAAGGAATGTGAAAAGGCGACTGAATTTATTTGTCTTTGTGATTCTTACCATATTCCACTTGTTTTCTTACATGATATTCCGGGGTTTAGAGTATCCGGTGAAGCTGAAAAATTAAAGATGCCTACAAAGATTATGATGTGGAATCAAGCTCTTGCGCAGTCAACAGTACCTAAAATTTCAATTGTTATTCGAAAGAGTATTGGTGCCGCTTATGGGAATATGTGCGGCCCAACAATGGGGGCTGATTTTGTAGTTGCTTGGCCAACAGCCGAGATAAATTTTACTGGCCCTGAAGTTGGTATAAATGTTGTTTATGGCCGTGACCTTCAACAATCGCAAAATGCGAAAGAGGAACGATTAAAATTATTAGAATCATGGAGTTTCGACAGTTCCCCATATAAAGCAGCAGGGAAACATCTTATTGACGATATCATCGATCCAAGAGACACAAGAAAGTTTCTTTCTCAAACATTAGAATATGCCTGCATGAAAAATGGATCCATGAGTGAACGTAGACTTGCTAATTGGCAGACAGGGTTTTAAGTATTGAGAGATAAAATCCAAAGTGAATAGGCTGAATATACCGTCTATAAATGCATTTTATAAGCAAACTATACGTTTAGTATAATTATTTTGGAAAACGATTTTTTTAAATTCGAAATATAGGATGAAGGAGCGAAGAAGGAGGAATTTTAATGCGTAATTGGAAGGTAACGAAATTAGGTAATCCACGAGAAGTATTAGAATTGCAAGACCATTCACGACCGTCTATTCAGGAAGGTGAAATACTGATTGAAGTAGAAGCCTCTTCACTTAATTTTTTTGATATATTACTTTGTCAGGGAAAGTATCAGGAAAAGCCCCCAATCCCATTTACGCCAGGAGCGGAGATTTCAGGAGTAATTCGTGAAATTGGAAAAAACACTCAGTTAAAAGTGGGGCAACGTGTGATCGCAACTCCTCCATTACCGGATGGAGGGTTATCTGAATGGGTGAGTGTTCCAGAGGAATCTGTTTATCCTATTGTAGATTCAATGGCTGCAACGGATGCTGTTGCAATGTTCATAACCTATCAAACTTCTTATTATGGGTTATATTACCGAGGTAATCTCCAAAAAGGGGAGGTACTTTTGGTGCATGCCGGTGCGGGTGGAGTAGGATCAGCAGCTATCCAACTTGGTAAGGCAAGGGGGGCAAAAGTAATAGCAACTGCCGGTGGTCCTGATAAAGTCCAGATATGTAAAAATCTTGGAGCGGACATAGCTATTGATTATATAATGGATGATTTTGTAGAGGTTGTGAAAAGTGAGACTAACGGGCGTGGAGCAGATGTTATCTATGACCCAGTAGGAGCAGACGTGTTTGATAGATCACGTAAATGTATTGCATTTGATGGACGTTTGTTAGTAATCGGTTTTGCTGGTGGACGCATACCTGAAGCACCTGTAAACCATGCACTCATTAAAAACTATTCAATTGTTGGTGTGCATTGGGGATTATTTGCACGGTTACACCCTAGTAAAGTAAGGGAAATCCATGCAGACTTAATGCGACTTTACGATGAAAAATCGATTTGCCCATTAATATATCAAGCGTATGATTTTAGAGAAGTTCCAGACGCATTAGAAATTTTAGCCGATAGGAAGACGTATGGGAAATTGATTGTTAAGCCATGAGGCCACTTATTTAATAAATAGGTTTAACAATCCAGATATTAAGGGGGGAAGTCTATGCGCTTAAAAAACAAAGTTGCAATCATTACCGGTGGCGGTGGAGATATCGGTAAGGCAACAGCGATTCGATTTGCAAGGGAAGGAGCAAGGGTGGTCGTCGTTGATTTAAATGAAAAGACTGCATGTGAAACCGTAAATCTAATAAGAAAGGAAAATGGAGAAGCTAATTGTATAAAGACTGACGTAACTAATGATCATGCAGTACAAAATATGATTCAAGAAACGATTGCTAAGTATGAACGGCTCGATATTATGTTTAATAATGCTGGAGTAAATAGTGTAGAGAAAAAATTGCCCGATGTTTCATTTGAGGAATGGAAGAAAGTTATGGATATAAATATAACAGGTGTATTTCTTGGTATGAAATATGCCATTCCGCATATGAAGTCGGGAGGTTCAATTATAAATACAGCAAGTATTGCAGGCATAAAAGGGCAAAAGTTAGTTGCGGCATATTCGGCATCAAAAAGCAGTGTTATTGCACTTACTAAATCGACAGCAACTGAATTTGGGAGGAAGAATATACGAATCAATGCCATTGCACCAGGAATAATTGAAACAAGTATGGTTGATGACTGGAGAAAGACGGATAAATGGCCAGTTTTATCTACAAATAACGCTTTAAAAAGAATCGGACAACCGGAAGAAATAGCGAATGCTGTATTATTCCTTGCTTCAGATGAAGCTTCCTTTATTACAGGAGAAACACTTGTAATTGATGGTGGTGCGCTTAATATTTAGCGACTACAAACATTAGAGATGTTATTCGTGAGTAAGCACTTGTTATAAATTAGAAAATTACATTCAAAAATTATTACCCCAACAGTAAATAGAAAAAAGAGGAGGGAAAATGATGGATTTATTTCTCCAGCAATTATTAAACGGGCTTTCTAATGGCAGTGTTTACAGTTTGGTGGCGCTAGGTTTGACAATGGTATTCGGAATTCTTCACGTTCCTAACTTTGCTCATGGTGCGTAAAAAAAGATGTTTGAAATTATTAAGCAGATTAATGAGGTTTAAAAGCATTTCTTGTTTTGGAATCCTATTGCTATTTGTATTCGGATTAGCAGCCTGTCTAGATATGTCTTCAAGTGACTCTGGGGATAAAAATAGTAGTGAAACGGAAGAAGCGCCAGAAACTCTAGAAACTCCAACATTAAGTGAAGGAGAGGAGATTGTTGAGATAGGTTACAGCGGACCATTAAGTGGCCCGGCTGCTCAATATGGAATTAACGTTATGAATGGACTAGAGATGGCTGCTGAGGAAATTAATGAAAATGGCTTTGAAGTGGATGGAACGACGTATAAACTTGAAATCGTTGCATTTGATGATCAATATTTACCAAATGAGACAGGCGTAAATGTGAAGCGAATGGTTTCGGAAAATGATCCTGTAGCAGTTTGGGTACCTCACAGTGGAGGAGTTTTTGCCACTCAAGAATTTAATGAAGAGGATAATTTCATTCTTATGGCATATACAAGTGAACCAAGACAATATGAACAAGGGAATGAGTTAATGATAGGAATCCCACCCCAATATAATGTTTGGACAGAACCATTTAGTCGATATCAAATCGAAAAATTTGGAAGTAAAATGGCACTCCTTCCTACAAACTCCCAATATGGTAAGGACTGACTGAATCAATTGTTCCTGTATGGGAAGAAATGGGGGGAGAAATCGTCTATGAAACTGAGATTGATTTTGCAAAGGAAACCGACTATTTTACCATAATGACCAACGCATTAAATGAAGATCCGGATGTGCTTTTTGTTGGGGGACCTTCAGAACCTACTGCGCTTGTTATAAAACAAGCCAAGGAATTGGGATTCGAGGGTGGATTTATGATTATGGACCAAGCAAAATTAGAGGAAATGTCTGGTTTCTTAGGAAGCTATGATCTGCTTAACGGTTCAATTGGTTCTCTTCCTATTGAGAGTAGTGATACTTAACAAAGTGACAGATTTGTAGAGACATATAAAAAGAATTTTGGTGAACCATACGCAACTTCTGAATCTGCACTAAATTATCAGAGTGTGTATGTTTTGGTAGAAGCAATGAAAGTTGCTGGTACAGTTGAAGACAGAAAGGCAATTATGGAAGCTGTAAATGAAGGGATAAAAAATATACCAGAGGATAATTTGGTTCTTCCACTTCATGAAATTGACGAAGTAGGAAGTCTTCAATGGAAATTTGATGCAGGCATTGTTGAAGATGGAGAGGTAGAAATATTTCCATTTGAATAACGGATGAAAATATTTTCAATCATTAAAGGAAAAATTAAACCAGTCTTGAATATATATAATAAAGGTAGGGGGAATTTTTCCTTATATTTTACACTAAACATACCAACTAGTTGGTATGAAGTGATTAATAAATAAGAGGAGTGCATGAAATGTATTTACGCCTGACAGATGAACAAAAAATGGTGCAAGAAACAATCCGAAAGTTTGTCGAAAAGGAATTGATACCTTTAGAAAATGAGGTCCTTCGTAATGAAATGGAAGGTAAGCCCAGTTTATCTAAAGAAAAACAAAATGAATTGCAATTGAAAGCAAAGGAAGCTGGATTTTGGGGGATCAATACACCCGCTGAATATGGGGGAGCAGATATTGGTCAAATGATGCTAGCAATTGTACAAATGGAAGTTTCAAAGTCTTTTGTCCCGTTTCAATTCGGTGGTACTGCAGATAACATTCTCTATTATGGAAATGAGGATCAAAAAGAACAGTATTTGATACCAACAATAAATGGTGAGAAGAAGTCATGCTTTGCTATGACGGAGCCTGGAGCGGGATCGGATACAAGAGGATTAAAAACAACCGCCGTAAAGGATGGAAATGAATGGGTAATAAATGGAGAAAAGACATTTATTACGGGAGGAAATGAAGCAGATTTTGTAATGGTTATGGCTGTGACAGATAAAGAAAAGCATCAACGTACAGGCACAGATGGGGTTACATGCTTTATTGTTGATCGGGAAATGGGTTGGAAATCAGAATATATTCATACAATGGGAGAATGGGGACCGGCAGGATTAGTGTTTGATAATGTACGTATTCCAAAAGAGAACATTCTAGGAGAAGTCGATGGTGGTTATCAGCTCGGCTTAGAATGGATTGGTTTTGCTAGATGGATTGTTGGTGCGACTGCTGTAGGAGCTAGCGAAAGGCTACTTCAAATGGCGATTGATTATTCTAAAGAAAGGAAGACATTTGGAAAGCCGATTGCTGACAGGCAAGCAATCCAGTGGCAAATCGCTGATTCGGCAGTAGAAATTGAAGCCGCAAAATGGCTCGTATTAAATGCTGCTTTTACGCTTGATCAGGGAGAAGATAACCGCCATTTAGCCTCAATAGCAAAGCTTTATGGAGCGAATATAGGTAATAATGTGGTGGATCGTGTTCTGCAAATTCATGGTGGCATGGGGTATACACGCGAGCTGCCAATTGAACGCTGGTATCGTGAAGCTAGATTATGGAGAATTTATGATGGCACGGATGAAATACAACGATTAATTATTTCTAGAAATCTTTTAAAGGGCCATGTTAAAGTAGGCCAATTTATATAAAAATAAGGGAGGAATTTTTTATGACGGGTAGATTTGATGGAAGAACTGCTTTTATAACAGGTGGAAGTAGAGGGATAGGTAAAGGTATCGCACAAAGGTTTGCTGAGGAAGAAGCTAAGGTAGGAATCATAGATATAAATGAAGCAGCTCTAAGTGAAACAATGAGAGAATTAGAAGAACAAGGTTATGAAGTTTTTTCAAAAGTCGTGGATGTCGTTAATGCTGATGAAGTAGAAGCTGCAATGAAGGAGTTTGTTACATCATTCGGCTCACTTGATATTCTAGTAAATAATGCTGGAATTATTCGTGATAATTTATTATTTAAGATGACTGATAGTGACTGGGAACAAGTAATGGATGTCCATCTAAAAGGAACATTTTATGCTTCACGTGCAGCTCAAAAATATATGGTGGATAAAAAATATGGCCGAATCATAAACGTTTCATCTACCTCGGCATTAGGGAATCGTGGACAGGCAAATTATGCAACAGCAAAAGCAGGATTACAAGGATTCACAAAAACGCTTGCAATTGAACTTGGAAAATATGGAATTACAGTAAATGCAGTAGCTCCAGGATTCATTGAAACGGAAATGACAAGAGAAACAGCTGAACGAATCGGTATTTCATTTGAAGAAATGGTGAAATTCAGTGTAGCTTCTATTCCTGTTGCTAGAAGTGGAAAGCCTGCTGATATTGCGAATACAGTAGCATTTTTTGCAGACGAACAGTCTTCATTTGTTAATGGTCAAGTCATTTATGTTGCTGGTGGACCAAAAGATTAAATCAATAAACATGAGAAAGGGGAGTTGTGTAAATGTTTAAAGATATAATTGGAAAAAGATCTGAAAAGGTAAAAAACACTGTTGAAAGGGGAGCGGTTAAGAAGTTTGCAGAAGCTATTGGCGATGTACATCCGATTTATGTGGATGAAGAATATGGCAAACAATCAAGATACGAGCAAAATATAGCACCCCCAACTTTTCCTCGAGTTTTCGACTATGGAGAAATAGAGGATTTTAACTTACCAAACGTCGGTCTTATTCATGGAGAGCAGATATATCATTATAAAAGGCCATTATTGGTAGGGGAAGAGGTTTATTGTTATACCGAAGTTCTTGATTACTATGAAAAAACAGGAAAGATGGGTCTTCTTAGTTTTGTAATATTACAAGGCAGTGGTGAGGATAAAGACGGAAAAATTATATATACGGAAAGGCAATCTGTAATTATAACGGAACCAGTAAGAAAGGAGTTGGTAAGATGACTAGCATCTTTGATTTACAAATTGGTGATTCATTGGAAGAGATTACACTTCATCCAGTTTCAAGAATTGATTTAATAAAATATGCAGGTGCATCTGGTGATTTTAATCCAATTCATACAATCGATGCCGAAGCTTCAAAGGCAGGATTACCTGGCATCATTGCTCATGGCATGTGGACAATGGGGAACCTAGCAAAATTATTTACACCTTATTTAGAAGAAGGATTTATTCAATATTATAAAATTCGCTTTGCAGGGATGGTTTTTCTAGAGGATGTTATAACACTTAAAGGGAAACTACAAAAAGAACGTGAAGGATTACTTGATTTTACTGTAGCGGCTGTGAATCAAGATGGAAAAGAGGTAATTAATGGAGCAATCACATTCAAGAAATATGTCTAAACCCGTATACTACCGAATTCCTTCTATTAAATGTCTGGATATATCAATAAGATATATGGATTAAAAGTAAAATCATAAGGAGAGTATCCAATGGAGAGAGATGCAGTTATCGTATCAGCTGTTCGAACAGCAATAGCAAGACAGGGTGGTGCTTTGGCAACTGTTCCGGCACATGTCTTTGGAGCAGAAGTTATTAAAGAAGCAATTAAGCGTACAGGTATTGATCCGCAATCTATCGATGATGTGATTCTTGGAAATGTATTAAGTGGTGGAGGAAATATTGCTAGGTTAACAGCCTTGCAAACGGAATTGTCAATGGAATTACCGGGTCTTACAATTGATCGCCAGTGCGGTTCAGGAATTAATGCTATTCATTTAGCTGCACAAGCAATTCGAGCAGGAGATGGTGATATTTATGTTGCTGGTGGTACAGAGAGTATGAGTCGTGCACCATATTTGATGGACAGAGCTGAAGGGGCATATAGTTCAGCACCACCACAGTTTCGCGGCTCTCAACTTTCACCAAAGGAAATAGGCGATCCACCAATGGGCATAACGGCAGAAAATTTGGTGAGAAAATATGGAATTAGTAGAGAAGAGCAGGATGAATTTTCATTACGGAGTCAACAAAGAATGGCTAAAGCAATGGAAGAAGGACGCTTTGAGGAACAAATTGTACCAATTAGCGTTCCAGTTCGAAAAGGGGAACCCATTGTTTTTAAAACGGATGAACATCCTCGGCCGGAGACGACAATCGAAGGGTTATCTAAATTACAACCGGCTTTTCTAAAAGGAGGAACAGTGACAGCAGGGAGCAGTTCAGGATTAAACGATGCTGCATCGGCTCTTGTGATTATGTCAAGAGAAAAGGCAGAAGAATTAGGTGTTCAGCCATTGGCAACGATCCGCGCTTCAGCAGTTGCTGGCGTCGATCCGAATATTATGGGGATAGGTCCCGTTCCAGCTACTAGAAAGGTTATGGAGAAGTCGGGCCTTCATTTAAATGAGATGGATATTATTGAATTAAATGAAGCTTTCGCAGCACAAGTAATTGCCTGTGATAGGGAACTTCATTTAGATCCGGAAAAATTAAATGTTAATGGCGGTGCTATTTCTCATGGGCATCCACTAGGAGCCACAGGAGCAATTCTTGCAACAAAAGCTGTCTATGAATTAAGACGTGCAAATGGGAGATACGCACTTATCACCGCCTGTATCGGTGGAGGCCAGGGTATTGCAACAATTATTGAGGCGGAATAGCTAGGTTGATAGATTTTGGGTTTTCAACATTAATTTAATTTTAGGGAGGTTACCATGACAAAATCATTTGATATAGAGGTATTTGTTCGATTTGCGGAAACAGATGCAGCTGGTCATATAAATAACACAAGTTATTTTTTATATTTTGAAGAAGCACGGACAAAGTTTTTCTATGAAATTGGAATTGGAAAGACTAATAAAAATCCATTGATGATTAATTTTATTTTAGCTTCCACTAAATGTGATTATATATCACAAGCTTTTGGAGGCAAAATATTAAAGGTTTCTACTATTGTTACAGATATTGGAACAAAGAGCTTTACGGTACATCATGAAATTACAAATAGTAAAGAAGAAGTGGTTGCTCGTGCCACAGCTACATTAGTTTGTTTTAATTATGCAGAGCAAAAAACTGAACCCATTCCAGATTCAATTAGGAATAAACTTGAAGAAGTTTTTAGTGGGGTAAGTAAGTGATTCACTCATTAAAAAGTCTGCTTTTAATAAATGAACTAAAAGGAGAATGAAAATAATGAAAAACACTCAAAGTGAAGATTTAATTATAACAATTAACGCAGGGATAATGCATCTTACACTAAATCGACCGGAAAGTTTAAATGCCTTTAGCCCAGAAATGATGGAGGCCTTAATAAATGCTTTTAAGCTTGCTAAAAACGACAAAACAATACGAGTTGTTGTCCTATCAGGTTCAGGACGATCATTTAGCTCTGGTGGAGATGTAAAGACTATGGGAAAGAAAGCGCCGTTAGAAGCCTATGATCATATTGGAACATTGAATGAATTAATTCTATTGATGAGGGACTTAGAAAAGCCAATTATTGCGGCAGTACATGGCTTTGCAGCTGGAGCTGGGTTTAATTTAGCATTGGCAAGTGATCTTATACTAGCTGCAGATAACAGTAAATTTGCTTTAAGTTTTTCAAGAGTTGGCTTAATATCTGATGGTGGTGGATTATATTTCTTGCCAAGATTATTAGGTCCCTATCTTGCTAAAGAACTATTATTCAGTGCAGAACCGATTACTGCTGAGAAAGCACATGCATTGGGTATTGTTAATCACATTTATCCACTAGATGACTTTCAAATTAAGGTGAATGAATTTGCTGGCAAGTTAGCTTTAGGTCCTACTATTGCATATGGCTTTATAAAAAAGATTACTAATCAATCTTATAATTCTACACTAGATGAAATACTTGAACTAGAACGTATTGCCCAAGCATCTCTTATTACTACGGAAGATCATGAAGAAGGTGTTCAAGCATTCAAGGAAAAACGCCAACCTAACTTTGGTAAAACAATAGAGAAAGCACAAACTTGAATCGTTAAGAAAAAAGTCTTTGCCCCCCTTTTAGAGAGGATTATGCTAGTAACGCCATAATGAGCGAAAATGTTAATCATGCATTAATTTATCTTCTCGGCTGTTTCGTGCAGATCAGTAAATAACTTTGGGAGAAATTAAAAATAGAGTAAAAAAGGATAAGAAACACAAAAACTTTAGTGAACAAATGAAACAGCCGAGAATTCATTATTCATATGGGTTCAAGGCTGTTTCTTATTTTATTAACTGAAGAACTCAGGGTATTTTATTAGATTAATGAATTTAGCCGCTTGTAAAGGGGAATTTCAAAGTAAATCATTTCGGCTTTATTTGATAAAGTTGAGATATACCTATCACCGCTCCGCCAAAATGTCTTGAATAATTTCCACGTGCACAACAGCCCATGCTTTTTCTTTAAAGTGTAAGATTAAACTAATACTAAGCAGGACTAAATAAAGAAAAGCGAAAATCATCCAATTCGAGCTTCCATCGTGAAAAAGAAAGTTTTCAAGCGGGTTAGCAAAGAGAAAAAGGAGCCAGGGAATAGCAGTTGCTAAGATTGGAATGATCCCTGTGCCGTTCTTTTCTTTCGCGATTTGATAATAAATTAATTGTAATGTTTCCTTGTCCAGTGTTTCGTAAAACACTTTGATTGCATGCGTTTCTTGTAAATATCGACTCTTTTTTATCTCTGCGGTTGGCATCTCTTTTAAACGAAGATAGAGTTTATGTGCGTCTCCACGGCTAGAAAATTTCAGAGAACATCCTCCTCCTACTTTAGAGTGTATGCTATTATCTTTTCACAAAAAGAGGCGGAATCATACATAGAAATCGAGTTCCTTATGGAAAAAGCCTGCATAATAGGGAGGTTAACCCTATCACGCAGGCTTTAAAATGGTAAAAGATATTAGGCAATCTCTTTATCGTCCGAATCATCTTGACTTCTTTTTGCCCACCAGTTTGCAAGAAGTGGTCCTGAAATATTATGCCAGACACTAAAGATGGCACCAGGTACGGCAGCAATTGGCGAAAAGTGCGCGAGACCAAGAGATGCGGCAAGTCCGGAGTTTTGCATCCCGACTTCGATGGAAATCGCTTTTTGATCTTTAAAATCAAGCTTAAGTGCTTTAGCAGCAATATACCCAAGTAAATATCCGATACAATTATGTAAGACAACAACTGCAAAAATCAACAGCCCAGAAGTTACAATCGATTCCTTGTTGACTGCTACAACAGCTGCAGCAACTGCAACAATTCCGACTACGGATATGAGTGGCAAGACATCCATGCTCTTATTGACTTGCTTGCTGAATAGCATGCGGATAACGACACCTAAAATAATAGGCAATAATACAACTTGAACAATTGATATGAACATACCCATAAAGGAAACCGATAACCACTGGCTTGCGAGTAGATAGGTGAGTGTAGGCGTCATAATCGGTGCAAGCAAGGTGGAAACTGCTGTTATTGTTACAGATAATGCAGTATTTCCCTTTGCCATAAATGTCATAACGTTGGAAGATGTACCTCCAGGACAACAACCTACCAAAATTACCCCAGCTGCAATTTCAGGTGGTAAGTTAAAGGCATATGCAAGTGCAAAAGCCGTAAGTGGCATGATCGTATATTGGAAAACAACACCAATCAGCACGCTTTTTGGAGCAAGAAATACACCTTTAAAATCATCGACGGTTAAGGTCAGCCCCATCCCGAACATAATAATACCTAATAATAGCGATACATGTGGTGCAATCCACGCAAAACCTTGCGGGATAAAGAAACTAAGCACTGCAAAAATAATAACCCATAAAGCAAATGTGCTCGTCGCAAATCTGCTTACTTTGCCTAATGTTTGCAAAACTAATTACCTACCTTTCCATAAAAACTATAAATATTGCGAAATTTATAGTATGTATAATTAAAAATAATAGCATAAATAAGCTGTTTAATCTAGGCTTCTACTCTGTATTTCTTTAAATCAACTCTTCCCTTATCGTCAACTTCAACACCTTCTGCTTCTAAAGACAAGCGCTGTTCATTGAACTTTTCTTCTTCTTTCATCGCAATCTGACCTTTCGCATTAATAACCCGATGCCATGGCAGGTGATATTTTCTGCTCATCGTATGCAAGATACGGGCAACTTGCCGAGCCGCTCGTGGATTCCCTGCGAGTTTTGCAATTTGACCATATGTCATCACTTTTCCCTCAGGGATATCTTTAATAATTTGAATGACTTTTTCTGTAAAGGGTAGCATTAAAATCTCCTCTCTTACTGAAAATCAACTGATAATTGCTTTCATTCAGCGTAAGTGTCCATCCCGCAGGAAGCGGTTTTCTTCCGAGGCAGACTAAGTTCGCCACGTCCTGTGCGCCTGAGCTAAGGCCGTGCCTAAGGATGCGCATCGGTCCGCCGGGCAACTGAACGATGGTTAGTGCGCCCGAATAACTGAAAGCTCCTAACACTTACGCTCAATAAAAGGATACAGTAAATGATTATATTGCTTTTACATCTAACCCTCTAATAAAACGAATAAAGGCATGGACAATGTTCAATTGTAAGGAGTCTTCATGATAATACATCCACGTTTTTCTTATCATTGGTTCTCCTGATGGTTTATAGAGCGGTTTTACAAATAGCTCCGGATAGGGACGGACAACTAAATTTGCAAGAATGGAATATCCGAGTCCATTTACAATCATCTCTTTGCATGTTTCTACTTGATTGACTTGGATTGTTGTATGTGGACGCTCGGAATAATGATGGTACCACCATTCATCCACCATACTCTTCATATTTTCGTCCGTATGATAATCAATCCGCGGCATATTGGGAAGATCCATCCAGGTGAAATCCCACGGTGAGGCAACGCAAATTTCTTCATCATATAAAAGTTCCCTTTTTCCTTTCCATGGAAAATCTCCTTTAATAAAGCTTAAATGCACTTCATTGTTTAAAACGAGGCGGTGCATGGCACTGCTCCATCCTGTAACCATTTGGAATTCTACGTGAGGGTATTCCTGTTTAAATAATCGTAATAACTTCGGCATTTTATTAAGTGCAAAGAAATTGGATACGCCAACTCGTAATGTACCTGTGACCTGATTTTTCATGTTATTTATTTTTTCTTCCATTTTGCGTTGTTCGCGAAGCATATTTTGTGCATGTTGTGCCAATTGTTCACCTTCTGGGGTGAAGGTAACTCCTCTTCGTTTTCGTATCATGAGTTGCACATCATAATGTTCTTCTAATCTCTGGATACGCGAGGTTAGAGTGGGCTGAGAGACAAATAATTGTTCTGCAGCTTTCGTAATGTTCTCGGTAGAATAGAGAGCGGCTAACATTTCCCAGTCCTGATAATTCATGAAGTACGTCCTCCTCTTATGATATAGGAAAAGTCTATGGCTAATTATTAATATTATATATTTTTCCAATTTTACAATCAATATTATAATAATGACAGATGCGAAAACCTCATTAGGTCACTTACTTGCTAACGCTTTCGGAGATTTGAGGAAAATAAAAGATGAGGGATGGATGGTATTCATGGAAACAAAAGAAAAGTTTGTTCCAGGGTTAGAAGGAGTTATTGCGGCGGAGACATCAATTTCATTTTTGGATGTAGATGAGGAGAAAATCATCATTCAAGGCCATGATCTGATTGAGCTATCGAAAAGTAAGGAATATGCGGAAATTGTACATTTATTATTAGAAGGTACCTTACCAACACCTGCGGAAAAAATCTCCATAGAAGAAACACTGAAACAGCATTATGATGTCCCGGAAGTTGTAATCGACGTGCTTCGCTTATTATCGAAGCAGACACATTCAATGGATGGAATGCGTACTGGATTATCCGTTCTGGCTGGTTTCGATGAAGATATAGAAGACCGGACGCTTGCGGCGAATAAAAAACGGGCCTATCAATTATTAGGGCAGCTACCGACAATTACGGTCAATAGTCACCGGATTATCCACGGGGAAGAGCCAGTTTATCCGCAAGCCGATTTATCCTACAGTGCAAACTTTTTATACATGATTACCGGAAAGAAACCAAGTGATTTAGAAATTGAGATTTTTGATCGTTTGCTTCTTTTATACAGCGAGCACGAAATGCCGAATTCCACTTTTACTGCGAGAGTAATCGCCTCTACAAACTCGGATATTTACGGGGCATTAACCGGAGCAATTGCCTCTTTGAAAGGTAATTTGCATGGCGGGGCGAATGAAGCGGTCATGTATATGCTGAATGAAGTGCAAACGGTAAAAGAATTTGAGGAATTACTTCTAAATAAGCTGCAGCAAAAAGAAAAAGTGATGGGGTTTGGCCACAGGGTCTATATGAAGAAAATGGATCCGAGAGCCTTAATTACGAAAGAAGCTTTACGAAAGCTCTGCATGCGAGATGGCGATTATTCACTGCTAGAGATGTGTGAAGCGGGCGAAAGAATAATGGAAAAAGAAAAAGGGCTATACCCGAATTTAGATTATTACGCAGCACCCGTGTACTGGAAATTAGGGATCCCGATTCCACTATATACACCGATTTTCTTCAGCGCACGGACTGCTGGGTTAGCAGCTCACGTCATGGAACAGCATAGTAATAACCGACTGTATAGACCACGTGTGAATTATATTGGTGCACGTTATGTTTAGTCATACAAGTATAGAAAATGGAAATGGAGAGGACAAATGATGTTACAAACAGATGATTATCAAAAAACAGATATGTTAATAGAAGAAATCACGGATTATGTATTAAATAAGGATATTACGAGTGAAGAAGCTTTTCAAACAGCACAATATGTATTGCTTGATACCCTCGGCTGCGGCATTTTAGCGCTTGATTATCCAGAATGTACAAAACTGCTCGGACCAGTCGTGCCTGGGACCATTGTTCCTCACGGGGCGCGGGTCCCCGGGACTTCCCATGTACTCGATCCCGTTCAAGCTGCATTCAATATCGGTACGATGATTCGCTGGCTCGACTATAACGATACGTGGCTTGCAGCGGAATGGGGACACCCATCGGATAACTTAGGCGGAATTCTTGCAGTTGCCGATCACCTTAGCCAAGTAAGGATCCAGAAGGGTCAAGAACCGCTTAAAGTTGAAGAAGTACTGGAAATGATGATCAAGGCACATGAAATCCAAGGGGTGCTTGCACTCCAGAATAGTTTGAACCGGGTAGGACTTGATCATGTCTTTTTTGTAAAGATAGCGTCAACAGCAGTTGTCACGAAAATGCTTGGTGGAAATCGTGAAGAAATAACGAATGCACTAACGAATGCTTGGATTGATAATGCCAGTCTACGGACGTATCGTCATGCCCCGAATACTGGATCACGTAAATCCTGGGCTGCTGGTGACGCAACGAGTAGAGCAGTACGGCTAGCGTTGATGGCCATGCAAGGTGAAATGGGTTATCCAACTGCACTTAGTGCTCCGGGTTGGGGATTCCAAGATGTTTTATTTAATAAGAAGGAACTATTGCTTAGTCAGCCGCTGGATAGTTATGTAATGGAAAATGTGTTGTTCAAAGTTTCCTTCCCAGCTGAATTTCATGCACAAACAGCGGCAGAAGCAGGCGTACAGTTACATCCAGAAGTCGCTAGTCGCTTAGAGGAAATAGACAAAATTACGATTACAACTCATGAATCTGCTATTCGCATTATTGATAAAAAAGGACCTTTGAATAATCCGGCAGACCGGGATCACTGTTTACAATATATAACGGCTATCGCCCTGCTTGAAGGAGATGTACGTGCAGAACATTATGAGGCTGATTTTGCCGCAAATCCGATGATTAATATCCTGCGTGATAAGATGATCGTCGTAGAAAATAAGGAATATACAAAGGACTATCTAGATCCTGCTAAACGTTCAATCGCGAATGCTGTTCAAGTTCATTTTAAAGACGGGTCATCGACAGAAGAAGTGGAGCGCGAGTATCCATTAGGGCACCGCTTCAGACGTGAGGAAGCCATTCCGAAAATAATGGAGAAGTATACGGAAAACTTAGCAACCCATTATACAGATAAACAACGCAAGAAGATTGAAGCGATAAGTTATGATTATGAAAAGTTAGCAAATATGAATGTGGATGAATTTGTCGAGCTATTTCTTATAAATTAATACGTGCTAGTGATGAGAAGGAGGCCATAGATATGGCGTGGATTGTGGATCAACAGTCAACACAGAAAGAATTAGCTGAAAAATTAAAAGAAGAAATGGAAGCGGAGGATATTTTACAAATACCGGGGGCACATGATGCGATGGCTGCCTTAGTTGCAAGGGACGCAGGTTTCTCCGTTTTATATTTATCTGGCGGAGCTTATACGGCGAGCAGAGGACTGCCGGATCTTGGTATCGTTACATCAACAGAGATAGCAGAACGGGCAAGGGATCTTGTCAGAGCAACGAATTTACCAGTACTCGTTGATATTGATACAGGGTTTGGCGGTGTATTAAACGTGGCACGCACAGCGCGGGAAATGGTGGAAGCAAATGTAGCTGCCGTTCAGATTGAAGACCAGCAGCTTCCCAAGAAATGTGGACATTTAAATGGAAAACAGCTCGTTCCGACAGAGGAAATGGTACAAAAGATTAAAGCAATTAAAGAAGTTGCTCCTTCCTTAGTTGTCGTCGCCAGAACGGATGCACGGGCGGTAGAAGGACTAGATGCAGCAGTCCGGCGCGCAGCAAGTTATGTTGAAGCTGGTGCCGATGCAATCTTCCCTGAAGCTTTACAAACGGATGAAGAATTCCGTCTGTTTGCTGAAAAAGTGGATGCCCCGCTGCTTGCGAATATGACGGAGTTTGGGAAGACACCATTTATTACTGCAGAAGAATTTCAGAATATGGGCTTCCGTATGGTCATTTATCCGGTAACTTCTTTGAGAGTAGCAGCAAAGGCATATGAACGGATCTTTACCCTGATCAAAGAGCAAGGCTCGCAAGCAGATGGTGTATTTAATATGCAGACGAGAAAAGAACTATACGAAACGATTTCTTATGATGATTTTGAAGAATTAGATCAGACGATTGCAAAAACAGTATTAGAAGACTAGTCTATTGAAAAAGATAGGTGCCAAAGAGGAATTTGCCTCCGCACCTATCTTTTTCAAATTAGTTAAAAATGCAGGGGACCGTGAGTAACCTCACAAAACTGTCAAATAGTCGTACTCTTTTCGACACAATCTATATATAGTGATGGAGGTCACTTGGTGGTACAATATATTGTGTTAAGGTGAAGGTGGTTCATCAAGTTATGGATTAAAATGTCTAAAGGAGAGGGATTAATATGTTCCAAAGTACAATGGATATTGTTCAGAAATTCACATCACAGCAAGAGAATAAGCAAACAGATTATTTAAGACATGAAAATAGTAATTATGTCTATTCCTTACCACTTTTAAGGCACAATCTAACGAATCATGCAGAGGAAGAATTTTTATTTACACAAATTCTACCACCAAGAATGAAAGAGCTTTATGATGACGGTGTCGTTTATGTCCATGACAAACAGCTTGCCCCGTATTGTGTATCCATCAGTTGTATGGATATCGCGACAAAAGGAATTCCAACGCTTGCTAAAAACATGATTACTTCTAAACCAGCGAAGCGGATACCTACTTTACTCAGGCATTTCAGTAATGTTGTTACATTAGTATCCCAACAGGTTTCCGGTGCGGTGATGTTGGCACAGCTTTCTACCATTACAGCTTCTTATTTATTCGATGAAGAAAGCAGGGGCACTACATATACTGATGAGGAATTAGCAGAACTGTTTCAAAGTCTGATTTGGGAGCTTAATATGCCGCTTCGGTCCGGAGCTCAGAGTAGTTTTTCAAATATTACGTTAGAGTTTGGGAAGCCGTCTGAGGAAATCAAGGATGAATACGTTGTAATCGGCGGAGAAGGAAGGAATATACAATATAAAGATATTCCAGAGGTTTACTTTGACCGAATGAACCGGGCAATTATTGAGGTAATGAGGAACGGAACAGGAAGCAATGGCATTCCATTTACCTTCCCATTATTAACGGTGCAAATTGATGATTACTTCAATTATGAAAATCCCGTGTTTATCGAACTATTGGATAAAATGTATCAATGGGGTGGCGTCTATTTCGAAAACTTTAAAACAAAGCCATTTGAAGATCCGTATTATAAAACTCTGAATCCGCTAATCCAGGCGAAAGATCCTGAAGTGAGCAGAAGTCTTTGCTGCAGACTGCAAATTAATTTAGAAACGCTCTCGAAAGCGGGAGGAGGCGTGTTCGGATCATCAACCGGTTCAACAGGCGCTGTCCAAGTACTGAATTTAAATATGAACCGAGTTCTTCTGGAATTCGGACATGATATGGAACTTGTGAAAGTGAAGATCCGTGAATATATGGAAGTCATGCAAGAAGCGCATATGGCAAAAAGAAAATGGATAGAAGCGAACAAAGAATTATATCCTACTTTCTTTGCTTATAATAAAGATTTTAAAAACTATTTTAACGTGTTTGCCCTTACAGGTATGAATGAAGGATTAATTAACTTAGGATATCAAGACGGGATGAAAGATAAAGCTGGCAAAATGGTTGCTCATGCTATTATGCAATATATGACCGAGATTGTAAATGAATTCATTGTACGCGATAAAGTTGCCTGCGGGATTGAATATGCACCAGCTGAAAATGCAGCGATTAAATTAGCCCGCCATGACCTGAAATGGGGAAAAGCAAACGAGCGGGAAGTGTTTGTACAAGGTGAAGGAGAGAATCCATATTTGACGAGCGGTTGTATGACGCCATTTTCGGAAGAGGATTTTCTGGAACAGTTGGAGAATAGCGCTGAATTTCAAGGATATGCAACCTCTGGAAGTGTTTTACACCACTTCTTGGAAGCGAAGGTAAAACCGGAAAGTTTGGCGAAATATTTGGATAAAATCTTTGAGAAGCCGATCAATTATATTACATTAACACCGACGATTACTTCTTGCATGGAGTGTGGCCAAAGAATCGTTGCGGAAGATGCAAAAAATATAGATCAGTGTCCGGTCTGCGATTCAGAAGATATTGCGACCTTCAGCAGAGTGATCGGGTATTTGAAAATGATCTCAAGAAACAGGATCCACGTCGATGAGAAGGGCTATTATGAAGGAAAATATAATTTCTGGTCTAAAGCAAGAAGGCATGATTGGACCATTAGAAAAAGATTGAAAGAAGATGCGTTAAAGGAGGTTGTTCGTCGTTAATACACGGTGAACATATGATAATGAAACTATATAATACCTTTATTCGCACATTTACCGATTTGCCTGATCATACGACTTTATTGATTCATTCTTTATCTGGTTGTCCACTCCATTGTTTCGGGTGTCATAATTATGATGAAATCGTTGCAAACACACCGAAAGAATATAAAACGCTAGATGATCTTTATGACTATTTAAAGAAAAGTGGTTTTCTGTTTGATGCAATTATGTTCAGCGGTGGGGAATTCCTCATTAACCCATTGGACAAGGTTTGCGATTTATTGAGGCAAGTAAGAAATCTTTTTGATGGGAAAATCATCGTAACGACAAGCGGTATTTATTATAATAAGTTACGGACTTTATATGACAAGCAGCTTGTTGATGGTATCCATATCGATATGAAGTTGCCGTATCACGCATTGGACACTGAAAAAGATGCACAAATTTATAATGACATTATGGGAATCACGCCGAGTGAAAAACTTGTGGACCAATTAATCGCTAGTGTTGACGCGGTTATTGAACATAATTCGGTGTTGGATCAAGTTCGGACCGTTCGTTATCCTTTGCTGGATGATGCATTTTTTACAGAGATAAGACATTTTGTTGAAGAGAGAAAAGCTTATTATGATAGTATTGTACCTTATTACCTGAATGAATTTATTTATCCGGAAAATTAGTGGAACAGGTCTAGCTTCTTTAGCTATTTGGATAAGGAATAAGACAGAACCCCTCCTGAGTTGGATTAGGCTCAAGAGGGGTTCATTATTTACTTAAATTTGCTTCATTCTATTGGGTTAGAGGTTATTGTCTATACCCCATTGTATTAAGCGTGTAAAACTTCTGGGTCGTGATCCGTCTTTCTTAACCAATGCAGTATATGTTTTACTAAAAATTCGTTTGCGTAACTGTTTTTCTTTATTGCTGTTACGATCTCCCGTTCAAATTCCGTCATCGGACTTACCGGATATTCTCCGCAAATATCAATTCCGCTTATCTTCCGGTATTTCATAATTTCTTTAACGATAATAAGAAGTTGCCGTAATCGCATATTTCCGTGGTCCCAAGCAGTAATTGCTTCTCTTTTGTCCAACGCGTCTTTATCTATGCTGAGGTATACGAGTTCGATTGAAATTTCTTTTAGAATGGACTGAAGTGCCTTTTTAGTGAAAAAAATCACAATTAAATATTGAATCGTATATGTACTATTATACATTAAGATTATTTTCAGCATTAATTCCCCTTTTTCATCTTGGAAAATAATATATTAGACTTTTGCCTATTGTCAGTTGACTAATTAGGTGCTATAATCAATTCAATTTCCAATCCTTAGTAAATTGGTGTGAATACTAGATTATTAATTTGCGCACTTGAAAGGTGGATATTGATGATAAAAGTATCGAACATACGGAAGAGCTTTAAAGACCATGTTGTCTTGAAAGACATTAGTTTTGATGTCGATGAGGGAGAAGTTGTCGTAATTATTGGACCGTCTGGTTCCGGGAAATCAACACTCCTGCGTTGCATGAATTTTTTAGAAAGACCGGATTCAGGTCAAATTGAAATTGGTGGTGTCGCGATAGACGTGAATCAAACGAAACGGACAACGATAAATAAATTAAGAATGCAAACCTCTATGGTGTTTCAGCATTACAATTTATTTAAAAATAAAACAGCATTAGAAAATGTCACCCATGCTTTAGTCGTAGCGAAGAAGATGAAAAAAGAAGCTGCGAAAGAAATGGGAAGAGATTTACTGAGTCAAGTAGGAATCTTGGATAAAGCGAATCAATATCCGATTGCACTGTCTGGCGGGCAACAACAGCGGGTTGGAATAGCCCGGGCGCTTGCAGTTAATCCATATGCGATTCTCTTCGATGAACCGACTTCTTCACTTGATCCCGAGTGGGTAGGAGAAGTGCTTCGTGTCATTTCTAAAATCGCGAATCATAATAAAACGATGATTATCGTCACGCATGAAATGAACTTTGCCCGTGATATCGCGGATAAAGTAATTTTCATGGCCGATGGAGCAATTGTTGAGCAAGGGACACCAGAAGAGATATTCGATCATCCCAAGAAGGAGCGGACGAAAAAGTTTTTAAAGGACTTCCATCGAAATCATGGCTCTGCTGACGACTCGGCTAATCCAACTGAACATGTAAAGGAGCTAGCCTTGTAATCGTAAAGTATAGGAGGGGGAGAATACTTTGACATATAAATTAGGAATACTTGATCAAAGCCCGATTTCACCGGGGAAAACAGCGGGAGATGCGTTGAGGCGGACGGTCGAATTGGTGCAAAAAGCAGAAGAATGGGGTTACGAACGCTTTTGGGTTTCAGAACACCATCAGACGCTTGACCTTGCAGGGACTTCCCCAGAAGTGCTCGTCTCTCATTTATTAGCAAAAACAACTTCGATTAAAGTTGGTTCAGGCGGAGTGATGCTCCAGCATTATAGTCCGTTCAAGGTAGTAGAAGATTTCCAGCTATTATCCTTGCTCTCCCCTGGGAGAGTTGAGCTCGGGATAGGGAAGGCGCCAGGCGGTTTTTCATTGGCTACGCAAGCCTTGCGTTACGGTGGCGCTGGCAGTGATGTTAAGTTTGATGAACGATTTAGGACGCTTCATCATTTTATTCATGACACATTGCCGGAAGACCATGAATTGTATGGCGCGGAGGCTCTTCCGAAACCAGACGAAAAAGTACCTGTATTTCTGCTTGGAGCAAGTGCAAACAGTGCTAAGCTTGCGGCAGAGCAGGGCGCGAACTTCGTATATGCTCACTTTTTAAACAGTAATAATGATTTTCTCAAAGAAGCTATTCAGCAATATCGAAAGATCTATCCAGAAGGGAAATTTATCGTTGCGGTTGCTTCCTTTGCTGCAGAAACGCAAACAGCGGCAGAGCAAGAAGCACGTGATTATAAAATTTATAAAATCTTCACCGAAAGTGGCCGGTCGATGTCTGTAAGAACTCTTGATCAAGTTGAAGCCTTCCGCGAACAGACGGATGAAATCATTACAGAAATCAAGGAGCAGGAAGTGGAGATGATTGCGGGCAGTCCGGATTTTGTGAAAAATGAATTTGATAAGCTTGCATCTGCTTTTGGAGTTGAGGAGTTCATTATCCATACACCAATATTGGATGAAGAGAAACGATTGAGGTCATATGAGTTATTAAGTGAATTAGCAGTATTTGTTTGAAGTAAATAAAAGAGGAAGTGGTTTTATTGAATATCGATTTCGGTTATGTCGTGCAAATCATTCCGGAATTACTCACCTATTTGCCAATTACATTATATTTAACGATCGTATCGATGGTGATTGCGATTATGATCGGTGTCATCCTCGCGATTATCCTTGTGAATAAAGTGCCAGTTCTTTTACAAGTAGCGAAAGTATATATTTCTTTTTTCCGGGGGACGCCCGTGCTTGTTCAACTGTTAATGATCTACTTTGGACTTCCTCAATTGTTCCCGGTTTTCAATGACCTAGGGGCAGGAGCGGCAGCAATCGTCGCATTCAGCTTAAATACGTCATCTTATCTAGCGGAGATATTCCGTGCAGGCTTAGAGTCTGTGGATAGGGGGCAGGCGGAAGCTGCTACATCCGTGGGCATGAGCTATGCTCAAGCGATGCGGGGAATTGTTTTACCGCAAGCAGTAAGGAATGCGCTGCCGGCGACAGGGAATATGTTCATCGGGTTAATCAAAAACTCATCTCTTGCATTCACAATTGGTGTTACGGAGTTATTAGCGCAAGGGAAATTACTGGCATCGGCAAATTTACGATTTTTTGAAGCATATCTAGCGGTTGGCCTGATTTATTGGGCGATTACTTTCCTATATAGCCAATTACAAGGCTGGTATGAACAGCGGATAAGTAAACCATATATCGCTTAATCGTCAAAACAAAAAGGGGAGAAAAATAAATGAATAGATTCATATTGTTTCTCGCAGCAGGTTTATTGTTAGTTGTTGCGGGCTGTGGGGGAAGCGGAGAGAGTGAAGCTTCAGAAGGTACTAAGGGGGATAACGTCATTACGGTAGGTGCAGTACCGGATGGCTTTCCGACATCTTTTAAAGAAGATGATGAGTTGAAGGGATTCAGTGTCGATATTATTAAAGCAATTGTTGAAGAAGCTGGTTATGAAATCGAATTTGTCATGACGGATTGGAACGGGGTCCTTGCCAACTTACAATCGGGGAAGATAGATACAGCATCTAACTTTGCTGCAACGGAAGAAAGAGGGCAAGATTATAATTTTACAGATCCTTATTACAGTTCCAAAGCAGCGATCGCGACAGCGGCAGATGATGATACGTTAAAGGAAATAGAAGATCTGACTGGTAAGCAAATCGGTAACATTATGGGCACAAATTTTGAAAATGTATTAAAGGAACAATACCCAGATTTAGATTATGAACCTGTTACGTATGAATCAACGGACGTCATTTATACGGACGCCGGATCAGGCAAGGTTGAAGGCATCATACATGGCAGAGAACATTTAATGGCGCAAATCAGTAAAAGAGACTTACCGTTACGAATTGTAGGAGAACCTTTTGGCGACCAGCCAGTAGCCTTGCCATTTAAGAAAACAGAAGAAAATGATGCAATAATTGCTGATTTAAACAAAGCAATAGAGGCACTGAAAGAAGACGGAAAGTTCTCGGAAATATCACTGGAATACTTTGGTGTAGATTTACTGGAAGATGAACAGTAGAAAACAAGAAATAGAGGAGAAGTCAATGAGAAAGTTAGTTTTGTTAATGAGTGTGCTATTTTTGTCCCTTTTAGTAGGTTGTTCTAGCGGTGAGGGGGCAGAAGCAGGAGCAAAGGTTGTAAAGATCGGTGCTGGGCCTGACGGTTATCCACAATACTTTAAAGAAGCTGATGAGTTAAAGGGGTTTAGTGTCGATGTTATAACAGCTATATTTGACGAAATGGATTATGAAATAGAATGGGTGTTAACAGATTGGAATGGCATCTTAGCCAATTTGGAATCTGGGAAAGTAGATACGGTAGCAAACTTTGCCGCAACAGAGGAAAGAGGAGAGCATTATAATTTTAGCACTCCATATTACAACTCCAAAACTGTCATTGCATCAGGAACAGAGACCCAGAATATCCAATCATTAGATGATTTAAGTGGAAAAACGATAGCGAACGTGCTGGGATCAAACTATGGAAATGTGTTGCAAGAGAACTATCCAGACGGTGACTATGAAATTGTCACATTTGAATCGAATGACGTCATTTTTACAGATGTTGCAAATGGCAAGGTAGATGCGTTCGTATCAGGGAGAGAGATTTTGTTAGCGCAAATTAATGACAAAGGAATTCCGCTTGAAATTGTTGGTGAACCATTTGGAGATCAGCCTGTCGCATTACCATTTAAAAAGACAGAGGAAAATGATGCGTTAATTTCAGAGATTAATAATACGATAGAGAAACTTAAGGAAAATGGCACTCTCTCTGAGCTATCAGTGAAATGGTATGGTGTGGATTTACTGGAAGATGAGCAATAAGAAAGGATAGTGGAGGAAATGTCTAAGAAAAATATGAAACTTGGTGTTATTATCCAAGGTCCGGGCGGCCATATGAACTCTTGGAAATCAGAAGATGTTCCGGTAGACGGAAGTATCAATTTAGAACATTATATCAACGTAACGCAGAAAGCCGAAAAATCGGGGATGGACTTTATATTTATTGCAGATGGATTACACATTAATGAAAAATCGATTCCCCATTTTTTAAATCGCTTTGAGCCCATCACTTTATTAGCAACACTTGCTGCTGTAACAAAACAAATTGGCTTAGTCGGAACGGTATCAACAACGTACAGTGAACCATTTAATATCGCGCGGCAATTTGCATCATTGGATAAAATTTCCGGTGGCCGGGCTGGTTGGAATGTTGTAACGACACCACTTGAAGGAACGGCTGCAAACTTCAATAAAGGGAATCATCCAGACCACTCCTTACGCTATAAAATGGCAGATGAATATTTGGAAGTTGCGAAAGGATTATGGGATTCTTGGGAAGATGATGCATTTGTCAGGAACCGTGAAACAGGCCAATTTTTCGATGCGGATAAGATGCACCGCTTAAACCATGAGGGGGAGTTTTTTAAAGCGCATGGTCCTTTAAATATCGATCGTTCGAAACAAGGGCAGCCGGTTATATTCCAGGCAGGGGCATCGAAAACAGGAATCGCTTTTGCAGCGAAACATGGGGAGGCCATTTTCACGAATAAGGCGACATTGGAAAGCGCCCAAGAATATTATCGTGACCTAAAGGATCAAGCAGTTCAAAATGGCAGGAAACGCGATGACGTTGCTATTTTACCGTCACTCTCTCCAATCATTGGTGCAACTGAGGAAGAAGCGGAAGCGAAATACGACGAAATAAAAAACTTAATTAGTACGGAGGAAGCTTTACATTATCTCGGACGTTACTTCGATCATTTTGATTTCAGTCAGTTTCCGTTGGATGAAGCTTTCCCAGACATTGGCGATGTAGGGAAAAATAGTTTCCAATCAACGACAGATCAAATTAAAGCGATGGCACAGCAGGAAAACTTAACATTAAGAGAAGTTGCCTTACGTGTTGCGACTCCGAAAAGTGAGTTTATCGGTACGTATGAACAAGTAGCTGACAAAATGATCGAGTGGGTTGATCACGAAGCTGCGGATGGTTTCGTCATTAATCTGTATGTAATGGGTAAGCAATATGACGATTTCTTAAACTTTGTCGTTCCAATATTAGAGGAAAAAGGATATTTCAACCGCAACTATGAAAGTGATACACTGCGCGGAAATCTAAATTTACCATTTATCGAAAATCGATACCGGAAGCAAGCTGAAACATCACAATAAAAAAATATAGATTATATGTACAACTGAATGAATTTCATCATTACCAAAGTCGGCTATATGGTGAAGCATTAAATACGTATTATGAAATTCATTAAACTAATTTAAGCGAGGGATAAAGATGGCAAAACAGCAATCCATTGTCGTTTGGTCGAAAGAAGGATGCAGTTATTGTAATGAGGTAAAAAGTTATTTGGAGGAAAATAATTTAGCTTATGAAACGATTGATGTGACAGAAAATGATGATCGCAGGGATATCTTGGAAGCAAAATATGGCGTGCGTCATGTTCCAGTTGTTGAAATCGGCAAAGGAAATGTGTTTCAAGCGGTGACAGAAGTCGGGATTGAGCATTTGGAAAAGGCTTTAGCAACTAAGTAAACCGTGCTTGAGTGTCATAGGGTCACGTTGATAAGCGAAAAGGGGGATGATGAATGAGTCAAATTGTAATTGTGTCAGGCAGTCCATCTGCATTATCAAGATCGGAACGCATCCTTTATTATTTAGGCGACCTTGCGGAAGAGGAAGGATATTCCGTTAAGCATATTTCCGTGAAAGATATCGATGCAGAGGATTTGCTTTTTGCAAACTTCAACAGTCCGAAAATAAAGGAAATCGCCAAGACGTTAGAAAAAGCGGATGGAATAATTGTCGGTTCACCGGTATATAAAGCTTCATATTCTGGTGTACTAAAAGCATTATTCGATATCTTGCCGCAAGACGTTTTACAAGATACGTATGTACTACCTGTCATGACAGGTGGCAGTTCTTCTCATTTATTGGCGCTCGATTATGCGTTGAAACCGTTACTGGCGACGATGAAAGCTCAAAATTTAAAAGGACTTTATTACAAAGACAGTGACATTGATAAGACAGGGGATCGTGTTATTGTTGACGAAGATGTACTGAACCGGACAAAAAAGCAAGTCAACTATTTTTTAGAGAAAATCAAAGGAAATATTGGCGTAAAAATTTATTAGAAATAAAAGAGGCTGGGAGCGTGGGCTTACACTGAAAAAGTGTAAGCCCCACGCATTTTTATATTTAAAATGACAGAAATAAAGCTGTGAAGTAAAATGAAGTGGGGAGGGGTTGGATTGTTTGAATTCATAAAAATAAAATGTAAGTTTAAGTCGATTGAGAAAAGCGCCTGGTTGCAGAAATATTCAATCTTCATCGACAAAATTATGATCTTCCTCTTCTGGCAGCTTTTCTAAGGTCACTAATATAAGTGTTGCTACTGGTCCAAGGAACAAAGAAATAAAGAACCAATTAAGCCCCGATCTGTTTTTCCCTTGTGCCAATCCAGCGTTAATAAGGGTAAGAGTTCCCCAACCAACAAAAAATTGGTCTCCCATACCGATTCCTCCTTGTGGTGTATTAATCTTCTGGTATATGATTTAATCATTTATTTAGTCGTTGGTATTGTTCTCCAATAAAACATTTACCATCGCATCTTTGTAACAAGGTTTCATCTAAGAAAATACAACAGCTTTTATTATAGGTTTTGCACAACAACGTTTGTTTTAATATCAATTAAACCTATATCTCTCTTTCAAAGATTAATTCAAAATAAGTCGACGAGACTCCTTTATGACTATCTACGCTTGGGGAAAAAATTTGTACTAGTCTCCATCCTTCTTTCGCATGCTGATGAATGATAATCATCTAATGGTTGACTATCTTTAAAACCAAAAGTGGTTCTCCTACTAAAGCTTTTTCAAATATGGATTCAAACATACTTATCTTCCCCTCTTTTAACTTATTTTTTGGGTAATAGGCTGTGATACCCTGCTCTTAAACCAAACTTCCCCGCTAACTCATTATCTCTATACTTAAATGATAACATAATATTCCAAACGTTTTACACTTTATTTTATGTAATAGTTACTTGAATGAATTTCATCATTACCAAAGTCGGCTTTTCCATCACCATATGTAGTTGGGAACGAACCAACTCAACTACATATGGTGATGGAAAAGCATTACATACGTATTATGAAATTCATTAACTTAGTGTTCTTTAATTTGAATATCTGGATTCTTTTCTTGTAACGTCTCTACACAGAATTTTATTTCTTTGGGCGAAACCTGTACTGTTTCGTATTTGTTGTACGTAAGTTCAATTCTATGAATAGAGAGTGATGGAGATATAAAGGGGTTCATAGTTTTCCTAAATGATTTCATTTATATTTACTTTGGTTTCAAAATCCTATTGATGCTTACTAAATTGCCCAAAAATTCAAGTCGTGCAATCGCTTCCTCTATCGCTTATAATGACATTTAAGAATATTTTCACGTTTGATGAGGAGGGATTAACTTATGATAATTGTTCACGACATATTACAGGCGAAGCGGGATATTCAAGATGTGATTGATACGACACCAATTTTACATTCGCGCAGCCTGAGTGAAATCTGTGGAAATGGAATGTATTTTAAAGCGGAGCATTTGCAGAAAACGGGATCATTTAAAATTCGTGGGGCGACGAATAAAGTGAAGAAGATGGTCCGGGAGAAAGCGGCGTATATCACAACGGCATCCAGTGGAAACCATGGACAGGCGGTTTCCTATATTGCAACGCAGCTCGGGGTGCCGGTTACGGTTGTTGCACCGGAAGATGTCCGGGATACGAAACGTCAAGCAATTGAAACATATGGCGGGAAGATTGAAACGTTCGGTACGACTTCAGAGGAGCGGATTTCTCGGGCAAAGGAGCTTGCGAAAGAAAAGAACGGTGTATTTATACCACCATATAATGATGCATTTGTAATGGCAGGACAAGGAACAATCGGTCTGGAAATACTTGCTCAGCTACCTAAAGCTAATGTGGTTGTTGTTCCAATTGGTGGCGGTGGGCTAATAGCTGGTATTCTAACGGCAATTAAGCAGAGTAAGCCGAATGTGAAAGTAATTGGGGTGGAACCGGAAATCGCAAATGATACGTATTTGTCATTAAAAAGTGGGGAAATCACGAAGATTCCTAGATCATCTACGATTGCAGATGGGCTTCGGGCAAGTAAACCAGGATTCATGACCTATCCGATTATTCAGCAGTATGTGGATGATATTGTTCTCGTTTCAGAGGATGAAATTAAAGAGGCACAAATCCTTGTTCTTGAACGGATGAAGCAACTTATTGAACCGTCAGCGGCCGTTACGGTAGCTGCAGCGATGAGCGGGAAATTAGGAGTGGAAGATAAAAATATCGTTAGTGTGTTAAGTGGTGGTAATGTGGACGTTCGGTAAAAAATCCATATGGTATGAGTCTTTCTTCTTTCGGAATTTTTTGGGAAATAGTTCTTTCTTCCGCTTTCAAGCCTGCCTGTAAAACGATACGATTTTAATATGGTAACTATTGAAGTTCCTCATGTCACTCAAATGTTGTTGAATTGGTCAACTGGAGGTTTAGAGGATGGTGCTGGTGGAATAATATAAGTTAGGATACGGTTTATTGTTAAAGGAGCAGATAGACAAACAGGAGGTAACATCATGCATCAGAAAAGTATCGCATTAGCATATATCCTCTGGCTCATCTTCGGCCAGATTGGAGTTCATCGGTTCTACACTGGAAGAGTAGCAACTGGAATTATGCAGTTATTATTAGGGGTAACTGGGTGGGCAACGCAGTGGATCTTAATCGGCTACATTCCGCTTGGCATTCTTTGGCTATGGATGTTCGTCGATATCTTTCTCATTCCAGGAATGTGCAGGAATCCGCGCTAATAAGGAAGGAATCAGCAAAAGGGGGAATAGTTAATGGATAATTTAAAAACAGCAGACATTTGTGATGACCATGCAAGTGAGGTCCAGGTATGTAAAATGGACTTTCGTTCTTTCGGGAAGCGGCACCGTTTTTCGGGGAAAATTGAAACGGTTCATGTGTATGAAGATAATGTTTTATTCGAAGAAGCGCTTGAATCAGTGCCAGCTGGTTCTGTCATTGTCGTAAATGGCGGGGGGTCAAGGAACTGTGCACTTATGGGAGACCGATTAGCAGGGATTGCGGTTACCCGCGGGCTTGCTGGTGTGATTATTAACGGCTGTGTCCGTGATTCCGGAGATCTTGCTACGATGGATGTCGGGATTTTGGCACTTGGAACAAATCCGCTTAAAAGTAAAAAGAATGGAATTGGCGAACGGAATGTGAGGTTTACTTTTGGTGATGTAAAATGGAGACCGGGGAGTTTCGTTTATGCGGATGAAGACGGTGTAATCATTTCAGAAAAAGAAATTATATAAGGGAATGAATTTCATAATTACCAAAGTCGGCTTTTCCATCACCATATGTAGTTGGGAACGAATCAACTCAACTACATATGGTGAAGTAAGATTTTAACTAAACTAGGGCTGCTGGAATAAATTGCAGTTCTAGTTTTTTGTTTACATTTTTGTGGTATATTCAACAAAATTTTCGTCTTAACAGACATTATGGTGTTATATTTTGTAAATTCATGTAAATTAAAATTAATTGAATTTTTGCTTAACCCTGATATAATCGAATTCAGAGAGCAATGCCTACATGATAGACATCCTTATAAAATTTTTTTAAGGAGTGATTCGTTTGTCAAACAAAGCAGTAGTGTATTCCAAGCCAGGAGAGGTGGAAGTGAAGGATATCGGTTATCCGGATCTTGTTCTCCGTGATGGACCAGGTGTTAACCCGCTGAACGTCGGAAGGAAGTGTAATCATGGAGTTATTTTAAAAGTGATTGCAACGAATATTTGCGGAAGTGACCAGCATATGGTTCGCGGAAGAACGACCGCTCCAAGTGGTTTGGTGTTGGGGCATGAGATTACGGGAGAAGTGATAGAAGTTGGAAGTGACGTAGAATTCATTGAAAAAGGTGATATTGTATCTGTCCCATTCAACATTGCTTGTGGGCGTTGTGTCAATTGCCGCCAGCAAGACACGCATATTTGCTTGAATGTGAATCCGGATCGCCCTGGTTCTGCATACGGTTATGTAGATATGGGAGGCTGGGTCGGTGGTCAGTCCGAATATGTGATGGTTCCATATGCTGATTTCCAGCTGTTAAAATTCCCTGATAGGGATAAGGCGATGGATAAAATTCTTGACTTAACGATGCTTTCGGACATTTTTCCGACTGGATACCATGGTGCTTATAGTGCGGGAGTTAAAATGGGCTCGACGGTATATGTAGCAGGAGCTGGACCAGTTGGACTTGCTGCAGCGCATTCTGCACAACTGCTTGGTGCATCGGTTGTTATTGTAGGCGATTTGAATGAAGAACGGTTGGCCCAAGCGAGAAGCTTTGGCTGTGAAACGGTTAACTTAAGAGACCATGATGATCTCGGTGAGCAAATCGCAGAAATTCTAGGCGTTCCGGAAGTTGATTGTGCGGTTGATGCGGTAGGCTTTGAGGCGAGCGGACACGGCAAAGATGCCGGGGAAGCCCCTGCAACAGTATTGAATTCCATTATGGATATAACGCGAGCAGGAGGACGACTCGGTATTCCTGGATTGTATGTTACAGGTGACCCGGGTGCGGTTGATGCAGAGGCGAAAGAAGGAACACTGAAAATCCGCTTTGGATTAGGTTTCGCAAAAGCACATCATTTTGTTACGGGACAAACGCCTGTAATGAAATACAACCGCGATTTAATGCAGGCGATTTTAAGTGGCCGTGCACAAATTGCGAAAGTGGTGAACGCGACGGTCATTTCTATGGGTGAATCCCCAGATGGATATAAACAGTTTGACGGCGGAGCAGCAAGAAAATATGTCATTGACCCGCACGGAACGGTTCGTAAACACTTGAGCCTTGATACGGCAGAAGTGATTAATTAACAACTCTAATTTAGTGGATGGTTTTGCGTATAATTTTTATAGAGCTGGAACTGAAGTTTAGTTAAGATCAGTTCCAGCTTTTTTTGTCTTCATTAATGATTTGAGTTTAAGAGATATAGTCACAAATCTGTCAGACTTATCTATCCAAAAATAGTTTATACTTAAGTTAGTGCTCTTGTATGTGAAGTTATGAACATATAACTATTAAAATGAAAAGGATAGATGCATATGGATTACGTAAAACCGAATCAAGTAATCGAGTCTATTGCGACAGCTGGAGTGAATAAGTCACAGTTATCAATAAGCCATATTTTGATTAAAGCGATGCTAGCTGGTGCATTATTAGGATATGCGACAACATTGGCATTCACTGGAGCGACACAAACTGGATTAGATATTGTCGGCGCACTTATTTTCCCGACAGGATTTGTAATGACCTTATTACTGAATCTTGAATTGGTTACAGGCTCTTTTGCCGTGCTTCCGGTAGCTCGATTCCGCAAAAAAATTCCGATATCATCTATTGCTCATAATTTCACTTGGGCGTTCATCGGAAACTTAGCCGGCAGCCTCATCTATGCGGCATTGTATGTGATAACCATTACTTATTTTGGTAATATCGATGAGTCTATTATGATTCAAAAGCTGATTGCAGTAGCGGAAAGTAAAACACTAGATTATAAAGCAATTGGCATGGATGGCATGGTTGTTGTATTTGTGAAAGCAATGCTTTGTAACTTCATGGTCACCTTGGGAGTGGTGATGAATGCTACATCTACTTCTACTTTTGGTAAAATTGCTGCAATGTGGATACCAATTTTTATTTTCTTTGCGCAAGGATTTGAACACGCAGTTGTTAATATGTTCGTTATCCCAGCAGGAATGATGGTCGGTGCAGATGTTAGTTTGGCAGACTGGTGGTTCTGGAACCAAATTCCTGTTACGATTGGGAACTTTGTTAGTGGATTTTTATTTGTTGCATTAGCTCTTCATGTTGTGACGAGAGAGAAGAAGGAGAAAGTGTAGATTATAGGAAAGAAAGTGATTAACTTAGGGGTGTCAGAGCACCTCTATTTTTGTGTGGTAAACATACCATACTTGAATAAATAAAAGCTATATATGTTGAAACTGAAGTTTTCACTCCTGTAATAGGAACGGATCCATCTATTAGAAAGTTATGTTGTTTAAATTCGCTTTTGTTCGATAAAGCTCATCTAGGAGACAGTTTTATGGATAAAGTAACCGATTGTGTCTAATAGAACACCCCTCTGAGACAGTTTTATGGATAAAGCAGTCGATTGTGTCTAATAGAACTCATCTATGAGACAGATTCATGGAAAAAGCAGTCGATTGTGTCTGATAGAACACCCCTCTGAGACAGATTCATGGAAAAAGCAGTCGATTGTGTCTAATAGAACACCCCTCTGAGACAGTTTTATGGAAAAAGCAGTCGATTGTGTCTAATAGAACACCCCTCTGAGACAGATTCATGGAAAAAGCAGTCGATTGTGTCTAATAGAACACCCCTCTGAGACAGATTCATGGAAAAAGCAGTCGATTGTGTCTAATAGAACTCATCTATGAGACAGATTCATAGATATATAGCCGACCATTGTCTAATAGCACTCACCTATAAGACAATTTCATGAATTTGCCACTGCTCGTGTCTAATAGTGTTCTCCTACCAAGTCATAATGACAAGGAAAACAATTGATAAAATATTTAGTTCAACTTAATATAGCTTATTTAAATGAAGTAATACTTTGTAATTGACAAAATATTACCAAGACATTATAATGAAAGCGCTTTATAAACTGAAGGTATTTGAAAGAAGGGGAGAGGGGATCAGAAATGAGAAAGAAATGGTTTGGTTTACTAGTCATCGGTATTCTATCAATTGTGCTTGTAGCCTGTGGGGATGATGGAGGAGACGACGCGAATAGTAGTGACGGCGGGAGTGGGGATTCTGCCGGACTTGAAGCAAATATTGTGACCATCGCTACGGGCGGGGCGTCTGGTCCATATAATATTATCGCTACAACACTTGCGGATATTTACACGTCAACTTATGATGTCAACTCTCGTACCCAGACAACAGGGGCTTCCGCTGAAAATTTGAATCTAATGGCGGATGAAAAAGTAGAAATGGCGTTTGTTATGAGCGATGCACTGAGTCAGGCCTTGAATGGGGAAGAAAGCTTCTCAGAGCCACTAGAAGGGATTACACAAATTGCCACGCTGTACCCGAATGTCGTCCAAATTGTCGCGAGAGCAGATGCTGGTATTGAAACAATTGAAGATTTGGTTGGGAAACGGGTTGCCGTTGGTGACCAGGGATCCGGAGTAGAAATAAATGCACGTGCACTGCTTGATGGTCATGATATTACATATGATGACTTGCAGGTAGACTATTTAGGTTATGCGGAAGCGTCTGACGGTTTATCTGGCGGTACAATTGATGCAGCTTTTTTAACGAGTGGACTGCCGAATGCTTCTGTATTAGAACTATCTGAAACGCTTGATATTAATTTGGTAACAGTAGATGCAGATAAAGTTGCGGAAATTGCTGAAGAACACCCATACTTTATTCCATTTGAAATTCCAGTTGATATGTATGATAATGCTGAAGTTGTGGCAACAGCAGCTGTTCCGAATGCGCTCGTTGTACGCGAAGATTTAAGTGAGGATGATGTGTATGAATTAACGAAATCTTTCTTTGAAAATCTGGATCAGTTAGCTAATTCACACCAAGCAGCATCCGATATATCATTAGATACAGCCGGGGACGGACTCATTGCGCCATTACATCCAGGAGCTGAGAAATATTTTAATGAGCAATAAGAAAAAAATCTGGATAGGGAGCGCGTTTTTCATCGTGCTCCTTTTTCTTCTTTTTTTACGGCTGCCTGTCATTCTAATTGCGGGAGGCAGTAGCGCTTATTATCTTAAAGAGAACGAATTTACTTTAGGATGGATTCATTCCATTGAAAAAGAAGAATGGTTTGAGAGGTATAAGCGAGAAAAGCAGAAAATCATATTGGTAGAGACGTATTTTAAAACATTTGGTGCGGGCACACCGTATGAAGCTGAAGAAACAACGACAGAAAATGGTTTTATCCATATGGAAATGGATATCGCTCATGAGGAATTAAATATAACTGTATCAGAAAATGTAAATTTGACGATTTACGCGGAAAATCGGGAAATTCCTTTACATCATGATTTTGATGATCATGAGAGGGTCGTCATCAAGACGCGTTCTTTATCTATTTGGGAATACATAAGGGGGGAATTTTTGTGACGAACGAAAAGAAGCCAGCAGCATCTGCCGAAATTTCGGATGAACAAGTTCAGAAAGTATTGGAAAAGTTTGATTTGGAATCCAATGTGCGGGAGGTAAACAACAAGGGGATCTTATGGTTCATTTCAATTTTCGCAATCGCTTTTGCTCTATTCCATTTATATGTAACGTTTAATCCACTACCGACTCTCTTGCAGCGGAACGTCCATTTAATGGGTGGACTTGCTCTCGTATTTTTACTCTATCCGACATTCAAAAAACAAAGCCGCGCTAAAATACCGTTCTATGATTGGATTCTCGTTGGACTAAGTGTCGCTTCCTGTGTTTATTTATTTGTCGTATACCCTGAACTTGTCACAACACGAGGAGGGATTGCCACTACGACAGATATTATAATGGCGATGATGACTGTTATTTTAGTCTTTGAAGCAGCACGCAGGGTCACAGGCTGGGTTCTGCCGATATTGGCCATGTTATTTCTTGTCTATCCATTTTTCAGTCATCAGGACTGGCTGCCGAGGATGCTTCTGACAAGACCGTTTGATTTAGCCGATATTTTTGGTCAGCTTTATATTAAAACGGAAGGACTTTTTTCAACGGCAATCGGCGCTTCGGTTCAATTTATCTTCCTCTTCATTTTGTTTGGGGCATTTCTTGCAAAATCTGGCATGGGACAGTTTTTCAATGATCTTGCCCTTGCGCTAGCTGGTCATAAACAAGGAGGACCAGCGAAAGTTGCTGTTATTTCAAGTGCCTTTATGGGATCGATTAACGGTTCAGCAGTTGGTAACGTCGTTAGTACTGGTGCTTTTACAATTCCGTTAATGAAAAAAATTGGTTACGATAAAAACTTCTCTGGTGCTGTTGAAGCAAGTTCCTCTATTGGTGGACAAATCTTACCACCAGTAATGGGAGCGAGTGCTTTTATTATGGCGGAAACAACTGGAATATCGTACGGTACGATTGCTCTCGCAGCTTTAATCCCAGCCTTGTTGTTCTTTTTAAGTAGTATCATGCAAGTTCACTATCGGGCAGGCCGATCGAACTTAAAGGGACTGCCAAAGCCGGATCTTCCGGAGTTAAAGAATGTATTTAAAAATGGCTGGCATCTGCTCATCCCTCTAATTTGTTTGATAGCAATGCTTTTCTACGGACTACCTGTATCTTTTTCGGCCTTTTATACGATTGTAATCACCGTGATTGTATCTTGGTTTCGGAAACATACGCGAATGTCGATTAAAGATATTTTCGAGGCATTGGAAATGGGAACAAGACAATCCTTATCAACAATCATCGCTTGTGGGGTTGTCGGTGTTGTTATCGGTGTCGTTAATTTAACAAGTTTCGGAGCGACATTAACATCTGCAATTACTAGTCTTGGGGCTGGATCACTCATGCTGACGTTAATTTTGACGATGCTTGCTTCGATTGTACTTGGAATGGGGTTACCTTCCATTCCAGCTTATATTATTACAGCAACAATGGCAGCTCCTGCACTTGCAGAATTCGGAATTCCTGTTCTCATTGCACACTTGTTTGTATTCTACTTTGGAATTTTTGCAAACATTACACCGCCTGTTGCGCTCGCTTCCTTTGCTGGAGCTGGTCTTGCAGGAGGCGATCCGATGCGAACCGGATTTATCTCGCTAAGGTTATCGATAGCAGGGTTCATCGTTCCGTTCATTTTTGTTTATGAACCCGCATTACTTCTGATTAACCCGGCAGGGCTGCCAGTGAATGCAACAGAGTTTCCATTTGCCGCAATCCTGGATATCCTTATTGTTGCAGTTAGTTCAGCCATAGCTGTCATTGCAATTAGTGCTGCAGTCGAAGGTTATTTTAAAACAAACTTAGGCGTCATTACCCGAATTATTCTTGGAATCGGTTCCTTGCTTTTAATTGTCCCGGAACTTGTAACGGATATCATTGGTTATGTGATTATATTTGTGGTTTTTGCATGGAACTATATGAAGGGAAGAAAGGAACCTGGAGTTGCGCTTGAGACAAGGTCAGGTTGAACGAATTCCTTCATTAAAATTCCCAAGTTCAATTTTAAAATGGACTTGGGTTTTTTTGAGGATCTAGTTATTTTCGGAATAGCTTGCGATTGCTTGTTTCCGGTATTCAAATATATCTTCCAACTTCTTCCGGATAAAGACTCGATGTGCAATCTCCCCAAAGACTGAAAACGGCATCGCGTAGTTTACTGTGTCGCGCATCTCTACGCCATCCGCTTTTTCAATCAGGCGATGCTCGTGCTGCCAATACCGAAAGGGACCGGAGCGCTGTATATCGATGAACATGCTGCCTTCTTCGATATGAGTGATTTCAGTGTGCCAGTTCATACGAATACCTAAAAAAGGTTTAATTTGAAAACGAAAAATCATTCCTACTTCCATTACTTCAGGGAGTGGGGCGAGTGGTTGAAAGGATAAGTCACTAGAAGTAATATTTTCTAATTGGGAAGGGTTAGATAGAAATTCCCAAGCTTGTTGCCGGGAAATGGGAAGGTGCTGTGTTGAAGTCAGCGTGTATATTTTCAATATGGCTCCTCCTGAGTGTTTTGGATTTTGTCGAATAAGCTTGTCTCTTGTATTCAATGAAAAAAGCATGAACGGTCTATATGCTTTTTCTAATCGGTTTTGATAAAGTGAAACTTCATTCAGTGGGGGATTCTTTACCTATCTCACCGGGACTTTCGGACTGTCCTTTAATTTGAATGTTTATCCAAAATCATTCATTTCCTTCATTTTCAATCCGGATATTAATATATTGCTTTTTGCAGAAAAATGAAAACAGTTATCTAATTTGGATGATACTAACAATATTTTCCTTTGTCAATATAAACCAAAAAGATTTAAATCATAAAGAGAAACTTCATTCAGCGGGGTTTTCTTACCACCTCCACTACGGGATAAATAAAATTATGATTATCATATGCAGGAACGATTGGTTAGTGAGGGAGATGACCAGATGAGAATTGAAGCGTTGTTTTTTTAATAGAAAGCTCAATAAAAAAGACCCGCTCCAAACTAGGAAAGCGGATCTTTTGAAGTATTATTGATTCAATAATACAGTTGCCTCTTCATATGGCAGGTCAAATGTTTCTGCTACTGCTTTATAGGTTACTTTGCCATCTAGCGTGTTCAAGCCTTTTAGCAGTGCTGGATTGTCGAGTAGCGCTTTTTGGTATCCTTTATTCGCAATTTGAATCGCGTAAGGGACCGTAACATTCGTTAGCCCCATTGTTGCTGTTCGCGGTACAGCACCAGGGATATTCGCTACCGTATAATGGATTACGCCATGTCTTGTATAAACTGGATCAGCATGTGTTGTCGCGTGGTCACTTGTTTCAAAGTTTCCGCCTTGGTCAATCGCAACGTCCACGATGACAGAACCATCTTCCATTTGCTTAATCATCTCTTCTGATACAAGTACAGGAGCTTTTGCGCCTGGGATGAGCACGGAGCCGACTACTATATCAGAATCAATCACTTCTTGTTCAATGTTTACATCATTGGAAATAAGCACGTTAGCGTTATTCCCAAAGATTTCGTGAAGCTCACGCAGGCGAGTTGGGTTCAAGTCGAGAATGGAAACTTGTGCACCGAGTCCTACAGCAATTTTCGCAGCATTTGTGCCTACTACACCTCCACCGATGACTGTAACTTTCCCGCGTTTAACACCTGGTACACCGGCGAGTACAACACCTTTTCCGCCTTGCGTTTTTTCTAAATAATGTGCTCCAAGCTGTGTTGCCATCGTACCTGCTACTTCACTCATTGGAGTTAATAATGGCAGTGAGTTGTCTGGAAGCTGCACCGTTTCGTAAGCTAAAGCGACAACCTTTTTATCAACTAGTTCTCTTGTTAATTCTGGCTCATTTGCTAAGTGCAAGTAAGTGAAGAGAATAAGTCCTTCTCTGAAATAGGTATACTCTTCAGGAATCGGTTCTTTTACCTTCATGACCATATCCTGAGCCCATGCTTCCTCAGCAGAAGATACAATGATAGCACCTGCATTTTCATAATCTTCATCTTTGAAATTGGAACCAAGTCCAGCAGACGTTTCAATATATACGTCATGCCCAGCTCTTTTCAAATTAATTACTCCAGTTGGTGTCATGGCAACTCTGTTTTCATTATTTTTAATTTCCTTAGGAATACCGATTCTCATTAAAATCCCTGCTTTCATATCGTTTTTAGTTTGTGTAGTTTATATATAGCTTTATGCTTTTTTCTGTATTTGCTGTCTTTCAATTGGATTGGCGAAGTAGTCCTCTGTATGTTTCTGAACTACTTTATATAATAATAATAGACCAATTAAGTTAGGAATAATCATAAGTGCGTTTGCCATATCGGCAAATGCCCAGACTAATTTAAGATCCGCTACGGACCCAATATAGGTTGCAACTAGGAAAAGAGCGCCATAAATGCCGACGTATTTTACGCCGAATATATATTCAACACTTTTGGATCCATAGACATACCAGGCGATAATCGTCGAAAATCCGAAGAAAACAACGGAAATGGAAACGATATACTCTCCCACCACGCCGAGAACAGCTCCAAACGCAGCACTAGTTAATGCACCGCCATCAAGCGTAGGATCATGCTGGACTCCTGATATAAGTCCGCCGGATGGATCCCAGAAACCCGTGATTACAAGCACTAGTCCTGTCATCGAGCAAACGATAATCGTAACAATGAATGTACCTGTCATGGCAACAAGTCCTTGTTTTGCCGGATGGCTTGTCTTAGCATTTCCCGCAATCATCGCTACCGTACCCATACCAGCCTCGTTGGAGAAAATACCTTTCGAGATCCCGTGCTGGATAGCTTGGGTAACAACAAAACCAGTGAACCCGCCTGCTGCGGAAACCGGTGTAAATGCATACTGGAAGATTAAACCAAACGCAGGGATGATTTGATCATAATTCAAAATTAAAATTACCATCGACCCGGCAATGTATAAAATAGCTAAGACGGGGACAAATACCCCAGCAACATTACTGATTCGTTTTAACCCACCGAATATAATCAGACCAGTCAGCACAACTAATAGTATTCCTGTAACCCAGCCCGTTACGTGGAAGCTATTATCCATGACGTCAGCAATTGTATTTGATTGAACGGCATTACCTGTCCCCAATGCCGCAATCGCAGCAAAAAATGCAAATGCAATTGCTAACGGTTTCCACTTTTTACCTAGTCCGCGTTCAATATAGTACATTGGCCCACTCGAATATTCGCCATTTGGATTTTTGACACGGTAGACTTGCGCAAGCACTGCTTCGGCATACTTGGTCGCCATTCCAATTAGTCCGACAAGCCACATCCAGAAGAGCGCTCCAGGTCCGCCGAGCGTAATCGCCGTTGCTATCCCGGCAATATTCCCGTTACCAATCATCCCGGCAAGCGAGGTCATCAGCGCTTTGAAGTTACTAACATCTCCCTCAGCTTCTGAGTCCTCTTTATCCGGTGCAAACGCTAAGTTGAAAGCATACCCTAATTTAGTGAACTGCAGCCCTTTTAACGCAAATGTTAAAAAGAGACCAGTACCTACTAATAGGATCATACTAGGTGCACCCCAAAGAAACGCATTAATTTTATTTAATGCTTCTAACAAAATTCCCAACCCCCTTACTTTGTATTATAACAAATGATGTAAGCGCTATCTGGTGAATGCAAAAAAAGAGAAGTGCTTTTTCTGACAGCGATTACAATGCTTATGAATAGAGATTCTATCAGTTTTATTTTCTTGTATAATAGGATCTCTACTGTTATTGTACTGCTAGAATTATTTAACGTCAACTGATTGATTTTTATCGTTAAACTTAATGATGGAAGCCGTACTTTTGATATATTTTTTAAATAATTTGGAATGGCGTGAGTATTGGAATGAGTGGGTTTGTTCCGCTAAGTGGGGAGAGGGTTTACTTTTATGAATTAGCGACAGTGTTGGATTGGAGTGGGGGAAAGTTACTATAGAGGCTAAAGAATTGTGGGTAGTATTGTAGTTCATAAGATCTATTTTGGCGGGGCGGTCAGTTGCTTCGATCCTCTGTCTTAGTAAAAAACAGCTCTAAGCAAACTGTTTGCGAGAGCTGTTTCTGCATAGAATCTATAATTTAAATTAATGGATTAATTCATTCAATTCTTCCGCAAGTGAAGCTAGTTCATCCGAACTTGAAACTACTTCTTCCATTGAACTGCTAATTTGTTCGGAGGAAGCTGACGTTTCTTCAATGCCAGCAGCGGATTCTTCTGAAATCGCAGCAATTACTTGAATCGACGTGTTCATTTTCTCACTGTTTGTCGAGATGACGGATAAGTTATCCGAAATGGTTCGGATACCGTCAACCTGCACGGACTCATAAATGATCTGATCAATTTTTGCCATTTGCGCAGTCGAGCGCTCCATTAAACTACTGTCTTCTTTCGTTTGCTCAAGCACTGTGTTGGAAGAGTCATAGGCTGTTCGACTATTGTTATGCGCCTCCTCGGCTTCTTCTGAGAAAGAAGACATAAGGGAGGAGAGATCCGTTGTTGCGTTCGCTTCAGATTCAGAGCCATAGGCTAAATCCTGCAGAAGCCGGTGGTGGAAAATACGAGCAGGATCGCGACGAAGAGTGCGGCAGCTACTTTTCTTGAAATACGTTTTTGAAGCCAGTTGAATCGTGTGGTTTTTTCTTTGGTGTTCGTTGACATTTTGTTTGTACCTACTTTCACATATTTATTATTGATGAGTACCTGGATCGATTATTCAAAAGTGATGCACAGCTATTATGTCGGTCAGAATAGTAAGATTATATAGCTTTTTATGAAAAACACTTTAAATTGCAGAAAACTTTGCTATAATCAGTTAGGTAGTCGAAAAGACTTATATTGTTATATTACTAGGGTTATAAAACTACTTTCCTTTACATAGAGTCATCAAGGCAAGCGTGTGAAAGGGAGAAGTTAATATTATAAAGGAGAATGTCTAATGTTAGTTTGTCCAAGTTGTAACCATCAGCAGGAGACTGGGAAGTTTTGCGGTGTATGCGGTACGGCAATGCAGGCTCAACATGCTGCTGATCATTCGAATCAACAATCTGAGAGAGAGGAGGACTCACAAGTAAATGCCGAGCAAATGAAGGCACAAGCAGAGCCGCAAGCAACAACAAATTCAAATCCAGCAGCGGCAACAATCGAAGGAAATGCACAACCAACAACAGAAACGATTAAAGAAGGGTTAAATAATTATTGGTCTTATTTCTTACATCTATTAAAAAATCCGGTGCGTGCATTCAAGTCCGGTGAAAAACAAATGACGAATAGCTTGATCAATATCGGGCTCTTTGCATTATTTTTCTCATTAAGCATTTATTTTCTTGGGAATTCCTTATATAAATCAATTGGAGGGGGCTGGTTAGGTGAATCAGTACCGTCACTTCCATTCTTCGGCATCGTTTCAAGACTCTTTTTCTTTGCACTCATTTTAATTGCAATCACGTTCGGAAGTGCTTTGGCAATGACGAAACTCGCGAAGAGCCAAGATTCAATTAAAAAGATTATCGCCCAATACGGTTCGATCTATGTTCCGTTCGTAGGGTTAAATCTAGTCGCTGTAATTGGTGGACTGATTGGTTCTTATCAATTAACACTCTTTACTTTAGCTATTTCCGTAATCATGATATTTTCATATGTTCCTGTTTTATTTGTTTATGAAAAGATTTCTGAGATTAATCGAAATGGACAAAAAATATACTTTAGCCTCGCAACCATTCTATTAATCAGCTTTATCTGTTTCTTGCTTGCCGATGCAATCCTAATGGACTTCATCACACAGATTGAAGAACTGACATCTTATGGTTGGTAACAGAATTGAAAGACAGCTCATGATTGCAATCCAAAATTGTTGTCATGAGCTGTCAATCTTTCTAGATAGAGAGGAGAAAGAGAGTTGAAGTATTGTATACAATGCGGGCATGAGTTAAAAGAAAATGAAGCTTTTTGTACAGAGTGTGGCACAAATCAAAACTCGGCTGCATCAACACCTCCAACTGTCGAATCCGAGAAAAGGACGGCAAACAATGCACCGAAAAAGCCGATGTCAAAAAAGAATAAATGGCTGCTTGGCATTGCTGCTGGGTTTGTGGTTGTTTTAATTGGAGCTCATTTATTTTTATCATCGTATTTCGATCCAATGAAAAATTTCCAGGCGATGGATCAATCGATACTGGATGATGATGTGGAAGCTTTTGTCGACCAGATTAATTTTGATGATTCGGCTTTACTCGATGAAGCTAGCTATTTCGAATACATAAAAGATTATGAGTGGGGGACGATCAAGGATCAGTATGTCGATTTATTGGAACAAGACAATCACCCGTTAAGTAAATCTATCTATAGTAATAATGGAGAAAAACTGTTTGATGTGCGTCAGGAAAAGAAATTGCTTATTTTTAATACATACTCGTTCCAGGCAGAGCCTGCGACATTGAACGTGAGCACAAATGTAGCGGATACGAATGTGGCAATTAATGAAACGGAATTGAAACTGGAAGACAGTGAAGCTATGGAAACAGTAAGCATTTATCCGGGAGTATATGCTTTTGTAGCGGAAGCGGAAAACCACTTTGGTTCATTTATAAGTGAAACGGAGCTGGAAGTTACCCCTTCTGCTGAAAAAGATTTCATGATTGAGTTTGAAGCAAATGAGTATACTTTCACTACAGACGTGGAAGAGGCGCAGTTGTTTGTAAATGGGGAAGGGACAGGATTGACATTTGCAGAGTTGGAGAAAATCGGTCCGGTTCCTTATGATGCTGAGTTTGAATTGCATGCTGAGTTGGAAAAAGCGGACGGTAAAGTTATTAAGACAGATGTTCTGACAGACGATGATTTAGGTTGGTATGGTTTTGAGTTTTATTTTAATGAGGGTGAAGAAGAGGATGCTTCGGATGCTGAAACTGATTCAAGTGACACGGATGTAGACATTGATAGTCTCAGCGATATTGTTTTGGATTTCCGTGATGCTTATGAAACAGCTTTGAACAATAAAGATTTTAGTTTAATCACTCCTTATCTTGAAGAAGGGAGTATTGTTTATGATGAGCTTGAAGAATATGTTGGTGATTTAGAAGATACGGCTTATCATTATGATTTCACGTCGAATGAGATAGTGGATGTGGAAGAGTCGGCCGCTGATGAAGTTATTGTAACAACAAATGAGGTTTTTACATTTACGAATCATTTGGATGACAAAATCGATTATGACCGGACGAAGGAGTATGTGCTTGTAAAGTCTGGTGAGGCATATAAGATAAAAGCGATTGATTATGTGGAGACGAATCGGGATTATTGAGGTGGGTGCCTTGCATGGAATTATGCTGGGCATTTTTTCTGCAGTTATCGATGTTTTTCCAGGGAAAAATTTTTTCGTGAAAAAGTATTAAACAATTCGAGAGTCTTGCCGATATAAGTAATAGAACAGCGGGAAAGGTACATAGCTATGGCCATTCAACCTGTACATAGGTGGAAATTTCGGCTGTGATCAATTCTGAGTGTTCTACTTAAATAGGTAGTAACTTCACCAAATGTGGGGTTATTATAGATCAGCAAGATCACAAGGACGTGGCTTGCTAGAAAACAAAATACATGGAGGTAGATTGAACATGATTATCAATCACAATATTTCAGCTCTTAACGCACATCGCCAATTAGGAGCAAACCAAGGTGCAGTACAAAATTCATTGGAGAAGCTTTCTTCAGGACTTGGAATTAACAAAGCTGGAGATGATGCTGCAGGTCTAGCGATCTCTGAGAAAATGCGTGCACAAATCAGTGGATTAGAAATGGCGGGCAAAAACGCTCAAGACGGTATTTCTCTAATTCAAACTGCAGAAGGTGCAATGAACGAATCACATGCAATTCTTCAAAGAATGCGTGAATTAGCAGTTCAAAGTGCTAACGATACAAATACTGATTCAGACCGTGCGGAACTTCAAAAAGAAGTAGACCAACTTGCTGAAGCATTAACAGATATTTCTAAGAACACACAGTTTAACGAAAAAGATTTATTAACAGGAGCTTTTGCTGAGGAAGGCTTAACATTCCACGTAGGTGCGAATCAAGGACAAGCTCTATCAGTAAAAATTAGTGATATGAGTGCTGATGCACTTAATGTTACTGAAGACTATACAGTAGTTGCTAATAAAGCAGCGGCAACAGAAGCAGGTCAAATTTATTACCAAGAAGCACAAGAACCAGTAGAAGCACAAACTATTGAAGTTACTGGTAATACATTCACATATACAGACGCTTCAGGAGCTGAAGCAACAGCTACTTGGGCTGATGCAGATTCAGATCCAGCTGGAGATGGTTCATTACCTGCAACAGAAGCAGGTTACTTTTCTGAGGATGGAGAATTACTTCTTCAAGCAGATGCTCCCTTTGATGGCGATGAAGCAGGAACAGGAACAGGAACTGCTGAGATTGCAGCTACCAAAGGAACAGAAGCTGGGTACTATAACAGTGATAGTGAATTAGTAATTGTAACAAATGATGAAATTCATGCCGTAGATGCTGAAGTGAAAACAGGTATCAATATCTCTTCACAAACATCAGCTGATGCAGCAATTACCACAATTCAATCAGCTATCGATAATGTATCTGCTGAACGTTCTAAACTTGGTGCAGTTCAAAACCGTTTAGATCACACAATTAACAACTTAGGTACTTCTCAAGAAAACCTAACAGCTGCAGAATCAAGAATTCGTGACGTTGACATGGCGAAAGAAATGATGGAGTTCACTAAGAACAATATCCTTTCACAAGCGGCACAAAGTATGTTAGCTCAATCTCAACAAATACCGAACGGGGTCTTACAACTCTTACAGTAATTGTTGAGAAGGGCGTCTAATCTGGCAACGGATTAGATTACCACTGGGTGAATTGCTGGAAGTTCCTAAAGTGTTTTGTACCACAACGCAACTGGAAACGGTAAGCGTGAAGGTTCGAAAAACAAAACAATGCAACAATGGATAATCAGCAGCCAAGCGCCTGTGAGGAAACTCTGGCGAAGGTTCAACGACTAGAATGCACTGCCTAACAGCTATTAGCTCACGGCAATGAGATTCGTAGGGTGATGAGATCGTACATCATTCGAAGTGCCCAGCCTCTTAAGAAACTTAAGGGTGAAGATATAGTCTATTCTACGATTGAAAGACGTAGCGGCGAAGCAAGCCAACCAACAACCACAAGGTGTTTTACAGTTATTACAATAATTTAAGATTATTTGAGAGGGACTCTAGTTTTCCTAGGGTCTCTTTTTATTTTAACTATGGTGAACCGTATTATAAGTAGATGCGGTTTTTAAAAAATAGCAAGTAATAGATATATGAGCGATCTACTCAAAGCTTAGGTTTAGTAACTAACTCTTGATTTTTTAAAAAAAGCCTAACAAGTAATTCACAATAAGAGCCAAGCTAAGTATAAAAATAGGACCGATTCTCTAATAAGAATGGTCCTAGGAGTTAATTATTATTAATAAAATTTAAGAATCACTTTCACCATAATCATGGAAAAGTTGGTTCAGTTGATCAGGGCTTGATATATTTCTAACAGATTCTCTGACAGCTGACTTTGATAAATCCAATCGTACATATTTATTTCGATCGCGTCCAGATGTTAATTTACGAATTAATTGAATACGACCAATACCTGGGTTGTTATTAGCATATTCAGCCATTCCCTTAGCTTTAGGTAAGTTATCATCATAATCAGGACTATGTGGTTCTAATATGTCGATTACATACTCGAGCACTGGATCTTTTCGAATGATTAAGAAGTCTGGATACATTGGTTTCGAATGTCTCTCATCAAAGTAGGGTATAGTCAGGGATGAAGGCTTACGTGATGGGTTTCTAAACCAAAATACAAAGTCATCACGCTGCTCTTCTTCACGAATAATATCAAGCTCCCAATTATTTAGCTTAATTCGGGCAACTCCTTCACTATTTAGGTACAGATGGTTATCGAATGGTGTTCCGTCTTTATGATCTAGAATGCTTTCATAGAATTGCTCAGGTAGTCGTAGGTTACGCTCACTGACTTTGTCACTACTTGAAACAATACGCTCATAGCGTTTTTGTAATTCTTCATTCAGTTTGGTGGTATACACCCGGTATTGATCTGACAGCTCATGGAAAGTATCTCTCGCAAAGATTTCTAATTGCTCTTGGGAGGCTTCGTCAACAACAAATAAAATCACATCAATCCGGCTTTGGTTTGGGTTATCCTCATCGTAATACTTTTCCAGGTAGCGCTGTCCAATACCTTGGTTTCCGAGTTGTCGCTCAGCCTGCTTGAATTGACGTTCAATATCAATGTCTGTGGCCATGTAGAAGCCATACTCTCCATTTTGCTCGAAAATTTCTTCCCCAAATACGTCATAAATTGATGTCGATAGTCTAAATGCCATAACGTCATCCGATAATTTATTATATTGGCCTGATGTTTCCAGCTTTACAATATAGTTACGAATATCATTAACGATCTGCTCATAAACTTCATCCATTACGTTAGGTGCAATGTTTGTTTGATTTAAGAAGCGAACCAAATCGTACATAGACGGAAGGTAATCCTTCATATTAACAGTTTTTACGGTGTAGTTAAGAAGACCACTTTCGTTAATGAATTTAAGTACCTTTTCACGCTCGGTTGGTTGGTTATCAAAATCATATTCTTCAAGTTCAACGGTTTCTGGTCGAAACATATCGAACTCATCGTTATTCTCAGTTATATCAATGAAAGGTTTTACTTGACGTGTTGAATCTTCTTCTTGATGAGTTTCAGGGACAGTTGGTGTATCTGTACCAATGCTTGTCTCTCTGCCAGGAGTCTCAGTTGAACTTTCATGCTCAGTATTAGTTACCTGAGATGGCGAATCGGTTGTTGACTGAGGCATGCGGCAAGTTGGTCGAATAGACCAGACCTCTTTAGAAGGGTCATTTAAGCTATGACCTTCAACATCTGTTGCCAACTCTTGACCTTCTGATGATTGCAAGTTATCAATCACCTCTTCAACACTTTCTTGATTGAAGTAGGGGAGAAAGACAGCAACCTCATTAAGGGATTCGTCTACCATAATCCGCATTTGTTTTGGTGTTCGAATCATTCGACCAAGTAACTGAGCGATATAGGTAATATCGCTTGCTGACCGGAATGACATTAGTACCTCTGACCGGGGTGAATCCCAACCGGTACTTAAGCTTTCTTTGAAGAATACGATTTTAATATTTCGGTCATCGTCAATCCTTGACGGTTCGATATAAGGAACTGATAATCCGTTAATCACAATGTCACTCGTCGTATCACCAAAGGCATGAACGACTTCACCTGGTTTAAACTTCTCGCCCAATCGGCGTTCAATCGTTTCTAAGCTTGCGTCTAAATCGGTTTTAGAGATACGATTCCCTGAGCGGTTTTCAACTTGAATTAAAAACATTGGGTTCACGTGCGAGTAGTGTTGTTCGACACAGTACTGGTACCAATGATCCCATTTAGACTTCCATTCATCAGTAGCTGCTTGAAGGATAGCCATATCCTTGTTTTGAATATCATCGTCAGGGTAGGTGATGACAATCTTGTCTTTGAGAAGGCCAGATTCACGTAGATCATCAACGGATATGATTGTTCGATGAGTAGATGAGTCAACGTTCGCGATAAGCTTATTGAATCGTTCAATGGTTGCTGACATACCAATTACTAAAGGCATGACAGGTAACCTATCACTTGGACTCCCTTTAATGAATTTTTGCATAGTCGTTAATTGACGATTTTGATCCTCCTGCTTAGCACCGCGGTGGGCTTCGTCAATTACAACATAAAATCGGTCTGATTTTTCTTCGGCAGTATTAGCAATCGTTTCCCAAATTGTATGCTGACGACCATCACCTGTAATTGTGAGATTACTTGAAACTGAAAGTTTCTGCGTGTTAAGGAAATAGATATGACCATCATCAAAGACTTCTTGGTCAAAACCTGGATGTTCAATCGTAATAGTTTGACCGAGTGTAATTTTATCTGATTTTGTCTCTACTTTAATCTTGGATTGCTCATTTAGTTCAGGAGAGTCTGAAATCCATAAAAAGATGGCGTCAGGTTGCTCTGGGAAGTTATCTGACCCAAACAGAATCGACTCGAATAGGGCAGTCATAATGATCGTTTTACCTGCACCTGTTGGCGCGGTAAATGATACAACCTGTGGTGAGTTAGTTTTTCTATAATAACCAAGTGCCATCGCTGTTTTCATCCGTAAATCCTCTAAAGCTCCCTCCTGGAAGGAAAATAATTCAACTTTCATGGTTAAGACCTCCTTACATTAATTCTAAAATTATCTAAATAATCGCGATACAACTGGTATGTTTCGGCAACTCCCAGACCTGATGACATCTCGGTGAAGCCTTTTTCAGAGTTAGTTACAATAAACACTGTTTCAATCTCTGAATGGCCGTCTAACTCATCCTTAAAGCTTGCGTAATGTGTTTCATTTAATAGAACCGCAAACTTATTATCTGGGAAGAATAGATATCCTGGGAGCTCTGAATCATCCAATTCAGGGCATTCACCGATTGCTCCTGCTTTCATCCAAAGCACAGATAGAAGCTCCTTGAACTGGCGTCCTAGTGCGACAGAGTCTTTGTTAAGGAAACCAAGCTTGAAGAAGATTGCGTTTGTTGGAAATCCATTAGACATTGGCACTTCAATTTCCCCGATTTCTTTATAATCTCCCAACAAATTTTCCAGCTCTTTTTTAATGTTGTTATACTCACGGTTATTAGCAACTATATAAAAGTTGATAATGTGATTCATATCTTCTAAAGCATCTAACCATTCATCTTTGTAATCAATATTGAAAAGGAAGGAAGTGTTATGTTCATCTGACACAATAAACTCAGTGTCGGCTTTGATCATAGATTGGGTTAGATCGTTCTTATCTTTATCAATTAAGGATAGTAACCCCTTTTTCTTACTTGCAGTATTTAACTCCATGTTATTCGTAAAATCAATCTTTTTGAAATAACGAGGTTTTGACACAGGGTCTTTTGGCTGAAGTATGTAGTTTTCATTAATAGGGTCTCCATTAACGGTGAATCCTGTTATTGTGCTAGTAAGCCTTGGCCAAGTAACATATCTAGCAATTCCTAATTTTACCCACTCATAGTCACCGGGTTGGTAGCCACCTTTTAAAAGTTTATTAGATTCGGATTTAGAAACTTCATTATTAGTAACCATGATACATTGTCTTGATCCACCATCTTGAAGGTTTAATAAATTCACAGCATGGGCTGTTGTACCTGAGCCTGCAAAAAAGTCTAAAACTATAGCCTTAGGTTTGGTTTCTAATATCATACGGAGCGCATCTCTTACAGCATATAGCGACTTTGGATAATCAAATCTTTTTTCACCAAATATCTTTGTTATCAAACCACTACCCCATTTTCCACCAGCCTCATGGGTTTTTATATTCCATTGAGTGCTAGGTATCCATTTGGGTTTATATCCTTCGGAGGAAATAATCATAGCTCCATTAGGTTTATAACCAGTAACAGTATAAATACCAGTTTGAACTTTATTTAATTCTCCTTTTTTCAGATATTTTAAGGTAGTATTCTCGCCTTTAAAATTACCCCAATCAAATGCACCTATCTCATATAACTCATTAGCTCTCTCAGCCGAAATCCTCCACCTTGCTTCTTGACCATTTGATGAATATGGTAAAACAGCTATAGTTCCGTCTGGAGCACGATAATCAGAACCAGAGACTCCCTGTTCCACTGGTTTTCCAAATCCTACTAATTGTTCAGTCTTTGTGTCGAAAAGCACGGGGTAAAAAAGATTTGGTGAGTCTTCACGAGCACTCCCTACTCCAGATCTTAATAGACTTTCCCATCTGACGGTAGATTGTCTTTTTACACCATCCTGTTGCCATTCAGACCCAAACACAATAGGTGTTGGACTTGAATCTCCCATAAAGACGTAATAATAATATTCATCGTTTCTTGAAAATTCAGCTCTTGCATTGCCAGATGAATGGATAGCCACACTTATCATTTGGATTCTAGCTTCAGGGAAAATTTCTTCCAAAAGTACACCTAAGTGATGATACTCTTTTTCGTCAATTGTACAGATAAGTACAGAGTCTTTAGGATTAAGTAACCTTTTGGCCAACTTTAGACGTTTTTCCATCATGGATAGCCATTTGCTATGGCGATAAATGTCACTACTATCAACGTAATTATTATTGTACTTCCAGTCACTTGCTCCCGTATTATACGGCGGATCAATATAGATACAATCTATCTGACCTACATACAAGTACTCTAGTAACTGCAATGCATGGTAGTTATCTGATTCGATAAGGATATGCCATAGGTCATCACCCGGAGCGTTTTCAATAGAATCGAGCTTTTTCAGGTAAGGATAAATAGGCTCACCAAACTCAGCAACCACTACTAATTGTTCTATCGGGTAGGCAGAAGCCTCTTTTGTTACTTTATCTATCACTGTGGGAGCTTGAATGCTTCGATTGTACATCCAAGAGAGGTCATGAAACCAGCTATTCTATCTAATGCCGCTTCCATTTTAATTGGGCATAATCATCCTTCGGGGCAGCCATTATATAGAGTATTATTAAAGATAGAACTCTAAGTATTTCAAGATGGAGTTTCTAACTGTCTAAGGCAGAAGCTATGACAATGAGATTCGTAGGGTGATGAACATTCATCATTCGAAGAGCCCAGCCCCTTATGCATGGTAACATGGTAAGGGTGAAGATATAGTCTATTCTATGATCGAAAGACATAGCGGCGAAGCAAGCCAACCAACAACCACAAGGTGTTTTACAGTTATTACAATAATTTTAGATTTTAAAAAGACTCTAGCGCTATGCTGGAGTCTTTTTAAAAGCAATAGGTGATGTCAAAGAGTATCAGCTTAGTATATAAAAGTCTAAGCAGTTATTTTTACCTTTTATATGAGTGTATTTTTACCAAATAAAACACCTCACATTTTTATCAATGTGAGGTTGAATCATCTATTGCTAGGTATTCACCAGGTGTATAACACTCAAATGGAGTATCCTCTAAATTAAGAATTCCACTCTTTTTATCTGAAGTAATTAAGTAGTCGGCATCTGAGGCATATGCGGCTTCCACTAACATTTGATCGTCAGGATCATTTATTTTAGGTAAAGTCTCTTTGTCTATATGTCTAGTATTAATGGATTTGCCTAGTTGGAAAAAATCAACAACATACATTAGGTTTTCTTTAGTTTCTTCATAATCAAACCCTAATTTATTACATTGTCGTTTCATTATGTACATCAATTCCCCAAATTAATTCTTGAGAAAATACCAGTCTGGCACCGATTTCATCCAATGAGGCAAACAAATTAGCACTATCTGATGTTTCTTCACCAAATAGTGCATCAATAAATACATTAGTATATCTATAACCATCCTATTTGTTTTGGTCATCTTTGATTTCCTTCGTCCACTTTAATATATCTTCATAGGACACATTCTTTTTCTTCATTTGATTTTGCATTTTTCGTCTAAGCTTTAAGAAAGAGTTGGACTAAGTAGTTTGTTTTTTTACAGTAGCTTGCATTCTGTTTTCCTCCTCCTTGTTACACATGCATATCACACCCATTTTAGTATGTATATGCAGTGTTCCACTTGTTAAGAATATTATAACACCGGGTCAGTGATGTTGACAAATTAAAATAATTAGTGATTTTTATACTACATATTTTCATCAAATGAACCGATATAATAATTAAGACATAGGTCATTATGATTGTAAAGTGCTATAGAGAGGGTTAATTACAGTGAATACGTTTATTAATGTACAAGCTTTGCGGACGATTAATAATATGGAACGGATAAATAAAGGAAATGCCCAGGTACTGGAACGACTAAGCTCTGGGCTATCTATAAACAAAGCTGCTGATGACGCAGCTGGTTTGGCGATTTCAGAGAAAATGCGTGCACAAATACGTGGCCTTTCGCGAGCTGATCGTAATATTCAAGATGCAGGTTCATTACTTCAAACAGTTGAAAGTGGGCTTGGTACAGTTACAGAATTAATTCAGCGGATGCGAGAATTGACAATTCGCTCGATGAACGATACGCTCACGGAAACAGATAGAAATGCTTTAAATGAGGAATTGACACAATTGAAATTCGCTGTTGATTCCACATCTCAACAAAATGAGTGGAGTGGGAATCCTGTCATTGAAGCGCACAGTCCCACGTTTAATAAAATAAAAGGGAATCATTTCTTTTCATCTGATCGGGTTGTACATATCGTCGATGGATTCAATGATGATTTAGAAATTGTAATTGATGGGGTATCTCGCAAGGTCACATTGCCAGCGGGTGAGTACAAGTCTGTTGATGCTTTGGTAGATACATTAGATGATTTATTATTAAGTGTAGATAAGAATTTGATTGCTCATGTGACGGAAAATCGAACGGTGTCCATTCAAGCAGAAAATAGTCAGTCCATTGATTACATAAAGGGTGGAGCATCTTTTTTATTTTATGATTATACCCCTGGAATTCCTCCAGGTATGATAATTGGTGCGACAGAATATAGAGAAAATGGGTTTATTGAAGCGAAAAGAAATCAGAGTGATAAACTCACCTTTTTTGTCGGAAGTGATCGACTGTATGAAATTGATTTCCCTGAAGGTAAGTATTCCAGGGATGAAGCGATTAATCACATCAATGAAGAACTTGAAAAAAAAGGAGAAACCGATGTAAAGGCAATTCCGTATGAAGATGATAAAATTGCTCTTACTTCCAGTAAGTATGTAATTACTGGAGTTGGAGGGAATATGATTGAGATTGATAATATAACATCTGTTTTATATGACAACCGGAAGTCGGGATCAATTTCCAAAAGTCAGGCATATGTATTGGGCCATAAAGACATTTCGAACGGGCTGGATTTCACTTCAGAGAATAGTGAATTAATCGTATATATTGAGGGAAAGCAAGTTAAAATAAACTTTTTAGATGAGTCAGAATCAGAAAAACTTCTAACGGGTACAGAAATCACACGAATAATTAACGAGATCTTTGAAGAACATGACATAAATGCAAGGGGATCCATTGTTTCCGGAAGGCTTGAAATTAGAAGTGATTACTATGGTTCAGGAAGTCAAGTCACTGTTGACATGGCATCAACTGCATTCGATCATTTATTTGTAAGGCATCAAGTGGGCTATGCTTCGATTAGCCCTAATCAGGGAAGAAATGCTTCCTTCAAAGGATATTACGGGATTGAAGAGATAACATTCATTACAGAAGAAAATAATAAGCTAACGGGTTCGGTTGGAGAAGTTCAGTTTTCTATTGAACTGGAAACGAAAGAATATACAAAAGATGAACTTATTACAGCATTAAATGAGCAAGTAAATGATATTCCAATTGAATTTACCTTATCATCTTCAACAAGTGGAGAGCGATCTGCTATTGTCGTATCAAATGTAACAACGAATGAAATATTTTCCTTCGATACGGATTCCTCCATGTTCTCTACCCTTATGAAAGGCGTTCGAATAGACGAACCGACTTTAAAAAGTGGGGAAACAATTGAACATAGGGAGGCGGAAGGAATAGCTGCCCCGCCTGAATATGAATATAAACCGGCTGTAGCAACTGGTCGGTCCTCTTTAGCTGGATTAGAAATAACAAGTGAAAATAATAAAATGACATTCACATTAAATGGAGAACAAAAAGAAGTGCTTTTAATTAATGGAAACTATGATTCGGCGGAAGCATTTTTAGATAAGCATAGAGAAGCATTTTATAATGCGGGGGTTATTGCTTCGAGTAATGGTTTAAATCAGTTGATGCTAACAACGAGGGAAGCCGGTGATGGGCAAACATTGGGATCATTTGGCGGTAGTGCGCATGAATATATGATGGCTAGAAGAGTGGAGTCAATCCCAGCAAATGGCACTGGAACCCCTCCTACCTTGTCAACGGTGAATGGAGTATATGAAGTGCCAAAGAACTATAAGATTGATGATACAAATAATCAGTTATCATTCACGTATACACAGGATGATAAAGATTATGATATAGCCATTGAGTTGGATAAAACAACTTATGTAACTCCAAGTATTTTAGCGGCTTACATCGAAAATCATATTTCTCAAGCGTTAGAAAAATATGAACTTCCGGTTGATGCACTATCCGTTAATATCGATGACCTAGGAAGACTTTCGCTTCGAGCAGAAAATGCTGGACAAGCGCATACATTCAGTAATCTGGACGGAAATCTATTTAAAGAGTTATTTCAAAAACGGGAAACGACTTCTATTCCACTTGCATACAGGACAGGTAGTGCCATTCAATCGGATGCTTATATCATAGGAAGAGATAGTATTAAAGACAAGGAATTCATTATTCATCCTGAAGTAAATGATTTATTATATTTCGATTTCAAACATAATGGAAGCACAACTATTATTGATTTGAAATTGAAACCAGGGAGTTATACAGATCAGACATTGATTGAAGAAATAAATGAAAAACTTGAATCTGAGCTTGAGCAACATGGCTTCTTTACAGATTTGATAAAAGCTCAGATTGGTGGTGTCGAGAGTGAGACAGCCTCAGACGATGAGGACAAATTGGTTTTTAAAATTAATATGCAAGATGATGGTCGGGACGATACAGGAACCTATGTAATTGACAGTGTCCGTGGAACAGCAGCATTTACATTTTTCTATCCGTCGCTAGGAGAACCCGAACCTACATACACGATAGGGATAACAGATTTATCAAATGGGGTAGTGATAAATGAAGGAGAAAATGATACATTTATTTTCGATGTAGACAATATGGAGAAGAAGATCGTTCTTCCGCCAGGTAAATATAACGTAGAAGCTTTATTGAATCAATTGAATACAGAGTTTGAAAAAGAAAATGCGAATGTCATTGCTTCCTTATTTGAAGGACGGCTGAAGTTAAGTAGTATTGATGTTGGTCAAATTCCGATTGATGGAATACGTGGTAACGCTAGGGGCACCTTATTTTATGAAACAGATTCGCGCAGTGCAGATGATGAGTGGACATTCCAGATAGGAGCAAATAGCGGAAATAATGTCACAGTAGATAAGGTAAGAACTTCTGCAAAACTGTTACGGATAAATACAATCATGATTGATGATTCAGCTCGTGCGGAAAAGGCTTTGGAGAGACTTGATGAAGCGCTAGGGATAGTAAATAGTGAACGTTCCCGGATTGGATCCTATACGAACAGACTAAACCATACGCTTAATAATGTCCGGCAAACAGCCGAAAATATGGTGCAAAATGAATCGCAGATCAGAGATGCTGATATGGCAAAAGAAATAATGGATATGGCTAAAGCTGGCATACTACTGCAAGCAAACCAACATGCGCTTGCCCATGTTTATAATAATCCGCAGAACATATTGGAGTTGTTGAAGGGCTAAAGAGGGAGAACAGAAGGATAGGTTCCACGTCTGGTTAATCCTATAGTTGGGCAAGAGATGCCTACTCCTCTGGCTTAAGATTGAGTATATTGGACTGAAATGTGAGTACAAAAAGAAGTTTTGAAGTATATTATGCCGATTATGGAATACTTTGGCTTGTTCCAGTTGAGGGTATACAGAAATCGAACAGCCTAACTTTACAAAGTTAGGTTCCTATGCTGGGGCGATTGAGTATATTATTCAGCGTGAAATTTTCCAAATTGAATGAGGGAATCAGATATCATTTGTTGCGATTATATCTCGAAGTGGAAATTTATAATTTAGCTAAGAGATTGCTTAGGCAATACAAGAATGATGCATCTACTAATTTTGCTTTTTATGAAGTGCTGTTGCATTATTTCCGAGATGGATTCACGGCAAAAACAATATTGAAACATGCGGTGAACGAGAACCCCTATGCGATTTTTTAACGGGTGAAAAAACAATTCGATCATACGACACGAACATAGTGGCAAATGTTCAGGATGGAAGCGAATGATTATGTTCTGGAGCACATTCTTTTATGGGAGCAAGCGGGAGAACTGATTGAAGCGATGAAGGGGATGTAGTTTATTGATCACGATGAAATGAACAAATTGGTTAATTCCGGCTGTCGTAATGGTTGAGACTATAGCAGCCGGATTTTTTATTTATTTAAAACAGAAACACTTGTTCTGTTTATGTGAATGCGTTATAATATAATCAAACAAACATCACGTCCAGTCCCAGAAAAAACTCAAAGGATGTGTTAAAATGCATTTAACAACATTACAGAACGAAAATACTCCCCTGTATGCAGCCACGTCGATTATTATGGAAGAATCGAGCAACTACGAAAAACAAGCGAGGAAACGATCGAAAACAACATTACTAAAACAACTCCCAATTGACCGTCTCATGGATTTAAAGGTTGATTTTGCCTTCAAACAGCTTTTTGGAAATGAAAAGAATAAGGAAATCATGATTGTATTCTTGAATGCAATTTTACAAAAAACAGGTCGTAATCCAATCAAGGACATCACATTTTTAAACATCGAAGCGGGTGGGGAATTTGTTGATGATAAACAGTCAAGACTTGATTTGCTCGTTACAACAGAAGATAAAGAACAAATTCATGTCGAGATACAGTTTACGAACAAGTATGATATGGTAAAACGTTCGATCTATTATTGGGCGGGGGTGTACCGCAGCCCGTTGCGCAAGTCAATGAGTTATAAAGAACTGCAAACTGTTATCTCCATCAATATCTTAAATTTCAATTTATTTAACGACACCGAGAAATTTCATACAACCTACCACCTGTTTGAAGATGAAGAGAAATTTAAATTAACAGATGTGATGGAGTTTCATTTTATCGAGATGCCAAAACTAATCAAGGCTTGGAAGGAAGGAAAGTTAGACCCGTGGAATGATGTTTTAGCTCGCTGGTTGTTAATGCTCGGCATGATTGATCGACGTAATGAACAAATCTATGAGGATATTTTTCATGAACTGGAGGAAATAGCAATGAAAGATGAATCATTAAAGAAAGCTTTTGGAAGTTGGGAAGAGCTTAGCATGAGTCCAGAAGAATATTTTGCTTATGAGTCACGATTAAAACGTATCTTTGATGAAGAGGCTGCTCAGCGTGAAGCGGAGTTAAGGCTTCGGGAAGCAGAGAAAAAAGCGGTAGAGAGAGGGTTGGAGGAAGGAAGAGAGGAAGGAAGAAAGGAAGGCAGGGCAGAAGGGAGAGAAGAAGGTAGAAAAGAAGGTAGAAAAGAAGGTAAAAAAGAAGGTAAAAGAGAAGGAAGAATAGAGGGGAGAGAAAAAGGAAGAGAAGAAGGGCAATTTGAAGAAAAATTGAATACTGCTAAACGTCTTTTAGAAGCGGATATGGATATCGAGTTTATCCGAAATGTCACAGGTCTTCCAGCGGAGCAGATAATGGAATTAAGATAATCCTACGTATGATGTTTTTAAGAAAGCAGAATAATCATCCAAAGGGAAGGAGGATTATTCTGCTGGGTTTTTACACGGTAATTCTTTCTTTAATCATTTTCTTTATTTCCGTCGCAGCCTTCACTTTGACATTCAGACAAGGAGATATTTTCACTTCATAATTCCCTTGCTGGATAGCGGTTCTAAGTTCGTCAATTGTACTGCATTCAGGAAAAGCATTATAGATCGCCCCGTATTGCATGTGGTGATGGGTATCGCTGCCACCTACAACAGGAACATGATATTGCATAGCGAATGAACGGACGCGTTCTTCCATGTCACTGCCGTACGTATATAAATCTTTCCCATTTAAATCAAAGGCATCGAATTGTGAAAGGACGGTAATAGGATGCTGTGTCCATGGAGTTGATTCGCGTAAAGGATGACCACCGATTTTAAGCACATTAAAGTTGGCAAGCAATGCAATTAAGTCATCAACTGCAATAAAGTTTTCTTGATCCTGATAAGGCAATAAATAGCGGGCAATCGTCAATATATCGTCTCGATCCCCGATGACAAGAAAATGTCCGGTTTCTTTCACGTCAACTTCCAATCCGCAAAATACCTTCAAGCCATTGATGTGGTAATAGTTTTCTGTATAAGGAAATGCATTATATAGTGTTTCGTATAATTGGATGATGTTTTTTGAGTTAAAATGCTCCGTAATGGCAAGGGCAGTAAGTCCACTCGCTTTTGCCTCCTGTATTTTCGTTGTAATATCCTCAAGGGAAGATGTTATTTTTTTTGCTAAGTTTGCGTGTGTATGAAAATCGATCAGCATGAAATGTCTCCTTTCGGCTGGAAATCCTTTAAGAAGGAAATGTATTTCCAAACCACCAAATGATTAGTAAAATTCCAAGTTGCGTAAGAATGAATAGATAGTCTTTAGTACTGACTTTTAAATAAGATAATTTTACTCTTTTTGCCTCTGGATTGTGCAATGAATAAGAGAAGCCGCGTACTTCTAATGCTTCTACTGTAAGTCTTGTTCGTTTAGCGATATTTAGCATTAATGGGTAGAATGATTTAATCACTACTAATATGTAATAGTAAACAATACGCCATTTGAGGAAGCCATGATTTTCCGGCGTTTTTCCCCGTAAACGAAAGGATTGGAAAATTTGGTGATACTCATCCAATAAAATAGGCAGCATTCTGTAACCATAGGAAACGGCGAAACTAAATTGAGCTGGTACTTTTAAAGAGAGCAGCCCATCACTTAAGCGTTCTGGACTCATGCTGGCAAAGACCGAGACACTTGCAATCGACATAATGAAAAGTTTCATTGAAAATGTGAGCAATGGTAGAGTCGCTTCGAATGTTCCTCCGCCAAAAACCAATGATACAATGACAATTGTAAAGAGCTCCGTGACAATACCAATCCCAAGTAATGTCAGGATTAACGGGCTTACCCTGGAAACGACAGCTAAGACAGCTGTATAAGCGATAATGAAAAGCAGAATGGTATTATTAAACGTAAACCATGGTAAGATGCTGACTGTTAAATACCAAAACATTAGTACTCTAGGGTCGATATTTGCCAAATATACATCAGGTTTCCCGAAGGCGGTTTTGATTAATTCGAGTTTAATCGTTTGGACATTAAGAACATCTTTGATTTTATCCGTTAGCTCCATTTAATTGCACCTCCTTTACCCTTGCGACAAATTCTTCTACCGATAGTGCTGGGTGTATGTTTAGTCCCAGACTTAATTCCGTAATTTGCGGCAACTTTAGCCCAGCGCTTTTCCAAATCTCAACCCGTTCAAAGAGTGCTCGGGGTGTCCCGTCAAATACGACAATGCCATGTTCCATTACGATAACTCTCGTTGCCCATTCGGATACGAGCTGCATATCGTGTGTGGCAATTAATACTGTCTTTACTCTGTCACGAATGGAGTGGAGAATACGAATTAGTTGTTTCCGATTCCCGACATCTAAGCTTGCAGTAGGTTCATCGAGCATCATGACGGTTGGCATCATCGCTAAGCCAATTGCTACAGACGATCTTCTTTGTTGTCCACCACTGAGCAGTCTGCCGTCTTTTGGAAAGAGGTCACGCATATCTAATTGATCGGCAATCTGTTCATAACGTTCGTTCTGTTCCAAATTGCGCACACTGCCGAAATAGGTTACATCATTGTAAATGGTATCTTGAATAAACATTTCCTCAGGATTTTGATAAATGTAGGAAATGTGACTCGAAAGCTTTTCAACAGGTGCCCGCTTTACATCTATGTTATCAACAATGATTTCACCTATACGTGGCTTAATAATGCCGGCTAGACTTTTCATTAATGTTGTTTTACCAGCACCATTGTTGCCAACAATTGCAACTCTTTCCCCCTCAAAGAAAGTCAGCGCATCAATATCCAAAACCGTTCGTCTTTCCTTTTGTAGTGTTTTAACTTCGTATTGGACATCTTTTATTGATAAAATGGCTGAATGGCTTGCATGTAAATTTGCTTGATGGCTGTTCGTTCCTGGATGAAAGAAGTAGCCATTGAAATAATCCTTCGCTTCCTCTACTGTAATTGGCAATTCGTCTGCATCGGCAAAATGAGCGATTTGCAAGGCTGCCTGTGTTACTTGAGGCGGGTAGATATGCACTTCTTCAAGCTCGGTTATATTTAACAACCCCTGCTTCACATTGGTATGCCATTTTACTTTTCCTTTTTCAATAAGAGCAACATGTTTACAATAATTCGCAATGAATTCTGTATGATGCTCAATGACAATAATTGTTTTTCCAAGCTCCTCATTTAAATACTTCAATTTATCATAGATTAAGGTTGCATGTTGGGGGTCAAGCTGTGCAACTGGTTCATCTATGATTAACACTTCAGGATTTAAAGCCAAAGCGCCTGCAAGTGCGGTTAAATGTTGTTGCCCGCCGCTAAGTTCCCAGACCGTTTTGTCCTTCAAGTGTTCGATGCCGAGCAGTTCTAATGCCCACATCGCTTTGTCTTCATAATCGGGATAGCCGAAATTGAGTGGTGCAAATCCAACGTCTTCTAGAACGGTTAACTTCATTAATTGATTTTGAAAATCCTGATAAACATAACCGACATGATGACTAAGAATCGAGACAGGCTGCTCTTTAACAGATAACCCGTTTACAATCACCTCTCCCTCGTAATCACCAGAAAAATAATGAGGAATTAAACCGTTTATCGTTTTACATATCGTTGACTTTCCACTGCCATTTCCACCAATAATGGCGAGAAAGTCGCCTTTGTTGATAGTCAGGCTTGCTCCGTTTAATACTGGATCCGGCGCTCCTGGATATTGATAGTGAACATCTTTAATTTCAATAATTGATTGATTTAAGCTGACCATTTATCCTTTTCAACCTTCTTTCTTCCCATTTTTACAGCAATCGTAATAATTAAGATGACGATAATCGCCGCGGCAGAAATTGGAAGCCATATAAATCCATCCCCGAATTGGTCTAAGAAATCAGGTTCCCAGACTGCGAAATTGATATCCATTTCGGCCATGTATTCAGCAACCAGTCCGACAAAAGCTAAGAAGATTGCTACAATCAGAAAGCGAACGGAAATATATTCAGTCATCGAAGCTTTGATATTTGGATTCCGTGGCTTCATGCCCATGAGGGGCTCGATTTTACCATAAAGTTTTGGCAGGAGATAAAGTGTTGGAATTAAACCAAACAATACTCCAGAGATAACCATTTCATTCACAAAGCTAAATGCTTCAATTGCAAGAATACTTTCAGGCAGACCAGCAACAGCTTCTAATTCTTCTACTCCGAGCCATACTTTTCCGATATCGACTATTGAGCTCAGCATTTGGTCTATACCTACACCAATAATCGCGGCAGCGCCAATCTGCCTTTTGTTCGTTGGATCTCTTACAAGTAAACCTGCAACATACATCGCTAAAGAAAACTCTATAAATCCTTCTACTTCCCCAATTCCGCTAAAGTCCCCAAGCAATAATTTCCCGAAAATTATATCGCCAACGGATGCCCCAATTGCCGCGTATAATGGATGGAATAAAATAACGAGTATGAGTGGGATAAAAGCTAGATACGAGATGGATATATCAATTGGACCTAATTGGAACTCTGGCAATAATTCTGTAAATAAACTTGCAAGCCCATATAGTGACATTGCTAGGATGAAAATCATCATTTTCTGCGATTGCGTATACGCATCCCTATTCGGTAATTTGTTTGACACGATTGTTTCCTCCTTTAAATTTTTACTATCTTCATCATAACGTTCCATCATTAAATGAGTATGATGACTTGGTTAAAAGGAGGTGAAATAAAGTAAGGTTATTTCCAATATGAAAATAAATTTACACAGTCCATCGATGAATCGCATTATAATAGAAGGAAATGGAGAAAGGCTGGTGACGGATATGGCTTTATTTTTAAACGTTGATAAAACACAGTTGTCAACGAAACAGCAGCAAGTAATGGAAGTCATTGAAAAAAGAGGGATAAAAGTTGCGTATCTGTCGATTGATGAACTTGCTGAAGAAGCTGGCGTGAGCACGGCTACAATATCACGCTTTTTCCCATTAGCTGGCTTTGAAAACTTTAAACAGTTTAAGGAATATGTGAAAAAGCGGATTGAAACGACACCAGAGAATAAGCTACGAAATTCGATTCTTGATATCGGTGGGGGCGATACACTTGACCGCATGATTGAACAAAACTATGAATATCTTTTTCAAACACATACCCATCTGAATCGGAAAGATCTGTTGCAGGCCGTAACAGAGGTGATTCATGCAAAACGCGTAATCATTCATGCGCCGTCATCTTCTGAGGGTCTTGGTACGCTGCTCTCCTATCGGTTGAAGCGATTTGGCATCCTTGTTGAGCGAACAGCAAGGAGTGGAGCAGATATTTTTGAGTCGATGATTCACTTTGACGAGAAGGATGTCATCATTATTTTCCAGTATGTAAAATTACTGCCGGAATCGAAAGCAATTCTCGATTATGCAAACCGACTCGGTATTAAAACGATTCTGTTTACAGACCAGCTGGTAGGCGAAATGAATCGTCTCGCTGATTACGTACTTTATGCTTATCGGGGTGATACATGGGAATTTCATTCGATGGTAGCCGCTACAACTGTTGTCGAAATGCTCGTTATGCTTGTAGGCCAGCGATTGGAGGAAAAATCGATGGAGAACTTGCAGAAGCTAAGTAAATTGCGAAGGGAGTATGGAGATATTGTGCCGAGCTGATTTGTAGAGAGATTAAGATTCCATAAGAATTTGTACCCATCGTTCCGTTTATGGAGTGAAATAAGGTCTGATTGTAAATAATCAATTTCCACAAAATCCCTGTTCTATAGAAACTTTTCTAAAATCTATCCGTAATAAAACACACAACATCTTCTTTACTAGAAAATTGTATATCAGGGAGGAAAGCATTCATGAAAAAATTATTACTATTATTCGCAGCTTCCATGTTTCTATTAATCACTGTCGCCTGCAGCGCAGATGATTCAGAAGCAGGTACAGAAAAAGATGACACGGCTACGAACGAATCAGAAGAAAATACATCTGAAACAAATGATTCGACGGACGAAAGCGCATCTAATTCAGGGGAGTTTTCAGAAGTTGATTCCATCATTGTCGATGGAGATCTTCTTGCAGGTCTGCTTCACTTAAGCGATGACGGTGAGGTAGTTCAATGGGCAGAAATTGACTCTGGGATGATTGGGGACGCGAACCGGATGAAAGTCTGGGCTGACGGTGAGGTCGAGGAGCTGGATATGGAGAAATTTAACCAGCATTCGTATGTAAATGCAGAAGGGAACATATATGGTAGTGTAGTCGACCACGATCAAGCAGGCAGTCCGCAAACGGTTTACGTATATAATCCGCTAACTGGTGAATCAGAGGAGTATTTAAAACCGGAGGAAATCGAGGAATTTATCGGGGTCAGTCCTCAACGGGTAAGTGACGAACAAAAAACGATACTTTCTCAGAAAAATTATACAGACGGCGAAATTATTTTCCATCTATGGAATTACGAAACCGATGAAGTAGAGGAGCATAATATTTCAGAAGGCACGTATGCGCTCATCCCCGAGATTGATAATATCCGCAGTGGACATCTTGGTTTAACCCGTGATACGAAGTCAATTTATGTCGGTTACTCGGAAGGTATTGTACATTATAATACAGAAACAGAAGAAGTCGATGCAGTGTCCCTTGAGGAAGACATGGAATACGTGATTACACCTACCGTGGATAGTCAGTATGTTATTACACAAAAGTATATCGGTGATGAATCGGAAGTGAATAATAGATTCTACATCACAGATCGGGATACTCTTGAACAAACAGAGATTGGTAATGCAGACAACGCTATTTCCATTACAGATGGTAGAATTCTGTTAGTGGCGGAAAATGAATTGCAGGTTTATGATATCGAAACCGGTGAAACATCGCTGTACTATACGATTGAACTTGATGAGGAATTTGATCTGAAAGGCGTCCGTGTGAGCGGAGATGGCAACACAATTGCTTATTATTATGAAGAAGAAGTGCCGCGAGAAGATGATCCAGAGAAGACGACAGATCAGACGACGATACAAATTTTGCGTAAGTAATTTTAAAAATGCAAGTAATAGAGCTCAAGTGTTTGTGCCCTTGAGCTCTATTATAAGTTTCATCCGGTCGGAAAATCATCCTGAACGCTTATGCGCCACCAGAAATCCCACTCCAGTAAAAATCTACAATTTCCTTTGCTAAATCATCTACGGAAGAAAAAGAACGTTTAAAATCCTCATCCATTGAATTTCTTACGGTTAATAAATTGACAAAGATCAAAGTTGCGAGCCGTGTATTCGTTTCAGGGATTTCTCCTTGCTCCATGGCATGTGAAAGGGCTGTTTCAAGTTCTTTATATAGTGCTTTTTCGGCCTTTTCCATCTGCTCAAGCTGCTCCTTTGATAAGGCAAGCTTTGCTTCTCTCATGAATACATTAATATCGATATCCACTGTTGCTTGCAGATGACCTTTCGCAAAATGAAATAATTTCGTTTTAAACGGTTCATCCGTCGCTAAAATAGTGGTCGATTTCTCTTTGATAACGTTCATTAATTGCACCATCGCAGCGGTGAACAAGTCTGTTTTTGTTTTAAAATAATAGTAGACGGTCGCTTTCGTCACGTGACAGCTTTCCGCTACATCGTCCATGGAAACGGAAGGAAATCCATTTTCCAAAAATAACGTTGTTGCCGTATGTAAAATGATATCTTTTGTTGAGGCCGCACCTTGTTCTTTACGCGGCCGTCCTATTGAACGGTGTTGTTTCTTTTCCATTATTCATCCAACTCCAGCTTATTTTCGTGATAATAGTATAACATAATAGCTACAACTTGATTAATTAACTATTCAGTATATATAATTAAAAAGGATTTTACTTTTTGAGTGAAGGGATTTGAAATCGTGAAGAATTTCCTTAAAAGCTGGAGTGGCCTCGTTGCTGGTTCAAAGACGCGTTGGCTCACTTTATTTATTTGGATTTTACTTATTGGTGTATTTTCATTGATTTGGCCGCAAGTAAATGATGAGGAAACGACAGATCAGCAGCTGCTGCCCGATGATATGATGTCCGTTCAAGCAATGGAAATCGTGGAACAAGAATTTGCTGATGACTCGGGTACACCATTATTGCTTGTTTGGTACCGTGATGGTGGCCTTGAAATGGAAGATATGAAAATGATTCAGGGTCTTTATAAGGAATTGGACGCTGAACCGTTAGCAAAACAGAAAATGATTCCGCCATTTTCGGAGGTTCCTGTTGAAGCATTACTTGGAAGTGCTTCGGAAGACGGAGAGGCACTAACTACGCCGGTCTTTTTCGAGAAAGGGACGACGACAGACGAATATAAGACGATATTAGAAGATTTACGCCTTCTGATTGAAGATTCCGCGAGTGAGAGAATCACACAAAAAGAGCTGGATGAATCAGGTCTTCACGTACGTTTTTCTGGTCCTGTAGGAATTCAAACCGACACAGTTTCCTTATTCAGTAATGCAGACTTCACGCTACTGCTCGGGACGGTAATTATTGTATTTGCTCTTCTTATTATTTTATATCGTTCACCGATTCTTGCACTCGTCCCGCTTGTGGCGGTAGGGATTGCTTATGGTGTTATCAGTCCATTGCTCGGATTTTTAGCGAGTAAGGGCTGGATTGAAGTCGATGCCCAAGCGATTTCCATTATGACGGTTCTTTTATTTGGAGCGGGGACGGATTATTGTTTATTCCTGATTTCACGCTACCGTGATGAATTACGCTATGAAAGAGATAAATATACAGCATTAAAAAATGCGATGAGCGGTGTCGGCGGAGCGATTATGATGAGTTCGTCATCGACTGTGATTGGTCTATTATCGCTTGCACTGGGAGTTTATGCTTCTTATCACCGGTTCGCGATTCCGTTTAGTTTATCCATTTTCCTAATGGGGATTGCGGCGCTTAGTGTCCTGCCAGCAATCTTGGCATTGATTGGGCGCTTTGCCTTTATTCCATTCGTACCACGGCCGGAAGAAATGATTCAGGAGTTAGAAGAGAAAAAAGGGAAGAAATTAAGACGGCCGAGAGAAACGAATCGATTCGGTAAAAAAATTGGCGAAGTTGTTACCAATCGCCCGTGGACGGTCATTCTCATCACACTCGTCGTTCTTGGTGGATTAGCTGCATTTGTGCCAAAAATTCAATACACATATGCTTTGCTTGATTCCTTCCCAGATGATATGCCGTCAAAAGAAGGTTTCACAATTATCTCCGACCATTATCCACCAGGTGAGATTGCACCAATTGAAGTAATTGTCGATGCGGATGGGGAAGAGATTGGATACTTAAAAGAAGAATTAGAGGACCATCCGTATGTGGAAGTTGTTTCTGACATGGTAGAGGGTGCTGAAAACAGTGAAATTAAGAAGTGGAAAATTACGCTTTCTATCGATCCATATTCAGCGGAAGCCGTGGAGAGCATACCTGAAATTAAAGAAATTGCTACAGGTGAACTAAGTGGTGACGATGACCAAGTTTGGCTCGGCGGGGAGACGGCAACTCTTTATGATACCGATCAGGCGACGAGCCGGGATCAGTCGGTCATTATGCCAGTGCTGCTGTTAATTCTTGCTGTCATGCTTGTAATTTTCTTGCGTTCGTTCGTTGCAATGGCCTATTTATTATTTACGGTCATTATCTCATATGCATCCGCACTTGGACTTGGTTGGATTGTGTTGCATTATATCTTTGATGTGTCCGCAATCCAGGGGCTTATTCCACTATATTCGTTTGTGTTCCTTGTTGCTTTAGGAATCGACTATAATATTTTCCTCGTATCAAGCTTATGGGATTATAGAAAAACGATGCCATTAAAAAATGCGATATCTAGAAGTGTTGCAGTTACAGGCGGTGTCATTAGTTCAGCAGGACTAATTCTTGCCGGAACCTTTGCGGTACTCGCAACGATGCCGTTTGATGTTCTCGTGCACTTCGGTACGATTACAGCGATTGGAATTTTACTTGATACGTTTATTGTCAGACCACTGCTTGTACCAGCGATTACTTCTGTTCTTGGCAGATTTTCGTTTTGGCCGGGTAAACTGTGGAAATTGAAAGATGATGAAACATTGAATGGACGGTCTAGAAATGAATAGTTTCATAAAAATGCGGATGGGTTTGGATATTAAGCAACACTAGCATTAAAAAAATGAGGATCTTTCGGTCCTCATTTTTTGCATTTTGGAAATGAGAAAAAGTGAAGTGATAGAAATTAGGTTCGAGATTTAGGAACCGTGGTTACTATGAAGCGGCAATTATATCATTCTTTCATGTGCCAGGCAGCCGAAGTATTGGCTAAGTATACGTAAAATGTGAAGTAACGTGTATATAGGCAAACTATCACTTGTTTGCCTAGGAAGTAGGGAAACGGAGCGAAGTACTAGAATGTTACGGTGGACAGGTTCAAGATATTTAACACATAGCTGTGGGCAACGATTCACTTTGTCGTTTTTGCTTTGTTGAAGGAGTAACATAATGATTCCAGGAAAGTAAGACATTACAAGCTTGAAGTTGCTCCTCAAAATGACGAATATATACTTTCACTTTTTTACCGTTTCCCTCTGCCGGTGTTGTTACAATGGAAGCAACTGCTTCATACCAAACACCTGAAATTTTTATCGAAATTGGATGGTAACCTGTTGTAGGTAATAGGATATCAGGATGAATGTTTATGTCTGCTATTTGGTAGTCCAAAAACTTCGAGCGAATATTTTCCTGTGTAATTGTGCCTTGTGTTTGGTACAGACAAGCAATTTTAGAATTAGGATTGTTCATATTATGTCCTCCTTTTTGTGTATTTACTGTTTGTGAAGAATATCACTTAGTTTTATTATATAAAAAAACAGGTGTGAATGCAAGGGCTTTCATAAGTGGGGGGATGAATAATAATTTGCTTTAGGAAAGAGGAAATTAGAACTTTGGTGATATTATTGAAAGCTATGATAGTGTTGAGACTTGAAGATCAGAGCATCTGTCCATTGAAAAAACGGGATTGTGGACTCTGACACTCTGACCCTCAAAGCTCCTTTTTATTTGATTGTATTCCCACCGTCAATAACTATGTTTTCACCTGTTATTAGGTTTGTTGCATCACTTGCAAGGAATAGAGCGATTGCTGCGACTTCTTCCGGGTAACCGAATCGTCCAAGTGGTATTTCTTTTTTCGCCTTTTCTCCTTTTTCGCCAGCCCATGCTTTTTGACCAAGTTCAGTTAAAATCACAGTAGGGGAGATTGCGTTCACATTAATGCCGAATTGTGCCCATTCCAAAGCAAGTACCTTCGTCATTCCTACAATTCCCGCTTTACTTGCCCCGTAAGCAACATGATTATCGAGAGCAATAATTGCTGCCTGGGAAGCTAAGTTGACTATCTTCCCACCATTACCTTGATCGATCATGACATTACCGACTTTCTGACACATCTTGAATGACCCTGTTAAATTCAAGTCAATCGTTTTTTGCCAGAAACTATCAGAAATATTTTCCGCATCGTCTAGTAGTGCCACGCCAGCACAGTTTACGAGAATATCAATCTTACCAAATATCTCTCTTACTTTCGAAACCGCTTGATCCATACTTTCATCATTCGTAATATCACATGTTACACCGATTGCATCCTGATCACATATTTCCTTGGCTGCCTCATTTACTCCTTCTTTCAAGTCAAGAATGGCTACTTTAGCACCTTTTTCCACATATAATTCTGCGATAGCTTTACCGATGCCGCTAGCCCCGCCTGTTATTACAGCAACTTTATCTGTAATATTAAAATTCTTATCAAATCCCTGAAAACCCATTCTAATCCCTCATTCCTCATTTTTTTTTTCATTAAGTAAGCGATTACTAAAAGATAAGAAAAATGAACAACAATTACATAACTGTAATGTTGTTATCTTGTAGGTTCTTCGCAATACTCGTGCTAATCTGCTTTTCAGATATTAGTACATCAATTTCATCTGTAGTAGCAAATACAGAACTTGACGTTTTTCCTATCTTAGAGTAGTCGATAATAGCAACTATCTTTTTGGAACGCTTTACCATTTCCCTTTTTAATTCCACTTCATATAAGTTGAAGTCGGTTAGCCCATTTTCAACGGTATATCCACTTGCAGAAGTAAACATGATATCAATATTTACATGATCCAGGATACTAACACCGAGCTTGCCTTCAATAGAAGTTGAACCATTTGTAACAACACCGCCAACGAGAATAACTGTAATGGCAGGATTATCTTTTAGTTCAAGAGCAGATTGTATCCCACTTGTTACAACAGTTAAACGCATGGAACTTTCATTTATTTTACGAGCTAACGCCAATGCAGTCGAACTGGCATCAAGTAATATACATTGTTGATCCTCAATTAAATCAAAAGCCTTATCAGCTATTTTCATTTTTTCTTGAATGTTTTTCTTTTCACGAACAGAGAAGCTTCGATCGTTATCAGGGCTATCGTTTAAAATTGCCCCACCGTGAGTTCTTTGAAGAAACCCGCCTAATTCCATTTTGGTTAAATCTGTTCTCAATGTAGCTTCCGATACATCTAAATTCGATGCAAGCTCTTTGACGGTTACCCTTCCCTTATCCTGCAAGAGCTGCAAAATTTTATCTCTTCTTTCACTTGCGAACATTTTCATCTCTATAACATCCTTATACTTTATATTATCTCTTATGTTAGACGAAAAAGTGGAAATAATCAACGTGGAAACGAACTTTCTTTTGTTGTCGGGAATGAGCTTTAGTTTTATATAACGAAAGACTACGAAAATCTTCAATAATAATATTGACAAAACGAAAATCAATGATAATATATAAAGTGAGATGTAACCGATTCCAATTAAATGAATGAAAGTTACCTTTTATTTTTCATTGATTGAATCGCTTTTTTATAAAAATATTAATCTATCAAAGGAGAATGGAAAATGACAAATACAGTAGAGAATAGCAAGGTACAAAACCAAGAAGTACCAGAGACGATGAAGGCTGTCGTGGCATATGCTCCAAAAGATTATCGATATGAAGAAATAGAAACTCCGACTTTAGAAAATGATGAAGAAATTATTGTTAAGTTAGAAGCTTGTGGAATTTGTGCAGGTGACGTGAAAGCGTTTGAAGGTGCACCGAGCTTTTGGGGGGACGAAACCCAGCCGGCTTATATTAAAGCGCCGATGGTACCGGGACATGAATTTATAGGAAGAATTGTAGCGAAAGGTGATGCAGTAACTGATTTTGAAATTGGTGACCGAGTAATCTCCGAACAGATTGTTCCTTGCTGGGACTGCCGCTTCTGTAATAGAGGAGAATATTGGATGTGCCAGAAACATGATCTTTATGGCTTCCAAAACAATGTGAACGGTGGTATGGCGGAGTACATGAAATTTACAAAGGAAGCGATTAACTATAAAGTTCCTGAAGATCTTCCTTTAGAAAAAGCTATTCTGATTGAACCGTATGCATGTAGTCTTCATGCTGTACAACGTGCACAAGTGCAACTCGGGGATGTTGTTGTGTTGTCTGGTGCAGGTACACTTGGTCTGGGAATGATTGGTGCACTTAAAAAGTCAGGTCCTAGCAAACTTGTTGTATTGGATATGAAAGAGGACCGTCTAGAATTAGCGAAGAAATTCGGTGCAGATGTTGTACTAAATCCAGGCGAGGTTGATGTTGTTAAAGAAATTCAAGATATGACGGAAGGGTATGGCTGTGACGTTTATATTGAAGCAACCGGTCATCCATCATCCGTAGAGCAAGGACTTCACGCAATTAGAAAACTCGGGCGCTTTGTAGAGTTTAGTGTATTTGCAGAGCCGGTAACGGTGGACTGGAGTATTATTGGAGACCGTAAAGAGCTTGATGTTTTAGGTTCACACTTAGGTCCTTATTGCTATCCGCTTGTTATTGAAGGTATTGCGAACGGTGACTTCCCAACTGAAGGTGTAGTTACACATGAGTTGAGCTTAGAAAACTTTGAAGAAGGCTTTGAACTAATGGCAAAAGGCGATAAATCATTAAAAATTATTTTAAAACCTTAAAATTCAAGGGAGAAGGGATGGCGTACAAAGATGACGGATTTAGGGCAAAAAGGAACTTTGCTAGATAGAATGGGAATGCCGGCGCACTTAGCATGGGGTTATTTCGGTGTACTTATCTTCATGATGGGAGATGGGTTAGAACTGGCATGGCTCAGTCCGTATCTTGTAGAACAAGGGCTTACCGTCCAGCAAACGGCAACACTTACAACGGCTTACGGTATAACGATTGCAATAGGTGCTTGGTTTTCAGGTGTACTGGTTGAGGCGATTGGACCAAGGAAAACGATGATGTTAGGGGTAGCTTCTTATATTATTGGACATGTGTTGTTTGTTGGGCTTGCTATTACTACATTAAATTATGGATTAATGATTCCAACTTATGCGATGAGAGGATTTGGCTATCCATTATTTGCTTATGCATTCCTGGTCTGGATTACGTACAGGACACCACCGCATCAATTAGGGCGAGCAGTAGGCTGGTTCTGGTTTGTATTTACAGGAGGATTAAGTGTACTCGGTGCATTCTACTCTAGTTGGTCAATTCAAGTATTTGGCCATATCACCACATTATGGAGTGCGATTATTTGGGTGTTAATTGGAGCATTCTTTGCAACTGTAGTTAATCGGGATAAATTTGAAATGCCGGAAAAAGAAGAAGTGAGTGGAGCAGCATCTAAGGTTAAAGAGCTGCTAAACGGAATTACAATCTTAAAAAGAGAGCCAAAAGTTGCGATTGCAGGTGTAGTTCGTGTCATCAACCAATCATCACAATACGCATTTCCATTATTCTTGCCGTTATATTTAGCAGATCATGGAATCGCGACGACGGTTTGGTTAAATATTTGGGGTACTATCTTTATTTCAAATATCGTATTCAACTTAATCTTTGGTTATCTGGGTGACAAGTTAGGTTGGAGAAATACAGTCACATGGTTCGGTGCCGTTGGTTGTGGGGTCTTCACTCTCATGTTATTCTATACACCACAAATATTTGCCGGTAACGTAACGCTTGTAGCGATTGTTGGAATGCTATGGGGTGCATGTATCGCTGGTTTCGTGCCACTATCTGCATTAACACCATCATTAGTTGGTGACGGAGACAAAGGTGCCGCGATGTCGATTCTAAACCTTGGAGCAGGTCTATGTGTATTCGTTGGTCCTGCACTTGTAGCATTATTCTTTGATATGGTTGGCCCTCAAGGATTAGTATGGATTTTAGCTGGTCTATACTTCATCGCCGCTGTTTTAACAAGATTCTTGAAACTTCCAAACGAAGAAGGGAAAGAAGAAAAAGTAAAAGCGGGAGTACATTCGACAATATAATTGAATTACCCCCACAACAGTGGGGGGGAAACTTAAAAATATAAAGTGAATGAATTTGATAATTACCAAAGTCGGCTTTCCCATCACCATATGTAGTTGGGAACGAACCAACTCAACTATATATGGTGATGGTGATGCAATAAATACGTATTATGAAATTCATTAAAGTAATAAACAAATGAATACCTATTGAAGGTTTGGTATTTTTAACGGAAAACGCTTTATTCTCTGATATAATGAGTAGTTAGTTGATTGAGTAAATAAATAATGAGCAAGGAGTGCATCAAGGTGAAAAAATTAATGAATGATTCTAGATATGTGGTTGAAGAAATGATAGAAGGATATGTCAAGGCGCATCCCGACTTGATCAAACAGTTACCAGAAAATGATAGAGCATTAGTAACCGCGAAGGAAACACGAGAAGGAAAAGTTGGGGTTTTAATCGGTGGCGGTTCTGGACATGAGCCTGGATTCTTAGGTTATGTTGGAGAAGGAATGGCTGATGGTGTAGCGGTTGGTAACATTTTTGCTTCACCTTCGCCGGATCCAATCTTGGAAGTAACGAAAGCAATTGATAAAGGAGCCGGAGTTGTCTATCTATATGGAAACTATGCTGGTGACGTGATGAACTTCGGCATGGCTGCGGAAATGGCAGACTTAGAAGAGGACATTGAAGTTGGTATGGCTTTAGCGACAGATGATGTAGCCTCAGCTCCTAAAGAAGAAAAAGAGAAACGTCGTGGAATTGCTGGTGAATTCTTCATTTTTAAAGCGACTGGAGCAGCTGCTGACTTCGGTTATAACTTGGAAGACGTTGTCCGGGTTGCTAAGAAAGCAAATGAAAATACCCGCTCTATGGGTGTAGGCCTTACTCCGTGTTCGTTACCGCAAACTGGTGAACCTAGCTTTGAAATTGGTGATGACGAAATGGAAATTGGGTTAGGACACCATGGAGAGCCGGGAATTGAAAAAGGACCACTTCAATCGGCTGATGAGGTTACAGAACGCTTAGTTAATGACATTTTAGCAGATATTGAAATTAAGAGTGGTGATAAAGTTGCGGTTCTTGTCAATGGACTTGGGTCCACAGCTAGAATGGAACTATATACAATGTTTCGGAAGGTAGAACAAATGCTAAGTGAATTAGGTATTGAGATTTACCGTTCTTATGTTGGAGATTATATTACATCCCTTGAAATGGGTGGAGCGTCTGTTACATTAATGAAATTAGATGATGAATTGATTAAAACAATTGATCATCCAGTAAATTGCCCAATGTTTGTTCAAAAATAAGGTGAAGGAGTTTTCAAAATGCAATTAACAGCTAAAGAATTAAAAGCTTATTATAAAGAGATTGTTAGTATGGTAGAAGAACAAAAGGACTATCTTTGTGAACTTGACCGTAAAATCGGTGATGGGGATCACGGTGTGACGATGTCTATCGGTTGGCAAGCTGTAAATGAGAAACTTGATAATGAGCTTGTAGACGAAGAAGATTGTGCGAAAGTAAGTATTACGGTAGGAAAAACATTCTTAAGTGCTGTAGGTTCTTCTGTAGGTCCACTATATGCAACAGGATTCATGAGAGGCGCTAAAGCAGTTAAAGGAAAAACAGTTCTTGAAGATAAGGATTTAGCGGAATTCTGGATTGCTTTTGCAAGAGGAATTAAAGAGCGCGGTCAAGCTGAAGTGGGAGATAAAACAATGGTAGATACGCTTGATCCATTTGCGAATGAATTGGAAACGAAATTTACAGAATCTGGAGAATTTCTGTCTGCATTTACTGATGCTGTCGCAGCTGCTAAAGTTGGTATGGAATCAACGAAAGAACTCGTTTCTAAAAGAGGTCGTTCCAGTCGTCTAGGGGATCGCTCAGTTGGTGCCCAAGATCCAGGTGCAACTTCTGCCTATATGACTTTAGCTACTTTTTTAAACTTTGTTCAAGCTAAAACAGAACAAGCTATTTAATAACTAATTAACATAAAATAAAAAATAGAACCAGAGATATTATTTCTGGTTCTTTTTTATCAAAAATTACCAAAAATGAAAGCAAACGAAAGTAAAGAGTAAATAATAAAAGCAAATAACTTGAAAAACAATAATTTTTATATTAAAATGAAAGTAAATAATAAGAAGTACATGAGTATGGAGGAATGTAAAAATGAAAATCGCAATCGGCAGTGATCACAACGCATTTCAATTAAAAGAAACAATTAAAGAATTTCTAGCAGATACAGAACACGAGGTAATCGACTTTGGATGTTACTCAGAAGATGCAGTAGACTACCCGGACGTGGCTTTCCAAGTGGCGGAAGCAATCAGTGAAGAAAAGGCCGAGAGAGGTATTTTAATTTGCGGAACTGGTATTGGAGTATGTATTGCAGCAAATAAATATCCAGGAATCCGTGCAGGACTCGCGCATGATGTTTATTCTGCAGAACGAGCACAGTTAAGTAATAACGCGCAAATCCTTACAATGGGATCACAAATTATTGGACCGGAAGTTGCGAAGAAAGTTGTTGAAGCTTACTTGAATGTAGCGTGGGCGGAAGGTTCCAAACAAAAGGTAGATAAGATTATCGAAAAAGAAGCAGCATTCGTAGGGGAAAACTTTAAGGAAGCAGCAGCAGGAAGTAATTGTGCAGTTAACTAAACATGCGAATCGAGGAGAATAAGCATGCAATCATTATTATTGGACTTTTTAAAAGTGACCGAATCAGCTGCAGTCGCTGCTTTGCCGTGGGTAGGCAGTGGCGACAAAATTGCAGCTGACGGCGCTGCAACAAATGCGATGCGAGAAACCTTGAATAAAATGAAAATGCACAGCAAGATTGTAATTGGTGAAGGCGAAATCGACGAAGCTCCGATGCTTTATATCGGTGAAGAGTTAGGAAAAGGTGGCAGTCACGAAGTCGATATTGCAGTAGATCCAATTGAAGGAACAACACCAACTGTAAATGGACAAGGAAATGCGATCACTGTAATCGCGGCTGCTGAAAAAGGGGCATTGCTTCACGCTCCTGACATGTATATGAAGAAGATGGCAGTTGGACCAAAGGCGAAAGGGCATATCGATTTAGACGCACCAATTGAAGAGAATATTAAAAATGTCGCAAAGGCGCTAGGAAAAGAAGTAACAGATTTAAATATTCTTATCCAAGACCGGCCGAGACATGAAGAATATATTGAACGAATTCGAGAAACAGGTGCGAAAGTACGTTTATTCCATGATGGGGACGTCATTTATGCGATTGCCACTTGTATTGAAAGTTTAGGTGTAGACATGTTCCTTGGAATTGGCGGTGCACCTGAAGGAGTCTTAGGAGCGGTTGCGATGCGTTGTATGGGTGGAGAAATGCAAGCAAAACTCTTACCGCGTAATGAAGAAGAGATTGCTAGATGCGTAGAAATGGGTATCAATAATTTCGAAAGCGTTTTAACGCAGGATGATTTAGTGCGCACCGATGATTGTCTGCTCGCGGCTACCGGAATCACAGATAATATTATCATTGATGGAATTGAAACAATCGATGGCAACTACCACACTTCTTCTATTCTCGTAAATGGCAGGGAAAAACAGGTGAGATATGTGAAAAGTGTTTACCCAGTGAAAGCGCTCGTTTAGCACAATAAAATCTTAGGAGGTTTTTTAGATGGATTTCTATTTAGATACAGCAAATGTTGAAGAAATCAAACGAATTAATCGATTGGGATTAGTGGACGGTGTTACAACAAACCCTTCCATTATAGCAAAAGAAAATAGAGATTTTAAAGAAACAATTAAAGAGATTTGTGCACTTGTGGATGGCCCGGTCAGTGCGGAAGTAATCGGACTTACCGTGGAAGAAATGGTTGGAGAAGCGCGTGATATCGCAACATGGGCATCGAATGTCGTTGTAAAAATTCCAATGACGGAAGCTGGATTAGAAGCCGTGAATATCCTTTCTAAAGAAGGAATCAAAACGAATGTTACGCTGATCTTTTCCGTATCCCAAGGATTAATGGCGGCAAAAGCAGGTGCAACGTATGTCAGCCCATTTGTAGGAAGAGTTGATGACATCGGGGAAGATGGAATGAAATTGATTCAGAACTTGAAAACAACGCTTCATAATTATGGTTTTGAAACGAAAATCATCACAGCAAGTATCCGGACGATTAATCATCTGGAAAAAGCGGCAATTGCCGGAGCAGATATTGCGACGATTCCAGGATCCCTATTACCGAAATTATGGAAGCATCCATTAACGGATAATGGAATTGAGCAGTTTTTAGCTGATTGGGAAACTGTTCCAAAATAAGCTTACGAGCTATATTTGAAAGGGATGATGACACATGACTACTTCAACTGTTTCTGTAGAACAATTATCAATCAATACGGTACGCACACTCGCTATTGATGCCATTGAAAAAGCGAATTCTGGACATCCTGGGCTTCCGATGGGAGCGGCGCCGATGGCTTATACCCTTTGGACGGATTTTATGACGCATAATCCGAAGCATTCTAAATGGTTTAATCGGGACAGATTTGTACTTTCGGCAGGACACGGGTCAATGCTTCTGTATAGTTTACTACATTTATCTGGCTATCAGGTGACGATGGGTGATTTGAAGAATTTCCGCCAGTGGGGATCGAATACACCGGGTCACCCGGAGGTACGGGACACAGATGGGGTTGAAATGACGACTGGTCCACTTGGGCAAGGAATTGCCTCTGCAGTAGGGATGGCAATGGCTGAAGCGCATTTAGCAGCTACGTATAATAAAGAGGAATTCTCTGTTGTTGACCATCATACATTTGCACTTGTTGGAGATGGCGATTTAATGGAAGGGATTTCACATGAAGCAGCCTCCCTTGCCGGACATCTCGGTTTAGGAAAATTAGTCGTTCTTTATGATTCCAATGATATTTCTTTGGATGGAGATTTGGACAGGTCATTCTCTGAAAATGTTGAGGGGCGGTTCCGTTCCTATGGCTGGCAAGTTCTTCGTGTCGAGGATGGTAATGATATAGGTGAACTGCGTAAAGCGTTGACAGAGGCGAAGAAAAATCAAGAGCAGCCGACATTAATTGAAGTGAAAACCGTAATCGGTTACGGTTCACCGAATAAAGGAGGTTCTTCTGATTCCCACGGTGCACCACTCGGTGAGGAAGAAGTGAAGCTCGTAAAGGAAAATTATAACTGGGAGCAAGAAGCGTTTTTCGTCCCGGAGGATGTATATGAAGACTTTAACGAAAAGATCGTGCGTAAAGGTACGCAGGCTGAGAAAGAATGGGAAGCGTTAATTGAAAAGTATAAAGCGGTTTATCCAGAAGAAGGCAGACAGTTACAGCTAGCAATTAATGATGAGCTGCCAGTTGAATGGGATAAAAACTTGCCAACCTATGAAGTCGGCTCAACGCTAGCAACACGTGCTTCCTCAGGAGAAGTGTTGAATGCGATTGCTCAAGCTGTACCGAATTTTATTGGCGGTAGTGCAGACCTTGCAAGCTCGAATAAAACGATGATTGATGGAGCAGGTGATTTCACAAAAGCAAATTATGCTGGAAGAAACATTTGGTTTGGAGTACGTGAATTTGCGATGGCAGCAGCGCTAAATGGGATGGCGTTGCATGGAGGCTTGAAGGTATTTGGCGGTACATTCTTTGTCTTCAGTGATTATTTACGTCCAGCTGTTCGTTTAGCAGCACTAATGAAAACACCTGTGACGTATGTTTGGACACATGATTCAATTGCTGTAGGGGAGGATGGCCCGACGCATGAGCCTGTTGAGCAATTAGCGTCGTTCCGAGCAATGCCAGGCTTATCGGTGATTCGTCCGGCTGATGCGAATGAAACGCAGGCAGCTTGGCGTCTGGCGGTGGAATCAAAGGATGAGCCGACTGCGCTCGTGCTTACCCGTCAGAACCTTCCTACGTTAGAAGGTACGAAAGAAAAAGCATATGACGGTGTAAGAAGGGGAGCTTATGTTGTAAGTGAAGCGGAAAAGGAAACACCGGATGCTTTAATTCTCGCAACAGGCTCTGAAGTGCAATTAGCGGTGCAGGCACAGTCTTCTTTGAAAGAGAAGGGGATTGATGTCCGTGTCGTCAGCATGCCATCCTGGGATCGTTTTGAGGCGCAAGACAAGGCTTATAAGGACAGCGTGCTGCTTCCTGATGTTAAAGAGCGTCTAGCTATTGAAATGGCTTCTCCGCTTGGCTGGGATCGTTATGCAGGTGATGAGGGGGATATTCTAGCCATCGATACATTTGGTGCCTCAGGAGATGGAGAACGAATTATAGAAGCGTATGGTTTTACTGTAGAAAATGTTGTAAAGCGTGTAGAAAAATTAGTGGAACAGTAAAATAAGAAACAAAAAAGATGCATCCAGGATGGACGCATCTTTTTTGTTGTGCTGGGATGTGGGGACAAAGCGCTTGTTTCGAAAAAGATGCCTTGAGCCGGGCATCTTTTTCTAATTGGAATTAAACCAAGTTGACAAATAGGAATAATCACATTAAGATATCAATAATCATAAAATATTGAAATCGTTTAGGCGGAGGTAGAAACAGATGACTTTTAAATTTGATCATTTAGTACATTTTGTCGGAAGTCCTGAAGAGGCGAGGGAAAGTTTAAAACAGCATGGTTTGCATGTGGTAAATGGAGGAAGGCATGAGCACGGGGGGACATATAACACGCTTAGCTATTTTGATTTAAGTTATTTAGAGCTTATTGGTTTGGTAGATAAGAGCTTAGCAGAAGAGTCTGCTGAAAAATATAGTTTAAGAGATACGTTTAAAAAAGATAATTATGCAATTGGACTATCAAGAATTGCACTTCGTTCTCTTGATCTTGAAATGGAGGCAGAGCGCTTTAAATCGCTTGGTCTAGAAGTATTCGGTCCCTTTCCTCTCAGTAGACAAAGGCCAGACGGCAGTGTCGTAAGCTGGAAACTATTATTTGCAGGACGAGAGAATGAAGAATTGGAACTGCCTTTTTTTATTCAGTGGGATGATTCGGATGATGAACGAAAAGCTGATTTAGTGGAACAGAAAACGATAGCCCCGCACCCGAAAGGTGATCTTCAATTATCTTCTATCGGTTTTGCTGTTCAAAACTTAGATACGACAGTTGAAAAATGGTCGAATTATTTGGATTTGGAAAAGGGAGAAAGCTTTGTTGACGAATCCTTGAACGCGAAAGGACAAAAGTTAAAACTGACCGGAGGAGACATTGCGTTCTATAGTCCAATTGCAGATGGACTTGTTGCAGAAACGTTAGCGGAAAGAGGAGAGAAGCCGTTTCTCGTGGATATTACAGGCGCAAGGGAAAAAGAACAATTTGAAGTGAAGAATGCATTATATCGCTTTATCTAATAAAGAATGAGGAGATTGAAAACGATGAGAAATACGTTTATTTTGAAGCTGGGTATTATATTAATTTCTACAGTGCTATTTTTGGTAGGATGTGGGACAGAAGCATCTGATACATCTAGTAATAAAAGTGAAAATGTTATAAAAGTTGGGTTTCAAAAAGGGAACACGTTGCATCTTTTAAAAGAAACTGGATTTCTTGAGGAAGCGTTGGCTGAAAAGGATTATGAGGTTCAATGGGAGATGTTCACCCATGGCGGTACGTTAATGGAGGGGATTTATGCTGGTGCAATTGATTATGGGCATGCAGCTGACGGACCGGGGATTATTGCTCAAGCCACAGGCAAACCAATTGTGTATGTTGGTGCAGATGCTCCTAACCCAGAAGGTGTTGGTTTGCTCGTATTAAAAGAATCGGGGATTGAATCTGTTGCAGATTTGAAAGGGAAAAAAATAGCGGCATTAGAAAGCGGAAATCATCGATACTTGACTGTTCTAGCACTTGAAAAAGCTGGATTAACAAATGATGATGTAGAGTGGGTTTTCCCAGAAGATGCAGGACAAGGAAGGACTATTTTTGAAACAGGTCAGGTTGATGCACTGGCATCCTACGACCCTTATCTGGCTTCTGCAGAGGGGGAACTGGATACGATTTCCTTAACGGCAGGGGAAGATTATGAATATCCGAACCGTACATTCTATTTCGCGAGCACAACTTTTGCGGAAGGGAACCCAGAACTCCTTGACCTTATTCTAGAAACAATTGATAAAGCAGATCAGTGGGCGAATGAAAATAATGAAGAAGTTGTTGAACTTCTATCAGATAGTTTAGGAATTAGTGAGGAAATTATTGGGAAGCAAATTGCCCGTCGCACGTTTGGTGCAACGCCAATTACCCAGGAGATTATTGACACCCAGCAAAAACAGGCAGATGTATACTATGATATCGGATTGATTCCTGAAGAAATTGATGTTTCAGAAGTAATGCCAGTAGGCGGAGAATAAATAGGGCGGAGGAAGATTCAAATGAAAGAAACGTGGTATGACGAATTACAACCTTGGATTATTCCGAGTATCCTATTAATAGGCTGGCAAGTAATTGCTAGTTCTGGGGTTGTTTCGGAAACGTTATTCCCTTCGCCGTTAAGTGTGATAGTAAGTGCATGGGAATTAACGATTAGTGGAGAACTATTTAATCATATTATGGCGAGCCTTGGTCGCGCGGGTCTAGGAATGATTATCGGCGGTGCGATTGGTTTTATTTTCGGAATTTTAAATGGACTTTCTAATAAAGCTTACCGTTATACAGACACGACAATTCAAATGATCAGGAATGTTCCGCATTTAGCACTTCTTCCTTTAGTGATTGTCTGGTTCGGTATTGGTGAAAGTTCAAAGGTTTTCCTTGTCGTGCTAGGTGTATTATTCCCGATTTATGTGAACACATTCCACGGCATTCGAAATGTCAGCCCTGGATTGGTTGAAATGGGGAAAATGTATAAGCTTAAAGGCTGGAAGCTATTCAAAAATATCCTTCTACCTGGGGCGCTTCCATCCATTTTTGTTGGAATTAGATATGCACTTGGTGTCATGTGGTTGACGCTGATTATAGCAGAAACCATCCCAACTCAAGTGGGGATTGGTTACCTAGCAACGAATGCTAGAGAATTCATGCAAACAGATATTATCATCCTGAGTATAATTATTTATGCATTGCTCGGAAAGTTGGCTGATTTAACAGCAAGATTTGGCGAAAAGCGTTTGCTTAAATGGAATGAAAGCTATAGATGAGCAGATAGATGTATTTTAAAATAAATGAGGTGGATAAATTGGCTAGCGAAGTTATAACGGAAAATGATGATGTAAAGCAGTTGAGTCCTCACGCTGTTCAAATCGATCTGCTGCATGCTAGTAAATCGTTCGGTAAAAATAAGGTTTTAAAGGAGATCCAACTATCCATTGAAAAAGGACAATTCATTGCTGTTATAGGAAAAAGCGGGAGTGGGAAAAGTACATTATTACGTATTATAGCAGGACTAGATAAGTTGTCGGAGGGAGAGTTATTATACAATCATTCTCCACTTGATGAATCAACCGTAAATATTACTATGATGTACCAGGATTCAAGACTTTTACCTTGGAAAAAGGTGATAGATAATGTTAGTCTCGGACTAGAAGGTAAGGAGGCTGAAAAGGCAGAACGCGTGCTAGAAGCAGTAGGTTTAATAGATTTTAAGGATGAATGGCCATCTACCTTATCTGGAGGTCAACAGCAGCGGGTAGCTTTAGCACGAGCATTGATTCATGAACCGTCATTATTATTGTTGGATGAACCGTTGAGTGCACTTGATGCTTTTACACGATTAGAAATGCAGAATTTAATTGAAACCATTTGGAGTAACTTGGGTTTTACGACGTTGCTTGTAACACACGATGTGAGGGAAGCAGTCCGTTTGGCGGATCGGATTATTCTGATAGAGGATGGGAATATTGGTCTTGATATCACTATTGCAAATCCTCGGCCACGACAATTATCTGATCCGAAGCTTGCGTTGTTGGAGGAAGAAATCCTGCAGCGAATAATGAATGGTGAAATGAAGAGTGTTTCAGAAAAAAGTGTTAGTCTTTAATTGAATATAAAGAAGCATAAGAAAAAGATGCCCCAATGTATGGAGGCATCTTTCTGTTTTTGGCTGTAAAAAAGGTTTAAAACTAAGCAATAAAATCTTCTTGATCCACATTTCTGTCTTCTGCTTTCAGATAATATTTACCATCTGTCATAACAGCGATAACAACTGTCAGAATGGAAGCTAGAATCGCGGCAAAGAAAGCAGCAGTACTTTGTAAGAAAGTACCGAAAGCGCCGAGCGCGGCAATTGTACCTAAACCGCTCGCCACTACAAGCGAGACAACGCCAACCGGGTTCCATCTATAAAGATACCGCTGTTTAGCCTCGTAATAGCCTGGACCAATTTTAAGCATGCGTTTCACAATAATGGCATCCGTCACTAAAATTGCTGCCCATGTTAATAGGAAGACACCTTGGAATGTCATGACGGTTTCAAGGTGATCGACAATTCCTCCGAGCATTAAGATGATGGAGGCTACTCCTGTTACAACAACCCAGAAACGTCGGCCGGGCTTAAAGTTGAATATGTTTTCAAAGAAGTTCGATAAGGATAGTGAACCACTATAGATATTCGTTACATTAATTCTAATTTGGGTCAACATCGTAAATAAGGCCCCACCGATACCTAGCAGCATTACGATATAGACACCGGGATTCGGTTCACCTAGACGTACACCAAACCAGATACCTAAACCGCCCATTACACCGAAACAGAAAATCTGAGGAATGAATCCAATTGCAAAGATACCGACTTTCGTATCTTTCGGTTTTAAGAAACGGGCATAGTCTGAGGCTAATAATGGTGTCAGTCCCATAATACCATGTTGCATTCCGATACATAGAAGCAACGCTGTTCCGCCGATTTGAACACCTTCAGGCATATACGTCCAGAAGCTTCCTTCATAGGCTGAAGGAGTTAATGCAGTCATTACAATTGCAGCAATTAGAAACAGGAAGAATAGTGGCAGGGACCACTTTTGCAATTTGTCCAATTGCTTGATTCCGAACCAGTTAAGTGGAATCACAATAGAACCAAAGAAGATAATTAATACCCACTCGGGGATTACTGGAAAAAATTCGTGGACGGCAGTGACTAAAATCATGCCTTCTAACGCACAGTACATAATAAAGTTTGTGGCGTAAATAAATGAGGTTAATGACGCACCGATGTATCCAAATCCGCCGCCTCTTGATAATAGATTCACATTCATGCCTGACTTTGCAGATAAGTAAGCGATAAATGTACCTAATATCCCGGCTACGACTGTCGCATATACGGCAGAAATAATTGCGTTGATTGCACCAAATTGCAGTGCCATTACACTTCCCATCTGGAAGTAAAAAATTGCTGTTGCAATACCAAAAGTGATATTGGTAATGCTTAACCAACCCATATTTCTTTTCTCGCGAGGGACTTTTCCTAATGAATAATCATCACTTTTATTCTCCTCTACTTTGTGATCTGTAGCAGTAACAGATCTCATACCTATCATCTCCAATTCTGTGCATATTTTCACATAGAAGTTACAATTATTGTGTTCTGCATCACAAAAAATAATAACGTATATAACCTTAACATGTAACGAATTGAGATACAAGGCTATATTTCAATTTAAATGATGATGTCAAGCGTGAACTGCTTATCTTTTTCGATAAATTTGTGACAGTGTCCTTGACGCATATTGGGTATCGTTGTTTCCAGTTTTGGGAAAAATAATGACTTTTTTACTCTAAATTACTAGTAATCTTGAATTATTTATCATTATTGCCCATAATAAAGAGATAACTAAGCTTTATAGCTTTACTAGAGGTGACAATGAATGAGGAAGATTGGAAGAAATGAACCGTGTCCTTGCGGGAGCGGGAAAAAATATAAGAGATGCCATGGTGCTTCTCGTGCCGTGGCAATTGATCCAGCCAGGTTTAACAATCAACTAGACCAGCTTCATAAAGGACTATATCGTTTTGCGGTGCAGAACTACCGTGTAGAACTGGAAGAGATAATTTCACAGCATCCGAAGTTCGCTACGCTTGAAGATGAGGGGCGAATGAATTTATATAGACTAGGTTTGACTGCCTGGGCGATGATTCATGAACCGATTGAACAAGATGAGACCGTGTTTGATATCTACTATCAAACTCAACGAAATAAAGCGAAAGACACACGAGTGGACCAGGCATTTATGGCATGGAAGGAAGTTACCCCATCCATTTACGAGGTTGTTTCCATTACAGATGAGAAGTTTCATATACGTGATGTCCGATCAAATGATGAAACAACGGTGAGAGCATATGAAATGAGTAGTGTGAACGAAGGGGATTTTGTAATCGGGATGCTGCTTCCGTTTGTGCAAAAGCACGAATTCCTGCTAGCAATGTTTGAGTTGGTCGGAGCGGATGAAGGCTTTATCGATGAGATGAAAGCTTTGAATGATGAAGCATTTACAAGAGAATATCCCGCTGTTTTAGCAATGGCATTAACGATGGAGAAAACTGCCGATTCAGATACTGAGTCAGATACCAGTTTGGACTCTAACGAAGAAACTTGGGATAACCCGTTATACGGGGAAGTTGCCACGATATTTGAAGGCAAATTGCAGGAAAGAGAAGTGGCTGAAGAGCATATAACGAAAGGACTCAAAATCTGGAAGACATTTACGGATAAAGAAAATCCGACATTCAGAAAGCCGGAGAGTTTTGCAGCTGCCCTCGATTATGTTCTCCAGCAAAAAGTACTTGGACAAGCGAACCAGTCACAAAAAGAACTTGCCGAAATTTATGGTACAAGTCCTACAACAATTTCCAAAAACCGCAAAAGAATAATCGATGTAATCGAGTAATAATGAATGCCTGTCATATCTTAAGCCTTATGAAAAAGGAGTATGACGGGCAATTTTTAAATGGAGGGGGATGTGGAATATGATTCGTGCCCATCATTTATCGCAGCAGGAACGTGATGCAATTACAAAGAGTCTGGATAAAAGACAAAAAGACTTTATCGATGCGCATTTGAAACGGGGCAGAAAAACAATATTTGCAAATGTACTTGCAAAAGGAAAAGCGGGAAGTGTTGCAGAAGCAGAGGTCGAAAAAGTTGCGAGTGAATGGGAACTGGTGGATTATATGGATGCCGGCCCGGATTGGAATAAGAATCCACAGCTGTTCTGTGAGTGTGGCCGGGCCTTAAGGTATCAATATATCGTTCTCAACACGGAAACGAGTGAATTGAAGAAGTTTGGCATTACTCACTTTGAGGAACATGTAGGAATCTCGCCGCAGCTTGTGAAAGAAATTATAAAAGGTATTGAAACGATCGATTACGAACGCGATGAAATTTTAATAAAAATCGCTGATCATTGGTCACTTGTTGACGAACAAATTGAAGTAATTCCGAAAGAAGTGGAAGTTCCGAAAGATATTCAGCTTCACTTCGATTATGATGTGCCTTTACTCGATAGGCAAATCGGCCGGTTACGAACGATAATCGGGCAATTTATCCGAGAGCAGGAGAAGCTGCGTCTGGAAAAAGAACGTCAGGAGATTGCGATGCAGCAAAAACGGAAAAAACGTGAAGTGGCAAAACGTAGAACAGACATGCTGGAAAGTGATTATATTGAGGGAAGTTTGGAACTGGCTCCCTCTTTACAAGCTGGGATTCTAATCTATTTGGAAGATTTGACCAGAAAAGAATTCTTAGCGAGCGAAATCTGTCATTATCTCGTAGGTTATCATGGTGCTCCAGCTGACAGGTTTACAAGCGGAAATTTTAAAATATTTCCTCCTGTTTGTATATTTCTGGAACGGCTCGTGGCGCGCAAGATCCTTGTGTTCGCAGGGAGAAAAGGCGGAATAGACCGGGAGTACCAGATGGAGTGATGGCAGAAGCTGTATAAACAAATGATGAAAAAAGGGAATCCAATATTGCTGTTATAAGAGGGAATTCCTTGATAGGGATTATGTTACAATTGAGCTGGGAACCGTTATTTGAGGCTTGGTGTATACAAGTGGTGAGGAAGTGAATTATTTCAATTACGGAAACGAATGAAATAGTGAAACGAGCATTAGTGTCGAAAAGCCTGTGATCTGGGAAGCGGAAGAAGGATAAGGGGATTCTTGATCCCTCAGTAATCCCGTATTAAGGCAACGCGCTTCCTTAAATAAATTTTCATGTTTCTAAAGAGGCTAAAGAGGGAATAGTTAATATGGACATGGAGCATGAATAAAAAGGAGAGATAGTATGGCAATTGAACGTGCACATTCACACAGACATCAAGAAGAAACAGCAGTGATTACCGTAAACCATCTTGTAGCAAATCTTGGAGTATTGTATGTAAAACTTCATCAATACCATTGGCATGTGAAAGGACCACATTTCTTCACGTTGCATGCGAAATTTGAAGAGTTGTACAATGAGGCGACTGGCTATTTTGACTCATTTGCAGAGCGGCTGCTTCAACTCGGTGAACGACCATATTCCACGCTCCAGGAATTTAGCGAACATGCATTTATTGAGGAGAAGGTTTATACGAAAGAAATTCATGCGGATAAGATGGTGGAAGATCTTGTAAATGATTACCGTGCGATTCGTGATTATACGGTAAAAGGGATTGAACTTGCAGGAAATGAGGGAGATACGGTTACAGAGGATATGCTAATTGAATATAAGAGCAACCTTGACTTCCAGCTATGGAATCTGCAAGCTTATCTTGGTAAAGATGCAACAGAAGGCGAGTAAAATATTTCGTTAGAAGCAGGAACTAAGTAATTGAATTCAAATGACAATAAAAAAGCAATCATTTCCCTTATATATGGGGAGTTGATTTAAAATTAGAAGTGGGACAGTAATTCAAACGTCCTGCTTCTTTTTTATTCAGAAAATTTCTGTCATGTCAAGCATTAAGTCTGAACAATTAGTATACTGGAAATAGTTATTATTATAAGTATAATAGAAATATAGTTGTCGCTTTTGGCAGTAAGAAAGTATAAATCCTTTCTTACTGCATAAGTGCAACTAAGGCATTCGCCGTAAAGGCTTGGCGAATGCCAAGTTTTCTAAACAAAAATTGTTCACAATTAATTCGGAGAGGAGTGTTGGGATGGAACAGAAAGAGAGAAAACAGGAATGGCGCTTTGCCATCGCGAATAGGGAGGCGCTCATAGGGTGTGGGCTTGCCTTGTTCAACTTTGTCTGGTGGTTCGGTTTTGCTTACGGACTTGGCTCGAAGCCGCCGGAGGAGTATACATATGTCATGGGGTTTCCTGCATGGATTTTTTATAGTTTGATTTTAGGAACACTAGTGATGTTTGTCCTTGTTGCTCTAGTAGTTAAATTTTTCTTGAAAGATATTTCGTTAGTGGATGAAGAAGAAACAGAGAAAGATGAGGTGACGAAAGGATGAATTGGACGGTTGTTACCCCTTTATTAATTTTTCTTATTACGATTTTTATTATTGGTATGTGGTCAAGCAGAAAGATGTCAGAAGCTGACGGATTTTTAAATGATTACTTTCTTGGAAGCAGGGAATTCGGTGGGTTGCTTCTTGCCATGACAATGGTTGCTACATATGGAAGTGCCTCCAGTTTCCTTGGTGGTCCAGGTGCTGCCTATACGATTGGGTTTGGCTGGGTCCTGCTTGCCATGTCTCAGCTTGCGACCGGATATTTCGTATTGCTTATCCTTGGGAAAAAATTTGCGATTGTTGCAAGGCGCTATAATGCGGTTACGTTGATTGACTTTTTAAAAGAAAGATATCAGAGTAAAGCGGTTGTTCTGCTTGCAGCTTTTAGTATTATCGTATTCTTATTCTCCGCGATGGCAGCCCAATGGGTTGGGGGAGCCTATCTTATTCAATCCTTGACCGGGATTAGTTATATTGGTTCCTTATTCATTTTCACCGTTTCAGTTTTGGTGTATGTTACAATCGGTGGTTTCCGGGCAGTTGTTGTCACCGATGCGGTGCAGGGAATCATTATGGTCGTTGGTACATTATTCCTTCTAGCCGCTGTGATTATTGCTGGAGGCGGGTTATCGAATATATTTGCTGACTTAACAGCGATCAACCCAAACTTGATTACTCCGTTCGGTCATGACGGTTCGTTGACGGCCGCTTATGTGTCGTCTTATTGGATTCTTGTTGGAGTCGGAGTTGTTGCTCTTCCGCAAATTGCAGTTCGTGCGATGTCTTATCGTGATTCGAAGGCGATGCACCGTGCTATTATCATTGGAACAGTTGTTGTAGGGACACTTATGCTTGGGATGCATCTGATTGGAGTATTTGCCAGGCCAGTCCTACCTGGCGTTGAAGTGGCCGATCAAGTGATTCCGCTCATTGCGTTAGAAGTGCTGCCACCATGGCTCGCTGGTATCATTTTATCTGCACCACTTGCAGCAATCATGTCAACGGTAGACTCGCTTCTATTACTCGTTAGTTCATCCGTTGTAAAAGACGTGTATATCAACTATATGAAACCAAAAGCAACGGACCGACAAATCAAAAATGTAAGTATGGGTGTTACAGCCGTCATTGGGATTGTTGCATTTGTCCTTGCAATCAGTCCGCCGGAATTACTCATTTATCTAAATCTCTTTGCATTTGGCGGTTTGGAATCGGCCTTCATGTGGCCGCTCATTATGGGGCTTTATTGGAAATATGCGAACAAGACTGGAGCAATCGCATCGATGATTACAGGAATTGGTTCGTATATTGCGATTCATTATTATAACCAGGCATATGGGGATTTATTTGGTGTCCATACGGTTACCGTACCGGTTTTCCTATCCTTGATTGTGTTTGTTGTCTTCAGTTTGATCTTTAAAGAAAAAGCGTACGAGTTTCCAACGCAAAATATGAACAAAGGAGCATAGGTAGGCCATGCTCAGGTTTAAATCAGGCATGCCTCTTATGAATAGATTGGATCCCCGAAAGAGATGGGATTTGCAACTTAGAGATAATGAAGAGGGGAGTGAAGGCTTGTGAAAGAATTGATGAGCTGGGAAGAATGGGCAGCGCTTGATGCGACTGGATTGGCCGAGTTGATACGGAAAAAAGAAGCTGCCCCCGAGGAAGTTGCACATCAAGCGAAAAAAGGGATTGAGGCATTGAATTCTGAAATCAGTGCTGTTATTGAAGTGTTTGAAGACGTCATGGAAGACCCGCTGCAAGACGGAATGAATCCGGATGGTGTGTTTGCGGGTGTGCCATTTTTAATGAAAGACTTGGGACCGACAATAAAAGGCAGGCTTCAGGAGATGGGCTCTTTACTCATGCAGGGCAATCGTCCAGAGATAGATAGTTTTCTTACGATGAAGTTTCGCGGAGCAGGTTTGAATATTATGGGAAGGACAACGACTCCGGAATTTGGTTTATGCAGTTCTGCGGAAAATCCGGATCTCTATGTGACAAGGAACCCGTGGAATCTTAGGTATACGACTTGTGGTTCCTCCGCTGGTTCGGCTGCATCTGTCGCTGCTGGAATTGTTCCGATTGCTCATGCAACAGATGGTGGCGGCTCGATTCGGATTCCAGCAGGAGTGAATGGAAATATTGGACTTAAGCCATCCCGCGGAATTTTTTCTTTAGCTCCGAATAATTCGGATTTAATGAGTGTTGTGTCGAGTCAGGGAGGACAGACTCGTACGATTCGTGATATGGCAGCTTTTGTCGAACATACACGAGGTGGAGCTCCAGGTGAATTCATGCCGTTTTGGTATCCGGACGAGCCTTATACCAAATTAATCAAAAAAGATCCAGGTAAATTACGGATAGCGGTTTCCCACGAATGGGGCGACTATCAAGCGACACCGGAGATTGTTGCTGAACTCGAAAAGACAGCAAAATTCTTAGAAAACTTAGGACATGACGTTGAATGGACAGTGCCAGACATTGATTTTCATCTTGCATACGAGGCACAAACGAAAGCGTACATTATGAATTTTTCCCAAACAATTACTGAAATTTTAGAAGGGCAAAACTTAGAAACGCCTCCTGCTCATTTAGTGGAACCGGTGTGCATCCGGGTGTGGGAAGAGGGCAGGCATGCAACATATAGCGAACGGGCAAAAATGCAAGCGCATTTTAATGAGCTATCGCGAACAACAGCTGCATACTTTGAGGAGTGGGACATCATTCTTACGCCAACGATGGCGCTTCCGACACCACTCGTTGGAACGACAGAATATTTAACGATGAGTGATAATCCATCCGTTTATGACTGGTTCCACAATCTCTGGAGTATTTTTTCCTATACGTCGATTGCAAATATTTGTGGAATTCCGGGAATTTCTCTGCCGATGGCTAAACTCCCGAATGGTTTGCCATTTGGAATGCATGCACTTGCCAAGCAAGGGCAGGATGGACTATTGCTCCAGCTCGGTGCCCAGATTGAACGAGCGCTCGATGGGAAGTGGAACCAAGGCAGGAAGCCGGATATTCACGTAACAAAAATACATGAACAGCAGTTAAAATAGATTTGGTAAAAGAGGATGATGGAGATGAAAGAATACAAGATTGCGGTGCTACCTGGAGACGGAATCGGTCCTGAGGTGACAGGAGAAGCAGTAAAAGTATTAGAACAGCTAGCGGAAATGGATTCTAGTTTCCGTTTTGAAACGAAGAGATTCAATTGGAATAGCGAGTATTATTTAGAGCACGGGAAAATGATGCCTGAGGATGGACTCGAACAGCTGAAAGAATTCGATGCCATTTTATTCGGTGCTATCGGAGATCCTCGCGTACCGGATCCCGTATCGATTTGGGAATTGATTCTTCCAATTCGGAAAAACTTCCAGCAGTTTATTAACTTCCGGCCGATTAAATTGCTGCGTGGTTTGGAAAGTACATTGAAAAAAGAAGTGCCGATCGATTTCGTTATTGTCCGGGAGAACAGTGAAGGGGAATATACGGACTCTGGCGGTGCAATGTTTCATGGGGAAACTCGGGAAATGGCTCTGCAAAATATGGTGATGACGCGGCAGGGCGTCGAGCAGATTGCTAGATTTGCGTATGATTATGCTCGTGCAAATGGCAGGAAAAAGGTGACGAATGCAACGAAATCGAATGTTATGCTCCATACAATGACGTTTTGGGACCGGATTGTTGAGGAGGTGGCGGCAGAAAATAAAGATATCGCTTATGAAAGATATTATATCGACGCGCTTGCTGCTTATTTTGTCCAGCGTCCGGAAACTTTTGATGTCGTATTAGCTTCGAACCTTTTTGGGGATATTTTATCTGATCTTGGCTCAGCAATTGTCGGTGGCCTCGGACTTGCGCCATCTGGAAATATTAATCCGTCGGGTGAATTTCCTTCGATGTTTGAAGCGGTCCATGGTTCAGCGCCGGATATTGCAGGGAAAGGCATCGCAAATCCAATCGCACAAATCTGGTCAGCCGCATTAATGCTTGAGCATTTGGGAAGAAAGGATCTCCATGATGCAGTTCTGCGAGCAATCGAAGAAGTTTTAGTAGAGAAAAAAGTATTGACTCCAGATATTGGCGGAAATGCCTCAACGCAAGCTGTCGGTAATGCAATCATAGATAAACTGGAAGCAGGAGGGCTTGAATGACATTTAAAACTAAAACAATCATCGTAACAGGTGCCGGTGGTGGTATGGGAAAAGCGACGGTAGAATCCTTGCTCGAAGAAGGGGCGAATGTCATCGGATGTGATTTGAATGTTGCAGCCTTATCTGAACTGGAAGACAACCCTCGCTTTCAAGCGGTTGCAGGAGACTTGTTAGACGAAGCTGCTGTACAGCATATTTTTGAAGAGGCAAAGCGTAAGTTCGGTTCTGTTGATGGACTTGCGAATGTTCATGGGATTGCGCAGAGTGCGACACCGATAGAGGAGTGCAGCTTATCTGAATACCGAAAAATTATCGATGTGAATATGACAAGTATCTTTTTAACTTGCCGGGAAGCTGCCAAATATATGAAGGGGCAAGGAAGTGGAAAAATCGTTAATATCGGTTCTGTTTCCGTGACGCGGCCACGGCCTGGTCTGCAGGCTTATGTCGCTTCAAAGGGAGCTGTAGAGTCCTTTACGAAAGCATTAGCACTTGAGCTTGCGCCGCACCATGTGACTGCGAATGTACTCCATCCAGGACCAGCTGATACATCGATGCTTGGTGAATTCACTGCTGAAGGCGGCAGTGTCGATGATACGAAAAAGGAAGTATTTGAAAGTAGTGTACCGCTTGGAAGATTGCTGCAGCCAGCAGATATTGCTAAATCGGTGAAGTATTTACTGTCTGATTCAGCTGAAATGATTACCGGGGCTGTTTTACATGTTGACGGAGGAAGAAATATTTAACTTACAACAAAAAGGGGAGAGTTCGCTTGAAAACATATGAGATGTATATCAATGGAGAATGGGTGAAAAGTGCAGATAGTGCAATAATTGATGTGCTGAATCCTGCAAGCAGTGAGAAAATCGGGGAGATACCGCGAGGCACAAAGGAAGACGTGGACCGGGCTGTTCAAGCTGCCACAGCTGCTTTTCGCTCGGAGGAATGGCGAACATATTCCGCCTTTGACCGGGGAGATATTTTATTTGCTATTGCCGAGAAGCTACAGGCGAATAGGGATGAATTAGCTGAGCTTGAAACGACAGATGTTGGAAAGCCGCTTTCCCAAGGGTATGCCGATGTGGATGCAGCAATTCGCTATTTCCGTTTTTATGGCGGAGCGGCTGACAAAGTAATGGGAGATACAATTCCGATTCAAGACGGGTTGCTTGATTATGTCGTACGCGAACCGGTCGGGGTAACTGCTCATATCATTCCGTGGAATTACCCGCTGCAGATTATTTCCCGAAGTGTTGCTGCGGCAATCGCGACTGGGAATACAGTTGTTGTGAAAAGTGCGGAGGATACACCACTCACGGCGCTCCGTCTCAGCGAATTTTTTGCTGAGTTGGATTTGCCTAGAGGTGTGTTCAACCATGTGACAGGTTACGGTTATGAAGCGGGGGCAGCTTTAGCAGGTCACCCACTTATAAACCAGGTAACATTCACTGGCTCGGTTGCAACTGGAATTTCCGTTGGTCAGGCCGCAATGGCGAATGTCGTCCCCGCCACATTAGAGCTTGGTGGGAAGTCACCGAATATCGTGTTTGCCGATTGTGATGTTGAAGCGACGGTTGCCGGTGTTGTCCGCTCGATAGTTCAAAATGCGGGCCAGACCTGTTCTGCAGGAGCACGATTGCTCGTTGAGGAATCGTTTAAAGAAGAATTTTTGGAAAAAGTATTGGAACAGTTCGGGAAATTGTCAATTGGTGCTGGTATCGAGGATAAAGATATTGGTCCGATTTTAAATGAAAGACAATTTGACCGCGTAATGGGTATGATCAATATTGCACGGGAAGAGGGAGAGATTCTCTTTGGCGGCAATCCAGTGACGGTTGAGGGCTACGAGGGCGGATTTTATATCGAGCCAACGATTGTCGATGGAGTGAGCACAAATAGCAGAATTGCCCAAGAGGAAGTATTTGGTCCAGTGCTTACCGTATTTACGTTTAAAGACACAGAAGAGGCGTTGGAATTAGCCAACAGTACGGAATATGGGTTAGTTGCCGGTGTTTGGACGAAGGATATTAACCGGGCCCATTATTTAGCAAGCAGAATCGATTCCGGTCAGGTATTCATCAACAACTACGGTGCTGGCGGTGGTGTTCAGATGCCATTTGGCGGCTATAAAAAGAGCGGCTTCGGCAGAGAAAAAGGCTGGGCTGCGCTGGATAACTATACGACCCTAAAAAACGTGGCCGTGAAGTATAGATAGTTTCAAGTCATGAGAAGAGAGGTTGGAGAGTTTGTTTCTCCCGCTTCTCTTATTTTTCTTCTAATTAACCCTTTCTTCTTTCCATACGCTTCGAAATCTTCATTTCACCTAAGCTATTTAAAGTTTTCCAGAGCTTTTCTACCCATCATTCTTAAACTTCACTAACTTGCTTATGTTCTGCAACGAAAACATAATAAGTATATACCGTTCATTGCCACTCTCAAATATATTAATGTATACTAGGGGTATTTCAATGGATAAAAGAACACTGGTAGATAGTGATCTTCAAAAAGGTCATATGCTAATTCTTGTGCTAGATCAATCTAACTTTCCAGTCCATTTAGCATTATGGCTCTTTGATGAAGAGAGGGATAGTTGGCGCCTTTTATTCGCGTCAGAGGAAGTTGGAGGAGCATGAGCCGCTGAAAGCTTATGAAGCGATTTATGACGTGTTAAATAAGATTAAAAAAGACAACACGCGATTTGATATCACGCTCGATAATTTATCAGTAGTTGGCCCGTCGGATAACTTAATAAAAGATATCGGTACAGCAGTTCAAACAGGTCGGAAAAGTATAGAAGGAATACGATTTACCTGACATGCGATCAATAATCAATATAAAAAGATGCATATATTTATAGAGCGCAATGAAATTCTAATGCAGGGAGTACACAAAAAGAAGTGGAAAGATTTAATTTTTCCACTTCATTTTGCAACTCTCTTTCAGAAAGGAGTGTTCGAAACATGTATACCAAACTGATTGACTCCCATATCCATTTTGACCTCTATACCCCTGAAGAACAAAAGCAAATAATCAAGTCAATGGACAAGTTTCAGATTGATTGTCTTATCACCGTTTCGGAAAATCTTGAATCAGCAAAATCTAATCTCGCTTTGTCTAATACATATAATTTTATTCATCCAGCATTCGGTTTTCATCCAGAACAAACGCTTCCTTCAGAAAAGGAAATCGCACAGCTAACGGAATTTATATTAGCAAATGAACATGAAATGATCGCAATTGGTGAGGTTGGACTGCCATATTACTTAAGACAGGAGACAAATCTTGAACAAGAAAAATATATCGACCTGCTCGAGCATTTTATCATGCTTGCAAAGCGAACGCGGAAACCAATCATACTCCATGCTGTTTATGAAGATGCGCCTATTGTATGTTCCTTACTTGAGAAACACTCTATTGTTAAAGCACATTTTCATTGGTTTAAAGGAGAGGATAAAATGATAGAAAGAATGCTTTCGAATGGCTACTTTATTTCCGTAACGCCAGACATCGTTTATAAGCCTAAAATTCAGCATATCGTTATGCAATATCCGCTTGAACAATTGATGGTGGAAACAGACGGACCTTGGCCTTTCTCCGGACCATTCGAAAATAAACAAACCCACCCAAAAATGATGCATGAATCAGTTAAGATGATTGCAAGCTTAAAACAAATCGATAAAACAGCGGTTTACCAACAACTTTATAAAAACACAAGAGATTTTTATGTTCTATAACTTTGACAAAATATTGCCAAAATCGTGTTGTGACAGACAGGATTGGATAAACTATGCTATAATAGTCGAGTCGTGTTTTCCTCATTTTGTTAACTTATGCTAGATTGCCTTCGTTTAAACTTTTTTAAAATACACATGGTTTACATGTGCCTCTTTTTAACCCATATTATCTTACATCACGAGAAGGGAGTTACATATATGGAGTTTACTTTATGGGATGTCCTGACGGATTTAGGACTATTATCGTTGTTACTGTTAGTAGGAATGGTTTTACGTGCAAGGTTAATATTCCTGCAACGTTCGTTTATGCCGGCAAGTATTATTGCCGGAATTTTGGGCTTGATATTGGGGTCGAATGGTTTTCAGATCATCCCGTTTTCTGATTTTATTGGAACATACCCGAGTGTACTGATTGCTATCGTATTCGCTTCCATCCCATTATCATCAGAGAAATTTAACTGGCGGAAAGTCATGGATAAAGTTGGCGGTTTTTGGTCGTACTCGCAGATTATTATGTTATTGATGTGGGGAATTGGTTTAATGTTCGCCTTAATTTTCCTCGTCCCTACCTTTAATGTGCATGATGGATTTGGTTTACTGTTAGCTGCTGGTTTTGTTGGCGGACATGGTACTGCTGCTGCTCTTGGTGATGCTTTCGCCCAGCAAGGCTGGGAAGAGGCTACTTCACTTGCAATGACATCTGCAACGATTGGTGCAATTGTTGCTATCGGAGTAGGCCTGCTCTTAATCCGTTCTGCGGCAAATAAGGGGGAAGCGAATTATATAAGACGCTTCGAGGAACTGCCTACAGAATATCGGACTGGTCTATTGCCAAAAGAGAAAAGAACTTCCATGGGGAATGATACGGTTTCCAGTATTTCCATCGATCCCCTTGTCTTTCACCTGGCGCTCGTGTTGCTTGTAGCAACCGGGGGTTATTTTTTAAGTCAATTCGGTGAGCGACTCTTTCCGCAACTTACGATTCCAGCGTTTTCTCTAGCGTTCTTAGTCGGTCTATTTTTAAATATTATGATTCAAAAAGCTGGAGTGGATCATTATATTGACAAAAACGTTGTAGGAAAAGTAAGCGGCAGTGCGACAGATATCTTGGTAGCTTTTGGAATCGCATCGATAAACTTAACAGTTGTAGCAGAGAACATTGTACCATTTTCAATCCTGATTATATTCGGTATCCTTTTTTCTTACTTTTTCTATAAAGTGGTTTCTAAAAATTATTTCCAGGAAAATTGGTTTGAAAAAGGTATCTTTACGTGGGGCTGGATTACTGGTGCAGTAGCGATGGCAATTGCTTTACTGCGGATTGTCGATCCGAAGATGGAGAGTAAGACGCTCGATGAATATGGTTTAGCATATATACCAATCGCACCGGTTGAAATTATGCTCATTACCTTTTCGCCGATGTTTATTCTGCATGGACGCCCGTGGTTGTTCGTCACGATAACGGTTGGAATATCTATTCTTATTGTATTTTTCTCTATTCGAAGAGGCTGGGTTACAACGGGACAAAAAGAAAATAGTAATTGAATGAATTTCATTAAATTGATTAAACAAAACCACCATGGATTAGGCGCCTAATCAATGGTGGTTTTGTTTAATAGCTGATCGATTTCCTCTGACAAAACTTGAGTTATGCTATTATTGAAGTCAGTTTTTGAAAAATGCGAGTTAACTGTTAATCAAATACATTAAAGGAGGAGAAAGAATGGATCTGAAATTAAAAGGGAAGTCCGTCATTGTTGCAGCAAGCAGTAAAGGATTGGGTAAAGCGATTGCATTAAAATTTGCAGAAGAAGGGGCGCATGTCCTGCTTTCAAGTCGGAATGAAGAAGAACTGAAACAGACCGTAGCCGAGATCAAGCAGAAATCAGGTAATGAAAATGTTCGTTATGAAACATGTGATATCACCGATGCATCTCAAATTAAACGATTAGTCGAAACAGCTATTGAGTGGAATGGAAAAGTGGATGTACTGATTAATAATGCTGGCGGCCCGCCTGCAGGTACATTTGATAAATTCTCAGATCATGACTGGCAGGCGGCTTTTGAATTGAATTTGTTAAGCTTCATTCGTCTTACGCGTGAGGTATTACCTTCCATGAAGGAATCGGGAGCGGGAAGGATTGTCAATATTGCTTCCTCGTCCATTAAACAGACATTGGATAATTTGATTTTATCGAATACGTTCCGTGCAGGGATTGTTGGGTTATCGAAGAGTCTATCTCAAGAAGTTGCGGAAGATAATATTCTTATCAATACGGTTGGACCTGGACGAATTGCAACTGATCGCGTGCAAGAATTGGATGAGATTCAAGCAGATAAGCAAAATACGAGTTATGAACAAATCCGGAACAAAGCGGAAAGCTCCATTCCTATTGGGAGATACGGAGAGCCAGAAGAATTTGCAAATATGGTTGTTTTCCTGGCGTCTGGGACGAACACTTATGTGACAGGCCAGAGTCTAGTTGTGGATGGAGGACTTGTTAAGGCGTTGTGAGGGCTGACACTCATCATGCAATTGTTGAGGCATGATGAAATAATATTGCCTGCTGTACTAGATAATTATAATTAGTTTAGGTTCTGATCAAGAAGACTCGTGACTTCAGTCATGGGTTGGTGCCGACTAGTCCACAGAGTTTGTGAAGGAGTACGCAAGTTATCCGCTTTTGTTGATATTTCCCGGGAAATATCGACAAAAGCGGGTTTTTTCTCACGCATTAACGGTCTGTAATACCCCCACCCTTAAACAGGAGGGAAACCCAAAATGTGAAGGTGCGCGATAAACAAGTCCGTAAATGCCTGATTCTGTTCAACTAACATTCAGTGGGGAAGTAAAGAATCCCCCACTGAATGAAGTTTCATTTTATCATAGAGTTGGAGCTTCTCCTTTAATAAATTCCCATAACCCATCAAATACTTTTGCGTCATACAAGGAAATCACGAGTACAAGACTAATTGGTCCGATAATAAGTCCGATTAAGCCAAACAATTGTAACCCCGCAAATAGAGATACGAGTATCGCAAGCGGATTTAATTTCATACTGGATGATAATACTTTCGGTTCTGCAATTTGCCGGACGGTTACAGTGGAACCATATAGAATTAGTAGGCCGATTCCCATAAATATATCTCCGGTGAAGAAGCTATAAATACTCCAAGGAATCAAAATGAATCCCGGACCGAAGTATGGTAATAAATCGATAAATCCAAGAATCACAGCAATCGTAAGTGATTGCTCTACTTGTAATATTAATAAACCAATGAAACTGACGAGAGCGGTGAGAATCATAAGAATGATTTGCGATTTTAAAAAACCAAATATTTTTCGTCTTAGGTCATGCAGTACATTCCAAGTCTTTTTCCGAAAAATAAGTGGCAGCTTTTCTTTGTAAAGCCTCGCATATTTATGGGAATCTTTGCTGATGAAATAGATCGCCAAAATAGAAAAGATAATAACCGTAAAAGTAATCGGAAGTGCACCGATAAAGGTGGAGAGTCCATTTGCAACCGCTTGGCCTATTCTGCCAAGCAGGGCAGCGACATTACTTCCAATAATCTGAATACCTTCTTGAAGGGCTTGCTTCTGAGAAGAATCGAGTGTGTCCACAAAGCCAATCCCCTGGTCCCATAATGGCAAAATGACTTCATTGAAATATAGTTGGGTATTTATGGAAATCAATTCAATTTGATCCGGGATATAATCCGACAAATATAAGAATCCATCAATTGTTTTTTTGACAAGGACAGTCACGATGCTCCCAATAATTCCAATAAGAAAAAGAATACCGGCTAATACGGCAAGTGGTCTTGGAAAACGTAAATATCTTTCGATGCTATTGACAATCGGGTTAATGAGAAAGGCGAGTAAAGCAGCGATGAGAAAAGGGTAGGTGAGCCTAAGAAAATGATAAAGTAAAAACAACCCAATTACGGTAACGAAAGCTAGAAATAGGATGCGGAAAATGATTTGAATCGCTGGATGTTTCATAAGCAAGTACTCCTTTCAATCGCTTATCACTATAACGTTCCATTTTTTGATAAATGAATGAATTTCATAATTACCAAAGTCGGCTATTCCATCACCATATGTAGTTGGGAACGAACCAACTCAACTACATATGGTGATGGTGAAGCATTAAATATGTATTATGAAATTCATTAAAATTAGTGAAAACTCTTTTATTTTAAATTTTATCCTATCATACTATCTTGAATATAACTAGAATGATTAACATCAGGAGAAAAGGGCATTAGCAAGTGAATAATGAACGCCCCGTTTAGTTGCATATAAGTGAATATATAAAATTTATGTTGATAACTAAAGTTACGAACACTAGCCACGTCCGCTCTGCGCCCAGCAACTATCAAACTTCACACTCCTCCAATCGATAAAGAAGACTCGGCCGTTCGGTCTTTGTGAGGCTTAGTCGCCCTTATACCCAAGTAGTGAAAGTCAACATCAACTTACTATCGTCGCCTGAGTTTCCTTTATTTCAAAGAGAAGAGTAGAAGTTCGATTAAGTTCGCTCACGTATGGGACAACATCGAACTACCTCCATCCTGGGAGGAACGGTTTGTACGTTGCTAACCGAGCGCTTACGCCTTAGTTCTTAGCTATATAATTTTCCGTATAAAAAGGATGTGAATCCTCGTTAAAAGCGACGCCGACTGCAAGTGTTTGGTAGCTGTTCTGTAATTTATTTTCACGGTGGCCGAGTGAATTCATTAATCCTTCATGGGCGAAGATACTACTTTGTTGACCGGCAGCGAGATTTTCTCCAGCTCTTCTGTAGGCAATCGCATCCTCTGTCAACCGGTCAAACGGGGACATGCCTTCCAAGTTTGTATGGCTGAAATAATTATTTGCGGCCATATCCTGGCTATGAGCGCGAACCGTTTCGAGAGCCGAATCCTCCCAAGCGAGAAGGGAAAGTCCATGCTTTACCCGGGAAGCATTGGTAAGATCGAATAACTGATATTCGAATCCCTCTCTTAATTCATCGCTCGGCATTCCAAAGTAATTTTTCTTCTGTTTTTCCAATTGTTTATCTATCATCAGGATGGCAGTCACTTTATTTTCCTGATGCACATCATAAAATATTGTCGTATAACTTTCATCAATATCGAAAGTATGGAACTCACCATTGTTCTGAATCTCGTAATTTACCAACCCTTTTCTGATCGTTTCAAGGGGTTTAGGTAAAACGGAAAGTACTTCATCTCTCGTGCTTTCGAATGTAATTCCATTGCTTGATGTAAGTAAGTCCTGATTGGTATACAAACCACTGACCAGGTCATGATCATCATAAGCTACCATCATGAAATGCTGGTAATTGTTATGATAGGTAACCCAATCCACACCGTATTCATTTCGTGTTGCTCTTTCAGGTTCACCAATCTGGGCTTCCACATCAGCGCGTGTATCCCCAAGTTCAATATTATGAATGGAAAATAAATGATCGGAAGGAGCTGATAAATCAGGTTGTTTCAAAGGGGAGGATGTATCTTGATCTCGCAAGGATTCTGAAACTTTACCAGAAAGGAATCGGATCTCCTGATCAATCCAGCTGACCGTATTACTGACAACAGGATGTTCGCTGATTCGATAAATATCAGATTGAATATCTTGGAAAACACCGCTTACTCCTGACTCTTTAAAACTATCTCCATAAAAATGCCAAAACAATCCTACAACTACGAGTAAAACAATCAATCTTCGTAAAAAAGCCAAACTCTCACTCCAATCTATTAGGACTAAGCCGAGAGCACCCTATACCAGTATCATAGCATCTATTCTATCCAAATTGTCGAATCACATACTTACAAAGCATCTTCTATATTTTATCACGCATTAACGGTCTGTAATACCCCTGCTGAATGAACTTACACTTTATCATAAAAAGATATAAAGCTAGTGTGTTGCAAACTTACAAAATAATCAAGATGGAACGATCACATTGCTTTGTGTTTGTTGAAGCGAATGGAAAAGCTTCAAAAAAAATAAAATAATTTCAAAAAACCCTTGACTTCTTCTCGGAATTATCTTAATCTTATCTTTAATAATTTAATTAATCGGCGTTGATGAAGAGTAGTAATTTATGCAGACACTGAAGAGAGCTGGTGGTTGGTGTGAACCAGTGTGCATCTGATAAATGAATGGACTTCTGAGTCCCAAACCGAACCAGATACTGAAGTAGGCTTTGGCGAATACGTCTCATCGTTATCTGAGACAAATGTTAGGCATATATTGCCCGACATATTGAGTGAGCTTTTACAGCTAATAAAGGTGGTACCACGGTCCCTCGTCCTTTTTCGGATGAGGGGCTTTTTTGTTTTCGTATAAAGGATAGTCAAAAACTAAAAAATAAAAAATCGCAAAGTAAGAGTAGTAAACAGTCGCTTCAAGCGTTCCAGAGAGCTGGTGATGGTGAGATTCCAGCGCGCCCGGACTGTTGAATGGACTTACGAGAGGTTTTCTGAAAAAGCAATTGTTGCTTGAGTAGGAAAGCACGGGTTTCCGCCGTTACACGGATAGGGTATCGAAGGGGTGAAATATAAGCCTTCCGTATCCAAAAGAGATGAAAAGAATGTTCTTTTCCAAGTGAGGTGGCACCGCGGTCCCATACGTCCTCTATAAACATACAAGTTGTGTTTATAGAGGACTTTTTTATTTATACGGAAACTTTAAAATGAAGAAGTTGTGGTCCATAATAGTTGCTAGCAATGGCCATGTTTGGTTCCAGCGCCCAGCAACTAGCAGATCTTTTGGTGGGGCGAGCAGTGCGCAGTCCCAAACTTCACACTCCTCCAATCGATAAAGAAGACTTAGCCGTTTGGTCTTTGTAAGGCTTAGTCGCCCTTATACCCAAGTAGTGAAAGTAAACATCGGCTCTCTACGTTCGCCGTGTTTCCTTTATCTCAAAGAGAGAATGGAAGTTCGATTAAGTTCACCCCATCCTGGGGCAACATCGAACTACCTCCCATCCTGGGAGGAACAGTTTGTACGTTGCTAGACAGGCGCTTGCGCCTTTGAATTTAAAAAAAGGAGTGAAAGACAAATGAGCTTGACGTATCGATATGAAAAAATACCGGCGGCTGGAATATCCGCCTTGGAAATTTACAAAAACGTAAAAACGCCAAAAAAGTTTTTGCTTGAGAGTACGAGTTACCACGAGCAAAAAGGAAAATTCACGTATCTGGGAATCAATCCGTACGAAGAAGTAATTGGCAAACAAGGAAAAACGACGGTGGTTGATATTAAAACAAATGCGATAAGACAATTCCATGAACAGGCTCTGGACTATTTGCAAAAACAGCTGCCCGATATGGAAATACATTTGCCGATTCCATTCTTCGGCGGAGCGGTCGGTTATGTTGGATATGACTTCATTTGTAACTTGGAAGGAATTCCGCTTCCTAGTGAAGATGAGTTAGAGATGCCAGATGTTCATTTCATGCTTTTTAGAAATATTATCGCATTCGATCATACGAAGGATTGCTTATATTTGATTGCAATCAACCCGGAGCAAAACCAAGACGTGAACCTGGAAGAGGAACTTAAGTCTTTAAAAAAAATGCTCCACCATAATCAAGAAGAAAGAAATACAGCTTTTCCAAATGTAGATTTTGAACCGCAGGAAACGGAAGCTAGCTTTAAAGAGAAATTGTTACAGGCGAAAGAATACATCAACCGAGGAGAAGTTTTACAAGTCGTACTGTCGCAGCGAATGCAGGCGGATATTAGCCGGAATCCGGATTTCCATTTTGCCTTTTATGAAAATTTACGAAGGTCGAATCCGTCACCGTATATGTTTCATATCGATTTTTCCGACTATATTTTGCTTGGTGCTTCACCGGAAAGCTTGTTGCAAGTAACCGGTAACGAGGTGATTACGAACCCGATTGCTGGCACAAGACCGAGAGGCGCGACGCAAGCTGAAGATGCCAAGCTTGAGACAGACCTACTTGAAGACGAAAAAGAACTTTCCGAACATCGGATGCTTGTTGATCTCAGTAAAGAAGATCTTGCAAAGGTGTGTAATCAACGGACAATCGAACTTACAACCGACATGGTCATTGAAAAATACCAGCATGTGATGCATATCGTCTCCGAACTAAAAGGTGAGTTGCAGGAAAGTGTTTCAAGTATTGATGCTTTAATTTCTTTGCTGCCAGCTGGAACGGTTTCTGGCATGCCAAAACAACGTGCGATGGAGATTATTAATGAACTTGAAGAAAAAATGCGTGGACCATATGGCGGTGGAGTTGGTTATATCAGTTTCAACCGAGATTTGAATATCGCACTTACAATCCGCACATTGATTATCAAGGAAAAAATCGCATATCTCCAAGCTGGAGCAGGAATCGTCCGTGATTCGGTAGCGAAGACGGAATACGAAGAAACGTTGCATAAAGCGCGGTCACTAGTAGAAGCCGCCTACACATTCAATTAACCAAACATTCGGAAAGAAAGGGGAACGAACAAATGAAGACATACCTACAAAAATTGATCAATAAGGAAAATTTAAGCCGGGAAGAAATGAAAGCAGCAGCAAGTTATTGTTTTACAAGCGGCGTGACCGAATCTGAAATTGCCGCATTTCTTATTGCACTCCAAGCAAAAGGTGAAACGGCTGATGAGATTACTGGACTTGCGGAGGTGATTCGGGAAAAATCATCATTCCAGACGGATAATACGTTAAATGTTATCGACAATTGTGGGACCGGCGGAGATAGGTCAAACAGTTTCAATATCAGTACAACCGCAGCCTTTGTCATGGCAGGGGCAGGGATTAAAATTGCGAAGCACGGCAACCGGAGTATTTCCAGTAAAACGGGTAGCGCAGACGTGCTTGAGCATTTAGGTGTTTCCCTCTCTTTTTCAAAAGAACATGTACAGGAAATGCTCACTGAGAATAATATTGCATTTCTATTCGCTCCTCACGTCCATGAGGTGCTGAAGCCTTTTTCCATTGTCCGCCAGCATCTTGGTGTACCGACGATTTTCAATGTCATTGGCCCGCTGACAAATCCAATTCAGCTTGAAACACAGCTTGTTGGTGTTTACCGGAAAGATTTGCTTGAAAAGGTTGCGGAATCACTGAATAAGTTAGGCCGGAAGAGAGCGGTCGTCGTGACTGGGGCAGGTTCACTCGATGAAGCTTCATTAGCTGGTGCAAACAACTTGATTGTTGTAGAAGATGGCAAGTTAACACCAATGAGCTTGCACCCAGAAGAAGTCGGATTGCCAGTTTACCCGAACGAAGCAATTCGCGGAGGCGACTCCAAGCGTAATGCCGAAATTCTTTTGTCTGTTCTAAAGGGTGAGCCCAGTGCTTACTTTGATACAGTGCTGCTTAATGCAGGAATTGGTATTTATACAAGTAGAAAAACAGATTCGATCCAGACGGGGATTGAATTAGCACGAGAAAGCATCTTATCCGGCAGAGCCTTAGAACGACTTGAACGATTAGTTAGTTTTAGTGAAAAAATTCCTAGTGAGGTGTATTGAAATGACTATTTTAGATAACATTTTAAAGCAAAAAAGAATTGAACTGACAGAACTGATTCACAAGAAATTAATGGAGCCGGTAGGTAAAACAAATCCCTCCTTTAAAGAGCGTGCTGCTGCTTCAGAAAGTATGAATATCATCGCGGAAATTAAGCGTGCTTCCCCGTCGAAAGGAGCAATTGACCTTGAAGTTGACCCGATCGAGCAAGCGAAAATGTATGAGAAAAATGGTGCGGCAGCCATCTCCGTGCTGACCGACGAAAAGTTTTTTAATGGATCATTAGAAGACTTGCGGGCGGTCCGTGAAGCAGTCGACGTCCCTGTCTTATGTAAGGATTTTATGATCGACACGCTACAGATCGATCATGCGAAAGCTGCCGGAGCAACTATCATTCTATTAATTGTTGCAGCTCTCTCAGATACGGATTTAAAAAAATTATACGATTATGCAACATCCCTTGAGCTGGAAGTGCTCGTTGAAGTGCATGACGAGGAAGAAATGAAACGGGCATTAAAACTTGAACCTGAAATAATCGGAATAAACAACCGAAACTTGAAAACATTTGAAGTCGACTTAGCAACAACGGAAAAACTGGCATCTCTTGTTATGGATCGTGACACATTGCTTATCAGCGAAAGCGGAATGCGGGAAAAAGAAGATGTGAAGCGGGTGAGAGACGTTGGGGCGGAAGCAATTTTAGTCGGTGAAACATTAATGCTTGCGGAAGATCTACAAAGGACATTTACGGATCTGCAGGTGCCGCTGGAAGAAAGGAAAAAGCTGCATGCTCGTTAAAATTTGCGGTGTTACAACGGAGGAAGCAGCACAAGCAGCAGCTGAAGCGGGAGTGGATTTAATCGGATTTGTTTTTACGGAAAGCAAGCGGGAGATTTCGCCAGATGCGGCAGCAGCGATTGCCAGCCGCCTTCCTGCATCTGTCCAAACAGTCGGTGTCTTTGTTAATGAAGCACCGGCTGTGATGGAACGGATTGCAAGCAAAGTAGGCCTTGATTTTATTCAACTGCATGGGGAAGAACCGCCTCGTGTGGCAAGTTCTCTTTCTAGAAAGGTCATTAAAGCATTCCCCGCTGAAAAAGAAAGGTTAGAAAACGTACACACTTATCCATGTGATTATTTTCTAATTGATACACCGAGCGTCAACCGTGGCGGGAGCGGCAAGACATTTGACTGGAGCTTGCTGCAAGAAACAGGTATTGACCGGGAAAAGTTGCTGCTTGCAGGTGGTCTCCATCCAGACAACGTGCAGGAAGCAGTGGCGGCAGTGAATCCCTTCGCTGTTGACGTCTCAAGCGGAGTCGAGACGGAAGGAAAAAAGGATCCGGAAAAAATGAAAGCATTTATCAAGCAGGCAAAACATAGGGAGGCTAATAAAAAATGAGTGTATATACCGTACCAGATCAAAGTGGAAAATTTGGCAATTTTGGTGGAAGATACGTCCCGGAATTATTAATGCCGGCAGTTCTTGAACTTGAAAAAGCGTATGAAGAGGCAAAGCAAGATAAGCGTTTTCTAGAAGAGCTGAACTACTATCTAAAGCAATATGTTGGAAGAGAAACCCCATTATATTTCGCGGAACGACTAACAGAAAAAGCGGGTGGAGCGAAAATATATTTGAAGCGGGAAGATCTGAACCATACCGGCGCACATAAGATTAATAACACGATTGGGCAGGCGCTGCTTACCGTAAGAATGGGGAAACGGAAAGTGGTCGCGGAAACCGGTGCTGGTCAGCACGGGGTAGCAACTGCAACAGTTTGTGCGCTGCTTGGTCTTGATTGCATTGTCTTTATGGGGGAAGAAGATATCCGCCGTCAAGCACTGAATGTCCAGCGGATGGAGCTGCTTGGTGCTGAGGTTAGAAGTGTGGAAGGCGGGAGTGGGACACTGAAAGATGCGGTGAATGAAGCACTCCGTTACTGGGTGAATCATGTGGAAGATACCCATTATATTATCGGTTCCGTCGTCGGTCCGCATCCATTCCCGATGCTTGTGAGAGATTTTCAAGCGGTGATCGGTGAGGAGACGAAAAGGCAAATCGTAGAACAAGATGGAGAGCTCCCGGAAAAGATTATTGCCTGTGTCGGTGGCGGCAGTAATGCGATGGGAATGTTTTATCCCTTTGTTGAGGAGAAGGATGTTACTTTAATCGGTGTCGAAGCTGGAGGAAGCGGCCTGGAAACGAATAAACATGCAGCAACTTTAACAAAAGGGAAAGTTGGGGTATTACACGGGACATTGACTCATCTTTTACAAGATGAAAATGGACAAATAGAAGAAGCTTTTTCGATTTCTGCAGGACTGGATTATCCAGGCGTTGGACCGGAACATAGCTATTTACAGAGTATCGACCGAGTAAATTATACGTCCGTTACGGATAAAGAGGCACTGGAGGCTTTCGAACTTTTATCACGGAGAGAAGGGATCATACCTGCTTTAGAAAGTTCGCATGCAGTAGCCCATGCAATGAAGGTTGCAGGACAAATGTCTAAAGATGAAACGATTGTTGTCTGCCTTTCAGGCCGAGGAGATAAGGACCTTAGACAAGAAGGAAATATGAATGTGAAGGAGGAGAAATAAATGGGCAAGGTAAAATTAGAAAAGGCATTGCAAGAAAAACTTTCGGCAGAGGAAAAGATTTTCTCACCATTCATTACGGCTGGTGATGGCGGGCTGGATATTTTGCCGGAAAGAATCAAATTTTTCGAGGAAAATGGTGCTGCTGTTATTGAACTTGGCATTCCTTTTTCCGACCCTGTGGCGGATGGTCCGACAATTCAAGCGGCTGGTAGCAGAGCTTTAGATAACGGGACAACACTTGCAAAAGTTTTAGATGTCTTAGAGAAGACAAAATTAGAGCGGGCGATACCTGTTGTAATCATGACGTATATTAATCCGATTATCACCTTTGGTATCGAGGACTTTGCTCGTAAATGTGCGGAAGCAGGCGTTGATGGGGTGATTATTCCCGATTTGCCGATGGAGGAGGAGAGTCTTATTGCAGAAGCTTTAAGTAAAGGGCACATCGCCTTTATAAGGCTTGCTGCGATGACGAGTCCGACAGAGCGTTTGCAGGAACTTGCTGAGCGGACGGAAGGATTCCTTTACGCAGTTGCTGTTACGGGGACAACGGGCGCGCGAACAGAGCATGATGCGTATGTATCAACATTTTTACAAAAATTAAAGACGTATACAAATACTCCGGTACTCGCAGGGTTTGGTGTATCAACTGGTGAACAAGCAAGGGCGCTTGGCGAACATAGTGACGGGGTGATCGTCGGCAGTAAGATTGTTCAGCTTCTCCATGAAGGAAAGTTAGCGGAAATCAGTCAGTTAATGGAGGAGAGTCGGTCGCTCAAGGTATGATAGTCTGGCTTGTTTTTACTGACAATTCCCCCTATAATCTTTCATAAGATAGAAATGAGGGGGAATACATATGCCAAAAGCAGTAATTTTAGACGGTTATACATTAAATCCGGGAGATCTCGACTGGGCACCGCTTGAAAGACTAGCAGATTTTAAAATATACGATCGGACCACCTTCTCTGTAGACGAAGCACCTCTCATCATCGAAAGAGCGAAAGATGCGGAAATTATTTTAACGAATAAAACACCGCTGACAAAGGAGATTCTTGCTGAACTCCCGAAGTTAAAATATATCGGGGTGCTTGCGACAGGATTTAATGTTGTTGATGTGGAAGCAGCAAAGGAAAGAAATATCACGGTGACGAATATTCCGGACTATGGAACCGATACAGTTGCTCAAGCAGCCTTTGCACTCCTACTTGAACTCTGTCACTATACGGGAGAACATAGTAATGCAGTGAAAAGGGGCGATTGGACAAATCAAGAGGATTTTTGCTTTTGGAAGCATCCGATCATTGAGCTTTCCGGGAAGACAATGGGGATTATTGGGTACGGAAGAATTGGTCAAGTAACGTCCCGGATAGCAGAAGCGTTCGGAATGAAGATCCTTGCTTACAATCGGACGAAGGAAAAAGTTCCGCATACAGAGACTATTCGCTACGCAACACTTGATGAACTGTATAAAGAGGCGGATGCCATCATGCTGCATAGTCCATTAACAGAAGAGAATAAAGGCTTCATTAATAAAGAAACAATCGGCAAAATGAAAGACAATGTCCTCCTTATTAATACGGCAAGAGGCGGCTTGATTAATGAGCGGGACTTAGCGGATGCTTTAAATGACGGAAAAGTCGGCGGGGCAGGACTTGATGTTGTTTCAAAAGAACCGATTAGTGCTGATAATCCATTACTGCAAGCGAAAAATTGTATTATCACCCCGCATATCGCCTGGGCAAGCTTGGAGGCACGAGGACGATTATTAAATATCGCTGCAGATAATTTAGAGAAGTTTTTGGAAGGCGAAGCAATTAATGTTGTAAATGATTAGATAAAGGTGGAGCCAATCAGGGAAGTGTTCTGGTTGGCTTCTATTACGATTAATACTAGTCATTATATATAATTAAACCTAGTTGACAACTATGAATTAAATGTATAAACTATCGATTAACACATATGATGATTAAGAGAAGGGGGAATAAAGATGACAACGATAAAAAGTGACCAGTTGACTAGCATTTTTAAGGAAATAGAAAATAACTTTGATCAGATGAAAGACTGGAGAAGGCATATGCATATGAATCCAGAGCTTTCATTTGAAGAAGTGCATACGGCAAAATATATTGAAGAACAGCTGAACAATTTCGGTCTGGAAGTAAAGACACAAATCGGGGGAAAAAATGGTCTCATCGGGATTTTACAAGGAGATAGAACCGGGAAGACAATTGCACTCCGAGCAGATTTTGATGCGCTTCCAATCAATGACGAAAAAGATGTTCCGTATAAATCGACAAAGCCAGGTATCATGCATGCTTGCGGTCATGATGGCCATACGTCGGCATTACTTGGAACAGCCGCAGTATTGAGTGAACATCGGGATAAATTAAACGGTAATGTCATTTTTGTTTTCCAACCGGCAGAGGAACGGCCACCGGGCGGGGCTAAGTTTATGATTGAAGAAGGAATTCTGGATGACGTGGATTATATATTTGGTGCACACCTGGCTTCAGAGATCCCACTAGGAAAGGTTGGCGTTGGCCCAGGGTTTCAAATGGCAGCTGTTGATAAATTTGAAATTAAAATTAAAGGTCTCGGCGGGCATGGCGCAAGACCCCATGAAAGTATCGATTCCCTTGTAATTGGTACAAGTGTCGTTGAAGCGTTGCAGAAAATTGTGAGCCGGAATATCGATCCACTGCAGTCAGCTGTCGTAACAATTGGCGTTTTCCAAGCAGGAAATGCTTTCAACGTTATCCCCGACAGTGCAAGAATTGAAGGAACAGTACGAACCTTTGATGCGGATGTACGTGACAAAGTTCAAGAGAAAATCAATTCTATTGTCGCAGGAATAACAAATGCTTTCGGTGCAACCTATGAAATTGATTACCTTCGCGGCTACCCGGCGCTCTATAACCATGAAAAAGAGACAGCTATCGTTCGGGAAATTCTAAGCGAATCATTCGGTGAGGAAAATGTAACCGAACTTGAACCGACAATGGGAGCAGAAGATTTTTCTTATTTTCTGGAGAAAAAGCCCGGAACTTATTTCCGAGTCGGTTCACGTAATGAAAATGAGGCGACACATTATCCACACCATCATCCGAAATTTGATTTTGATGAGCGGGCTTTAGTCAATATCAGTAAATCCTTCGTACAAATTGTCTCTCATTTCCTAATCGAGGAGAGTAGTTAATGAGTAGTCCTAGAATTTCATTAATGGAAGCATACTTGATTGAAACATTACGTCGAAATGATGTCACGAATGAAGATATTATGGCGCAGATAGAGTCCGGTGATATTACAGCTTGGTCCAAATCCTTTCCGAAGTTTGATTTTACTCAACTCGTTAAGCTTGCGAATAAGGACTTGGAACAGTTTAAAAAGGTATTGAGTGAAGGATACGAAGTGAAATTCGTAACGTTTAATGGATTGAAAAATTTATTACGCCTCCGTTTTGGTATCGAGGAAGAAAAGGATTATGAATTAAATGAAAAAGGTATTCACCAACTCGTTCTAGAGCCTAAACAATTAACGAGTGTGAAGCAAATGCTCTCTAAAAATTGGAAGGTAGAAGAGATCGAGCAGCAAGGTGACAAAGTTATTGTGAATATCGATTTGGTTTAATGGAATGGGTTAATCGAGGGAAATTCTGATTAACCCTCTTTTGGGTGAAAGATGTTTATATAATGGAAAAGTGGAAGAGTTAATGAATTTCATAATACGTATTTAATACTTCACCCTCACCATATGTAGCTGGTTCGTTCCCAACTACATATGGTCATGGAAAAGCCGACTTTGGTAATGATGAAATTCATTCGAGTATTAAAATAACAGAAGATCCGGGTGTGTTATGATATAATACTAATAGAGGAAAAAATTCTAAAACTTGCAGGGGGAGGGGGGAGAAAATGGGGAAATTGACCAAATCCCTTGGTATTGCTGGAGCAGCTCTCGGAGTTGCCTATTTATCGAAAAGCGAAAACAGGGAAAAGGTAAAGAAATTAATCGGTTTGGATAAAGATAATGAATCCTATGTTAAAAAACTAGGAAGGCCCGGAGCTGTTGGAGCCTCAGATGACGCCAAAATGGTTGATGAAGGAGCCCTGACAAGCGTACAGTACTACAATGAACTTCAGGAAGAAGAGGAAGAGAAAAGTGAATAAGAAGGAATAGCAAACACCAACAAACAGAGAGCTGCTTGTTGGTGTTTTTTATGTGGCGTACTGACTTTTTAATCATTTTGCCTTAGGCGTTTCTTGCTGCTTCTAATGCTTTGTCATAATTTGGGTGATTCGTTGCTTCACTTACATATTCAACATAAGTAACTTTATCTTTTGCATCTACGACAAAGATTGCTCGAGCTAGTAAGCGGTTTTCTTCAATTAACACGCCATAGTTTTTACCGAAGTCAGCCTCTCGGTGATCGGACAGCGTATCAAGGTTTTTCACGCCGTTTGCAGCACACCAGCGTCCTTGTGCGAAAGGAAGATCCATACTGATTGTCAAAACTTGCACGCCTGAAAGAGAATCAGCTTCTTTGTTAAAGCGCATTGTCTCTTCTGAGCAGACACCGGTATCAATTGAAGGGACCGCTGCAATTAATTTTACTTTTCCTTTGTAATCATTCAATGTCACTTCTTTTAGATCATTAGATAAAACCGTAAAGTCTGGTGCATTATCACCAACTTTTACTTCATTACCAATTAAAGTAACTGGTTCCTGGCCAAATGTAATAGTTGCCATAATAAATTCCTCCTGTATGAATTATTCATATTTATTAACACCCGCAAGAGTTGCGAATGAGTAATGATGGTGGTAATTCAATATGCGTCATATAATGTGGGTTATTCATTTTATTCAGCAATACATCAAATGCTGTTCTCCCAATTGTATCTGGTGGCAATAGAATATTCGTTACCGGTGGATCGATAATTTCTGATGAAGAAAAGTCGCCAAAACCGATAATTGCCATATCTTCTGGAATACTTAAATTCAATTCTTTTAATTTACTTATTGCTCCGATGGTCATCAAGTCGTTCTGAACAAAAAGCGCAGAAATTTCATTGTCGGTAGTAAGTAATTGTTCTACAGCAGCGCGAGCTTCTTCAGCTTTTGCAAATCCTTGTACAATAAAATCCTCACGAATCGGAATGTTGTGATGGGTCAGAGCGTCTTTATAGCCGCTGATCCGATCATTTGTCGTCGATACATTCGGATAAGAATAAATAAATCCAATTTTTTTATGTCCATGTTTTAATAAATGATTGGTTGCATCATACCCCAATTGGAAGTTATCCCCTGTTACTCTCGGGATATTTTCGATGGAAGACTCATAGCGATTCACCATTACGATAGGGAAATCCTCATTCGTGTATTTTTGCAAATAACCAATATCGTTGGAAGTAGGCGAGAGGATGATTCCGTCTACCAATTTGGAGTGCAGGAGATTAATGGTTTTCTCTTCATAATCTCTATCTTCATTCGTGTTTACTAACAGGAGATTATATCCTGTTTCTTTTGCACGCTGTTCAATCGCAAAAATCATTTCAGTTACAAAAGTATCGGGAAAACTTGATACAACAAGTCCAGCCGTTTTCGTGGATTGCTGTCGCAAATTTTTCGCCGCAGAGTTAGGCACGTAATTGTAACGTTTGATGACTTCCAATACTCTGTTTCTTGTTGGTTCGGAAATATGTTTTGTTTGATTAATCACGTGAGAAACGGTTGCTGCTGAAACATTTGCCTCTCTCGCGATATCTTTCATCGTCGTAACCTTTTTTTCTTCCACCTCTTTTTTCATGTGACCTCCTTTCCAGTTAATCAATTTACTAACTAAAGGTTTTATTATCATCTTACATGACTTCTCTCATCCGTTCAACTTATATATTAAAATACTTATTTATATAATACTGTTGACATGATTCCGCTTTCATAATATAATGCAGTTAACTGGTTAATCGATTAACCTAAAAGTGATAAAACGATTACTCCTGCTCATGAGCCATCAGGGAAAGCGATGAAAGATGGCTGGACGTAGGGATAAAAAATAAGGGGTGGATAATGATGAGTTTGTCATTGGAAGAATTAAAGAATAAAGCAATAGAATTAAGGCAGACAGTCGTAACGATGGTATATGAAGCACAATCCGGTCATCCGGGTGGTTCCCTATCTGCAGCAGATTTTGTAACCGCTTTGTATTTTAGGGAGATGAATGTAAATCCGAAAAATCCGGATTGGGAAGACAGAGATCGATTCGTTCTATCAAAGGGTCATGTGGCACCAATTCAATATGCCGCTCTTGCACATAAAGGATTTGTACCGATGGAGACAATTCATACATTGCGTGAATATGGTTCACCTTTCCAAGGACATCCAGATTCCAAAATGTGTCCAGGGATTGATATTTCTACCGGTTCTTTAGGGCAAGGTCTCTCTTGTGCAGTTGGAATGGCGCTTGGCGGGAAATTGGACGAAAAATCCTACCGTGTGTTCGCAGTAGTTGGGGACGGTGAGTGTCAAGAAGGACAAATTTGGGAAGCTGCCCAGTCTGCTGTGAAATATGAGTTGGATAATTTAGTTGTTTTTGTCGATGACAATGGATTGCAAATAGATGGTACGACAGAAGAAATAATGCCAAACCTTGATTTGGAGAAGAAATTTGAAGCATTTGGATTTGAAACGAGACGAATTGACGGACATTCGATGGAAGAGATTGTCGCTACATTGGATGAAGCAACAGAAAAGAAAAATGGAAAACCGCAAGCAATCATTTGCAATACAGTAAAAGGTAAAGGTGTTTCGTATATGGAAAATGTCGTTGGCTGGCATGGAAAGGCACCGAATAAAGAACAGTATGAGCAAGCAATGGAAGAATTAACAAGGGGGTTAGAGGCATGAGTGTTTTAGATGTTACAAAAACTGAAAAAATTGCAACAAGGCAAGCTTTTGGGGATGAGGTTGTAGAACTTGGACGTGAGAATAAAGACATCTTAGTTGTGGATGTGGATATTGGCAGCTCTTGCAAGACAACGCAATTCATGAACGAATTTCCAAAACAGCATGTCAACGTTGGGATTGCCGAGCAAAATGCGGCAGGTCTTGCAGCAGGATTAGCAACAACTGGGAAAATTCCTTTTGTGAGCACGTATGCCGTATTTGGATCTTTAAGAATGGCAGAGCAGATTCGGCAGGAAGTTTGCTATCCAAACTTAAATGTTAAAATTGCTTGTTCACACGGTGGGCTCACACCAGCGAATGATGGAGGAAGTCATCAGGCGATTGAGGACATGGGAGTATTACGTACATTCCCGAATATGAAAGTCATTATGGGGGCTGATTATCATTCAACAAGGAAGTTGATTAGGCAAGCTGCCGAAACATATGGCCCCGTTTATCTTCGCTTTACTCGTGATCCTGTCCCGGTCATTTATGATGAGAATGAAGAATTTGAAATCGGGAAAGCAAAGCAGTTGAAAGAGGGGAACGAAGTGGCGCTTATCGCAAACGGTGATACGGTTCATTTAGCGATTAAGGCTTCAGAAATCCTAGAAGAGAAAGGTATCTCTGTGAAATTATTGGATATGCATACAATCAAACCAATCGACAAAGAAGCGGTGCTTGAATGTATTGATATCGGAAATATCGTTACCGTAGAAGATCATAACATTATCAATGGTCTTGGGAGTGCGGTCAGTGAAATTGTTGCAGAAGAAGGAAAAGGCAAAATTAGACGAATCGGTGTTCAGGATCAGTTTGGTGAATCTGCACCATATGAAACATTACTAGAAATCAATGGAATTTCGGTGGAAAATATCGTACGCACTGCAGAAGAATTACTATAATATCCAACAAAGTGGGGGATAGGACATGGATAAATCAGTAGATAATCTTAATCAAAAGATGTACGGTGTGATGGTATGCAAGGATTGTGATGAGGTTATAGAAACGTTTGAATCAATAAAAGTTGAAACACTCTACAGTATTTGTCCGAAGTGTAAAAAATAATAATATAAATAGGTTGCCGATGAGAATAATTCTCTCGTTGGCAACTCTTTCTTTGTTAAATATTTATAATTGAGGTTGACATGGAAATCGTTTACAATTATCATTGTGTTAATCGATTAACCTGGTAAAAGCGGAACTTGAGAATCTCATAACATTTCAGAGTATTTAATGGATACACTCAAACTTTTAACAGTGATAACAAGTTTGAGAAACTATCGAAGTAAGGGGGTAATTAAGAATTGAATAAACTTCGAAACATAATCATATTAGGAATTATTTCATTAGCAGTCGGTTTAGGTTTCGTATTTATCACAACAGATAATGTACTTTCTGAAGATATAACGACGATTCGATTTGGTCACGGATCTGCTGAAACGAATGAAAGACATTTGGCCGTCGTCCATTTCAAAGAACTTGTGGAAGAGCGATCCAATGGACAAATTGAAGTGCAGATTTATCCGAACGAACAATTAGGATCTGAAGCGGAAATGATTGAAAGTGTCACGTTTAACGATTTGCAGATGGTTGCAGCGAGTGCTTTCAGCCAATATGATCAGCGGATTAGTGTGTTTGAACTACCATACTTATTTGAAACTTATGAAGCAGCCTGGGAAGTGTTGGATGGAGAAATTGGGAAAAAAGTGGCCGAGCCCTTTTTAGAAGATAACTTGCGGATTTTAGCCTACTTTGAAAACGGTTTCCGTCATATTACAGCAAACAAGGCAATTGAGAAACCGGATGATTTAAATGGAATTAAAATCCGTACGCCTGAATTTCCGATATCAATTAGTACATTCTCCGCACTAGGTGCCAATCCGACACCAATGTCATTCGGGGAGCTTTATATGGGTCTGCAACAGGGGACGGTGGATGCGCAAGAGAATCCGGTTGCGAACACCTATGCAAGCAAATTCAATGAAGTCCAGGATTATTTAATACTTTCCGGACATCAATATATGCCGCTTCCGGTTGCGATCAGTGAAGAGTTTTGGCAAGGACTGACAGAAGAAGAGCAACAAATTATTCAAGAAAGTGCGGAGGAAACAGCACAGTTCCACAGAGATCTTTTAAAAGAAAATGAAACAAAAATGATAGAAGAGTTGAAAGCAGATGGCATGACCGTAATAGAGCCGGAAATGGAATTATTCAGTGAGAAAGTGGACGGTGTCTATGAATCTTTTAAAAATAGCTTTGGAGAAGAATTAGTAAATGAAGTATTAGAAGCAGCAGAGTAAATTGGACAGAAACAGGGGGAGAAAAAAATGAAAGTCTTACGGTGGTTGAATGAGCATTTTGAAGAATATATCCTCGTATTCTTAAGTGCTTTCACAGTGTTCGTCATATTCCTTCAGGTTGTGATGCGCTATGTGCTCGGTAGTTCGCTTACATGGTCTGAGGAGATAGCACGCTATGCATTCATCTGGTTGATTTATATAGGGGTAAGTTATGGTGTGAAAAAGAATAGACATTTGGGCGTGGACGCCATCACGATGTTGTTTGAGAAGAGGGGTAAGCTGATTATTGGACTTATTGCGAATGCTTCCTTTCTCATTTTTTCGATAGTTATGACCTATTATGGTTTCGATATTGTGTTACGTGTAACAAGAGAATCTGCTGCTTTGCAAATCCCGCTCTCATTCGTATATGCTGCGCCGGTAGTGGGCATGTCTCTTGCATCTATTCGTCTCGTACAAAATATGATAGCTGAAGTGAAAGAACTTAAAGGATTGGCAGTAGGGGAAAAAAAGAAAAACGAAGCTCCAGCCGTCAATCGTTTCGCTGAAGGACGGGAGGAAATTGTATGACGCCATTTGTCTTATTCGGCAGTTTCTTTCTGTTTATGGCTTTAACGGTACCGATAGGAATTGCACTCGGAATTGCAGGGTTATTAACTGCGATTTATTCCCCGAATATATCGGTTACATTTCTAGCACAAGGATTAGTTACTTCAACAGATAACTTCGCCTTGATGGCAATCCCCTTCTTTATTCTCGCTGGAGAGATTATGGGAAAAGGCGGTATTTCCAATCGTCTGTTTGATTTAGCAAATGTTATTGTTGGTCGATATACTGGTGGTTTTGCGATGGCAGCAGTTATCACTTCCATGTTTTTCGCAGCTATATCAGGATCGGGACCGGCAACTGTGGCAGCAGTTGGTGGAATTATGATTCCTGCCATGGTTGCGGAAGGTTACGACAAGAAATTTGCCACTGCGCTCATAGCGGCTGCAGGTTCCTTAGGAATTATACTTCCGCCAAGTATTCCAATGGTCTTATTTGGAATCTCAGCAAATGAATCAATTGGTGCTTTATTTATCGGGGGTATCCTTCCCGGGCTTTTAATCGGTCTATTTTTAATGGTTTGGGCCTACCTCTATTCGAAAAAACAGGGGTATATGGGATCGAAGGAATCTTTCACTTGGAAACGATTATGGGAAGCAATCAATAAATCAAAATGGTCACTGCTCGTTCCGATAATTATCTTAGGTGGGATTTACGGAGGAATATTCACGCCGACGGAAGCTGCAGTTGTAGCGGTTGTATATGCTTTATTTGTAAGTGTTTTTCTCCATAAAGCGATTAAATTCCGTGACTTGCACGACATATTCAAAAATGCAGCTATAAGTTCTGTTGCCATATTAATCATCATTGGTACAGCGAATGCATTCGGTACGATTTTATCTATGGAAAGAATTCCTCAAGCATTTGCTAATGCATTTCTATCTGTCTCGCAAAATGGTACCGTTATTCTTATGTTAATTATCCTGATGCTATTGATTATTGGTTTGTTTATTGATACATCGGCTGCGGTTATAATATTTACACCAATCCTTTATCCAGTCATTCTGGAGATTGGAATGAATCCAATCCACTTTGGAATCGTGATGATTGTAACGCTTGCGATTGGTTTCATCACACCACCTCTTGGGGTGAATTTATTTGTCGGTTCAGGAATATCTGGATTAAGCATGCCAGTGTTGATACGGGCTGCGGTTCCATTCTTCTTTGTCTTGTTAATCGCATTGATTGTAATTGCGGTCATTCCGCAAATTACATTGCTATTTCTATAGTATTACAACATAAGTAAGAATTATTGTTAAAAATAAAATGACATAAAGTTGGGGGAAAATAGGATGTTTAAATTGGAAGAGAGAGTAGCGATCGTTACAGGAAGTGGATCGCCAAAAGGAATTGGAAGAGAAATTGCTTTAACATTAGCTAATCAAGGTGCAGCAATTGTTGTAGCTGACTTGAATAAAGAAGGTATAGCAGATACAGTAAAAGCTATTGAAGCAACTGGCGCTAAAGCATTAGGAGTGGAGTTGAACGTTACAGACAAAGACTCTGTTGATGGAATGGTGGAAAAAGTACTCGAGGAATTTGGTAGAATCGATATTCTTGTCAATAATGCTGGGATATCTCAAAAGGTAACAGTTGCAGATATGACGCTAGACGATATGCAACGTATTTTCAGTGTAAACATGTTCGGATTATTCCTCTGTACACAAGCTGTACTTAAACCGATGAAAGAACAAGGTTTTGGAAGAATTATTAGCCTTTCCTCGGTATCAGCCAAACGTGGTGGCGGTGTATTCGGTGGAGCACATTATTCAGCATCTAAAGCAGCAGTTCTCGGCTTTTCGAAAAACTTAGCCCGTGAAGTTGCAACCGATGGAATTACAGTGAACTGTGTGGCTCCAGGTCTTGTTAATACAGATATTTGGAGGTCTTTACCAGAAGCAGATGCCAAGAACGTAATTGATGGAATTCCATTGGGACGTCCCGGTGAAACAGAAGAAATTGCAACGACAATTGCTTTTTTAGCCTCACCAGAAGCATCTTATATAACAGGAGAAGATATAGATATTAATGGTGGCTCCCATATGGATTGACTTTTGTAAGAAAACGAGACTGGAAAATAGCATCAAGCTATGACAGTCTCGTTTTTTCTTTTTAGTTTTCACTCCGAAATATAAACAATCCTCGTCTCCCTCGTTTTCCCGCCGTCATTACTCTCCGCCTCAAACGTGACGACATGGAACTTTTCCTGCAGCTTATCCTTTACTTTAAATGACATTTTGCCGCTTTTTTCATCAAAATCTGCCTCATAAGCAACTCCATCAATAATCATATGCAAATTATCTTGATTAATGTTAGGAAAATCAGCTTCGGCAATCTTCGCTTCTAAAAGAGGGGTTCGGCTTTCGAAGGCTTCCCCCATTTCAAAATCAAGCTGAACCTCTGGTCCTGTACCGTCTCTATGTTCATTCATCTCGGACACTTCCTCGATTTCTTCCAGGACACGCAGCATGTTTCCGCCAAGGACTTTTTCAATATCCTCAAGTGAATAGCCGCGATAAACAAGCTCTTCTGTAATGTTTGGTAAATCTGCTGCAGTCTGTAAATCGACTGGAAGTACCGCCCCGTCGAAATCGGAGCCAAGGCCGACATGGTCGATCCCCATCACTTCTACTGCATAATCGATATGGTCGACAATATCGGTTACGTACCCGTTGGCATTGTCCGTTAAGAAGGCTGGATAAAAAACGATGCTCAGTATACCGCCATTCTCTTTTAAAGCAAGCATTTCTTCGTCTGTCAGGTTACGCTGATGCTCTTTAATTGCATTTACGCCCGAATGGGAAGCGATAATCGGAGCTTTCGTGACTTTGATTGTATCTGCAAATGTCGTTCGTGCCATATGGGAAACGTCGACTGCCATCCCAAGCCGGTTCATTTCTTTAATGACCGCAGCACCGAGTTCTGTTAGTCCGCCGTTGGAAGTAGTTTTTGCCGGATCACCATATACTTGATCAGCACCTTCGCCAAGAGCATTCGAATAATTCCAGTTAAAGCCAATCACTTTGACGCCAAGATCGTGATATTGCCTGACGAGTTCAATCGCATTATGCTCCTCCAATGAGTAAGCCCCTTCAATTGTCGGAACCGCAGCTAGTTTTCCATCCTTGATAGTTTGCTTAATTGCCTCTGTATCTCTTGCAATTTCAAAGGCTTCCGAATGATGATCCGCTGTCCAAAATAAAGCATTGATTAAAGCAAGCGTTCTGCTGATGGCACGTGGATTATTATCCTGATATCCAGCAGTGAAAGCTGCAAAAAACGCAACATCAAGTCCGCCTTCTTTTGCTTTAGGAATATCGAGTGCTAAGGCAGTGTCTTCACCAATATCTAACACCGGCAGCCAGGTGTTCTCATCTACTATTTTCATCATCGTGTCGTTATGAGAGTCGACAATAGGCGGATCGAAGGAAACAGGGTCCGTTGCTTTCAAATGAGGCAAAGCGGCGTAAGAAATATTAGTTGGGTGCAGAAAACAGATGACAAGAAAAATTAAGAAAAGAAAGCTTTTTTTCATAGAAAATCTCCTCGGATAAACTAGATTCTTTGTCTATAAGTCTAGCACAGAATCTAAAAAAACGTTATGGTTCTAGGTCTGTCTCCGCTTGGATTCGCATATATATGAAGGAACATGTTGCTTGCGTCACGCAATTAAAAGGAGGGGGCCGATGAAAAGAAAGCTTTGGATGCTTGGACTTCTGGTTATGGGCTTGTTTCTGATTGTTGCTTGCAGTAATGATGATGGGGACGGGGAACAAGAAAAGGACACGGATGAAAAAACGGAGACGAGCGGGGATAATCGAACACTGACGATTGCACTAGGTTCCGACATGGTTACATTTGATGTGCATGATCATATCAATACATCAACGGAAGCGATTCATGTGAATATGTTCAACTATCTCGTGAAGCGCGATAATGAGACTGGCGAAATTTTGCCGGACCTTGCAGAGTCGTTTGAGAACATTGATGACCTTACTTGGGAATTTAAATTGAAAGAAGGCGTCACCTTCCATAATGGAGATGAATTGACGTCAGCTGATGTGAAGTATTCGCTGGAACGGGTAGCAACTGGTGAAGAATTGAAGGATTATACGAATTATAACCAGATTAAAGAAGTAGAAATTCTGGATGATTACCGTTTCCGCATCATCACCCATGAACCGGAGCCAGTGCTGCTCAACCGCATTTCACGGATTGCTTCAGGAATATTGCCTTCCAAGTATATTGAAGAAAACGGTTTTGATCACTTTTTGCAAAATCCAATTGGAACGGGCCCCTTTCAATTTGTTGAGTGGGTAAGAGATGACCGGATTGTATTTGAAGTGTACGACGATTTTTTTGAAGGGAAAAATGAGGATTGGGATCAACTCGTTTTCCGGATTATTCCTGAAAACTCGACACGGGTTTCAGAATTGTTGACAGGTGGAGTTGATATTGCCGTTAATATTCCGCCGGCGGATTGGGACCGGGTCAGCGATCATGAGGATACGTATTTAGCCCAAGAGACTTCAAACCGGACGTTGATGATCTTCTTACGGTCGACAGAAGGCTATCCGACTTCAGATCAGCGAGTTCGGGAGGCGCTAGATCTTGCAATTGATAATCAGGCAATAATTGATAGCTTGCTAGGAGGAGCAGGGGTGCCGACGATTACACGGGTTGCACCTGGGAACTTTGGATTTGCAGAACATTTATATGATACGTATAACTATGATTTCGACCGGGCGAAAGAACTGCTCGCTGAAGCAGGGTTTCCGGATGGTTTTGAAATGACGTTTCATTCTCCAAGGGGTCGATATTTGCAAGACGCGGAAGTTGCGGAAATGGTTGCGGGTATGTGGGCGCAGATTGGTGTGACAGCAAATATTGAATTTATGGAATGGAGTAATTTTGTTGAACTCCGAAATGCCCATGAGAATGAAGATGCTTATTTACTTGGTCTCGGAAACTCCATGTTTGACGCAGCGAATGCACTGGATTGGTACAATGCAGAGCGGTTTGAAGGGGAAACGGATTACCGGAACGATGAGGTCGAGGAGCTGCTTGCTGCAGCCATGACAAACATGGATCTTGAGGAAAGAAATGAGCAGTATATTCAAGCACAGGAACTGCTTGCAGAGGATGTCGCTCACATTGTATTGCATATGGAATCAATCAATATTGGCGTAAGCGAAGGAATCGATTATACACCGACAATGGATGAAATGATTTATGTAGATACGATTACAAGAAAGTGATTGGCATGGAATCTCCCGGAGGCATGCATGATTTGCTTTCGGGAAGTCCTTCCGATTTGGAAAGAGGGATGAGCAATGCATTATTTTTTAAAAAGAGTGTTGGAAATCATTCCCGTATTGCTGATCATTACGTTCATCGTTTTTACGCTTGTCTTCATCGCCGGTGATCCCGTCGCATTGCTGCTGCCGGAAGATGCGACTGCCGAGGATATCGCAGCACTGCAAGCAGCATTGGGGCTCGATGATCCCTTTTATGTACAGTACGGAAGATATGTTGTAAATATGCTGCAAGGGGATTTTGGAACATCTTTCCGTTACGGAGAAGATGCTATGTTGCTTGTCTTAGAAAGACTCCCGGCTACGATTGAACTTGCCATCGCTTCTATCCTCGTTGCGATAATGATCGCTATACCTTTAGGCATCTGGTCGGCTACAAAAAAGAATTCAAGCATTGATCTCTTAGCAACCGGTGCAGCTGTGCTTGGAAAAGCGATGCCGAACTTCTGGTTGGGAATTATGCTCATTCTCGTATTTTCTGTAACGTTCTCCGTGTTCCCTGTGTCGGGAAGAGGATCATTTTCCCATTTGATTTTACCAGCGATTACCCTTGGAACAGGGATTGCCGCGGAAATGACAAGACTGATTCGTTCAAGCATGCTTGAGACACTTGGGCAGGATTATATCCGGACGGCAAAAAGTAAAGGCTTGAGAACAGGAATCGTCGTTTATAAGCATGCTTTCCGGAATACGCTCGTTCCCGTCGTTACAATCATTGCACTTCAAACATCGACACTTGTCGGGGGTACATTAATTACAGAAACGGTATTTGCTTGGCCAGGTATCGGACAATTGCTCATTCAAGCGGTGAACAACCGCGATATGGCGATCGTCCAGGCTTGTGTCATGGTCATTGCTTTTTTCGTCATTATGATGAATCTGATTGCCGACTTATTGTACCAGTTATTAGACCCACGGATTAGGTATAAATAGGAGGTGGGTAAGTTGTCCCGTTCGCTCTCGATGCATGGTACTGCAAAGAAAAATTCGAAGATGAAGCGCTGGATGAAATTGCTGTTTCGGAGTAAGACAGGTACGGTCGGACTTTTCATCGTTGTTTCAATTGTGCTTATTGCTATTTTGGCGCCATGGCTTGCACCGCATGAACCGCAGACAATCGATCCGGTAAACACCCATAAGCCTCCTATGTGGATGGAAGGAGGGGATCGGTCGAATATACTCGGTACGGATAATTTGGGAAGAGATATCTTAAGCCGCATTATATACGGTTCTCAAGTTTCCTTATTAGTCGGTATTTCTTCCGTCGTTCTCGCTGGGGTCATAGGTGTGCTTGTTGGACTTTTCACCGGATATTTCGGCGGCTTTCTTGATACGTTTTTCATGCGGCTTGCTGATTCTTTTTTAGCCATTCCGAATATTTTATTAGCATTGGTCATGTTAGGTGTATTTGGTCCTGGTTTGCTAACTTTAATCCTAGTTCTAGGGGTGACCAACTGGGTGCAATATGCGCGGATTATCCGTAGTGAGGTTTTATCGATAAAGGAAAGGGATTTTATCCGGGCGGCAAAATCGATCGGTGTGAAACATCGTCATATTATTTTTTCCCATTTATATCCGAATGTTATTTCTTCCTTTATTGTTGTTGCGACGTTAAGTGTAGCAAGTACGATCATATTGGAATCCTCTTTAAGTTTTCTAGGTTTGGGCATCCAGCCGCCGCAAGTATCCTGGGGAACGATTCTTAGTGATGGGAGAGATTATTTGGCGACGAGCTGGTGGTTAGCAACATTTCCTGGGCTTGCCATTACGATCTCTGTGTTAGGAATTATTTTCCTTGGTGACTGGCTGCGGGATATCCTTGATCCGCGAACGGTGAAGTGAAGGAGGCGATGGAATGGAGCACGCATTATTAACCGTCAACCGTTTAAAAACGTATTTTTATACAGAGGATGGTGTCGTGCCAGCGGTGGATGATGTCTCTTTCGCGATTAAGAAAGGGGAAGTCGTTGCCATTGTCGGAGAATCCGGCTCAGGGAAAAGTGTAACTTCCTTATCGGTCATGCGGTTAATTGAAAATCCGGGAAAAATTGCAGGCGGTGAAATTCTGTTCGAAGGCAGGAATTTAGTTGACATATCGTTGAAGAAAATGCGCGAGCTCCGCGGGAATCAACTTGCAATGATTTTTCAGGAACCACTGACGTCTTTAAATCCAGTGTTTACAATCGGCAATCAGCTTGCGGAATCGATTCGACTTCATCAGAAGAAAAATAAAAAAGAAGCAATCAAAATTGGCATCGAAATGCTAGAGAAAGTTGGAATCGCGCGCGCAAACCAAGTTTATGACCAATATCCACATGCATTAAGCGGGGGGATGCGGCAGCGCGTCATGATTGCGATGGCATTGTCTTGTAATCCGAAGCTGCTGATTGCCGATGAACCGACGACAGCCTTAGATGTAACGATTCAAGCACAGATTCTTCGGCTCATGAAAGATTTGATTGAGGAATTCGGAACTTCCATTTTATTAATTACCCATGATCTTGGTGTAGTCGCTGAAATGGCTGATCAAGTTATTGTGATGTATGGCGGTCAAGTCGTGGAGCAGGCAGACGTCTTTACGTTATTCAAAGAGCCGAAGCACCCTTATACGAAAGGGTTGATCGATAGTACGCCAAAGATCCATGAATGGAAGGAAGAGCTTAATTCGATTCCTGGCACGGTCCCTGGTCCATTTGAGTTCCCAGAAGGATGTAAATTTGCCGATCGTTGTCCATTTGTAATGGATAAATGCAAGGCGGAGAGTCCCCCTGTAATAGAAATTGGAAAAGGACATGTGGTCCGGTGTTGGTTGCATGGTGAGAAGGGACTGAAGTTGAATGAGTCAAAATCCTTTACTTGAAGTTCGTGGGTTAAAGAAATCATTCGACGTGACAAAAGGTTTTTTAAAAAAAGAAAAACATTATCTTTATGCGGTGAATGATGTTAGTTTCACCCTTAAAAAGGGGGAAGTATTAGGAATTGTTGGTGAATCAGGCTGCGGGAAATCGACACTTGGAAACTTAATTGTTCACCTGCATGAACCAACAGCTGGAGAGATTTTGTTTGAAGGGATTTCTTTGCTTGACCTTCCCGCAGAACAATTGCGGAGGCGGCGGGCAGACATCCAAATAATTTTCCAAGATCCTTTTTCTTCCTTAAATCCCCGAAAACGTGTGTTTGATATTATTGCTGAACCACTGCGGACACATCTTGCATTAAGTAAAGCAGAACTCAAACAAGACGTACTCCATTTAATGGAGCTCGTCGGTTTGAATCGTTCATACCTCTATCGCTATCCGCATGAATTCAGTGGTGGCCAGAGACAGAGGGTAGGGATTGCAAGAGCGATTGCACTCCGGCCGAAGCTGATTATATGTGATGAGCCGGTATCTGCGCTCGACGTGTCCATTCAATCACAAATCTTAAATCTATTGAAGAAGCTGCAAAAGGAATTGCAGCTCACATATCTTTTCATTGCACATGGTCTGCCGGCTGTAAAGCATGTGAGCGACCGGATTGCGGTTATGTATTTAGGTAAAATCGTTGAATTAACAACAAAGGAAAAGTTGTTTATGAACCCGATGCATCCGTATACGGAGGGACTGCTGTCAGCAATACCGATTCCAGATCCTACAGAACGAAAAGAGCAGCGTAAACTACTGGAAGGCGATATCCCAGACCCGGTTAACCCACCTACAGGTTGTAAATTTCATCCTCGTTGTCCATATAAAACAGAAATTTGTTCGCGAATTGAGCCGGAATTTACAGAGAAAGAAGTTGGTCATTTTGTTGCTTGTCATCATCCGCTTGGAAAGGAAAACAAGGAATAAAAAATTATAGAGAAGGAATGTGAAGGAAATTAGTACATGTGATGTACTCCATTATGTAACGACAAATAAGGGGAAGTTAAAAAAGGAATTAATCGAATTGGTAAAAGCGGAGTCGCCAAGTCATGATAAGGCGGCATTGCTCTCCTGTGAGCAGAAGATTAAACAGATTATTACCGGTCATTTCGGAGATCAATTTACGCTGGAAACGTTCGGCATGGATGAGACTGGAAATCATTTAAAATATGAAATACGAAAGCAACCTGGTCCACGGATTTTATTTTTATCTCATTATGATACGGTTTGGAGAAAAGGGGAACTCCCAGTAGCTGAAAAGAAAGAAAAAATTTACGGCCCGGGAATTTTTGATATGAAGGCTGGATTACTTTGTTCAATCTGGGCAGTGAAAGCCTTGCTTGAGACAAGGGGAAAGCTCTTGTTTTCTCCAGTATTTTTATTTACGGCTGATGAAGAGATTGGGAGTATTACTTCTAAAGCTATTATTGAAACAGTGGCTGAGACCTGTGATGCCGTATTTGTAATGGAGCCACCGACATCAAGAAGTCATGCACTTAAATTAGAACGGAAAGGAGTCGGAGCGTATACCATTACGGCGACAGGGAAAAGTGCGCATGCTGGAAACCACCACGCGGAAGGTGTCAGCGCTATTTTGGAAATGTCCAAGATTATTCAAAAGCTGGAAGGGCTAACAGATTATAAAAAAGGGACAACAATTAATGTAGGGAAAATAAATGGCGGTTCGGTCAGCAATGTGATTCCAGAAAAAGCGGAGATTGAAGTTGATTTTCGGGTGAAGAATAGCGAAGAAGCGAAACGGATAGAGACCGTTATTGAATCACTTTCCGTCAGCCACCCTGAGATTGATCTTCTGATCGAAGGCGGATTGAATCGTCCGCCGCTGGAAAAGACAGCTGGAAATGCTGCACTCTTTGCGATCGCGAAACGGGCCGGGAAGAAGCTGGGGATGAAGGTGAAGGGAGCAAGTGCCGGCGGTGGCAGTGATGGAAACTTTACGTCTGCTCTCGGCATTCCGACATTGGATGGTTTAGGAATCCCTGGCGGTGGTCCACATGCAAGGAGTGAGCATATCAGATTTGATCTTTTTCCGCAGAAGTGTGCGCTCGTTGCATTGGTTTGTGAACTGTTTAGTGAAAAAATCGAGTTGTTGAAGTAAGGGGTTAATCAATTAATGATTGACCTCTTTATTCGTTGTACGGGAGATGAATCGGAAACGATGGATTATAGTTGCTGCGCCTGCTGGATGCGCTAGTGCAATCGCTTTTCGGTGGGACGAGTAGCAGCAGTCCAAGGTATCGCGCAACGAATCGCGCTTTTAACCTGCAAGGACGCTTCCGCCTTTATTCGTGTTGACAAAACGTCACCACTTTGATAGATTCGACAGAGTTAATGTTTATAGAGAGGCAGGCGGTCCAGTGGCTGAGTATCGATTTGAAACGTTACATAGCGTATTGCGTGATTTGATGGAGGAGAAACAATTTTCCATTCGGAGATTAAGCAGAGAATCAGGTGTGGATCATGCAACGATATCTAGGATATTGAATGGTAAACGGAAAGCGAACGTTCGTCATCTACAGCAATTGTCAGAAGGACTCGGTACGGATGTTTTACCACTCATGCAAGCTGCGGGTTATATTGAGGAAACGGATGAAAAAAGAACAAATGAACTGCAATCTGTATTTGAAAAAATACAATATATGTTATCTCTAACGGATGGATATGAAAAAGGTTTTACAGAGAAAGAGCTGCAACAAGAAATCATCATTTACGAGGAACAAAGTTTAACAGATGAAGGAAAACAAACAATTCTAGAGCGTTTCCAGGAAAAAATAGCGAAAATAGAAGGACAAGGCCCGTATATTCAACAGCTGCACTCCATGTTTACTCGATTTATGAACAGAAAAGGTTCTGCGAAGGAACTTGGTTTAATCGGAGCAGCTTTGCTTTATTTTGTTATTACGAAGGACTTAATGCCGGATTTTCTTTTTCCTGTAGGTTTCATGGATGATGCTCTCGTCGTACAAGTCGTGATGAAGCGGCTCGATAATAAAGAATTCGGATAGAAAGGCTAAGAAGGGTCCCTATGTTTGGAGAAAAGAAGCAATTAGATACTACAATATTAATAACATTAGCAGGGTTATTCGTATTCAGCATTATTGCCGTTTATAGCGGCTCAGGCCAATATGTCACGGACAACCCCTATCACTTTGCGGTGCGGCAAGTTATTTGGTATGGGATCGGCATCAGCATGATGATCGGGATTGCTCGTTTTGATTATGAGTTATTAAAGCGAATAGCACCATATCTTTACTTCATCTGTGCCGGTTTATTGCTTCTCGTATACCTTTTTGGCACGGAAAAAAATGGCTCACAGCGCTGGTTAAGCTTTGGATTTATTGAAATTCAACCGTCTGAATTTATGAAAATAGCACTAATTATTTACCTCGCCTCTGTCTTAAGTAAAATTGGTTCGGAAAAATTAGCTTTTAAAAAAAGTATCATGTTTACGTTTCGAGTTGGCCTTGTTTCGATTATTCCTTTCTTGCTTATTATGGTGCAGCCTGACTTAGGTTCCGCATTAGTTATTATAGGCATTACCGTATCGATTCTCGTTGTTTCGAGTATATCACCTAAGATGATCGGATTAATTTTCAGTATAGGGGCCGTGTTCACTAGTCTTTTAGTTTACATATTTTATTTTCATCAAGCATTATTTACACGCTTCTTCAAGCCACATCAGCTATCACGAATCTATGGCTGGCTCTATCCGGAACAATACACGTCCGATTACGGGTATCAATTACAGCAGGCGATGCTTGGAATTGGTTCCGGGCAAATAGGAGGCAAGGGAGTGAATCAGGGAGTACAGGTGCAGAGTGGGAAGGTTCCAGAAGCCCATACCGATTTTATCTTCGCAGTAATCGGTGAGGAATTCGGCTTTATTGGAAGCAGTATTCTCATTTTTATTTACTTTTTACTGATTTATCGTCTCGTACAAATAGCGAATGAATCAAATGATTTATTCGGCAGTTTTATTTGTATAGGGGCAGTTGGTCTTATCTCCTTACAGGTTTTCCAGAATATTGGGATGACGATAGGAGTTACACCGATTACAGGCATAGCGCTTCCTTTCGTCAGCTACGGGGGCAGCGCATTATTAACGAATTTCATCGTCATCGGTCTTGTACTTAGTGTCCATTTACGGACGAGGAAGTATTTATTTGCTGATGAGTGAGAGGATAAATGACAATGGGCAAAATATTTTTAAATCGATTAAAATATATGGACTATAGTATCGTCATTGTGTCCTTTCTCTTGACGGGGTTTGGACTATTGATGATCTATAGTAGTAGTTATGTACTTGGCTATTTGGAATATGAATCCGCGAATCACTTTTTTTATCGACAGCTGCAGTGGTTCGGGCTTAGCGTCTTCTTATTTATTGTAGTGGCGCTGTTTCCTTACCGGAACTACCGGAAACTTGCTCCAATCTTCGTTATTGTTTCGATTGTGCTCCTAATTCTTGTGTTGGTGCCGGGAGTCGGGGTTGTAAGGAATTTCTCACAGCGGTGGGTGCAGCTTGGTCCTCTAACCTTTCAACCTACCGAAATAATTAAATTATGTATGGTTATTTATTTTGCTTCCTTTTATTCGAAGAGTGAGGAAAAGCTTGCTTCGTTTAAAACGGGGGTGTTGCCTCCGCTAATTATTTTATCTGTTATGTTTTTACTCATATTAATGCAGCCTGATTTAGGCTCTGCTGCTTTGATTCTATTTGCATGTGGGTTCATTATTATCTGTTCGGGAGTGAAGAGCCGGCATTTGCTCATGTTGGGCAGTTTCGGAATGGCGATTATGATCTATTTTATATCTTCGACCTCCTACCGAATGGAGCGGGTGACTTCGTTTATGGACCCATTTGCAGATCCGGCAGGGAGCGGCTATCAGCTTGTGAATGGATATATTGCGATTGGAACAGGCGGATTATGGGGGAACGGTCTCGGTAATAGTGTGCAAAAGCTTGGATTTCTGCCAGAGGCTCATACGGATTTTATTATGGCGGTCATTATCGAGGAATTGGGGATTTTCGGTCTCATTATTTTAATGGGCGCTTATTTGTTCCTCATGTTCCGCGGGGTACAGATTGCAAAAGGGTCGACGGATATGTTTGCGAAATTACTTGCAATCGGCATTACCTTTCAAATGATGACCCAAGTCATGATCAATCTCGGCGCCGTATCGGGACTGATGCCGATTACCGGTGTCCCACTGCCATTAATCAGTTACGGCGGTTCATCCTTACTTATCACCATGATCTCTTTAGGTATTCTAACCAACCTCTCCATCAAAAACCGAATGTGAAGCGGGACATGGGGTCAGAGCTTTTGTCCCACTTTATCCTGGTGTAATCGTCCGTAAAACATCCACCTCAAAACTTCCAGTCATGTCGAGAAAGGTTAAGCGGGAGATACCGGACGTCTAACACCTAGGATTTTTGGTTTTGCGGAATCAATGGCTTGATCAAAAATCGGTTTAACACCGGCAACTTCAAGGGAGGCATCTACTCCATTTGGATATTTTTCTTTAATGAATGTAACTGGGTTAATGTCTTTTGTATTCAGTACCTCTGTTGCGCCAACTTGTGTTGCTTTTTCCAACCGTTCATCAGACAAGTCAAACGCTAAAATTTCTTTTGCTCCGGCTGCTTTGGCTGCACCGATGACGAATAGACCGATTGGACCTGCGCCGAACACGGCAATGGTATCTCCATGTTTAACTCCAGCTTCCTTCACTGCTTGAGCAGAAACAGAAAGAGGTTTTACCAATGCTGCTTTATCCAAGGACAAACGATCTGGAATTGCCACCACATTATTTTCATTCGCTACAAAATATTCGGCGAAAGAACCATCTGTGTGCAGCCCAGCAAAGTAAAATTCATAATAGCGATCAACTAAATCGGAATGATTGCCGGATGTGACGACTGGATTCACAACGACACGATCACCTTTTTTATATGCTGTCACATTTTTACCGACTTCTTCTACAGTCCCTGAGAATTCATGTCCGTGCACGAGTGGGACTTACTCTCCTGTTAGTGGGTTTGGCTCGTCTACTTGAACAAGCAATGGACCACTTTCATATTCGTGCAAGTCAGTTCCACAATTTCCGGACCAACTGACTTTCACTTTTACATCATTGTTGCCAACTGGTTTAACGTCACGTTCTTCCACACGAACATCTTTATTTTCATACCAGACGGCTGCTTTCATTTTTTCTGTCATTACAATTCCTCCAGAATATTTAATCCTTTTCAAAATGATGTTGCACTTCTCTTTAACTTTATCATTGTTTTGACTAAAGTCGGATAACACAAAAGGTTTTAATGATGCTTAAACAACAGGTATAATAGAATTGTTGAGAAAATATTAGGAGAGCCGATATGAAACAGGACAGACGAGTTGCGCGAACACGTGGAGTGGAGCATTACAACATGCTTATCTTTGCCTGATGAATGTACATCAGGAGCATGAAATTATGGTTTCTATGATTGCCGATGAAGCGGATATCAATCGGGCGACATTTTATGCTCATTTTTCCAATAAAGAAGATTTTCTTGAAGAAATGCTATATGAACTATTGATGGGCTTTGAGCAGGCAATCCTTGATGTCTTTCAAGGAAAGCGAAAGATAAATGCTGCGAAGCTCACTCCAACAACCGAGGTGATGTTTCAATATATTGAAGCACATCAACAAGCTTTTTATGCACTTTCCAAAGGACATCATGATTTTGACAAGTGATTGGAAAAGTTATTTCATGGGTTGTTTACGGAGAAGATTTCATTAAAACAGAATCACCATTATGGGAATTGAATTATGAAATATTCATTCAATACCAGACGAAAGCGACATTAAGTTTGCTGCAATATTGGATCAAATCAAAATATGCGAATAGTAAAGCATACATGATGGAGCAGCTCACTTGCTTTCCAATACAAAAATTAAAAGTTTAAATCGGATATAATGGGCCCGGGTCTGGGACAAATGCTCTGACCCCGTGTCCCGTTTTTGAAAGGAGTAATTGTTGATGGATTATGTATTGCCAGATGTTGTGCAGGAACGGTTGGAGACGGTGCGGAGGAGAGAACCTGGAGAGTTCGAATATTTGATTCGCCCGGGTGGGTATGTGCCGCCGCATATGGATTTATTAGTGGATGCGATTGTTGCATTAAGCATGGGGAAGAATGTTTTATTGAAAGGTCCGACTGGATCTGGGAAAACGAAATTTGCAGAAACACTATCTCATCTTTTTCAGCAACCGATGTTCAGTGTGAATAGTTCAGTTGATCTTGATGCGGAAAGTTTACTCGGGTTTAAAACATTGGCATATGAAGGAGATAAACAGGTGATTGATTTTGTTCCGGGGCCGGTGACAAATGCAATGAAAGATGGGAGCTTCCTGTACATTGATGAGGTTAATATGGCAAAACCGGAAACACTCCCACTTATTAACGGTGTCCTCGACTATCGCCGTACGATTACGAACCCTTTTACAAATGAAATCATAACGGCAAAAGACGGTTTTGGCGTCATTGCTGCAATTAACGAAGGCTATATCGGGACGGTCCCATTGAATGAGGCATTGAAAAACCGTTTCATTGTGATTGAAGTGCCATATATTGAAGGCGACCAGCTGAAGCAGCTTATTACAACGACAACGAATTTAACAGATGAAAAATTAATCGACTTATTTGTTCGATTATCCGGAGATTTAATCACTGCGGTGTATCAAGGAAAACTACCGGAAGAAGCGGCATCGATCCGCGCATTGCTGGATGCCTGTGATTTAAGTACGCTTATTACGCCAAAGCGAGCGATCCTTCGGGCCATTACCGATAAGCTTGAGGAAGAAAGAGAACGGGAATTTATCGATAATTTAGCTGAAACCTTATTTTAAAAAGGAGAATACAAGATGTATCGTTTCCATGATTCACGGGTGAGAACGAATTATTATATGCAGCTTCAAGACTTAACAACTGTTTTATCAGGAGTTGCAGAATTGAAGTTTGAATATGGTTTTGGCGCTGGGGTGGACCTAATAGAACGAAAAGTAACTGCGAGCAGATTTTGGGAAAAGCTCGAATTGGAAACGCAAGAAGCAGGTTTGAAAAGTGATGTATACCTCCGGGCAATCGGGACGATGCGGTATTCTCATATACCTGATATGCAGGAATATATGCGAGATATTGAAGAAACACATCTGCCGAAATTTGCGGCTCAGCTATTTGCTTTATTTGAAGATATCCGTCTTGAAGAAATTGTTAAAAGTGAGCGTCCGGGAACGACTGGAATATTCCAAACACGGAGAACGTATTTTCAGCACTTCTTTATAAGACAGCTATCTGCAAATGTCACCCGCAGCAGGGAATTGGATGAATTGTTTTGTCTGATTTACTTACTTATTCAATCTGATCATCCTGATCCAGATTTTGCACGGGCCTCGGAACGGGCATTAGAACATCTGGAAATGCTAAAGCCTATGCTCTATTCTATTTATGAAGCAAGAACGAGCAAAGATATTAAAGAAATATGTGAACGAATCGTGTTTCATCTAGATGGTTTATATGAGAAGGACGCTATCAATGAATATTTTATTTTTCCAGTGAGTGAAGTACAGCGATATGAGAAAAATACGTTATTTGATGAACTGACACGTACAGATGAACTTACGAACGATGATGTAGAAGAAGTGAATAAAGAAGAGAGCGAGTATTTTGATGAGACCTTTTCCGCTTGGCACCGGGAGAATAAAAATGAGGATCGCAAGCAGAACTTCTTGCAGTTCGAGCTCGAGCAAGGAACGAAATCGAGTATGCTCGGTGGTGGTGTAAGAGAAACCGAAGATGCTGATCAGGCGATAGCAAGTATTCAAGGTGCAGCTGGGAAAAGTAAGCAGAATGATTATTCGAAAATGGAAGCGCTGGATGAACAAAGTGCGAAAGATGAAAAACAAGGAAGCGAGTCTGTCTATGGCGAAGAAAATACCGATGCTGTAAAGATTGTGAAGGAAGCGGAGGAGCCGAGCCCGGAAGATGAGAAGCTGTACCGCGAATATGTTGCGACAATCGAAATGTATCGGCGCCGGCTTGCCAATACGATTCGTAAAACAATCGAGCATAAGCAGACAAATCCAAGGAAGGACTTGCTCGTTGGCCGCTTATCGAATAAGTTGTTATCTGTCGTTCTTGAGGATAATCCGCGAATCTTTTATAAGAAAGACGAGGAATCTACTGAGTTTGATGCAGTGTTTACCTTGCTTGTTGATTGCTCTGCCTCGATGGTGAATAAAATGGAAGAGACGAAGAAAGGGATTATTCTGTTTCATGAAGTGTTGAAACAATTGAAAATCCCTCATTCCATAATAGGATTTTGGGAGGATGCGAATGAAGTGAGACCGGGACATCTGCCGAATTATTTCCATTTAATTCACTCTCATACAGATTCGTTATATGCCAATAACGGAGCAAAAATCCTTCAACTGGAACCGGAAGAAGATAATCGGGATGGTTTTAGTATCCGAGTAGCGGCGGAGGCACTTGAAGCTCGCCGCGAGAAGAATAAATTCCTGCTCGTTTTTTCTGACGGGGAACCTGCAGCAAGCGGCTATAATCAGAACGGAATCGTCGACACGCATTTAGCTGTTTCAGAAGCGAGGAAAAAAGGAATGGATGTGATCGGGATGTTCCTTGCAGAAGGCGAAGTTGGAGAAAAAGAAGAGTTCACGATGCAAAACATCTACGGCAAAGAACGAATCATGGTACCAACCGTCGCCGAACTACCCGAACACTTCACCCCCCTCCTTAAAAAGCTCCTCCTCAAGACCATTTGAGCAGGACACGGGGTCAGAGCTTTTGTCCCAGTGGAACAGAGGGTCAGAGCAATTGTCCCATTTTTCGGGGGACAATTGCTCTGACCCCAATGTCCCGCTGTGTTATAATGTATAAAATAGAATGAATATTATAGAAAGAAGCGATACATATTGGTGAAGCAGTCTGCTGTTAAGTTACAGCCACAGAACAGAACGATGTATTCGATTTTATTTATTATTGGTCTGACTCATTTGTTGAATGATTCCTTGCAGGCTGTTATTCCGGCAATGTTTCCGATTTTGGAACGTTCCCTCGGGCTTACATTCACGCAGCTTGGATTCATTACATTTACGTTAAATATGGTGGCATCTGTTATGCAGCCGGTTGTCGGTATGTATACAGACAAACGTCCGATGCCTTATGCCCTGCCGATTGGTTTATTGTCGAGCATGTTCGGAATGCTTGGTCTTGCCTTTGCACCGAACCTTCCAACGATTTTAATCAGTGTTGTTTTAATCGGATTAGGTTCTGCAGTTTTCCACCCGGAAGGTTCACGTGTTGCCTATCTTGCAGCAGGGAATAAGCGGGGACTTGCACAATCGATTTATCAAGTGGGCGGAAACAGTGGACAAGCACTTGCGCCTATTATTACTGCCCTTGTTCTTGTGCCGATGGGGCAATTTGGTGCAATTTGGTTTGTACTTGTTGCGTTTATCGCCTCCATGTTTCTTGTCTACATTGCAAGATGGTATGCGGGACAAGTGGAAGTCATAAAGAAAGTGACAGAAAAAGAAAAGAAATCCGCCGCGGAGCCAAAACAAAAGCAAAAACTTCCAAAAGTTATCCGTAATGCTGTGTTATTACTCGTGTTTGTCGTATTCATCCGTTCCTTGTATCATAGTGCGATTTCAAACTACTATGCTTTTTATGCGATTCAAAATTATGGCGTGTCGATCGCAGAATCACAAACCTTCATTTTTGTTTTTCTCCTAACTGGAGCGATTGGTACGTTCGTCGGAGGTCCGCTTGCTGACCGTTTTGGAAAAAAGATTGTTATTATGGGATCTTTACTCGTTCCCGTACCCTTAACAATCTTACTTCCATATGTCGGACCGCTCGTAGCACTTATTTTAATTGGGGTAATTGGAACGCTTATTTTATCCAGCTTTTCAGTGGCTGTAGTATACGGTCAAGAAATGATACCCGGAAAAGTCGGTACAATGTCCGGTTTAATCGTAGGTCTTGCATTTGGTATGGGAGCAGTCGGTTCCGTGTTTTTCGGAAGTTTAATTGACTGGATCGGTTTAAATCCTACAATGATTATCGTATCTTTCTTACCATTACTCGGTTTACTGACGATCAAGCTGCCATCTGATGAAAAGTTAAGACAAATCAACCGAGATTTTGGGAATACAGGATATGTCTCTGAGTAATCTATTAAAAATGCGTTATGTACTTCTGCTATTTTTATTGTTTCTTGTCACGTTCTTTTTCTTATTTTTTCGCTATGGCGGAGAGGTGCTTGTAGTGGAGGATGATTTGGAAGAAGTTGATGAGGCCGTATCGGTCTTACTAATGGGAAGTGTAGGCGACAGGGCTCTAGGTGCAATTGAACTTTATGAAAATGGAAAAGTTGATCAAATAGTAATGGTTCGGTCTCATCTTGCTGGGCATGAATTGTTAGAAGAAAATAACATTTCTATCCCAGGGGATGCGGAATTAAGCAAGAAGGTTTTAACTGATTCTGGTGTCCCAGAAGATAAAATAACGATCATTCCAGGAGATGCAGAGAGTACAAAAGACGAAGCGCTCGCTATTAGAAAGTATTTGCAAAATCATCCGGAAATTGATCAGTTGATTCTTACGACATCCAAATTTCATTCCTATCGTTCCAAGCTGATTTTTAATAAGGCACTGAAAGACGAAAATATCACCATCTATGCTGCCCCAACACCATATGATCCATACGAAGCGACCGGGTGGTATAGAGACCGGGAAGATATTTGGCGCGTCGCAACAGAATACATGAAACTAGCACACTATTTCTTTATGGAACAATTTCAAATGAATTGAAGCGGGACACGGGGGCAGAGCTCCAGTCCCGCTTTTTTTATTCAGCAATATAATAGATTAATTATAATTACTTTACATCATTCAACAAGACTCGGTATAATCGGATAGTGCGTAAAATATCTAAAAATAATCTATTCAACAAAGTTTCTTAATATTAAATCTTGTTGAAAGGATGATGTAACTGGTTCATTCCAACTTGTTTATATTATCACAAAACAAGCGAATGGACATACTAGAAATAGCTAAACCATACATAAGAAAGGAGAAACAAACATGACAGATAAACAACAAAAAAATAAAGAATCTTATGTTGAGGTAATTGGAGATACCGTTTATGGAAAACATCTGATCGCAACGATTAGTCTTAGCATTGTCTTGAGCCTGATTGGCTTTTTTATCGGAAAACAACTATTTCCGCATATTGCACCAGAACAAATGGTGAAGTCCTATTCCTTGCTTTTAGGAATTGCGGGAAGTTTAATCGCGCTATTACTCAACACTTTATTATTTAAACCAAAGCGCACCCTGAATGAAACGCCGAATACAAGTGCTGAGCTAAGTGCTGTATATGCAAAACTGCAGATTGATATCGAGGAGGAACGGGAAGCGATTATGAATGATCCCGTGACAGCAGCTGAAATGAAAAATCAAGGAATTTATGACATGTTTATGGATGAAGAGAGGGAAGAGCGTTAATGAATGTTTTACTACTTGCGATCCTCCTGGCAATTGTTGCGGGAGTAATTTTTACTTTAATAGGTCTTATTTCAGGTTCTGACGAAACGGCTGTTATGGTGCCGGCAACGTTGATTGTCGTGTTACTTGGTGCACCGCCTGAAGCGGTTTTTGCCTTCTTTATGTCGGCGGTGCTCGCGAAGCACTTGACCCATGCGATTCCGACAGCCTTAATGGGGGTCCCGGGGGATACGACGGCGGCTCCAATGCTTGAGCATGCGAACTTTATGCGCCGGATAGGTTTACCGCATATTGCCCTTAGAAAAATGATTTCAGGCGGGATTATTGGGGCATTCATTGCCCTTCCAATCGCATTATTGTTCGCCGTTTTCTTAAGTCAGTTCGGAACATTTTTCCAAGATAATGCCGGGATTATATTTACGTTAGCCGCCGTATTGATCGGTTATGTTTCAAAAGGACGTTGGGTCAGTATTTTGCTCATTGTTCCTCTAGCATTAATTATCCAAGGCTTCAATTTAGTCAGCACGACGATATTGGGGAATGGCTTGTCCATCAGTTTCTTTCTAGGACTCGCGATTGGACCGATGTTAACGGATATTTTACTCGCAACTTCAAGCAGCGCAAGACCACTAATTGAACGGAAAGAAAAAAATGAATATAAGCTTGCGCCAGAAAAGAAATCTTGGTCAGGATATTTCCCCAACCCATTTAAAGTATTGACGAAAAAGCAAACGGCCGCAGTTGGAGGAGCATCATTTATATCATCTCTAACGTTTGCACTTAGTCCAGTAGGGATGACGTCGCTAATGGGAGAGATTGTCGGGTCAAGAATAAAAGGACAGTATAAAAAATCTACGACGAGTCTTGCTACAATGAACGCGGTAACGGAATCGACTTATGTTGCTGAAACGCTTATCCCGCTTATTGCGTTCGGTATTCCGCTGAGCCCGGTTGCAATCGGACCAGCTCAAGCGTTATTTAATGCACCACCAGTATACACGACAGAACCGGTACATAATCTGCATACGATGCTTACGCCGATGGATTTCTTTATTTACGGTTTAATCGGGTTGGTTGTTGCATCTTTGATCGCATATCCGTTTTCGATGAATTATGCGCGAAAAGCAACTGTATTCGTGCTGAAGCGAATTAACCAGGAAGCAATTATTGCGATGTTTATTGGAATCGTATGTTTGCTTGCATTTTATGAAGGCGGATTAGTTGGGATAGTTGTCACCTTTGCCATGGCAATGGTCGGCGGGATGCTAAATCGTTTCCTTGGAGTAGGAGTCGGTGTCCAGTTCATGGTATTCTACGGATCCAGTTGGATTATTTCTACATTACTAGGGTTGTAATATTGGGGGGCAGAAGGTTTGTCCCACATCACTGGGAAAAACCCTCTGACCCCAATGTCCCCCCCATTGAAGGAAATGATTGGCAAGTGTACAATGGAGTCATCTTAAGGCAGGGAGTTTTGGAGAGATGAAGGGACTTGCGCAGTGGGGTTTGAGCTTATCGATTGTTTTATATGGTGTGTTGCATTTTTATACGTATTTTCATCCGCATGCGTTTTTACTTCAATTATTATCCATCAGTGGGACTGGCATCGTAATTTGTGGTGCAATCCTACTTTCCGTTAAAAATCTAAAAATGCCGCTCGGTCTTTTGCTGTTTGGCATCTTCATTTTAATTTACTCTGACATACCTCTACTCGAAGGAATTCTCCATGGACTCCGCCAAATGCGTAATATGATTGGCTTATTAATCCTTGTCCCCCTGATCAGCTGGGTCCTACGCGAAGAACCCTATATGGAAGCAATCGTTTCCTATGGAAATAAACTGCTTAATACGAGCAGGAGATTTTACCTTGGGGCCATTTCGTTTACACAAGTGATCGCATATTTTCTTTTGTTTGGCTCCATCCAGATGGTTTATCACTTTATTGATGAAATTCTAGCGGATAAACGCGGAGAAGCTTGGGAAAATTTCAAAGGGACCGCATTATTACGAGGGTTTGCTTTATCAACCTTATGGGTTGTCAGCATCCCGAGTTTTGTTTTTGTCGTGGAAATTATGGATGCTTCTCTTTATCTATCGATTTTACAAGGATTTGGAATGGCGGTAGTCGGAGTTGGTATTGCGCTCGTATTCTCTCATTTTGAAGAAAAGAAATTTGGTGTTAATTTAACCGCAGGAGTCCGTAGTGAATTTGAAGAAGTATTGGGGGCAAATCCGCAAGACCGTTTAGTCCAGCGTGACTTTAAAGAGTTTATAATACTTTTTGTGTCTCTATTTGGCACGATTTTCATTTTACAGGGCTTTTGGGACATTGAACTGCTCGTCTTGATTCCGCTCGTTGTTATCGCGTGGATCATTTCTTATTTCTTATATAAAAGAAGACCCCATAAACTCCTGCAAAATTTAAAAACTCATATACGTAAAGATGTAGCAAGAGAGTCATACCAGCTTTGCATGATGCTCGGTGCCGGGATGATGATTTATGCGCTCAATCAGACTTCATTCGCTAGTATTGTCGTAGATGGAATCTATGGTTTGCAGACAGCACTGCCGTTTTTAAACATCCTTTATTTCCTGCCATTTATTATTATCATTCTTGGATTCTTTGGTCTTGGGCCGCTTACGGTGATGGTTCTTGTCGGCGGAATTTTAGGGAGCCTCCAATTACCTTATCCGCCAGAAATTATTGTGCTCGCCGTCACGTCTGGAAGTGCGATTTCCATTTTGCTCTCTCCGTTAATTATGCCTGTGATTACGCTAAGTGGTGCGAATGGTTTGAGTGGTTTCAAAAATGGAATCGTTTTTAATTGGAAATATGCACTTGTGCTTTATGTTGTCGTGCAGATTTATGTGCAACTAATGGTGGTATGGTAAAAGGCCGCGGGTGAGACGCGGCTTGCCATAATTTTACTCCATTGACAAAACAAATCCTCTCCAATATAATGATGAAAAATCTGATTATTTATGAAAATACATAATACTACGGAACCTTTCTAGAAATCTTCCATAAAAGTGGTGCCTCCATATGAAAAAAAGGATAAGATTACGGACAAAGATCCTCCTGTTGTCTTCTTTACTCGTCTGTTGCTCTGTTTTTGTAAGCGGAATCACGATGCTTTATAGTATTTCCGCTTCTTTTGAAGAGGAGATTGGAGAAAGGGCAATTGCAATTGCCCGAACAGTTGGTCAGCTCGATGAAATTCGTTCAACAGTCGGGAAGGAAGGTGGAGAAGAAACAATCCAACCGATTGCAGAACGGATCCGGTTATCTACAAATGTCGATTATATTGTCATTTTAGATATGAATAAAAAGCGCTACTCCCACCCCTCTGAATCTTTCATTGGCCAAGTATTTGAAGGCGGAGATGAGAGAGCGGCGTTTTCGGAGCTTGAATACATTTCAAAAGCAGAAGGAGATTTAGGCTTTGCCATTCGTGCGTTCGTTCCGATTATGGATGAAGAAGGAATAACGCAAGTAGGTGTTGCGGTTGTTGGAATTCTAGCACCGAATTTAAAAACATTATTAAAACAATATCATCGTAATCTTTTTTTCTCCCTCCTTGGTGGACTGTTGATTGGTTTAGTCGGTGCTTGGTTTTTAGCAAATAACGTTAAAAAACAAACTTATCGTTTGGAACCCTATGAAATTGCCCGGCTATTTGAAGAACGCTCAACCATTATGCAAACCCTCGATATCGGTATTATTGCAACCGATGACAGAGGGAAGATAAGCTTTATGAATCACTTGGCTGAGGAGTATACAGATGCAACGGATGATACCGCAACCTTGGAACAAGTCTTTAATAAAAATTGGTTGTCTTTTCAACGCGTAGAAGAAATGCATCTCACAAACAAACCGATCAATTTAGGAGGTACGATGTATCTTCTCTCGGTTTATCCAATCTTTGTAAAGGATGACCATGTCGGTTCATTACTGACCTTGCAAAATCGTTCGGTCGCCCATCAATTAGGTGAAGAATTGACTGGAGTAAAGGAGCTTGTTGGAGCACTGCGAGCCCAAAATCACGAGCATATGAACAAACTTCATAGTATCGGCGGTTTAATTCAATTAGGTAAGATTGATAAGGCGTTAAAACTGATTGTGCAAGAAACATCCGATGAAGAAAATCTTGTTTCTTTTATTCGGAATCATATTAAAGACTATGCCGTTTCTGGTCTAATATTAGGAAAGCGTTCCCGAGCGAAAGAACTTGGAGTTACATTCGATATCGAATTACAAAGTTTTCTGGAAGCTACCGTACAGGGGCTTAGTACCGGTGATATTATTACGATTGTTGGTAATTTGATTGATAATGCATTTGAGGCGTGTGACGCTAGAGATAAGAAAAAAGTAACTTGTCTCATTCAAGGGAATGAATCGTATTTTTATTTCTCTGTAACAGATACAGGAATCGGGATGACGGAAGATGAGTTGGGTTTTATATTCGATCAGGGGTATAGTTCAAAGGCAAAGGAGGGAAGGGGCATCGGACTCACTTTAGTTAAAGATATTGTAGACCTTAAGAAAGGTACCATCACCATTACTTCAGAAAAATATGAGGGCACGACAGCTGAAGTGGTGATCAAGGTATAGATTGGAGGGGTTTAATGATTAATGTAGTAATCGTTGAAGATGACCCGATGGTAATGGAGGTTAATAAAGGTTTCTTAGAAGAAATAGCTTCATTTTCATTAATTGGCAGTGCTGTGAAGGGGAAGGATGCAATAGAGCTAATTGAGAATCTGAGACCGGATCTCGTGTTGCTTGATGTTTATTTGCCAGATATAACTGGAATCGAAGTATTATATAATTTGCGAGAAAAACAGTTACCAGTCGATGTCATCATGATCACTGCTGCTAAGGATACGAATACCGTCCAAAAAATCTTTCGTTACGGGGCTATTGATTATTTAGTGAAGCCTTTTCATTTTGAACGCTTTCAGCAAGCCTTAACAAATTATGCGAAAATGTGGAAGAAGTTTTCGCATTATCAGGAAGTAACACAAGCGGATATTGATATGTGGTCGACACAAAAAGAAATCGAAAAAGATATATTACCAAAAGGATTAAGTGAGGTTACATTAAAACAAGTCATGTTAGCCGTTTCAGAACAAATTGAACCGGTAACAGCAGAGCAATTAGCAGTAAATCTCGGGATGGCACGTGTGACTGTTCGCCGTTACTTGGATTATCTCGAAAAGTCCAAGCAAATTAATATGCAAGTAGAATACGGGAAAGTAGGTCGACCAAGTAATTATTACTTTGCTTAAAGCGTTTGAAGCCCTTAAAGGGGCATTTTTTTATGTGCAAAACGATACTGAATCCAACTAGTTCCGACCAAAAAGACCAAAAAGAACAATATGTTTTTATTATTGCTCAGAATTTGTAAGCGCTTTATAATTTAAAACAACTTACTAATCGAAATATTGTAAAAAGGTGGAGGTGGAGATATATTAACCCAGTTGACTCATACTTCCCAATTCCTCCTCTTACTCGTTCTACTATTTATGCTTTCCGCCTGTGAAAAAAATGCCTATCCGGAAGATCATGAACAGTTGAGTGAGGAAGAACGGATTGTAATTCGTTTCTCTCATGTCGTTGGTGAAGATACGCCAAAAGGACTTGCTGCTAGAAAGTTTGCTGAACTTGTCAAGGAGCGGACAAATGGTTATGTCGAGATACAGGTTTTTCCAAATAGTTTCCTCTATAAGGACGGGGAAGAAATTTCTGCACTTCTGAATGGAGATGTCCAGATGATTGCCCCCTCAACATCGAAAGTAACTTCGCTTGTCCCGGAATGGCAAGTATTCGACTTGCCTTTTGCTTTTGAATCGTTTGAAGAAGTCCAGGAATATGTGAAGGGGCCGGCTGGCGAAGTTTTATTTAAGAAACTGGAGCAGGAAGGGATGTTTCCTTTGGCATTCTGGGATAACGGATTTAAACAGATGACGAATAATCATAGCCCATTGCATATGCCAGCAGACTTTTCGGGTTTGAATTTCCGAATTATGGCGAGTGACTTATTGTCTGAGCAATTTGAATTACTTGATGCAGATTCCCAAGTGGAAACATTTGACCAAGTATTTCCTGTATTGGACAAGGAGCAGCTCAATGCACAAGAAAATACATTTTCCAATATAGTCAACAAAAATATCCATTCCGTACAAGATTATATGACGATCAGTAATCATGGTTACTTAGGGTATCTTGTGCTGATTAATAATGAATTTTGGAAAAACCTGCCGGATGATATTCAAATAATTATGCTGGACACGCTTCGTGAAGTTACCGAATGGAATATGAAATTTGCTTCAGAAATCAATGAGGAAAATTATGAAGAATTACAAGCCTGCCGTTGTTTGGAAATTCATGAATTGACAGACACAGAAAAGAAACAATGGGAAGATGCTTTTATACCTTTATATGAAAGATTTGAAGAGAGGTATGGAGCTTCATATATAGAATATCTTCCAAAATATCAATAAAAAGAGGGAGGAAATTAGGATGTGGAAAAAGAATAAGTGGCTGTTTGTTTTAATATTCGGGATGTTTTTATTCATGCTTGCAGCTTGTGGAGATGAGGACAATGAAGCTTCCAGCGAGGAGGTAGATACCGAATCAGCTGGCGGTGATGATTATCCTTCTACGGTAACAATTGGGACAGCTTCCCAAGGAGGGACATATTATATTTGGGGTGGCGGTCTAGCGAATCTTTTAGAGGAACATCTGGATATTACGTCTAATGTTGAAGTGACTGGGGGGCCAGTACACAATATTCAACTATTGGATTCCGAAGATATTCAAGTTGGTATGGTAACAGAGGGCCCACTTTATGAAGGGGTGACTGGAGAGGGAGACTGGGCGGATAAAACGTACGAAGAAACCCGAGTTATATTCCCGATGTATCACACACCCTTCCATTGGTGGTCAACGGCAAATTCTGGGGTAACAAGCGTGACGGAACATGAAGGAGAGCGGGTCGGTGTTGGTCCATCTGGAGGGACACCCGGCACATATAATCCGTTAATCTATGAAGCACTCGGTATTGAAACAGGCGACCAAGTACAGGCTGGAGCTAGTGATATGGCTTCGCAAATGATGGATGGGCAGCTGGATCATATAGGATTTTCTGCTGGTATTCCAATTGCCTCTGTAACAGAAATTGAAGCACAGACAGACATTAATATTTATGGAATTGATGGGGAAGAACGTGAGACGGTAAAGGAAGCATTGCCATATTTTGTTGACTTTATCATTCCGGAAGACACCTATAATTCCCTTGATTCGGACCTTGAAACAATTGCCCAATATAACTTTGGTGTTGTCCATATGGATGCGAATGAAGAGTTCGTTTATGACTTTGTAAAAGCGTATCATGAAAATATTGAAGATATGATTACAACACATGCCTCCGCTGAAGAAGCAAGAGATCCTGAAGCAATCTTAATCAATGAAACTTATCCGATGCACCCAGGTGCAATCCGCTACTACGAAGAAGTCGGAATTGATTTGCCTGATGCGGTTTATCCTCCGGAGTGGGATGAGGAATAAAATGCAAGACTCCTAGTATCAACTGGGGGTCTCGCTATTTTAAATTAGAGGAGGAGGAAAATGGAGAAAAAAGAAAACAACGGAATCACAGCAAAGCTTGAAAATGATCCGAATATCATAGAAGATGGCAAAATTGATACGACCGTTGATGAAGAAGCACTTGAAACGTCTTCTAATATGCGGAATTTAACTGGCTGGACCCGTTATGTCTTCATGGTAATCGCAATCGCCGGAGCACTTTTCCATCTCTATATTTTAAATCTTAACCCAATCGATCCATGGGTTTTTCGCAGCACTCACTTAGTATTTGGGACAATCCTGGGAATCATGCTTTATCCGGGCTGGCGGACGAAATCGAATAAAATCCCGATTATTGACTGGATCTTAATCATCGCTTCGATTTACATCGGTTATTATATTTATGCGAATCTTGACCAGCTTGTATTCCGCTTTGGAGTTACACCAACAACCTTAGATTTCTACGTCGCATTAATCGGATTATTGCTCGTCATTGAATTTACACGAAGGACTAGCGGGTGGACATTACCAATTCTCGCGTTTGTATTTATTGCCTATGTTTTCATGGGACCCTATTTACCAGGGATTTTAAATCATAATGGATATTCGCTTGAACGATTCGTCACATATGTATATGGCTTGGATGGTGTGTTCGGAGTTACAACAGACGTATCATCTAAGTATATCATTCTGTTTATTATATTTGGCGCCTTTCTACAGATGTCTGGTGTCGGGCAATATTTTATGAACGTGGCATTTTCACTTGCAGGGAATATGCGCGGTGGACCAGCGAAAGTTGCTGTTATTTCCTCTGCATTAATGGGAATGATTAACGGAACTTCGGCAGGAAACGTTGTAGCGACAGGTTCTCTAACGATTCCATTGATGAAGAAGACAGGTTATCCATCGAGATTTGCTGCTGCAACGGAAGCGACTGCCTCTTCAGGTGGACAAATATTACCTCCGATTATGGGGGCTGGAGCGTTCTTGATGGCTGAAATAACAGGGATTAAGTACTCTGAAATTATTATCGCCGCAACGATACCGGCTGTTTTATATTTCATCTCTGTTTATTTTATGGTTGATTTTCAAGCATTGAAATCAAATTTGAAAGGAATACCGCGCAAACTGCTGCCAGATCGGAAACAAATATTAAAACAAGCATATTTATTTATCCCAGTTCTCCTTTTAATCGTATTGCTCGTGATGGGGAGATCGGTTATTATGGCAGGGACGATAGGAATTATTGCAAGTTTTGTAATAAGCTTGTTTAATAAGAAAACGCGTATGGGATTAAAAGATATTCTGCTCGCTTTAGAGCTTGGGATGAAAAACGCCTTGCAGCTGATTGCGATTGTTGCCTGTGCTGGGATCATTGTTGGCGTAATTGCTCTTACAGGTGTCGGTCAGCGGTTTAGTTCATTATTATTATCCATAGCGGATAATAATATGTTACTGGCATTAGTGTTTGCTATGGCGATTGCAATCATATTAGGGATGGGGATGCCAACTACAGCAGCTTATGCAGTTGCAGCTTCTGCAGTCGCTCCAGGATTAATCAATATGGGATTAGATCCCTTAATGGCACATTTATTTGTATTCTATTTTGCCGTTATATCTGCTATTACCCCTCCAGTTGCTTTAGCGGCATTTGCAGCTGCGGGAATAGCTGGGACAGATCCGATGAAAACGGGAGTCAAGGCCTTTCAGCTTGGTTTAGCTGCGTTTATCGTTCCATTTATGTTCTTCTTCAGTCCAGAATTAATCTTAGAAGGAGGATCAGCAGCTTCTACTGTTTTAGCTATATTTACTGCTGTTATCGGCGTGTACATTTTAGCATCGGCAGTTCAAGGGTGGTTCTTTAGAAAGACTGCAAGTTGGTATAGTCGCGTCATCCTATTAGCTGCATCTCTTTTATTTATGATTTCGGGGCTGTTTACAGACTTAATTGGATTAGCATTGATTATAGGAATAATTTTGATTCAAAAGTATATCAATAAGAATACGAATGCAAACAATCGTCAACAAGCCGCCGGATAGTTTCAATAAATTCAAAAACGAGTCAATCAGGTATTTAATCAGATTGACTCGTTTTTGAAAGGTAGCTATACTTCTAAATTTCTCCATTTCGTCACATTTTCACGCAAATACAGTCCCAAATCATACTTTCATGTGATATAATGAGCATGTGATTGAATGTGAAATAATGAACAATTGAAACGTTGATCATTTTATCTTTACTAAAAATAAGTAATGATAAACACCAATTCAGGAGGTTGATGAAAATGGCAACTGAAACTAAGGAAAAGCTTCAATTTACCGGTGGAAAGTGGGAAACTGAAATCGATGTGCGCGACTTTATTGTGAACAACTTTACCCCCTACGCAGAAGATGATAGTTTCTTAACAGGACCAACAAAGTCAACAGTTGAGTTATGGAATCATGTGATGGAATTAACAAGTAAAGAACGAAAAAATGGTGGAGTATACGATATGGATACGAAAGTTGTCTCCACGATAACGTCACATGGTCCTGGATATTTGGATCAATCAAAAGAAAAGATAATCGGTGTCCAAACCGATGCTCCGTTCAAGCGGTCTCTTCAGCCTTTTGGAGGAATCCGAATGGCGGTTGACGCAGCCAATGCTTATGGATTCGAGGTGGATAAGGAAGTACAGCATATCTTCACAGCGTATCGCAAAACCCATAATCAAGGAGTATTTGATGCCTACACTCCTGAAATCCGTGCAGCAAGAAGAGCTGGTATTATTACAGGACTTCCAGATGCATACGGACGCGGACGAATTATCGGCGACTACCGCCGGGTTGCATTGTACGGGGTCGATCGTTTAATCGAGGATAAGCAGGAGCAGCTTCGTACAGTTGGTGCAAACGGCATGATGAGTGAAGAAGTTATCAGAGACCGGGAAGAGATTAATGAGCAAATCCGTGCATTACATGAATTAAAACAGCTTGCTGAAAGCTATGGTTTTGACATTTCGGAGCCGGCAACTAATGCCGAAGAAGCTTTCCAATGGTTATATTTCGGTTATCTTGCAGCAATTAAAGAACAAAACGGTGCTGCTATGAGTTTAGGTAGGGTTTCTACATTCCTGGATATTTATATCAATCGTGATTTGGAAAATGGAATTCTGACAGAGGAAGAAGCACAAGAGTTAGTCGACCATTTCGTTATGAAACTGCGAATTGTTAAATTCTCAAGAACCCCGGATTATAATGAATTGTTCAGTGGGGATCCGACATGGGTGACGGAATCCATCGGCGGGATTGCCAATGATGGAAGACCACTCGTTACAAAAAGTTCTTTCCGTTTCTTGCATACGTTAGATAATCTTGGACCAGCACCAGAGCCGAACTTAACTGTCCTTTGGTCTGAGCAATTACCGGAAAACTTCAAGAAATATTGTGCGAAGATGTCAATCAAATCAAGTGCAATCCAATATGAGAACGACGATATTATGCGTCCAATTTATGGCGATGATTATGGAATTGCCTGCTGTGTATCTGCAATGGCAATCGGGAAACAAATGCAATTCTTCGGTGCCCGGGCTAACTTAGCGAAAGCACTCCTTTATGCGGTTAACGGCGGGAAGGATGAAGTATCCGAAGTGCAAGTTGCTCCGGCGTATGCTCCAATCGAAGCGGAGTATTTGGATTATGATGAAGTCATGGAAAAATATGATGATATGATGGAATGGCTTGCGAAGATTTATGTAAATACACTAAATATGATTCATTTCATGCATGATAAATACAGCTATGAACGGATTGAAATGGCATTACATGATAAAGAAGTTTTACGGACGATGGCTTGCGGGATTGCAGGTTTATCCGTTGCAGCCGACTCTTTAAGTGCAATTAAGCATGCAAAGGTGAAAACAATCCGTAATGAAGCAGGACTTGTTGTCGATTATGAAATTGAAGGAGATTTCCCGAAATACGGAAATAACGACGACCGTGTTGATGATATTGCGGTTTATCTTGTGAAAACATTTATGGAAAAAATCAAGCACTACAAAACATACCGGGATGCGGTGCCAACCCAATCCGTACTGACGATTACATCTAATGTCGTATACGGGAAGAAAACTGGTAATACACCAGATGGCAGAAAAGCAGGAGAAGCCTTTGCGCCGGGTGCGAACCCAATGCATGGCAGAGATAAGAATGGTGCACTAGCATCACTGCTTTCCGTTGCGAAGTTACCTTATGAAGATTCACTTGATGGCATTAGTAATACATTTTCTATCGTACCGAAATCATTAGGTAAAGATGAAGATGCACGTGTCATGAACCTTGTCGCAATGCTGGATGGGTATGCGAATAAGGGAGGCCACCACTTGAATGTGAACGTATTTGACAGAGAAACATTGCTCGATGCGATGGATCATCCAGAGCAATATCCGCAGCTCACCATCCGTGTATCCGGTTATGCGGTTAACTTTATTAAGCTGACAAGAGAACAGCAAATTGAAGTAATTAACCGAACATTTCATGAGAGCAGATAAAGTGAAACTTCAATCTGTGGGGGTTTTTCTTTATCCTTCACGGATTGTTAGTTGAACGAATCGGGGTGAAACCGTTCGTTATCTCACCTAAACTTTCTTGGATGACCTGAAGTTTTGAGGTGGGAGTTTTACGGACGGTTACACCGAGATAAAGGTAAAAAGTAGAGAAGCGAAATTAAAGGGAGGTAGTAATATGCAAGGAAGAATTCATTCAGTCGAAACGTTTGGAACGGTAGATGGGCCAGGACTGCGTTATATCATATTTACACAAGGCTGTCCGCTCCGTTGTCAGTTCTGTCACAATCCGGATACATGGAAAATGAGTGACGGAAAAATGATGACGGTCCAGGAATTAGTGGACGATATTCTCGACTATCTCCCTTTTTTCCAAGCTTCAGGAGGGGGAGTCACGGTAAGCGGCGGCGAACCCTTGTTACAATGCAAATTTTTGATTCATTTATTTAAGGAACTAAAGAAATATGGAATTCATACAACGATTGATACGTCTGGCGGCTTATTCAGTTCTTCTCCACATTATTTAGAAACATTGGATGAATTACTTGAGTTAACGGATCTTGTTTTACTCGATTTGAAACAAATCAATGCGGAAAAACATAAAACATTGACCGGTTTATCGAATGAACATATTTTAGCCTTTGCGAATCATTTGAAGGAAAAAGAAGTTCCTGTCTGGGTGAGGCATGTGCTTGTACCGGAACGAAGCGACTTTGATGAAGATTTACATGCACTAAGAAGCTTCATCGATACATTGCCGAATGTGGAAAAAATTGAAGTGTTGCCTTATCATAAGCTTGGAGTTTATAAGTATGAAGCACTTGGAACGGATTATCCGTTAGAGGGGATTGAGCCTCCGACGGAAGATCGCGTAAGAAATGCGGAAATGATACTAGGTTGTTAGTGAAATAGGTCATTTAAAGCTTAGGCTTTGATTGACCTATTTTTTGCTTTTTTCATTTTGACGTACGGTTCAAAACCATTTAAGATGGGGGTGTGCGGAAATATTCGGAAAAGTAGGATGAATAATGAAACGAAAAACACCTTGGGTTCAAGTAGGTAAAAAAATATTATTTACGAAGCGAGCGATTGCGTTTATAACTGCGACATTGCTGTTTCTTGCACTGCTTTATTTTATCCCTGCTCATGTAGATTGGAACGCTCGTGTTGCAATTTCTGTCATGGCTTATGGACTCGTACTTTGGGCGATGGAACCAATCCCTCTTGGCATGACCTCTGTTCTTACACTTGTATTGTTGCTCTTTTTAAATGGGACTACAATTGATACAGCTTTAAGCGGATTTGCATCTTCCGCGGTCTTTTTAATCATTTCGGGAATGATGATTGCAAAAGCGGTCAATGCGACACCGTTAATGGAACGGGTCACCTATGCGATTCTTGCAAAATGGGGGAAGTCAGCAAAAGGGATTTTTACCGGGATGTTTTTACTCATGCAGCTGCAGGCTTTCTTTATTCCGGCTACTGCGGTAAGAGCACAGCTCATAACGCCGGTGGTTATTTCCATATTGCAAGTAGTAGGTGCAGGTAGGGGAAGTAACTTCAGTAAGCTGATGCTGATCGGGACTGCTTTTGCGGGAAATATAAGTGGTACAGCGATTTTAACGGCTGCAATCGGAAATATCCTTACGATTGAAATTTTACAATCCTATCTTGGCACGTCTTTGTCTTATCTTAATTGGTTCATCTATGCTTTACCGATTTGGATGCTCTTGATTATTACCATTCCAATCATTGTCTGGTTCTGCTATCCACCAGAGGAATATTCATTTTGTGATTTGCAAAAGGAAATGAAAGAGAAGCAGAAAGATTTGGGGAGGTTTTCCAATAAGGAAATTAAATGTCTGCTCATCCTGACGCTTACCGTAATTCTATGGATGACCCAGCCAATTCATGGATATCATCCAACCATCCCTGCACTCTTTGCGGTTGTACTCCTGGCATTCCCAAGAATTGGCGTTGTCAAATGGAACAAAATAGTCGACGTGAACTTTGATTTGGTGCTGCTCATTGGTGCGACGTTATCTTTAGGGTTTGTATTGATTGAAACAGGGGCAATCGATTTACTGGCAGGATTATTTACTGCTGATATTGTACAGCAAGCTTTCAGCAATCCATGGATAGCCATTTGTTTAGTCGTTATTTTATCGCAAATTTACCATCTCGGGGTAACGAATGTTTCAACAGCTGTAGTTACACTCACTCCTGTTCTCATCGGTTTATCGGTGCAAGTAGGCATTGATCCAGTTGTCATATCTTTTGCCTCATCCGTTACGATGTTGTTCGGTTATATATTAGTTGTGGAAACCATGCCGAACGTTGTGATTCATGGCACAGGATTAATAAAACAGCGTGATTTTTATTTGCCGGGAATCATTGCAACCGTTGTAACGACGATTATTACACTGCTTGTCGCGTTTACGTGGTGGCGTTGGCTTGGATTCTGGCCATAATAATAAGATATGAAATTTAACCTTAAATAACTTCTTTTTTTAGTTGACATTGGATATTGGATACAATATACTTTTACTTAATGAATTATCTAAATATTTACAAATGATAATGAAAAACGGATGATTTCCTGAAGTAGAAGGGGGAAGCAAGCTTGGAGAAATTAAGTGGAAGACTAGCAACCTATATTATTTCTACAACGTATGAAGACCTGCCTGAAGAAGTTATCCAGTTTACAAAACGATGTATTCTCGATTATTTTGGATCCGCTTTCTCAGGCGTTGATACGAAGCCAGTGCAAATGATTGATGAAATGGTGAGGGAACTAGGCGGAGAGAACCAAGCAACATTAGTAACCGGCGGGAAATCATCGGTCACGAATGCTGCTTTCGTGAATGGTGCTGCGAGCCATGTTTCCGAGCTCGATGACGTGCATAAGGGGTCGATTCTTCACGCAGCGACAGTTGTTATTCCAGCGGCACTTGCAATCGGAGAATGGAAAAGGTTATCAGGAAAACAGTTGATTACAGCAGTCGTCGTCGGTTATGAAGTAGCATTTCGAATTGGAGAAGTCGTTAGTCCGTCTCACTATTATTACTGGCATAATACAGCGACTTGCGGAACATTTGGTGCTACCGCCGCTGCAACGAAATTATTGGATTTGGACGAAGATGCAATCGTACACGCTTTAGGCAGTGCTGGTACCCAAGCGGCTGGATTATGGGAGTTTATTGAAGACGGTGCGATGTCGAAACAACTTCATCCCGGGAAGGCAGCGATGAACGGTGTCATCAGTGCCTTGCTTGCTGAAAAAGGCTTTACTGGCGCAAATGAAATTCTGGAGGGAAGACGAGGATTCTTCGAGGCGATGAGTAAAGATTATAAGATTCCTAAACTTACAGACGGACTTGGTAAGACATTTAAAATAATGGAAAACTCCTTCAAAATCCATGCATCTTGTCGTCACACCCACCACGCGATGGATCTTGCGATTGAGTTGGTGAAGGAAAATGGATTTATTCATCCAGACACGATTGAAAAGATAACCGTGAAAACATATCAAGTAGCGATAAATATTACGGATAATCATCAACCGGATACGATTTATGCAGGGAAATTCAGCTTGCAGTTTTGTACAGCGCTTGCCTTGTTGAAAGGGCAAGGTGGGCTCGATCAATTTACGGAAGAAGCTCTTTGGGATGAAGAAATCCGTTCTTTAATGGAAAAAGTGGAGCTCCTTACAGAACCGGAAATTGATCAGGCATATCCTGATCAATGGGGCGCCATAATTGAAATAAAATTGACAACAGGAGAAGTTTGGACGAAAAAGACAGATTTCCCAAAAGGAGATCCGGAAAACCCGGTAACAACTGAGGATTTGCAGGAGAAATTTATGAAACTAGCAAAGAACGTGACCGAAGTGAATCCAGCAGATTTTGCCGAACAGGTTTTACAACTGGAAAAACTAAATCAGCTTCCAGAATTATTGGAAGCATTTGCTGGAACGAAGATAAAATAGAATCGGGGATGGACGTGTTGGTGAATTTAGAGAATGGGATGAAGCTAGACAGAATCACGACAAAGTTAGAGCAGTTATCGGAAACAGAATTAGATCATGCCGAGAAGTTTCTTGACGCTTTATTTACAAAGGAAGAAAAGCCTTTTAATCATTACTTAGGAAAGTTTTTAGAAATTAATCAAGAAGCTGATTTATTTACAATGAAGCTCGGCAAACAGACAGAGAACACGTACGGAGTAGCTCAAGGAGGGGCAGTTTTCAGCCTTGCGGATATCGCAATCGGCTTTTATCTGATCAAACAGTTACCTGAAGAGATTAACGTTTTTACATTGGAATTGAAAATGAATTTTATTAAAGCCGGAACAGGTGCTTATTTACGTGCGGTACCGTCGATTCTTCATCTCGGGAATACGACATCTGTTACCGAGTGTGAGATATTTAATGATAAGGAGGAGCTCGTTGCGAAAGCATTTGGAACATTTTATTTGAAGCGACCAACGATTTAAAAGAGGGAAGTGGGATTTTGCGGATTATTCAATATAACGATATCGTGGAACAGGTGAGCATACTGTGCCAAGAAGCAAATGTGGAGCTTGGCGAGGATGTAATGAATGCCTTCCAGCAAGCACTTCGAACAGAGAAATCGGAAACCGGGCGAGTTGTGATTGAGCAGCTTATGGAAAATGCCGAAGTTGCTGTAAAGGAATATATGCCGATGTGTCAAGATACAGGAACGGCCGTGTTTATTGTGGAAATGGGCCAGGAATGCCTTATTGCAGGCGGTACTTTAACAGATGCGATAAATGAAGGAGTTCGAGAAGGATATGAGGCGGGTCATTTACGTCATTCGATCGTGAAAGATCCGCTCGGCAGGAAGAATACAGGAGATAATACTCCGGCAATTGTCCATATTGAATATGTTGCAGGAGACTCACTCACACTACATATGACAGCTAAAGGCGGTGGTGCTGAGAATATGAGTGATTTGAAAATGCTGAAACCGTCTGACGGATTAGAAGGAATCAAGCAATATATTCTCGATGTCGTGAAAGTCGCTGGGCCAAACGCCTGTCCACCACTCGTCGTCGGTATCGGAATTGGCGGGAACTTTGAACGCTGCGCTTATTTAGCAAAGAAATCATTGTTCCGTCCGATTGGAGAAAGGCACAGGGAAGCAGAAGTGGCAGACTTGGAAGAGGACTTAATGGCTGAAATTAATCGTCTTGGAATCGGACCCCAAGGGATGGGTGGTTCGACCACGGCCCTTGATGTGAAGATTGAAGTGGAAGCTTGTCATATCGCCTCCCTTCCAGTAGCGGTCAATCTTAATTGTCATGCGAGCAGACATAAACAGGTAGTATTATAGAGAAAGCGGGGGGATTGTTTTTGGCAAAAAATATCACATTGCCACTGGAAAGAGAGACAATTAAAGATTTGCGGGCAGGCGACCGCGTCCATTTATCCGGAACAGTTTATACGGCAAGGGATGCAGCCCATAAGCGGATGTTTGAAACGATCGAACAAGGTGGCGATTTACCGATTGATATCCAGGGGCAGGTCATTTATTATGTCGGCCCAACCCCAGCAAAACCTGGACAAGTCATTGGTTCAGCGGGCCCGACGACAAGTGGTCGTATGGATAAATATACGCCGAAGCTTCTTGAGATGGGCTTAAAGGGAATGATCGGGAAGGGATATCGTAATGAAGAAGTAAAGCAGGCAATTATTGAACAGGAGGCTGTTTATTTTGCCGCGGTTGGTGGCTCAGCTGCACTTATTTCAAAGGCGATAAAAGAAGTTGAAGTGATTGCTTATGCAGATCTCGCGACGGAAGCAATTCGGAAAATGACGATTGAACATTTTCCTGCGATTGTCATTCATGATATTTATGGCGGGGATCAGTATGAAGCAGGTGTGAAACAATTCAAGGAATAGGTTAGTAGCTGATGTTACTTCATTGGCTGCTAGATTTTCCATATAAGTTCTTATCCAGTTAATGGATAGCGTTTACAACAAAGGGGTGAGAGAATGAACGCTCAAGAAAAAGGAACAGTGGCAATGATGACGACACCAGAAAAGCTTGAATTTCAGGAATATCCGATTCCAAAGCCAGGTCCTGGGGCGGTTGTTGTGAAGGTGCTTCGGTCGAATGTATGTGGTTCTGAATTGCATATATGGAAAGGACTTCATCCGACGAAAAGGCAAGGTGTACTGGGGCATGAAATGATTGGAGCATTACATGATGTTGGTGAAGGGGTGACAACTGATTTTGCAGGGAATCCAATCGAGAAAGGGGACCGAATCGTTTCAGCATACTATTTAACTTGCAGGAAATGTACACCATGTCTAGAAGGGCATTTTCATTTATGTGAACATGCATATGATTTTTGGAATTTGGAGCCGGAAGTTGCACCACATTTCCACGGGACATTTGCAACCCATTATTATATCCATCCAAACCAATATTTTTATAAGGTACCGGATAATGTTCCCGACATAGCTGCAGCAAGTGCCAATTGTGCTTTATCACAAGTATACTTTGGACTTGATAAAGTAAATGTGACGTATAACCAGACAATTGTCATTCAAGGAGCGGGGGGACTTGGGTTAAATGCAATGGCTGTTGCTAAAGAAAAAGGAGCTACGGTTATTGCGATGGATCATGTGGAAAGTCGGTTACAACAGGCAAAACAATTCGGAGCAGATCATGTATTGAATTTAAGTGAACATAAAACAATGGAAGAAAGACAGGAAAAGGTTTTAGCGCTGACAAACGGAAACGGGGCGCATGTCGGATTGGAAGTTGCCGGTGTTCCCGCAGCTTTTGCAGAAGGAATTCACTATATCCGGTCAGGCGGAAAATATATCACAATTGGTAACATTACACCTGGAAAAACCGTTGCATTCGATCCAGGATTACTGACGAGAAAGTCGATTCAAATCATTCCGGTTGTCCGCTATAACCCATGGTATCTGCATAAGTCATTGGAATTTCTCTCTAAAAATATTGAGAAATACCCATTCGAGAAAATGTTGGATGCGGAGTTCGAACTTAAGGATATTACGTCTGCACTGGATAAATCAGCTGCTAGGGAAGTGACACGAGCTTCTATCGTTATGGTGTGAACATCCTTTTCAAAAAGGGTTTGCAAATAAAAATGAATTAATGGAGGTTGAGAAGATGAGTAACACGAAATTGTATGTACTTGACACTGGCACGATGAAGATGGATAAGAATTATATGGTAGCAATGCATAACCCAGCAAGTGTGGATCAGCCGAACGTGCCAGCAGAATTTGTAGAATTTCCAGTTTATGCCGTATTGATTGACCATCCAGAAGGCAAAATTTTATTTGACACAGGCTGTAACCCGGAAGGTATGGGGGAAGAGGGCAGATGGCCAGAAGGTGTTCAAAAAATGTTCCCGTCCTTTCAGGATGAATCGTGTTATTTGATCAACCGTTTGGAACAACTCGGTGTCGGTCCAAAGGATATTAAATATGTTGTTGCTTCCCATCTTCATTTAGACCATGCCGGCTGTTTGGAAATGTTCACGGAAGCAACGATTATCGTTCATGATACCGAACTTGCGAATACGATGAAGCAGTATGCCATGACGAAAGATATGGGCGCCTATATTTGGGCTGATGTGAATAAATGGATAGAAAATGATCTTAACTGGAAAACGGTCATGCCTCATGAAGATGAGCTGGAACTGGCAGATGGCGTGAAAATCCTTAATTTTGGTCCAGGGCATGCATGGGGGTTAATCGGCCTGCATGTAGAATTACCGGGTACAGGAGGAATTATTTTAGCATCTGACGCTGTCTATTCAGCTGAGAACTATGGTCCACCTGCAAAGATTCCTGGCATCATTTATGACTCCATCGGATATTTAAATGCCGTTGAGAAAATCAAAAAGTATGCAGAGCGCACGAACTCCCAAGTATGGTTTGGACACGACTCAGCTCAGTTCAGGGAATTTATTAAATCGACGGAAGGATTCTATGAGTAAATTGATAAAGGAGAATAGCCTCATTATCTTAATGAATGAGGCTATATTGCTTTCATAGATTAAAATGAAGGAGTGAAACATACATGCTTCAAACAGAAACATTACATGCCGGCTCTTATATCGGAGGTGAAGAAATAAAATATAATCATCGTAATCTAAAAGTACTGAATCCGTATAATCAGGAAGTGATAGGGAAAATATCTCCTGCGTTAGTGGATGATGTGGAAAAAGCGATTTTAAATGCGGACAAAGTTTTCCATGAAACGATGAAGCACATGCCCGCTTACGAGCGGTCGGAAATCTTGCGGAAAACAGCAGATCTTCTTGAAAAAAGGGCTCAAAAATTTGCTGAAATGCTTTCGCTTGAAGCAGGGAAACCGATTCAGGAAAGCAGGGGAGAAGTGACACGGGCGGTACAAGTTCTCCGGTTTGCATCAGAGGGGGCAAAATCAATCTATGGTGAACAGATTTCTCTTGATAGCGCAATCGGCGGAGAGAACCAAATGGGGGTTACAAAAAGAATCCCTCTAGGTGTCATTGCGGCGATTACTCCATTTAACTTTCCTTTGAACCTTGTCTTGCATAAGGTAGCACCAGCAATTGCCACAGGAAATACAGTTGTTTTAAAGCCCGCGGAAAAAACGCCATTTTCATCAGTTCTGCTTTATCAATTATTAGAAGAGGCAGGCTTGCCAAAGGGGGCATTAAATATCCTGATGGGACCAGGGCAGGAGTTAGTCGAACCACTCGTCACGCATCCCAAAGTAAGAAAAGTAACATTCACTGGGAGCGGAAAAGTCGGCTGGATGATTAAGGAAATGGCACCAAGAAAGAGAGTGACCCTTGAACTCGGTTCGAATGCACCTAATATTATTTTTGCGGATGCGGATGTGGAACAGGCCACGCAAGCAATAGCGATGGGAGGATATACATTTGCTGGGCAGGCTTGTGTTTCCGCACAACGGGTCTATGTGGAAAGAAGTATCCATGATGCATTCGTGAAGAGGTTAGTTACAGAGCTTCAGAAATTGAAAACTGGTAATCCGCTTGATGAGGGAACATCCTTTGGTCCAATGATTACTGAAGATGCGGCAATTCGTGCCGAGTCCTGGATAAACGAGGCTGTGGGACAAGGAGCGAAGGTTGCTATAGGTGGGAAAAGAGATGGGGCAGTAGTGGAACCAACAGTCATTACGGATGTCGACCCGGATATGAAAGTAGTCTGTGCGGAAGTGTTTGCTCCAATCGTAAGTATTTTGCCTTTTGAAACAGAAGAGGAAGTGATTGCTTCTGCGAATGATTCGGAATTCGGTTTACATGCGGGAGTATTTACAAAAGATATTTATCGTGCCTTTCGGGTAGCGGATGCCATTGACACAGGTGGAGTTTGGATAAATGAAGTGTCCGTCCGCCGCTATGATCACATTCCTTACGGCGGTGTGAAAAATAGTGGGATCGGTAAGGAAGGAATCAAGTATGCGATTGATGATATGACGGCAATTAAATTTATAGGGATAAACTTAAAGAGTTAGAGAGGGGATATAAAAATGGAAGTTAAATCAGCCGTACTAAGAGAATCAGCGGCAACAACACCATATGCGGACAGTCAACCAATTAAAATTGAAACATTGAAATTAGGCGCACCGCAACTTGGTGAAGTGTTAGTCGAAATAAAAGCTGCAAGTCTCTGCCATTCCGACTTATCCGTGGTTGATGGAAGCAGGCCCCGACCATTGCCGATGGCGCTCGGCCATGAAGCTGCTGGAGTTGTGAAAGAGGTTGGTGAAGGGGTGACAGACTTGGAGCCTGGAGACCATGTGGTCTGTGTATTTGTCCCAAGTTGTGGTCACTGTGTACCTTGCATGGAAGGTCGACCTGCTCTATGCGAACCTGGTGCAAAGTCCAATGGGGATGGTACATTAATCGGAGGAGGAATCCGGCTTCATCACGGGGAAGAGACGGTTCATCATCATGTTGGTGTATCAGCTTTTTCTGAGCATATCGTTCTTTCACAGAACTCTCTTGTTAAAGTGAATAAAGATATTCCGTTTGAAAAATTAGCTTTATTCGGTTGTGCAGTTATTACAGGAGTCGGTGCGGTTATCAATACAGCCCATATTAAACTAGGGAGTACGGTCGGAGTTGTTGGCCTTGGCGGTATTGGATTAAGTGCTTTATTAGGTGCTGTTGCAGCTGGAGCGAGCCGTGTCGTTGCGATCGATATAAATGACAAAAAGTTAGAAAAAGCAAAAGAACTTGGAGCTACAGATGTTTTCAATTCGAAATCTAATCAAGTTATAGATGAAATTAAATCGGCAACCGGTGGCGGATTGGATTATGTTTTTGAAACGGCTGGGGCCGTTCCAGCTTTAGATGTTGCCTATGCAATTACAAGGAGAGGTGGCACAACAGTTACAACGGGTCTGCCGCATCCGGAGCATGAGTTTTCATTTCCATATGTCACCTTGACTGCGGAAGAGAAAACATTAAAAGGCTCTTATGTCGGCAGTTGTGTACCGAAGCGGGATATTCCTAATTTTATCGAGCTATTTAAACAGGGTCGCTTACCGGTCGATAAACTGCATGCAAAAACAATCGCGCTAGAAGAAATCAACGTAGGCTTTGATTTATTAGCCTCAGGAGACTATTCCAGAATAATTGTAAAGTTTTAATGAGAATATGGGACAGATGCTCTGACCGAGGCTGCTGAAAAACATATTTTGGAAATTATTTTTCCCACTTTGATAACCAAAATCGAGTGAAAACAGGTATTTATTCCCCACTTTCATAGGTTATTTTACATGAAATTTGGGAATCGGTTTCCATTCGCTTGAAATTAGTGTACTTTTTCAGCAGCCTCGCTCTGACCCTCTGTCCCAAAAATCTATTTCACATGTATTTCAATTTCGAGGGTGTTCATTTGGTCGATGAGTAGTTCTTCGTAGTCTTGTTGTAGCTGGTAGCTTTGTTCCTGTTCGGTTTGTTCAGGTTTTTCAGTTTGGATTGCTTGCAATAAGTCATTTACGACCCGGTCACGCAATAAAGAACTGCGCATATAGTCTTGAATGTTGCGGTTGAGTTTCGTTTCACCGTATTCTTGGATCATTGCCTGAACGGTATCAATTTCCGCTTTGGAATCTTTAAACTGGCTGACAGCTGCATCGAGTTTTTCCATCGGGACATCGTAATGTTTCTCTTCTGCAAGGAGGCGAATGGCATATATTTCTATCATGTTCTGTAATTGGACATTAATATTTTCCAGATAAGCTGCTTGTTCACCCCAGAACAAGTCCCGCTCCGCTGCTGTATCAGCGGCTAAACCCTCCCAGTCACGATACCGGTTCGCCTCTACTTCAATCTGTTCCATAAAGGTGTAGAATGCTAAATCCTCTGTATCAAAAGTTTTCCCTTCAATTGTAGCGACTGACTCGACCTCATTGGATTGAATATCGTTATCTGGTTGTTCTACTGCACTTGTCAATTCCTTGGCACAGGCGCCTAAAACGATGAGCATAAGCAGTCCAAGAACGAGCGGCCATTTTACTCTCATCATCCTTCACTCACATTAAACGTTATCGTTTCTTCATAAACTTTACCATCCAACTCTGTTTCGGTTTCCATAATCCATTCCCCACCCATCGGTAAATCAACATTCGCAGTATAACTGCCATCTCCATTATCGGTGAAGTTTGCTTCAATAACGCCATGGTCCATTTTTGCCATCTCCAAGCTTCCCGCGATGGTCATACCAGATACGGCCTCTCCATTATCCTCTACCATAATAATAATTTCTGTTTCCCCGTCTGTTACATAGTGAGGAGAATTATCGACTGAGAAATCAATGTCACTTCCACCACAAGCTGCAAGGAAGCATAATCCGGTTATGATGATCCATAATATTTTTTTCATTATGTTGCATCCTTTAAATGATGTTCCATAAATTCATCCATCGTGTACTTAGTAATCTTGCCATCATCCATATAAGCGACATGGGTACATACCTTTTTTATTTCTTCAAAATGATGGGATGCCATGAAGATTGTTTTGTTTTCCAGTCCTTTTATAATATTTAAAATCTTGTTCCGGCCAACTGGATCGAGTCCGCTCGTCGGTTCATCCAAAATGATGATGTCACTGTCAAAATAGAGAATAATTGCTAAGCCGAGACGTTGCAGCATCCCTTTTGAATACTCGCGGCTATATTTATCATGGTCACCCCATAAGGAGACAAGCTTCAATTTCTCTTCTATTCTTGCTTCATCAATCTTTTTACTGCTGACCGCTGCGAAAAATTCCATGTTCTCTTTTCCTGTCAGATTCGGATAAAGTTGAAATTTCTCAGGTAAATAGGAGACAAACTTTTTCCAATCTCCTTTTTTATTCGATTTCCCATGCAAGTAGCTGGAGCCTTCTTGATATGTTTGTAAACCGAGCATCGTGCGGATGAGGGTAGATTTTCCGGCACCATTTCTCCCGACAAGGGCACAGCGTTCATTCTTTTCAACGGTCAGATTTACTTTCTATAAAACTTCCTTATTAAAGCAACGTTGATTTAAGTTTTGAATCTTAATCATGGCGATCACCAATCCTTCTGCTAAATAGGGCGAACAAGAAAAATAATCCGGGCCAGATGAGTAAATTCATCAGTAATAACAACCATGGGCTCATCATGACGAAATCACGGACGAGGTGAGAAAGATTGATTAGACTGAACAATCCTAGCTCGACCTCCAGTAAGAATCGCAACGTATGCAGCGGGTCAAGAAAGTAAAACCAGGCAAACAATGTAACGTTATGATAGTCAACAGCTGGCAGGACATATAAAAATACAAGGCCCAAAAGGAAGATTAAGAAAAACCAAATTAAGATGTTGGCACTAACGAGTTGCATTTTTGACCGGGCAATAGAGCCAAGGAAAATCCCAATTTGATTAAAAATTAGAAGTAAAATACCTAGGACAAGAATGAATACGAGAAAACTATAAAACTCAAAACCAACGAATACCTTCATAAATATTGCCAGAATCAGATAAGCAATAAAGAAAGTTGAAATAATCACAAGCTGAATGGCAATCGTCTTATTCCAAAGAAAGCTGAAATAAGATTCTTTCTTTGTGAGTAAGATCATATTTGTTTTAAGTTCCTTTTCCTGATAAATCGAAAAGGATGCGAGAAACAAGGCAAATAGAGGGATTAAATAAATATTCATATCATAAATGGATAAAAGCAGCGCTTGAAAACCTAATTCACTTGGAAAAAAGCGGGCTTCTGATATGAGAAATAAAGATGTTAACATCATAATCCCGATTCCGAGGCATAATCCTTTCCCTCGTCGTTTATTTGATAGAAGGTCTTTAACCTCCTGTCATCTTTATTATGCCAAGAGATGCTTCACTCTAGAGTGATATAAATCACTTGAATATCTGATATTTCGTGGCAATTGACTTAGGTTATGACAGATTTGGAAAGTTCCATACAAATGATGAATTGAGACACTTGCAGGAAGCCTTATATGCCTCTGACCCCAATGTCCCGCTTGAAATTAGGCGTGATAATGTTCATAATTATGTGATATAGTGCTACTAAAGGGGTGGTGTTCATGGTAAATGTCCGAGAAGATAAATTTTGTCCGTGTGGAAGTGGAAAAGCATATAAAGTTTGCCACGGGGCAGCAAAATCTAATGTCATTCAAATGGATACGAGCCGTTATGAAAATGAATTGGAACGGCTAGAAGCCGATCTTTTAAGCTTTGCCTGGTTAGAATATGAAAATGAATTGTCTGATTTAGCTGCTTTTGAAGCGCGCAAATATAATATTGATGATGAAGAAGCTATTGAAGTCATTATGTATGGCCTTTTAGAATGGGCGATTCTTTATCAGCAATACTGGAATGGACATACTCTATTTGAAGAATTTTATCGGAGAGTGAGATATAGTATCAAATATGAGAATGTCAGGAAGATATTTGAAAGCTGGAAAGCAATCATCCCGTCCGTCTATGAAGTTATAGATGTTGCGGAGACATCTGTCACACTTAAAGACCGGAGAAGCAAGGAAATACATACGCTAATGAATACGGAACAAGACATTGATATCGATGAAGTATTTATCGGAATATTGTTCCCCTCCATCCATCACTATAGTTATATGCTCATTCTCACACCAGTCGTTAATTCGGAAATGTTATACGATCCTAAACATGAAATCTACCAAATGAATGATAAAGCCTTCATCGAAAATTATCCAGACATATTAGTGAAGTCGAGAATAGATGTACAATTGAATGAGGTTTTTAATATTGAGTGGGCAGACCCGCTTTATGGAGATGTTATTAAAATTGCGGCCGAGCGTATGAAGATGAATGGTGCAGTTTCCGATCACTTTTTTGATATGGCAATCGTAATTTGGAAATTATACACAGAAGCGGCACAACCGAAGATTAAAAAACCAGAGGGATTTGCTGCTGCAATTGAATTCATTGTATATAATGCGAATTATGACGAAGATTTGCCAAAAGCTGAACTTGCAAGAGAATATGGGGTAGCGGTATCAACCGTTACCAATAATATAAATAAAATGATGCCTGTCCTCGTAAAAGAACTGACCAAAATTCAAGACGAATTGAACGAAATTATCTAACACTGGAACATTGGGGTCAGAGCATTTGTCCCAAATAAGAATGGGACATTGGCTCTGACCCCAATGTCCCATTCATTTATCCCGGTGTTAGCGTTTGTAAAAACCGACTGATTGAAGTTTCATTTTATCTAGGCTTTCCTACGTTTTTCATTCTCAGAAATAATATATGCACAGGCTGCATCACCTGTAATATTGACTGCTGTACGCAGCATATCTAGTAAGCGGTCGATTCCGATGATAAGCGCGATGCCTTCAACCGGGAGCCCGATTTGGGAAAGGACCATCGCAAGCATAATAAGCCCAACACCAGGAACCCCAGCCGTACCAATACTTGCAAGTGTTGCAGTAAGAATTATCATAATCATTTCCGCAAACCCAAGATTAATCGCATACACTTGAGCAATGAAAACTGCAGCTGTTGCTTGCATAATAGCTGTTCCGTCCATATTGATTGTAGCGCCAAGCGGCTGAACAAAACTACTAATACTCTTACTTACTCCAAGATTTTCCTGAGCAGATTTCATAGAAATCGGTAATGTCGCATTGGAGCTTGATGTACTAAAAGCGACAGACATTGCCGGGAAAAAACCTTTATAGAACGTCCAAGGATTGGCTTTTCCGAGCACCCAAATGGCGAGACTATATACAATGGCACCATGAACAAATAAGCCCAAAATAACAGTCCCCATATAAGCCCCCATTGATCCGATTGCGTCAAGACCTCCGCCACCAATAGCTGAGGCTATGAGAGCAAATGCACCATACGGAGCAGCTTTCATGACAAGATTAACAAGAAACATAAGAATATCATTCGCCTGTACGAATAACCGTTGAATCCCTTGTGTTTTATCTTTGAGGAAGGCAAGAGCAATCCCAATGAAAATAGCAAATGCAATTATTTGCAGCATATCCCCAGCAGACATAGAGGATACTGGGTTTGTAGGAATAATATTAATGATTGTCTCCATTATAGGTGGAGCCTCAGCTGCTTCATATTCTGCCATATTAACATCAAAGACACCTTCTGTACCCGGCTTGATCATAAAGGAGAGAGCCAAACTGATGCATAAAGCAATCGCCGTCGTAATAAGAAAAAAGCTAATCGTCTGAATTCCGATTCTACCTAACTTTGCAGGCTCACTAAGACCAGCGGTACCAAGGACAATCGAAACAAATACAATTGGGATAACGAGCATCATAATCAGATTAATGAACAATTGACCAACAGGAGTTAACAAATACATATCAAGTGGGGAGAAAACGCTCTCAGGAATGAACGTTAAAATAATACCTGCAATCACACCGAGAACAAGGGCGATTAAAATCTTTTTCGTCAGACTCATTTATCCGCCTCCTATCTTCTGTTGGCATAGGTTATATTTAACCTCTTTATAGACTATGCTTGAAATACATTAAGTAGAACAGAAAAAACTGGTGAATCAGGGTTGATCCTGTTCACCAGTTTGCTTATACTTTGTTCTTATTTATTGTGTATCTCCGCTAGCAGATTAGGTATGGCAGGTTTTATAAAATCTTTAGGTTCCATTTTTTCTAATGAATTTCGCATTCTTGGTGAAGCATATATTGTAAGTAAATAATGTTTAAACGGGTTAATCAAGGAAATCCCCTGATTAACCCGTTTTTTCATCTTATACTTAACCCAACTTTCTCATCCCTAACAGCAGAACGCTTTCATTCAGCGTAAGTATCCGAAACCGAAACTCTCTACTGGAGGTCCGCAGTCCAGACACCTCTCGCACCTGCTGAGCGGCCGGCAAACCTCCTCGCGCTGAGCACTAAGGGGTCTCGCCAGGCCTATCCTCCAACAGGAGTCTCGAGGTGTCTGGACTGCTACCAGGAAAGGTCAAATTTAGATCACTGTTTATTATTCCAAAGATATAATTTTATCGTGAATTGGCACTGGAATAAATGCTATTAATAATAATCATCTCTACCAGTTCAGTTGCCTGGTGGACGGTGACTCCTGCGGGAACAGTACGAGCCTGGAGACCCCACAGGGCGGCAGCCCGAGGAGCTCTAGTAGTGCCCTAGGATGCGCATCCGTCCACCGGGAAACTGAACGACGATTAGAGAGTATTTCAGGAGATATGTGCAAATTATTTACGCTGAATGAAAGCGATGAGTAGTTCACTAAAAAGTAACATGTATCATAGTTGATAATACAAACTGTTCGATATTATCTACTATAAGGCTTATAATGAAAAATAAGAAAACGGAAAAGAACGGCAACTTGAAAACAGTACCCGATTAATTGGAAGGGAGAGATTTCATGGCGCATATTACCGATAAATTTGGCAGACCACTTCAAGATTTACGTATTTCCGTTACAGACCGCTGTAATTTCCGGTGTACATACTGTATGCCAAGGGAAATATTTGGACCGGATTATGCTTTTTTACCAAAGGATCATTTACTTAGTAATGATGAAATTACGAGGCTTGCAACTGCGTTTGTCGAGCTAGGAGTGAATAAAATCAGGCTGACCGGTGGTGAACCGCTCCTAAGAAGGGATCTCCCACAGCTGATTGAACAATTAAGTGGAATTGATGGACTCGAGGATATTGCGTTAACGACGAACGCTTCCCTGCTTCCGAATAAAGCGGAAGCAATTAAAGATGCAGGTTTGAAACGAATTAATGTAAGCCTGGATGCCCTTGATAATGAAACGTTCCAAACAATCAATGATAGTGGAGTAAGTACCGAACGAGTGCTTAAAGGAATCGATAAAGCGCTAGAAGTTGGTTTACATGTGAAAGTGAACATGGTTGTTAAAAAAGGCATGAATGAACAGGAAATTATTCCGATGGCGAAGTTTTTGAAAGAAAAAGGAGTTACGCTGCGATTTATTGAGTTCATGGATGTAGGTACGACGAATGGCTGGGATTTCAGTAAAGTTGTAACGAAAAAAGAAATTCTTAATAAGCTTACGCAGCATTTTGAAGTCGAACAAGTCAATCCGGATTACCTCGGGGAAGTGGCACAGCGTTATCGCTACAAAGGAACAAATAAAGAAGTCGGTTTTATTACTTCCGTATCCGAGTCATTCTGTTCAACTTGTACAAGGGCTCGGATTGCGGCGGATGGAAAACTTTATACATGTTTATTTGCTTCCAGTGGTTATGACTTGAAGGAGCTTGTCCGTTCCGAACCAGATAACGGAAAGATTAAAGAAACAATTGCGTCAATCTGGGGCAAACGAACAGATCGTTATTCGGATGAACGAACAGAACAAACGGCAAAAAACAAGAAAAAAATCGAGATGTCTTATATCGGTGGTTAAAATGGATTTCCAGAAAAGAAAGGAAATGTAGCGATGAATGAACGATATTCACGACAAGCTTTATTTAAACCGATTGGAGAATCCGGGCAAGAAAAAATCAATCAAAAACATGTTCTCATTATTGGTTGCGGGGCCCTAGGAACAGCGAATGCGGCTAATCTTGTCCGTTCCGGTATTGGTAAGCTGACAATCATCGACCGCGATTACGTGGAGCTAAGTAACCTCCAGCGCCAACAACTCTTTACGGAAAAAGATGCTGAAAATCAAATTCCAAAGGTGATGGCAGCCAAAGAAAAATTGGAAGCGATTAATCCGGAAGTGGAAATTGCTTCCCATATTCTCGATATAACTGGAGAGGAGATTGCGCCGCTTCTTCAAAATGTGGATCTTGTCATTGATGCGACCGATAACTTTGACATTCGTTTCATCATGAATGATTTAATCCATAAATATAAGCTTCCATGGATATTCGGCTCTGTCGTTGGCAGTACGGGAATGAGCTATACGATTTTACCTGGTGAGACTCCATGTCTAGCCTGTATTTTAAATACGACAACAATGACAGGTGCGACATGCGATTCAGTTGGAATCATCGCTCCGGCCGTGCAAATGGTTGTTGCCCACCAATCAGCTGAAGCATTAAAGCTGCTCGTAGAAGATGAAAAGGCTTTGAGAACTGGGCTTGTCATGTTTGATCTCTGGTCCAATCAGTATCAGACGATTAAGGTGGACCGGGCAAAAAAAGCGGATTGTCCTACGTGCGGCGCAACTCCGGCATACCCAGCGTTAAGTTATGATGAAAGAACAAAAACAGAAGTGCTCTGTGGAAGAAACACTGTACAAATCAGGGCGAAGCGTGACGTTATTTTACCGGTTCTTGCAAGCAAGCTTACAAGACTTGGACAAGTCAATGTGAATGAATTTCTGCTTTCGCTGCAATATGAAGATTTACGGGTTGTTATTTTCAAAGATGGCCGGACCTTCATTCATGGGACCGATTCCATTGAACAAGCAAGGAGAATTTATTATCAGCTTGTTGGTTAGGAGGTTGAGTTATGGTAGAAATACGGACACCTATTGAGGTGAATGATGCAATAGAGCGAGTCATGAAATACGCGGTAAAAGGGGAGAAGACTTTCATTCCATTAGAAGAAAGCCACGGTTTTTTTCTAGCAGAAGATTTGATTAGTGATCATGCTGTCCCTCCTTTTGACCGGACACGCTACGACGGATTTGCCATTCGGTCGGAAGCTACTGAAAATGGCGATAGTAGGTTAGAGGTAGTTGGCCAAATAGGTGCGGGAAGTGTATTTGAAGGGACTGTAAAGGAAAATGAAGCAGTTCGGATTATGACTGGAGCAGAGATTCCGGCAGGTTGTGATGCTGTCATTATGCTGGAACATGTTAAAGAAACGAGTCAAGGTGAAAAGAGATTTATCGAGTTTACCAGAAAACTAACTTCATTTGAAAATATTACAAAAACAGGCGAAGACACGCAAAAAGGCGAAGTGCTGGTACAGAAGGGAACATACATAAATCCAGGGATTATGGCATTGCTGGCAACCTTTGGTTACAGACAAGTTCCTATTGTGAAGCGACCAAGAGTTGGAATTATATCGACTGGCAGTGAGCTTTTACCTGTGGATGCAGCACTCGAACCAGGCAAAATAAGAGACAGTAACTCCTATATGTTAATCGGTCAAATTGAACGGGCAGGTGGTATTCCTGTTTCCCTTGGTCAATTCGCCGATGATTTGGATATTTGTTATGACCAAGTTGTTGCTGCTTTAGATGAAGTGGATATTTTACTCACAACAGGTGGTGTGTCTGTCGGTGATTATGATTATATCCCAGCTATTTTAGAGAGATTAAATGCAAATGTATTATTTAATAAAATTAAAATGCGCCCGGGTTCTGTTACAACAGTTGCAGAAGTAGACGGCAAACTATTTTTTGGTTTATCGGGCAATCCCTCATCTTGTTATGTTGGCTTTGAATTGTACACTAGACCTGCAATCCGCAACCATTTACATACGAAGAATCCTTATTTAAAAAAGCTGACTGCCCAGCTTGGTACTGACTTTACTGCACCTAATCCATTTCACCGATTCGTCCGGGGAAAACTTATCTATGAAAGCGGAAATGTTATTGCTGTTCCAGTTGGTCTTGATAAGCCGAACATTGTCACATCTTTAGCAGAAGCAAATGTACTTATCGTGCTTCCTGGAAATAAAGAGGGATATGAAGCCGGAGAGCAAGTAATGGCTGTTCTACTTGCGGATCAGTCTGGAATCGCTTGGAACGACTGGTTGCGAAAAGAGTAATGAGGAGGCACAGCATGACGGAAAAAATGTTTGAAATCGTGAAAGATCCGATTGATACCGACGATGTAATTCAGAAGGTAACACGCAGAGAAGCAGGAGCGATTACGACTTTTCTTGGAATCGCACGGGAATGGACACGGGGAAGAAAAACAATCTATCTTGAATATGATGCTTACATACCAATGGCCGAAAAGAAACTTGCTGAAATAGGAGATGAAGTAAAAGAAAAATGGCCCGAAACGGAAGTCGCAGTCACTCACCGAATGGGACGTCTCGATATATCAGAAACTGCTGTATGTATCGCCGTCTCCTCCCCGCATCGTAAGGCCGCTTATGAAGCGAATGAATATGTCATTGAGCGAATCAAGCAGATTGTCCCGATTTGGAAAAAAGAACATTGGGAAGACGGTGAGACATGGATTGGTAATCAATTGGGGACCCAAGTTTATCCAGATGGCTCACCTGAGGAGGAATAAATAAAGAGATTTCTAAATGTTTAATGAAAGTGTGGAAGGGAAATTCAATATCGGATGTTCAAATACGATGAAAAGGAGCGGACAAAACATGGCAGAAAGTATAAAAGTACTTAATCCAGCTACAGGTGAATTAGTGGAAGAGGTAACAGTGGATACAGAAGAAGAAATTCAAGCAAAACTGGAAAAAGTTGCAGATGGGTTCGCGAAATGGAAGAAAGTTAACGCACATGAGCGAGCACGTTTGCTTCGAAAATGGTCTGAAAAGGTACTGGAGCAGAAGGAAGAAATTGCTCGAGTGATGACGCTCGAAAGTGGGAAACCACTATCTGAGTCCCTCGGAGAAGTTGAATATGCTACAAGCTATATTGATTGGTTTGCAGAAGAAGCAAAACGGATTTACGGAAGAACTGTTCCAGCAAATACCGAGTCCAAACGGATTCTCGTTACCCGCCAGCCAATCGGAGTAGTCGCAGCAATTACACCATGGAACTTCCCGGCAGCCATGATGACAAGGAAAGCTGCACCGGCTCTTGCGGCAGGTTGTACATTCATCGTAAAACCGGCAAGTGAAACTCCACTTACGACGATGAAGTTGATTGACCTGGCATATGAAGCAGGAATTCCAAAAGATGTAGTTCAATATGTCAATGGTTCTGGAAGAACGGTTGGTGAGATTTTTACAAATAGTTCCTTGGTGAAGAAAATTACATTCACCGGTTCGACTCCAGTTGGAAAGCAATTGATCAAGCAAAGTGCGGATTCGGTAAAACACGTATCAATGGAACTCGGTGGACATGCTCCGCTCATCGTTACGAAAGATGCCGACCTTGATATCGCAGTACAGCAAACTATTCTCTCTAAGTTCCGTAATGCTGGACAAACTTGCATTTGTGCAAATCGGGTGCTCGTTGCAAAGGAGATTGCTGACGAATTCGCTGACAGGCTTGTAAAAGAAGTGGAGAAATTAAAAGTCGGAAATGGACTGGAAGAAGGTACGCAAATCGGCCCGGTCATCAACGGGGACGGCTTTAAAAAAGTTGTCGGCCAGATTGATGACGCTGTTCGAAAAGGTGCTGAAGTACTAGCAGGTAATAAATTCGATAAAGATGATGATAAAGGCTATTACTTCATCTATCCTACCGTTCTGAAACAAGTGACTGGTGAAATGGATATCATGCAGGAGGAAACTTTTGGCCCAGTGCTTCCGATTACGGTGTTTGATACGGTCGAAGAAGCGGTTGCTATTGCGAACGACACACCATTCGGTTTAGCGGCTTATTTCTTTACAAATGATTACCGGACAGGCACGTATTTGCATGAGCATCTCACCTTTGGTGTCATCGGTTGGAATGATGGTGCCCCGTCTGCTGCACATGCCCCGTTCGGTGGGTTGAAGGAAAGCGGAATCGGTAAAGAGGGTGGACTTGAAGGTATTGAACCATATTTAGAAACGAAATATTTATCCATCGGTGGATTGGAATAAATACCAAAAAAGGGTGAGCAACCCCACCCCTTTCTATTGTAAATCTTCCCTCCAATATGCACACAGACATTCGGGAATCCTGTTGCATATTCTGGAAGGGAAGGAGGGATAGCATGAGAGAAAGGTTAAACTGGTTGCTCGCAGCGATTGTTTCGGGATTTGCGTTAATCGGTTTAGGATATCTTATTCCAGAAGAATATTCCACACTGGGAACTGTCCTCTTCATTGCGGGGACAATTGCCGTTGTTATTTTTGCACCAACGATCATCATAAAAACGTTATCCGGGCTGTTAAAAGGACATGCAAACCGGTAAACTGGAATCAGGTTATTAAATCTAGTAAAGAGGACGTTCGGGGAATTCTCCTGAACGTCCTTTTTTGTAGTATAATAAATTGTATCAGTCTATAAATAAGGAGTGTTTACGTGAATAAAAAAGATATTGCCAGTTTCCGCAGGCAATTAAAGCCGGAAAATGATCTATTGAAAATAAATGAAGTGTTTAACGTATATATTATGAAAGAATCAAGTGAAATCTATCATCAGGAGAACACCCCGTTTGAAATGCTGGAGAGGGAACAACAGGAATTGTTCATGAATAATTTTAAAAAAGTGCTTGCCGGCCAATTAGATCGGAAACTGTTTGAATTGAAATTTGTTCATGAAGCAGAAAACAGCACCCAATTACTTCTTCATCAAGGGGTATTGACCGAACATAGTGAAACATGGAGAAACCGCATGGTGCAAATTGTTGAGAAAATGCTCGAAGTGAAGCAGTATGACGAAGATATTATCGTCACTTTCACGAAAGGTGAATATATGAAGACGGTAAAGCCGATTAGTGAAGAGACCGAAGAGAGTGAACGGGATAAAGTCTATTCTCATTTCTTTATTATGTGTACAATCAATACGACCCAAGATCCCAGGAAAGAATTGGCATTCGATTATGTGGAAAAAGAATTCAAATACAATATCGAAGTCGATCCGATTATTGATTTGAATGCCCCGATAGGCGGGTTCTTGTTCCCGACCTTTACCGATGGTGTATCTGATGTGAACCGTGTTCTTTATTCAACTGGGAAATCAAAAGAACTAGATTTCTCATTTATTGAAGATGTTCTGAATGCAGAAGAAATCATGACTGCTGAAGAAGATAAGATTGTATTTGAAGAAATTGTTAAAGATGTGGCTGGTGAACAGTTTACGACCGCTACCCTCGCAAATGTCTATGATGAGATCCAGCAGGTGATTGAAGAGACGGATCCGGATGATACACCGAAGCTCGATTACCGGGATATGGAAGCTGTTTTAAGTAGCAGCGGGATAAAGGATGTGCAGCCGGAAGCTGTGGAAGGAGCCTTTAAAAAAGTAATCAATGATGAGAAATTTGAACTGAAGGCAAACAATGTTGTTCCAAATTATAACTCCAAGTCGATTAAAATCAAAACGAAAGCTGCTGATTTAAAAGTTAGTCCAAGTGAATTGCGTTATATACGCCAAATGCGGCTCGACGGAAAACTTTGTCTCGTTATCGAACTGGAAGAAAACACGGTAATTGAAGGCTTTGAAATTATTGAAGAAGATTTGGGAGTACGGGATCCGGAAAAAGAACCGGATGAATCAACGGTATGATAGTTAAAATTAAAAAAGGTTGAGTTTCCTATTTCAGGAAACTCAACCTTTTTGTTAGCTAGAAAATACTGTAGATAACTAAAATTGCTAGGCTAGCCACGTCGGCTCTGCGCCCAGCAACTAGTAGATCTTTTGGTGGGGCGAGCAGTGACTTCACACTCCTCCAATCGATAAAGAAGACTTAGCCGTTCGGTCTTTGTGAGGCTTAGTCGCACTTATACCCTTGTGGTGAAAGTCAACATCGGCTCATAACGAAAGGAGGGCCGTTTAAATTCGGGCTAAAGCCCAACTCACGTCTACCCCTTAAGGGGCATGTTTCCTTTATCTCTCTTCCGGTAAAAAGGAGGTTCGATTAAGTTCGCCTCTTCCTGGGGCAACATCGAACTACCTCCCATCCTGGGAGGCACAGTTTGTACGTTGCTGAACGGGCGCTTCCGCCTTTGTTCTCATACTTCTTTATTCAACGCTTTATACAAAGCAAATATCATTAAAATCATAATGAAGGAGAAGGGCAGTGCCGCGATGATGATTGTATTTTGCAAGGCGCTGAGACCTCCTACATAAAGAAGAATGATTGCTACCGCAGATTGCGCAATTCCCCAGGTGACTTTAACGGTATTAGGCGGAGTAAGTGAGCCTTTCGTTGTCTGCATACCAAGGACAAATGTTGCCGAATCCGCTGATGTAATAAAGAACGATGCAATTAAAACAATCGCTATAATAGAAAGAAGCGTCGACATCGGAAGCTGGTCGAACATATTGAATAATACGAGTTCCGTTGCAAAGCCAGACAAGTCGAAACCACTATCTTGGATATTTCCAGCTGTTGTCCCGAATGCTGCGTACCAGATGGCGATAAACAAGGTCGGGACAATCATGACCCCTAAAATGAATTCCCTAATGGTACGCCCACGGGAGACTCTTGCGATAAACATACCGACAAATGGTGCCCAGGATACCCACCATGCCCAGTAAAATATGGTCCAGCCGTCAAGCCAAGCACGGTTGTCAGAAGCAAGGGGTGCGGTTGTAAAGCTCATCCCAATCAAGTTTTGCATATACAATCCAATTGTTTCCGTGAACATATTCATAATGAGAACAGTCGGTCCAATTGCGATAACAATTATTAAAAGAATAACAGCTAAAACAATATTCGTATTGGATAAATATTTAATCCCTCGGCTTAATCCAGACCAAGCGGATATCATGAATAGAGCTGTTACAACAATTACAATTAATAATTGTGAAATAAATCCTACTTCAATTCCAAATAAATGTGATAACCCGCCATTAATTTGTACTGCACCAAATCCAAGAGAAGTTGCGACACCAAATACGGTTGCAAATACAGACAGTACATCTACAAATGTCCCGAATGGGCCATCCATCTTATCGCCAAAGAGCGGCTTCAATGTTGAGGAGATCAAACCGGGCTGACCTTTTCTGAATTGGAAAAAGGCAAGCGACAAAGCAACGACGCCATACATTGCCCAAACATGAATTCCCCAGTGGAAGTAAGAATAAACAAGTGCATCTTTAAAAGCTGCACCTGATCCGACTTCTGCATTGGGAGCATCCACAATATAGTGAAATAGTGGCTCTGCGGACCCATAGAAGACAAGCCCGATTCCCATACCAGCGGAAAAAAGCATGCCAATCCACGTAACGGTGGAAAAGTCAGGCCTATCATGGTCTCGGCCAAGACGAATTTTGCCAAACCGGCTAAATGCAATTAATATTGCTACAATGACGAGGGCTGACATGAGCAACATATAATACCAACCGAATGTTGTAGAAACAAAAGCTTGAACCCGGCTAGTTAAATCTTCAAATTCTGTTGGGAACACAGCTCCCAAAATAACCATAATAACGACAATTGCCAGTGCTATGTAAAACACTTTTGAAACTTTCTTCATATTTCCTCCCTTAAGATATAAAATAAAATACATGCGTTCTATTATACCCATAATAAAATAAAATGAAACCCGAATCAGGTAATTCTTACATAAATGATGGAGCGTGCAGAGAAGAGAAACTTCGGCTGTCGAACATGGAATAGTAATTAACACTTGAATAGATAGTAAAAGTTTCGCTAAATGAAATGGATTTCTTTATAGAAAAGTAAAAAATAGGAGGATTTTAAATTTGTTGTCTGATTTCCGACATGATTCGACGAAATTCTTTGGGAAAATTGAATAACTTTTGCGGGAATCGATTTTTCTCGACAAAAAAACAGAGGAAAAACCAAAAATTGCTTTTTGACGAATTGTTTTTTATTTATTATCTTTGGGGTGAGAGATTGGTTGAGGGGTACTCCCACCCCCAATATAAATCATCATGGAGAGGATCTATTATTTACGAATGCTCCTTCCCCTACAAAAACGATAGACCTCCTCCATGAATACTCATGCTAGTCCCCTCTATATTGGCTTACTTTTCCCTCGACCATCCCAATTAGATTTTCGGCCTTATATTAACGATAATGATTCCGAGTGCAACGAGGGCAAGAGCAAATAGGATTGCCGGCGTAAGGCTTTCTCCAGGAACTAAAATCGTTGATAAAATAGAGCCTGACACAGGGACAATGAACTTATACATTGTAATTTCTCCTGCAGGGTTATATTTTAGTAAGGAGTACCAGAGCGCAAAAGCAACAGAAGAAAGCAAGGCGGAGTAAATAAATAATCCCCAGCCGAAAGGAGTGAAAACCATTGCGTTCTCCCCGAGCTGTGGAAAACCGATGAGTAATAATACGATTGCTCCTAGAGTGAACTGCCACCCTGTTATTGCAAATGGATGAATTCCTTTAGCGAGTTCTTTTGCCATAATCGTGGCAACAGCACTTGTTACACCAGATAAAATCATATAACCTTCGCCAGTAAACGTGAACTGGAATGAAAAGCCTTGTCCCCAGTTGGCGACGATAATGCCTCCAAATCCTGCTAGAAGTCCAATTGCTTTTTGGGTTGTCATCTTATCATTTACATAAAAGTAATGCGCCAATAGAACAGTGAAAAATGTTCCGCTTGAATTCAGGATTGCTCCTTGCATCCCGGTAACATTGGCCAGTCCGTTATAAAAGAAGAAATATTGCAGGGCAGTCTGGACAATGCCGAGAATAAGCAGAACCATTAGCTGCTTTTTTGTGACAAATAATTGTTTGTAGTTACTCACCATAAGAAAACCAAGTACAATAAGTCCTGCGAGTAAAAATCGCAGTCCGGCAAAAACAATTTTAGCAATAATGTCGTCTGACGCAATTTGAAATTCATCATAACTTATTTTAAGTACAGGGAATGCACTTCCCCATAATAATGAACAAAATACAGCAATGGCCGCGACCGACCATTTTTTCTTTAATAATACTTGCATTTATACAACCTCTAATCCAAAAAAATGAGGGCCAATTAGACTGTATCTAACTGACCCGTTTTTATCACGCATTAACGGTCTGTAATCTCCCCACTTCTAAAGATAAGGGAAACCCAACATGTGAAGATGGAGATAAACAGTCCGTAAATCCCTGATTCTGTTCAACTAACATTCCGTGAAGGAGGTAAGGAAACTCCCACGGAATGAAGTTTCACTTTATTAATCTTTAACTTTTACTGGAATAATTAATTCGTTTTGTCTGGATCCATCTTTTGCACTTTCTTCATAAAGTACAATCAATCCAGTATCATTGGCAACTTCGTCAAATGAAATTGTTATTTCAAACTCGCCCCATTCAGGAGCACCTTGACTTGCCGTTACAAATCCTTTGGCAAGGATGTTATGGCCGTCTTCAAATTCATAGGAAACGTTTGCCTCAAATACCCGTGCTTCTCCGCGGACAATAAATTCATTAGCAACAACACTGTCGGGTGCAGGCTCAAATACCTTAAAGGCATCATTTTCCGCAACGATATCCATTCCATCAGAAGCATTACCTGAATTTGCTTCCTCTTCCGTATCTTCTTCTGCTGCTTCCCTATTCTCTGTTGTATCCTCTTCCGTTCCCTCATCTTCTGCGACATCTTCCTGTTCAGGTTCATCTTGTTGTTCTGTATCCGAACCAACTTCATTTCCACCACAAGCACTCAGGAAAAGTACCCCAAAAAGAGTAATTGTAAAGAAAGTCAATCGCACCTTTTTCATTGCCTTTTCCCTCCAAAATTATGACTTATTGCTTCTTTATTATATATCATTTAAGGACAATCTTAAAGCGAGGCACTTAGCAGGAAGTTTGAATCAAGTGAGAAACGAATGCAAGGACTTGCCGTTTCAAGATTTAATATTTATAATGATTGTTATTATAAAAAAACAGAGGGGAGACGTGTGGATTGCCGATTAATATACCGAGAGAATTACCAGCGAGGGAAACATTAAAAGAAGAAAAGATTTTTGTAATGGAGGAAGACAGAGCCCGTACTCAGGATATACGTCCATTAAATATCTTAATTTTGAATTTAATGCCTGAAAAGGAAAAAACAGAACTGCAATTACTACGTTTATTAGGGAATACACCATTACAAGTGAATATTACATTCTTACGGACAGCAACGTATCAATCCAAAAATGTCAGCAATTATCATCTCGATACGTTTTATACGACATTTGATAAAATAAAATCGCGTAAGTTTGATGGCCTTATTATTACTGGTGCACCAATTGAACATCTGGAGTTTGAAGAGGTTAACTATTGGCGGGAGTTACAACAGATTATGGATTGGTCGGTGGAGAATGTAACGTCAAACCTCTACATATGTTGGGGAGCCCAAGCAGCACTTTACCATCATTATGGAATCGAAAAAGAAGCCTTGCCTGAGAAATACTTTGGTATTTTCAATCATGATGTTTCCTTACCAACTGAAAAGCTCGTCCAAGGTTTTAATGATAACTTTTTTGCACCACATTCGAGACATACGACCGTTAGCTTGGAAGCAATTGAAGAGCATCCCGAACTTTCCCTGTTATCGAAGACAGATGAAAATTCTCCATTCATCATTCTTTCAAAAGATCGGAAAAACATTATGATTACAGGTCATCTAGAGTATGATGCTACAACGCTTCGTGATGAATATGAGCGGGACATGAAAAAGGGCTTTGAGATGGAGGTGCCTGTAAACTACTTTCCAGATGATGACCCGGAGAAGCCTCCTTTAAATTTGTGGCGCTCCCATACACATTTACTGTTTTCGAATTGGCTGAACTACTATGTCTACCAAGAAACACCGTATCATTGGAATTGACAAAAGAGTTGCTTAGACAATAAAAAATCCGAACAAACCAAGTAAATCTTTGGTGCAGCTTGCTAGCTGGTTTGTTCGGATATTTCATCGCTTGAATTTACTGCCTTTTTTCTTTCCTCGCAATTGATCCATGAGGGAAGCGGATTTTTTAGCCGCTGCTTTTGTCTGTGTCAAATCAATACTGGCGATTTGATAGCTGCCGTTAGCTTTCTCTAAGTTGAATATCGTATGTTTGGCACTGCCCCGAGGTAAACCTTCTTTGTTAACGATCAATTCCTCTTTCGTTTCTTCAATAAGAATAACCGCCTGATTTCCTTCGAATCGATCTAAAATCCCTTTCATTGTACACATGCAATCCCTTCTGTTTGAATATCCGCCATTCGTGCAGAACCAATTCCAGCGATTTTTGTCAGGTCACTAATGGTCTGGAAAGGTCGCAGTTCAATTAAATCTACGGCCCGCTCTGGACCAATATGGATAATTTGCTGTAATTCTTCAACTGTCGCTTCATTAATATTAACACAACTAGAAGAAGAAACTTGTTCTGTTTCTTTGTTTTTATTTTGGGACATTTGCTCTGACCCCGTTGTCCCGCTGTCAGGCGCTGCAATATTTGTGTCGATTTGGATGTCTGTGCCATTTGTTGTGAGGAGGATTGTGCCATGAATGGCTGTACCGTATAGTTCGATGTTCCTTTCTTCTATGGCTGAGACGACTTCTGGGCTCGGGTGGCCATAGCTGTTATCGGCGCCTGCACTATAAACGACAATTTTTGGTGAAACTGCATCAATGAATGCTGGGTCATTCGATGTTTTCGAGCCATGGTGTCCAAGGTGGAGGACGTCGGCTGATACATTAAAGTTGCTTCGCATATAAGTTTCTTCACGCAGGCCGGCATCCCCGGTCAAAACGAATTTCACATTATCATATGTAAACAAGGCGGAAATGGATTCCTCGTTGGTTTTCCCTGAAATGTTATCCGGGTACAGGATTTCAATTTGCAATGGACCGATTGCAAATTCTTCACCTGCTCGGGGTTCATAATAGTCCGCATTACTGGCTAGAACTGCTTCAATTGCATCCTGAAACGTCTGGGAAGAACTTTCATTACCTGACATCCATACTTCTCCGACATCAAAGGTCTGCATGACTTGTTCAAGTTGTCCAATATGATCAGCATCCGGATGGCTCACGATAACAAGATCAATAAAATTTACATCATTTCCAGTTAAGTAATTCGTTACCTCACTGCCGCGCCAATCACCCGTATCAAATAAAACAGTATATTGTTCCTCACCTGAACGGTACCGGAATAAGGTAGCATCAGCTTGACCAACATCGATAAAATGAACGGATAGTTCTTCAAGTTTTTCCGTCTGATTTTTCTCAGGTGAAACCTCTTCGGTCGTATCCTTTGCTTCGTCCTGTTTAGCCGCAGTGGATACGGTCTTTTGGTTGCTCACTGTTGTTTCATTGGCATGATTCGCTGTGTCTGTTGGCATTTCCTCGCAAGCGGAAAAGATGAACAGTCCAAGGAATGCCAATATAAATGTTAAACGTTTCACATAACTTCCCCCTAAACTTCAAAACTTCCATCAATAGAGTAGCAAATAGAGTCTGGAAAATCCAGTGTGTAATAGATTCAATCATGATTTATAATGAAGGGAGATATGCTTTATGAGAGTTTGGCTTGCTATTTATTTTACTTTTTATGGATGTGGGCTTACTCCAGAAATTGGTGTTGTCGACCGGATGGAAGAAGATAAAGCTGTTATTTTATTAGAAAAAACCGGAGAAGAATTAATCATCGATAAAAAAAGCCGCCGTATGATGGTGCATGAAAATAACTGGCTGCTTCTTGTCCGCCTAAACAATACCCCTGTCATCTTGGCGGAGTTAGCCGGTCAAGCTGACCGGCAACAGAAAAAGAGTCATGCATTAATAGAGGAATTAAGAGAAAGGAGCCCATTATTCCACCATAGCTCCAATCGCACCAGCGTATGCTCCTTTATCCAAAAATATTGGCTCATACGCTAACATCTCACGAAAAATTGACAGTACATCCCGCAATGGTTTATTCCCTTGTATCGTACTGCCGATGAAAACTACTTTCCTTACATCTTTACTGTTCATCACGGTTGCGGCAAGAGAAATAATCACTTCACCAATTAGTTGTGTTAGGGCACGCAATTGGTCGGCTTGCGAGCTTTCATTTAGAAACTGTATTTTACCAAAGTTCGCTGCTGTCAGTTCCTGCGTGAGTGGTGCATGTTGTTCTCCGTATATATCTTTAACGAGTAGGTCAACATGGTAATGATTCCCTGATGCACTAAGTTCAACAAGCTCACGAAAGGTTTTCCCGCAGCCTGCAAGAAGTGATCCGATTCCTAACCATGTTCCGCCACCAACCCCGCTCCCAAGCACGCGTTCAAATTCTCCATTGTTGACGTGAAATATAGAAGTGCCTGTTCCAATATTAACGAGAATGTATTCTTCTGGTACGTTTGTTTCTTTGCTCAGCAAATAATCTGTCCCTCGGACAATGGACGGGAATTCAGCAGTTGTTACAGTTGGCTGCTGGAGTATTTTTGACAGTTCCTCCCATCTCCCGCCTGTACCATAAACATGTGTATCTGGAGCAAGCATATGGAGCCAATTCACGAAAGAGTTTTTATCCTGATACGGATATGTTTTCACATGCAGCTGACTTTGCTCGACATAAGCAAGTTTGATCAAAGAGCCACCAGCATCAATTCCTATTCGTTGCATCTTTTTCCTCCTAAAGTAATAATCTAAAAACGCTCATGAACATCTAATTGTCATTATCTAGGTGTAGTTATTTCTCGTCAAGTCAGGTAAAATAGATTTAAGTGAAACTTTATACTTGGCTTTGTCGTATTAGTGGTAGAGTGTTCATACAGGGCGTGTATTTTATTATAGGAGTGATGTAATGAAAGCATTTTTCGAATTTGTTTTACGACAGGCGGCGGCTTTCACTGCAACAGGGGTTATCTGGTTGATCAGTTTTTTCGCCTTTTCGCAAATTTTTCTCCTTTCCACGGCGTACGCACTTGTCTGTGGGGTCGTCACCTATTATGCTGTAAAACATTTACAGATTTCCCGCGACGCAAAACGGCATGGACTGACACGGAAGGAATATAAATTCATTTCCGGGAACTTGAAAGAAGCGAAAGCAAAAGTCATCCGGCTGCAACGTGCCTTGGTGCAAGTTCGTCCACTGGGCAATGCGAAGGAGAACTTTGAAATTCTTCGCACCGTAAAAAGGATTTACACAAATACAAAACGTGAACCGTGGAGGTTTTTCAAGGCGGAAGCGTTTTTCTATAAGCATCTCGATTCGTTAGTTGAAATCACGGAAAAATATGCTTACCTTTCTAAACAACAGGTGAAATCAAGGGAAATGAGTGAAACAATGCGGGATTCGAGACTCGCAATTATCGTTCTTGGTCAAACTGTAAATAAAGACCTTCGCATTATGCTGAATGATGATGTCGATACATTGCATTTTGAACTTGACGTAGCGAAGAAAACATTACAAAAACCGAAGAAAACGAATGGGAGGGTTATCTGATGGCTGAAGAGAAAAAGAATGAATTTGAATTGGACGAGCTGCTGGCTAATCCGTTCGGCAGTGAATCCGCAGATAAGGAAATCAGCGAAGTGGAGACAGAAACAGATGTAAAGGAAAAAAGGCTTGTCGATGTATTGCCGGAAGATAAGAAAAAACGTGCTTTACAACTTGCAGAACAAATTGATCCAGCGAACTTTCAAAGTGTATCCCTATACGGAACAGAAGCACAATCCAAGCTGATGGATTTTTCCCATGATATGTTGGATCATGTGAAAAATAGTGATATCGGGGAGATTGGTGGCATCTTATCCGACCTCATGAAGAAACTCGAACAAGTTGATCCGGATGATTTGCGGACAGATAATCGAGGATTTCTTGCCAAGATTTTCAATCGCGTATCAAGTTCTGTGAATCAAGTCCTATCCAATTATCAAAAGACCGGGGCACAAATTGACAGGATTAGTGTGAAGCTTGATCGGGGCAAAAATGAACTGACGAAGGATAATAAATTGCTGGAGCAACTCTTTGTAAAAAACAAAGAATACTTTGATGCCTTAAATATTTTTATCGCAGCCGGAGAAGTGAAGATTGATGAGCTCCGAACGAAAGAAATTCCCGCCCTTAAAGCAAAAGCGGAAGCAAGCCAAAATCAAATGATGGTTCAGGAAGTAAATGATTTGATTCAATTTACCGACCGCCTGGAAAAGCGCACCCATGATTTGAAGTTAAGCAGACAGATTACCATTCAGAGTGCCCCGCAGATTCGGCTCATTCAGAATACGAATCAAGCACTCGTTGAAAAAATTCAATCCTCAATACTAACGGCAATTCCACTTTGGAAAAACCAAATTGCAATTGCACTCACATTACTGCGCCAACGGAATGCAGTCGAAGCGCAAAAGCTTGTTTCCGAAACAACGAATGATCTCATGTTGAAGAACTCGGAACTGCTGCGCACGAATACGATTGAGACAGCGAAAGAAAATGAGCGTGGTCTCGTCGATATTGAAACACTTAAGAAAACACAGGAAGATTTAATTTCCACGATTGAAGAGACACTTACAATTCAAGCAGAAGGCAGAGAGAAGCGCCAACAGGCAGAAAAAGAAATGATTGTAATGGAAGAGGAAATGAAACAGAAATTATTAGAATTGAAATAAGGAGTAGGGTCAGTTTGAGAGTTGTATCAAATGACCCTATTTTTTTAGTGAAATCACTTGACAATAAAAATATGAAAATTTAGAATTAGAATAATACATGAAATGCAGATTGTGCACATTTCTATTTTTTTGCAGAATAATGAATGAACATTCACTCGAAAACTAGCAGTAGTAAAAGGGGGATTATATTCCATGACAAATGAAGTAACGAAAAAGTTGCTGCGGGGGGTTAAACTGCCGGTTATCATGGCGCCGATGTTTCTTATTTCCAATCCGAAAATGGTGCTGGAGGCATGTGCTGAGGGGATAATCGGTACATTTCCAGCTCTGAATACACGGACAACCGAGCAGTTGGATGATTGGATGCGAGAGATTACGGAAGGCTTACAGTTAAGAGGAAAAGAAGGCAAAGAATTAGCTCCATGGGGAATCAATTTTATTAGCCACCGTTCGAATAAACGATTTAAAGAAGATCTAACTTTGATTAAAAAGTATAAACCACCGCTTGTGATTACGTCACTTGGCGACCCGAGTCCTGTCGTAGCAATTGTGAAAGAATATGGCGGCATCGTTTTAAGTGATGTTATTGATATGAAATTTGCGAAGAAAACTTTAGAAAAAGGAAGTGACGGGCTTGTCCTCGTCGCAGCTGGAGCGGGCGGGCATGGTGGCAGATTGAATCCGATTGCGTTCATGCATGAAATCCGGGAATTTTTCGACGGACCAGTTGCATTATCAGGCACGTTATCAAAGGGAGAAGATATCCTCGTTGCAGAGACACTTGGAGCTGATTTTGCTTATTTCGGTACGAAGTTTATTCCTGCCAAGGAAAGCAGTGCAGCTGATGATTACCGTAAGATGATTATCGACTCCACGCTATCCGATATTACGTATACACCCGCCTTTAGTGGAATTCATGCCAATTACCTTACGAAAAGTATTGTAAATGCTGGTCTTGATCCAGAACAGCTTCCCGAAAAAGGAAAAATAGATATTTCTGAACTTGGTAACCCAGATGTTAAGGCATGGCGAGATATTTGGGGAGCAGGTCAAGGGGTGGGGCCGGTTAAAAAAGAACAGCCGGTAAAAGAGATCATAACCGAGTTGCAAGAAGAATATTTAAAAGCGAAAGAAAAAATTGCAAATGAATATCAACAAGCAGTCCAGCAATTGAAATAAGGGGGAGAAAAGATGAAGGTTGTAAAGGTGAAAAAGGAAAATCGTATTGCTTATATTACAATGAATCGGCCAGATAAACGGAATGCTTTATCCTATGAACTCGTAAATGATGTCATCGAAGCATTAATAGATGCGGAAGAAGACCGAGCAATTCGCGTTGTTATTCTATCTGGGGAAGGAAAAGGATTTTCAGCAGGTGGTGATTTAGAGACAATTCACGCTCTGAATGAATCCGCCTCCATAATGAAGTATATGAAACGGGCTCTTGAAATTGTTCAAACAATCCGCAAGATGGACACATACGTCGTCGCCGCTGTAAATGGTTTCGCTGCAGGTGCCGGGTTCAGTATTGCGATGGCAGCGGACTTTATTGTAGCGGAAAGTGAAGCGACATTCGTTAGCAGTTTTTCAAACATCGCGCTGATTCCTGATCTAGGATTAATGAAAGTTCTCACCGATAATGTTCCGCGACCCTTAGTGAAAGAGTGGATTTCTGCAGCCAAACCAGTGACTGCGGATGAACTAAAAGCTTGGGGACTTGTAAATCATGTTGCAAAAGAAAGTCTGATACAAGAAGCGAATGATTTTGCCCAATTCATTGTAGACGGACCGCCACTTGCAAATCGGTTTGTAAAACAATTCGTCAACCATGCTGACAAACTAAATTATGAAACGAGTGACTTACAAGAAACAGCGATTCAAACACTGCTCCTCCAATCAGAAGATAATAAAGAAGGGATTGCAGCATTTTTTGAAAAACAAAAACCAAACTTTATAGGAAACTAAGGTGGAAGGAATGGAGAGAATGTTAGAAGAATATGGTTTACAGCTTATTCGACTTGAGTTGCCTTTTCGTCTGAATCATGTGAACTGTTTTCTTGCAGAAGGGATAGATGGCTATACGGTCATTGATACCGGCCTGCATAATGAGAAGACAGTGAAACGCTGGGAAGAAGAGCTTGCTGGAAAAGAAGTAAAACATCTGATTATAACGCATTATCACCCAGATCATTACGGATATGCAGGAAGTTTTCAAGAAAGGTATGGTACGAGCGTTTCCATGTCCCAAATTGATGCGGAAAATGGGTTGTTCAGCTGGGAAAAGGAACTTCTCACCAAACTTGGAAAGTATTATAGATTATCAGGTATTCCAGAGCAGATTGCGAGGCAAATGATTGAGAACACGGAAGCGTTTGTCCCGCGGGTACAACCTTATCCGACCATCTCGCATTATTTGGAAGAAGGGGAAAAAATCGTTCTTGGAAAATATGAATATGAAGTTATTTTCACCCCGGGCCATTCGGAAGGACTCGTCACTTTTTATAATCAGGAAAAAAATACACTGCTAAGCACCGACCATATTCTACCAAAGATTACACCGAATATTTCTCACTGGTTCCATGGTGATCCAAATCCGCTTTCAAGTTATTTCGATTCATTGGACAAAATTGCTGCACTTGAGGTGGACTTCATTATCCCGTCACATGGCAAACCGTTTCATGAAGGGCATTTACGCGTATTGGAATTAAAAGCGCATCATTACGAAAGGCTTGAAGCTTTGCACGAAATTATTCAGGCAGGTCGAACGGTTTATGAAGCCTGTGAACAGCTTTTCAATAAACAATTAAATATCCATGAAACACGGTTCGCAATTGGAGAAACCCTTGCCCACCTGGAATATCTCCGTTTAAATGGAGGATGTCAAAGGGAACAGCAAGGAGAAGTATATGTATACCGTGCAGATTAATTGTTTTCTTAACTTGCCTTTCCTCACTGCATAGAAAATGAAGAGCTACTGTTTTTAGTCAACTGCAGTTATCAGCACCATTCATGCCCGCTCTGTGCTCAAGCAGTCGGAGTGCTCCAGTTTGTACGTTGCTGCGACTACTGGATGCGCTAGTACAAGCGTTGCGAAACGAATCGCGAACCTAGCCTGTAAGGGCGCTTCTGCCTTTGCTTTCCAATTTGTTAGAAGTAAGAAAATAATGATAAGATAGAAGATGGAAGAAACAATGAATGGGAGGATAACGATAACGATGATTAATAATTTACAAGATACGGTAACTTTAAACAATGGCGTAAAAATGCCTGGGTTTGGACTCGGCGTATTTAAAGTAGAAGACGGTGATACCGTAATCAATGCGGTAAAAGATGCACTTGCTGTAGGATATCGTCTGATCGATACAGCTGCTGTTTACGAAAATGAAGAGGGCGTTGGAAAAGCAATTAAAGATTCAGGAATTGCAAGAGACGAAATCTTTGTTACATCGAAAGTGTGGAACGATCAACAAGGATATGAATCTACATTGCAAGCTTTCGATGAATCATTGGAAAAGTTAGGACTTGATTATCTTGATCTCTACTTGATTCATTGGCCGGTATCCGGAAAATATAAAGACACATGGCGTGCATTGGAAAAACTTTACCGGGATAAAAAAGTACGTGCCATAGGAGTAAGCAATTTCCATGTGCATCACTTGGAAGAATTACGAAAAGATGCAGAAGTAAAACCGGTAGTGAATCAGATTGAATTCCATCCGCATTTGACGCAACGTGATGTCCTAGCGTACTGTAAAGAACATGATATTCAAATGCAAGCATGGTCTCCACTCAAAAAGGGGCGTATTTTCGATGAGCCATTACTTGTTCAGATTGCGGAAAAATACGGAAAAACAGTCCCGCAAGTACTTTTACGCTGGGACTTGGACCAGGCAGTTATGACCATTCCAAAATCCATTAATAAAAAGCGGATGATTGAAAACGCTGATATCTTTGATTTCAAGCTTACTGCTGAAGAAGTCGAACAAATTGCCGAGATGAACATTAACGAACGTACCGGCTCCAACCCAGATGATTTCTAAGGAATATACGAACACATGCGGAAAATGATTATTTTACTAGCTGCTGCTGCCTTTCTTTTAACCGGTTGTTTTAATCCGGCATCTGTTTCTGTTGTGGAAGATATGTATGAAGAGGCATTGTTGGAAGATGAGGCAGCGGTCGCAGCTTATTTTAATAAAGAATTTTTAAGGGAGTATCCGATTGAGGAACTCGCAGATGAACTGGCAACCCAAGTTCGTAACGTAGAAGGGATTAAACTATTAAATGCAATTGAACTTACTGGAAAGCGACTGAACCCGGAAATCGCGGCTGAACTGGACGATACATACGAAGAGCGTTGGCATTATATTGTCAATGATGCAGGTGAAGGAGATATCATGACGTGGATTGTTTTGAAAACTTCAACCCATTATGAAATTACGGACGGAAAAAAGGTTACGGCCGATTATTACAATAAGCATATAAAAAATGAATAGAGCGTTTTTGAACCATTAAAAAAGCGAAGACTGCTATATTCATCATATCAGCATGAGTATAGCAGTCTTCGTTTTTATTTATTTTCTCGCATTTCATAAGCTAATTTAAACAATTCCATTTGGCTGGAAATAGCACGTTCTTCCGGTTTTCTTTTTACATAATCATAAACCCCGTTGGCATGTTGTTCTCTTGCTTTTACATTATCCTTTAAAGTTAATTCAAGCACGTTCTTAATCCGTAACTTTATTCTTTCATCATAAATTGGAAATAACAACTCGATCCGCTTTTCCATATTTCTTGTCATCATATCTGCAGATGAAAGGAAAATACGCTCTTCCCCGTTACTGTGGAAATAAAATATCCGGCTATGCTCCAAATAACGGCCGACAATGCTTCGTACTGTAATATTTTCACTAACATTTTTAATGCCGGGTTTCAGACAACAAATCCCCCTGACGATCAAATTGATTTGTACACCTGCTTGACTTGCTTTATATAATTTTTCAATTAAAATTTTATCAGTCAATGAATTCATTTTTGCAATAATATGTCCGTTTCCTTTTTGCTTGTGAAATTCTATCTCTTCCGTAATATAGCGAATGAAATCATTCCGGATATCAAATGGTGCCATAGCCAAATGATGAAACTTCGGTCTCTCTGTATAACCGCTTAAATAATTGAAAAAATTTGTAGCGTCAATCCCTACTTTACGTTTCGTCGTAATGATGCCGATATCGGTGTAGACTTTCGCTGTCGAATCATTATAATTACCGGTTCCAAAGTGGACAAATCGTTCGATCTTGCCTTGGCGTTTACGGACGATAAGGGTAATTTTACTATGAGTTTTCAGGGAATGCATCCCATAAATAACGTGGCAACCAGCTTTTTCAAGTTCCTTTGCCCACTGAACGTTTTGTTCTTCGTCAAAACGAGCCTTTAATTCCACAAGGACGGTCACTTGTTTTCCATTTTCAGCTGCAAGTTTAAGGCTTTTGATAATTGGCGACTTGCGGCTTACCCGATAAAGGGTTTGTTTTATCGCTAAAACGTCTGGATCATCTGCAGCACCTTCTAATAACTCTACAATCGGATCGAATGATTCATATGGATGATGCAGAAAAATATCCCGTTTCAAGGCTGCTTCAAATACGGATTCATCTTCATGAATATCCTTCGGCTGTTGAGGCATAAGCGTTCGGTAAATAAGATGTTCATGGTCCATCTGAATCGTTTTGATGAAATCAACGAGAAAGGTTAAATCTAGCGGGCCATCAACAAGATACAAGTCATTCGGATGTATCTCCAAAATATTCAATAAAAAGTTTACGACGTTAGCGTTATATTTCTCCTTTCTCACTTCGAGACGAACGGCAGCTCCCCATTTCCGTTTCTTAATTTCTTTCTCAATCACTTTTAAAAGATCGCGGGCCCCTTCTTCATGAATGGTTAAGTCAGCATTCCGCGTAATCCGGAATTCCGTAATGAAACGGACTTCATACCCTTTGAATAATTTATACATGAAATGAGAGATGATTTCTTCTAGTGCGACATAGCTATGCCCTGAATGGATTCGGATGTATCGACTGAGCAATGCAGGAACTTGGACAATCGCATGTCTTTCTGTTTCTTGGTCATACGTATCTTGCAGTACAACGGCAAGATTCAGTGACTTGTTGGATATGATCGGAAAGGGACGATAGGCATCAATTGCGAGTGGGGTCAGTACTGGGAAAATCTGTTCATCAAAATAATGTTCCAGACAAGTGAGCTCTGTTACAGAAAGCTCTATAATGGAGAGCATGTTAATGGATTCTTTCTTTAATTGATTCTGGATCTCTTTGAAAATCTTGTATTGACTGCTAACGAGTGTTTTATTATATTCTCCAATTTGCTTCAGCTGTTCTTTCGGAGTAAGACCTGCTTTGTTTTCGGGTTTATTGAAGCCAGCCCTTACTTGGTCCTTCAGTCCAGCGACTCGGACCATAAAAAATTCATCTAAATTGGAAGAGAAGATAGCAATAAAACGTAATCTTTCAATAAGTGGATTATTCACATCAAAAGCTTCATCCAATACTCGCTTATTAAAAGACAACCAGCTTAGCTCTCGATTATTGAAATATGCAGGCTGATCAAGTGACTTGTTTTTATCTATCTTGAGCATAGCCATCCACCTTTACTTTAGCAGTAGTAACAAATATTTTATCCCGGTATTACCGTCTGTAAAACTTCCACTGATTGAAGTTTTACTTTATACTATTCCATTATACTAACTTTTCAGTACAGGTATTGTAAAATTTATATGAACATTTCGATCCAGGGCTTTTTCCAGATGTTTTTTCTGTTTTTCCGCTTGGTATTGTTCTGGCATAAAATCCTGATTGCAATATACATCGAGGTAAATGTCCCGCTTGGTTATTTTTAAATCAAAATCGGTGACGACTTGTCGTTTCGTCGCGTCCAGGCAGTACATAAATTTTAGCAGTGCTCCAAGTGTGTATAGTTTTTCCTGTTCTTTATCTGACAACCAATCGGTAAAAGACTGCATATATTGCTGGAAAGCAGTTTTATTTTTAAAAGATGCAAGCAAGGCTAATTTTAGACGTTCGATATGCAAAAGACCATCAATCGTTCGGTTGGCAAGAAGATAAAAGCTATGCTGCGAACTGGATTCCGAATCGATATAATTGCCAAGATTATAGACATAGCATCCGAGTTGTAAATATTTCCAATCGGAAGAAGTGAGTTCACCGACCTGCAGCTCCGCCAATCCTTCAAGAAGCTTCTTCGATAACATTGCAATATGCTGGATTTGCTCCCGGTTAAGATTATATTCATAAACAAGTTCAAGAATACTGTCCTTGAGCACATCCGGATATAAATTTTCATCTGCATTCGCAGCTAAATGCTCATAAAAGACCCCATCCCGGAGTCCTTTTCTACTTAAAATAAACCCTTTCGCTTTCATAAATTGATAAATGGTTAAAAACACGAAAGAAGCAGGGACAATCGTATCAGCCCGTTCCTTTGAAAGCCCTTCTATTTTTTCCAGGCCACTTTCATTGAAATTAGCTAAATACCGGCAGACTTTCTCAATTGCTTTATCTGTCATCAAATATTGGTGTAAGCCTGCGAGCGGATATTTAACGAGTTGCTGATGAACTTGAACAAGGTTTCTCGCGCTTCCTCCAATTGCAATCAATGGTACAGCTTTCCCTTTTATCCAGTTCAACGTTTTTAATTGGCTCCTTAAAAATTCCTGAAGTTCGTGGATTTCTTTACGGGTAGGCTTCGCACTGTTGAAAAATTGCTTCAACGTCAATGCACCGAAAGGGAAACTGTGAGCATGTACGATACGTCTGTCTTTAAAATAAGTAATTTCGGTACTGCCACCACCAATATCAATCGTTATTCCTTCATTAATTGTTGTGGAATTGACCACTGATAGGTAGCCGTAGTATGCCTCCTCTTTTTCTGAAAGGATGCGAAGTTTCCAGCCGGTTGCTTCATAGACCTGTTCACAGATTTCTGCTTGATTCTTGGCTTGCCTTACCGCGGCCGTTGCGACACAAATAAATTCCGTAAGCTCATAGTTATGAACTACTTCTCGAAAACTCGTTAAGGTACGAATAAGTTTTTCAATTCCTTTGTTGTTCATCACATTATCTTCTGTTAGATAATTTCTTAGTCTTGCCATCGCTTTTACATTCTCCACTTCATGAAGACGAAGGGAGTGATCTTGCGCGTAAATTACAAGGCGAATGGAGTTGGAGCCGATATCAATGATAGAATAATAGCTTTTTTTCACTGTCATCTAAACACCTTCTTTGTTAAAAATGTAAAACGTATATCCTACTTGGATAGGAATTTCTAAGATTGAACAAGAGCTGCTGATGCTTCATAAAGCTTCCGGAACCTCATCGGCTGTTGTTTCTTAATATACCCATAATTTTAGGCGATTCATACCTTTTTCGGCAAAACTATTGATTGACTTCCGGTTCCTTAAATTCCGGGGTAATGTTAACCCCCTGTCCGGCATAGGATATATAAATCGCTGCTATCATGGAGGGAGTAACTATGGAAATTCTAAATAAAGTTCGAGCGTACCGCGAAGAAGAAAGCCGTTTACGATGGGAAGGAACATTTGCTGAGTATCTTGAGATTGTCAAAGAAAGACCACATGTCGCTCAATCTGCTCACTCCCGTATATATAATATGATTAAAGATGAAGGATTCACCGAAGAAAATGGCAGGAAAACCTATCAATTTTTCGGGGATGATATATTCGGATTGGAAGAAGCGATTGAGCGGCTTGTCGAGGAGTATTTTCACCCGGCAGCCAAGCGTTTAGATGTAAGGAAACGAATTTTATTATTAATGGGACCGGTAAGTGGCGGAAAGTCGACGATTGTGACACTGTTGAAGCGTGGTTTGGAAGAATATACCCGAACAGATGCAGGTGCCGTTTATGCAATCAAAGGATGTCCAATGCATGAAGATCCGCTCCATTTAATTCCACCGCACTTGCGTAAAGAATTTCAAGAGGAATATGGTATTCGGATTGAGGGTAGTTTATCTCCATTAAATACGATGCGTCTTGAAAAAGAGTATGGTGGACGAATTGAGGATGTACGGGTGGAACGAATCTTTTTCTCAGAGGATAAGCGGACTGGAATTGGTACATTCAGTCCATCCGATCCGAAATCCCAAGATATTGCTGATTTAACAGGAAGTATTGATTTTTCTACTATTGCTGAGTATGGTTCAGAATCTGATCCGCGGGCATATCGTTTTGATGGTGAATTGAATAAGGCAAACCGTGGAATGATGGAGTTTCAGGAGATTTTGAAATCCGATGAGAAGTTCTTATGGCACTTATTATCGTTAACGCAGGAAGGGAATTTTAAGGCGGGAAGATTCGCCTTAATCTCGGCGGATGAAATGATCATAGCCCATTCGAATGAGACGGAATATCGCTCCTTTATTGCCAATAAAAAGAACGAAGCGCTTCATTCGAGAATTATTGTGATGCCCATTCCATATAATCTCCGGGTGAGTGAAGAAGAGAAGATTTATGAAAAAATGATCATGGAAAGTGATATAGCAGATGTTCATATCGCTCCGCATGCCTTAAGGGTTGCAGCAATTTTCTCTATATTGACTCGCTTGAAGGATTCAAAAAAGCAGGGAATCGACCTCGTGAAGAAAATGCGTCTTTATGATGGAGAAAATGTTGAAGGATTTAATCGAGTCGATATTGAAGAGCTCGGGCGTGAGCATCAAGATGAAGGTATGTCAGGAATTGACCCACGTTATGTGATTAATAGAATTTCTTCTGCTATCATCCGTAAAGAAGTTCCGTCCATTAATGCATTAGATGTACTGCGTTCTTTAAAAGATGGGCTTGATCAACATCCGGCGATATCAAGAGAAGACGCGGAGAAATATATGAATTATATTGCTGTTGCCCGCAAGGAATACGATGAGATTGCCAAAAATGAAGTTCAAAAAGCATTTGTCTATTCCTATGAGGAATCGGCAAAGTCTTTACTTGATAACTATCTCGATAATGTCGAGGCCTATTGTAACAAGAATAAGCTGCGTGATCCATTAACTGGGGAAGAGATGAATCCAGATGAAAAACTCATGCGCTCAATTGAGGAGCAAATTGGAATTTCTGAAAACGCGAAAAAAGCCTTCCGGGAAGAAATATTAATTCGTTTATCTGCTTATGCAAGGAAAGGAAAACGGTTTGATTATAATTCCCATGAACGGCTCCGAGAAGCAATTCAAAAGAAATTATTCGCCGATTTAAAAGACGTCGTAAAAATTACGACTACCTCCCAGACACCGGATGAGAATCAGCTGAAAAAAGTAAACGAGGTCATCGCCCGCTTAATTGATGAATACGGCTATAACTCTACCTCTGCCAACGAACTGCTTCGTTACGTTGGAAGCTTACTAAACCGTTAAGATTACACTTTCATTCAGCGTAAGTGTTTTGCACGTTCATTTAGTTCGGAGCATTAATCGTCGTCCAGTTGCCCCGTGGACGGATGCGCATCCTTAGGCACTGCTAGAGCTCCTCGGGCTCGCGCCCTGCGGGGTCTCCAGGCTCGTGCTTTTCCTGCAGGAGTCACCGTCCACCGGGCAACTGAACTGGGAGAGATGATTATTTTAAATATAAATTATTCCGCCACGATAAGGATTATACTTTCCCGGTACATTAAACAGTGATTCCAATATGGCATTTCCTCGTAGCAGTCCAGACACCTCGAGACTCCTGCGGGAGGATAGGCTTGGTGAGACCCCGCAGCAGGCTTGCCTGCGAGGAGGCTCACCAGCCGCTCAGCAGGTGCGAGAGGTGTCTGGACTGCGGACCTTCAGAAGTGATTTTTGGACACTTACGTTGAATGAAAACAATAGTTATTAGATTGGAAAGTTGGGTTATGAGGGAAACGAATGATCCTGAAGATGAATAGGATATAACAAGCAGTCTGCATTGCGAATGGAATATGAAGGAGGAGAAGGATGGGAGCAAAGCCAAACAAGCAGCAATTTATCGTTTCCAAGGAAAATTGGTCTCTCCATCGTAAAGGCAATCAGGATCAGCAACGCCATTTAGATAAGGTCCGAGAAGCGATCAAAAATAATCTCCCTGATTTAATAAGTCAGGAGAACATTATTCTTTCCGATGGCAAAAATGTCGTGAAAATTCCAATCCGTTCCCTTGATGAATATAAAATCCGTTATAACCATGATAAAACAAAACATGTCGGTCAAGGGGATGGCGACAGTCAAGTCGGTGATGTAATTGCCCGCTCAGGAAATGAAGAAGGAAAAGGCAGTGGAGAGAAGCCGGGAGACCAGCCAGGAGAGGATTTTTATGAAATGGAAGTATCTCTCGCTGATATTGAAGATGCATTATTAAAAGAGCTGGAACTGCCGAATTTAGCGGAAAAAGAAACCGGGGAAATGGTGACGGAGAACATTGAATTTAATGATATCCGTAAGAAAGGTCTTATGGGGAATATCGATAAGAAACGGACAATTTTATCTGCCCTGAAACGGAACGCGACAGAAGGTGAGGCAAGCATCACACCGATTCATCCCGATGACTTACGTTTTAAAACATGGAATGAAGAAGTGAAGCATGAATCAAAGGCAGTAGTCCTTGCGATGATGGATACGAGTGCATCTATGGGAACATTTGAAAAGTATATGGCACGCAGTTTCTTTTTCTGGATGAATCGCTTTTTAATAAAAAAATATCAGACAGTCGAATTTGAATTCATTGCTCATCATACGATGGCAAAGGTTGTTTCAAAGGATGAATTTTTCTCGAAGGGTGAGAGTGGGGGAACGATTTGTTCTTCCGCCTATATGAAAGCACTGGAGCTGATTGAGGAAAAATATCCACCGTCCCGCTATAATATTTATCCGATTCACTTTTCCGACGGGGAGAATATCACCTCAGATAATGTGAAATGCTTAAAATTGGTTGATGAGTTGCTTGATGTATCTCAAATGTTCGGATACGGGGAGGTAAATAGTTATAACCGTTATTCGACATTGATGAACACGTATCAGACGATCAAGCATCCGAACTTTCGCTATTACCAGCTCAGGGAGAAACAAGATGTGTATCCTGCACTAAAAAGCTTTTTCTCACGGATGGAAACGAGGGAGGGATCCCGTTGATAGAGAATAAGGAATTAGAGTATGCAATAAGTGAGATTACAGAAGTTGCAGAAGGCTTTGGTCTCGATTTTTACCCGATGCGCTATGAAGTTTGTCCGGCAGATATAATTTATACCTTTGGCGCTTACGGAATGCCTACTCGTTTCAATCACTGGAGCTTTGGTAAACAGTTTCATAAAATGAAGCTTCAATATGATCTTGGTTTAAGTAAAATTTATGAACTCGTCATTAATTCTGACCCTTGTTACGCTTTTTTACTTGATACGAACTCACTTGTGCAAAATAAAATGATTATTGCCCATGTACTCGCCCACTGTGACTTTTTTAAAAACAATGTCAGGTTCTCAAATACGCGCCGGGATATGGTGGAAAGTATGACGACGACGGCAGAGCGAATCGCAGCGTACGAGATGCGGTACGGGAAAAAAGAGGTTGAGGATTTTCTCGACCGGGTACTCGCCATCCAAGAGCATATCGATCCGTCCCTCATGCGTGGTGAACAGGATTACGAAGAGAAAGAAACAAAGCTAGAGCAAAAATCTACGCCCTATGATGATTTATGGGGTCTTGATGAAGTAGAAAAAGAAAAGCCTGTCGTCCGAAGAGAACGGAAGAAATTCCCGCCGAAACCTGAAAAAGATTTACTTTATTTTATCGAACAACATAGCCGGGAACTCGAGGAGTGGCAACGCGATATTTTAACAATGCTCCGGGATGAGATGCTTTATTTCTGGCCGCAGCTTGAAACGAAAATTATGAATGAAGGCTGGGCATCATACTGGCATCAGCGTATCATGCGTGAACTCGATTTAACGAGTGCCGAGACGATTGAATATGCTTCATTAAATGCTGGAGTCTTACAGCCATCCCGCACCTCGATTAATCCGTATTATTTAGGAATCAAGATGTTTGAGGAGATTGAGGAAAGATATAACGATCCGACAGAAAAGATGCTTGCCCGTGGCGTGAAACCAGGAAGCGGACGAGAAAAAATGTTTGAAGTTCGGGAAATCGAGTCAGACATTTCGTTTATCCGGAATTATTTAACGAAAGAAATGGTGGAGCGCGAAGATATGTATTTGTTTGAGAAAAAGGGAAGGGATTACCGGGTATCTACAAAGGAATACGAACAAGTCCGAGATCAGCTCGTTTCCATGCGCGTGAATGGTGGGTTCCCATATCTTACTGTCGTGGACGGTGACTATAACAGAAATGGAGAACTTTATCTCATGCATCATTATGAAGAAACAGAGCTTGACTTGCCATATCTTGAACATGTGCTGCCATATGTTTATGAACTCTGGGGCAGACCGGTCCATCTTGAGACGATTGTAGAAGACCGCGATATTCGATTCAGCTGCTATGGAGAAGAAGTTAAAAAGAAATTTTTATAAATTGTTCCTATTAGTCAAGCTGGATTGCAACCCAGTCTATTTCCGGCTTTGACTGTTCTGCTTTTGTGGTATAATAATCCCCAATAATTAAGTAGGGGGAGAAAGCGATGGAAGTTCAAGATATATTTAGTAATTTGCCTACATTGGAATCAGGGCGGCTTCGGTTAAGAAGAGTAAAACCAAACAGACTTGCAAGCGATGTACAGGTTACAATATGAAGGAACCCTACACAAGGCGCGGGTAATCAAGAGGAAGAATCAAGATATAAAAATGTATGCCATCATTCGTTAGCTATTAAGTAACGATAGCATAAGGCTGGGACGTCCTAATCTTTGAAACATACGTCCCAGCCATATTATAATTTCTTAATGTACCAAGCATTACAAGCGTTATGCTCGGATCCGGAAAGCGGTTTTTCAAGCTTGATAAATCCGAACTTTTCATATAGCCGATTGGCAGCGGTAAGGGATTCGAATGTCTCCAAATAGCACTGGGAATAATGTTTGCCAGCAAATTCCAGTGCTGTTTGTATCAGCTTTTTGGCAATACCTTGGCCCTTGATAGCTGGAGCAAGGTAGAGTTTTTGCAGCTCTCCTATACCGGCATGATTGCCAAAGGGGCCAATGCCAACACCGCCAACCGCTTCATCGTTTTCATCTGCAGCAACCCAATAGTTTGCAGCCGATTCTGCTTGATAAAATTGATAAAGCTCACCAAGATAGGGATCAAAATAAGCAGTCCCGGAAATATTTAACTTTTCAAACTCAAGTGATTGTTTAATGATTGCTTCGATTTTTTTATTGTCCTTTTCCTGGATAGTACGAATCCGCATCATTTAACTCCTTTGCTTTTTTCTTTAAAGAAATCATACAAGGAGCCAAGTGTTTTCGCGTCTAGTTCGATATCATTTTCATAGGCGTATTTTACAGCATAGCCTAGCGCTAACGTCATTCCGCCTGCGATGCTTCCGCCAGCGACAGAGCCGGCACCTGGTATGAATTTAACAACTTGCCGGAATAACGTTTTCCCGATATTCCCAGTTATCGTCGCTAAGATTAACTCCTTCGCTTTTGCTTTTGATAAAGGTTTTTCATAAAGGATAGCAAGTCTTACCATCAGTCCAACCTGGATACCGGTTAAAGGTACAAAGTCAGAGCCGGGAATCGGTGCTGCTCCGACAGCTGTAGCAGATCCGGACGCTGTAAGGATCCATTTATTTGCTGTTGAAGATTTTTCTTTGATCAGCCGTGCAAATTGGACTTCTTTATGCTTTTTTTGCAGGATATCCAGAATTTCATTACGCAATTTATCGATATTCTCTCCGGTCCTTGAGGATATAGGCACCACCTTGGACCCTGAGCTCGTATGTTTTTTAATATACCGGATGAGTCCAGGGATATCGTCTGCTGCATCAATTTTATTCAGAACGAACAGAATATCCTTATTCGCTTTTCGAATCGTTTCAAAGGAACGTAATTCACCTTCTGATAAAACGGTTCCTGCTGCGTTTAAGAAAAAGAGTACGACATCCGCTTCTTTATAAAATTTCAATGTTTCTTCCGAATGCTTTGCTTCAATATCATCTAAACCAGGGGTGTCGACAAAGATGATTTTATCGCGGTATACATAACGGTCGATATTGGTTGTTTCTCCTGGTTTTGCTCCGACTTCAGCAACTTCATCACCTATCAGCTGATTAATGGTTGATGACTTTCCGGTGTTGACGTCGCCGATCATCGCAAATAAAATTTCTTTTTCAAGTTCTGCATTGACCTTTTCTGTTTCCTCTTCAAAAGCTTGATTAAAATCTTTTTCATTATATTGCTCCAAGCGAATCACACTCCTTTTTCTTATTTTAGCAAATTATTTATATTTAAGATAGAAATCATCGATCCTTGTCGAATCTTTGTGCTCGGTTTAAACTTGAATTACTATTAACGAAGGGAGAGATTAAAGTTGTATGTTATCGATACCCATTGTGATGCTTTGTTAAAATTACAGATGGCAAAAAGACGTGTGGAATATGATGCGCCACTCCATTTTCGTAAATCAGCTGAATTGGGGACGAATTTGGAACGTTTAAAAACAGGCGGAGTCCGAGTGCAATTTTTCGCTATATTTATTCATCCTAGTATCCCGACGGATGAACAATGGCAACATGCTCTGGAACAAGTCGATCTTTTTCATTCGGAAATTATCGGAAAAAATCCGGAGATGAAACATATTAAGAGTTTTACCGAAATAAATCATTTAAAACAAGGAGAAATCGGTGCCGTTCTCACGCTCGAGGGTGCCGAGTGTATCGGGAATGATCTAATGAAACTTAAAACACTTTACCGACTTGGAGTATTATCAGTCGGATTGACATGGAATGATGCAAATCTTTGTGCTGATGGGGCAGGGGAAGTGCGCGGTGCTGGGCTGACAGCTTTCGGGAAAGAAGTTGTCGCGCTTAATAATGAAAACCGAATACTTACGGATGTTTCCCATTTATCTGATGCTGCTTTCTGGGATGTGCTTGAACATGCTCATTACCCGTTTGCCAGCCATTCCAATGCAAGGGCAATTTGCAACCACCAACGTAACCTTCCAGATGATGCAATACAAGCATTGATTGGAAAAGGCGGATTTATCCATACGGTTTTCAATCCGCCATTTATTCGGGAAAATAGTACAAAAGCAACCATTTCCGATTTTATTAAACATATTGATCATCTATGTGCTCTGGGTGCGGAAAAACATATTGGCTTCGGTTCAGATTTTGATGGAATAAGCACTTTTATCGACAATCTATCCCATGCTGGCGAATACCAAAACTTAATAAATGGACTCCTTAAATTCTACTCGGAGGAAACCGTAAAAGGATTTGCTTATAACAACTTCATGAATCAAATTAAAAAAATAGAAGCCGAGGGGTAATCCCCAGTGCTTCTATAGTTTTTGACCGTAATATTTATCAATTGAAAAGCCGCGACCGAGAATTTCAGAAGCGTTCAGAAAGATAACGAATGCATTTGGGGTTTCTTTTTGCAGGATTTTCTTTAATTCGACAGCTTCATGTTGTTCCGTTACACATAACAACATCGTTTTATCCTGATTCGAATAACCACCGACCGTACGGACTTTCGTTAATCCCCGGTCAATTTCCTCTTTAATGATCCGCTGAATTTTCTCTTCTTCCTCACTAATAATAAGAATGAGTTTCGTCGCAGAAGTCCGGAGCTGAACAAAGTCGATAGCCTTACTCGATATGAAAATGGTCATTAAGGCGAATAATGTCAGTTCTAAACTGAAAACGAATATGGAAGTGATAACAACAAATCCATCGACAAGCAGCTGGGCATAGCCGCTTGAAAGATTCGTGAACCGTTTCATAATTTGCGCTAAAGCAGCGGTCCCGCCAGTAGAACCATTCCCTTTATACACAATGCCAAGTCCGGCACCGAGAAGGATCCCGCCGTAAACTGCACCGAGTAATGGGTTCGTAATTGTGAGCGTAATATCCTGAGTTAAATAGATGATAAAAGGAACCCAAAATGTCCCAGCCAACGTTTTTAATCCAAAGTCACTTCCCATCGTAAGCCAGCCAATTAGGAAAATCGGAATGTTTATTGCGATTTGCGTAAAGGCAGGGCTAAGCTCATACATTTCAAAGAGCAAGGTAGCTACCCCAGAAATTCCACCTGCAGCAAGCTTTGCAGGAAGTAAAAACATATTGTAGGTTACTCCGACAATTGTTGCACCAAGAATAATATAGAAATACTGAGTAAGTTGATTTTGATTTTGCATCAAAGTGTTTCCTTTCTAATTATAATGACCGTTTCTACTTTATCATTCGTAGAGCAAAGCGTAAATAGTCAGAGGAGAGAAATAAAAAAATCTCCAGCATAAAGGCTGGAGATGAATGATTATTTATTGATTTACTTTTGCTTTTTCTGTTACAGGTACATTCCAGTTGAATGGGTCATCAAGTTTTCCGTATTGGATTCCGGTTATCGTATCATAAATTTTCTTAGAGATTTCACCGGTTTCGCCATCGTTGATACGATATTCTTTACCATTCCAGCTAAGCATGCCGATTGGTGAAATAACTGCTGCTGTCCCGGAGCCGAAAGCTTCTTCCAGCGTACCGTCCGCGTGAGCATCAGCAAGCTCCTGCATACTCACTCTGCGTTCAGATACCGGAATGTTCCAATGTTTCAGCAATTGAATAACAGAGTCACGAGTCACCCCTGGTAAAATACTGCCATTTAATGCAGGCGTAATTACTTCTCCATTGATTTTAAAGAATACGTTCATACTGCCGACTTCTTCAATATATTTTCTTTCGACCCCATCAAGCCAAAGTACTTGAGAATAGCCATCCTTCGCTACGTCTTCCTGGCCTTTTAGCCCTGCTGCGTAGTTTCCGCCTGTCTTCGCCTCACCTGTTCCACCTTTTACAGCACGGACAAATTTGCTTTCAACTGCGATTTTTACAGGATTGATACCTTCTTTGTAATAGGAACCTACTGGTGAAAGAATGATGATGAATTTATAATTTCGAGATGGTGCGACACCTAGAAACGGTTCCGTTGCAATGATAAACGGACGAATATAGAGGGAAGTACCATCTGCATCCGGCACCCAATCCTTATCGATTTCAACTAGTTTTATTAATGCTTTCAAGACAAACTCTTCGTCAATTTCTGGAATAACAAGTCGTTCATTGGATTTATTCATACGTTCAAAGTTTTTACTTGGACGGAATAGTTGAACCTCATCCGATTCCGTGCGAAATGCTTTTAATCCTTCAAAAACCGATTGGCCGTAATGGAATACCATGGCGGAAGGGTCAACCGTAAGCGGCTGATATGGTAGAATTTTAGCATTATGCCACCCGAGCTCATCGGAATAATCCATTACAAACATATGATCCGTAAAAGCCCTGCCAAATTCTAATTGATCAGTCATAGGTTTTTCCTTAGGTGCGGTGTTCTTCTCGACTTGTATTGACTGTACTTCCATATCTCTATCTCCTTATTCAACAAAGTTTCCCTTAATGATAAGCGATTTTTCAGATTTTAGCAAGAGAATTTTTTGACTCTTTATTTTTTTGAGTCATCGGCGGATCTCACGGATATTTTGTATCCTTTTGTTGGGGGTGATTGTTTTATGACAGTATCAGCATGTGCCAGTCCAACTGAATAAAGTTCCGTTTTATGCTAAAGTAAGGTTACCCAACTAGCGTACCCTAAAAAGCTAATCACTCTCATTCAGCGTAAGTATCCGAAACTGAAACTCTCTTTTGGAGGTCCGCAGTCCAGACACCTCTCGCACCTGCTGAGCGGCCGGCCAGCCTCCTCGCGCTATCGCGCTGCGGGGTCTCTCGCCAGGCCTATCCTCCCGCAGGAGTCTCGAGGTGTCTGGACTGCTTAGTGGAAAGGTCAAATTTTGAACGCTATTTGATATTCCTGGAATATAACCTGTATTGAGACGGATTAACTTCTATTTATCATAACAATCTTACCAGTTTAGTTGCCCGGTGGACGGTGACTCCTGCGGGAACAGCACGAGCCTGGAGACCCCTTAGTGCTCAGCCCGAGGAGCTCCGGCAGTGCCCAAGGATGCGCATCCGTCCACCGGGCAACTGAACGGCGATTAGAACTCCAGTCTAGAGAATGAGCAAATCACTCACGCTGAATGAAAGCGATTGGGAATTTTTAGGTGTGAAAGTTGGGTAAGGTTAGTTTACTTGAGTTGAAGGGAGAACGAATGGTGATTAAGACGATTGTATTTGATTTGGATGATACGTTGCTCTGGGATGAAAAAAGTGTGCAAGATGCGTTTGCAGCTACGTGTAAAGTAGCACAGGAAAAGTACGATTTAGATCCAGTAGAACTGGAGAAATGTGTGCGGGCAAATGCAAGAGAAATTTATGCATCGTATCCTACATATGAATTTACACAGATGATTGGCATTAATCCGTTTGAAGGATTATGGGGCGAGTTCCCGGATGAAGGCGGCATGTTCCCGGAACTACGTAAAATTGTTCCGGAATATCGGAAAGAAGCGTGGACAAGAGGTCTCAAAGATCTTGGTATTGATGATGTAGCATTTGGTGCCGAGCTCGGCGAAACGTTCCCGAAAGCAAGGAAAACAACGGCGAAGCTTTATGACGATACATTACAATTACTCGAGTGCCTGCAAGGGAAATATGAACTTGTTTTATTAACGAACGGTTCACCTGCCTTGCAGAATATCAAGCTTGATTTAACACCTGAGCTTGTACCGTATTTCGAACAAATTATTATTTCCGGTGCTTTTGGCAAAGGAAAGCCGGATGTAGCGATTTTTGAACATGTATTGGAACTTATCGAAAAAGATAAACAGGAAGTCATCATGGTTGGAGATAATTTGAACACAGATATACTTGGAGCAGTACAAACGGGAATCACTTCCGTCTGGATCAACCGTAAAGATGCTAAACCTGAGAAAGTCAAACCTCACTATGAAATCAACGAACTTATGGACCTTTTACCGCTGCTGGAGAAGATAAATAATTAAGTATTGCCCCTTTGGTTGTCCGATCCAAAGGGGTTTTTTAGGAAAATAATATTTTAAAGTATTTTCTGCGTTGACCGCTTAGTTAAACACCATACCACCATCCGTGAGAATATTTTGACCAGTAATATAATCAGAATCTGAAGAAGCGAGGAAAGAAACAAGGTTTGCTACATCTTCTGGAGTTTGAGAACGGCCAAGTGCAATTCCTTCCGTGAATTTCGCAAATGCTTCTCCCTTCTTCGTCCCCATATGTTCCATCATCTTTTCATCCAGCCGTTCCCACATACCCGTTCCTACGATACCAGGATAATAGGAGTTGACCGTAATTTTATGGGGGGCTAATTCTTTCGCTGTTTCCTCTAGTACAGATTCATTCACATCACTTAATACGACACGAAAACCATCACTTGCTAAACGTGATGCTAATTCTTTTCCAATTCCTTGTGCCGCTCCTGTGATTACTACTGCTTTTTTTTCACTCATATTCTGTTCCTTCTTGGTATTCGAATAATTATTTCCTGATTACGATTGGAATTCATTATGATTATATTCTTTGTAGTAATTCGGATAATATGTATTTGCAAACGTTATGTTATGACACATTCATCCGTAACCAAAAAATATTTATTAATTTGTCGAAAATGTTAATTTACCCGGTTTTTTCGAGCCTATTTTATAGCGAAAAACAAATTAATACATTGAACTATTTGAAAATTAATCTTATAATGATTCGAAAATGAAAGGTGGAGAAGGTATGTCAAAGGATCTAAGAATTAAGAGTCAGGCATTTGATGGGAAAATGCGTTCACCGAACCGGGCGATGCTTCGGGCGGTAGGTCTTACCGATGAAGACTTTAAAAAACCGATGGTCGGTGTTGCAGATACAGAAAGTGATGTCACACCATGTAACGTACATCTCGGAGCATTAGCTAAAGAAGCAAGAGAGGGTGTACGTGAGGCAGGAGCAGTTCCGTTCTTGTTCCATACGATTACTGTTTCTGACGGAATTTCGATGGGTACACAAGGCATGCGCTACTCGCTTCCGAGCCGGGAGATTATCGCTGACTCGATTGAAACAGTTGTCGGAGCGGAAAATATGGACGGACTTGTCGCGTTTGGAGGATGTGATAAGAACATTCCGGGCTGTATGATCGCAATAGCTAACGCGGAAATTCCATCTGTCTTCGTTTACGGAGGAACAATTGCACCGGGTAATCTGAACGGAAAAGATATCGACCTCGTATCTGTCTTCGAAGGTGTCGGGAAAAATAATAAAGGGGACATCAGTGACGAAGAGCTAAAACAAATCGAATGTGCTGCTTGTCCAGGTGCTGGGTCTTGTGGTGGAATGTACACTGCAAACACGATGGCATCAGCGGTTGAAGCGTTAGGTATGAGTTTACCAGGAAGCTCTTCCCACCCTGCAGTATCGAAAGAGAAGGGCGTTGACTCGAAGGAAGCAGGCCGTGCTGTATATAATCTGATTGAGAAACGGATTTTCCCGAAAGATATTATGACGAAAGAAGCATTTGAAAATGCTATTACCCTAGTTATGGCACTTGGTGGCTCAACGAACGCAATTCTACACTTACTTGCGATCGCTCATGCAATTGAAGTCGACCTTACGATTGATGACTTCGCACGTATCCAGAAAAAAGTCCCTCATATTGCCGACTTGAAGCCGAGCGGAAGATTCGTTTTCCAAGACTTATACAACGTTGGCGGGGTTCAGGCAGTCATGAAGATGCTACTGGAAAACGGCTACCTACATGGAGATTGCTTAACTGTAACTGGAAAAACATTAGCAGAAAACTTGAAAGATGTTCCGGATTTGACAGAAGGACAAGAGGTAATTACGCCGCTTGACAATCCGAAACGTAAAGATGGACCACTGGTCGTTCTGAAAGGAAATCTATCACCAGAAGGTTCGGTTGCGAAACTGTCGGGAGTTAAAGTAAAACAACATACTGGTCCAGCACGTGTCTTTAACACCGAGGAAGAAGCGACACAAGCTGTGATAGAAGATAGAATCAATGAAGGCGACGTGTTAATTATCCGTTATGTCGGACCAAAAGGCGGACCAGGAATGCCGGAGATGCTATCCCTTTCTAGTATTCTAGTAGGGAAAGGCCTTGGTGAAAAAGTTGCCCTCTTAACAGATGGGCGCTTCTCTGGTGGAACCCACGGGCTTGTAATTGGTCACATTGCACCAGAAGCACAAGTCGGAGGGCCGATTGCGCTAGTTGAAGAAGGCGATTCCGTCACGATCGATACAGTGAACATGGAGCTGACTTTTGAAGTGAGCGAAGAAGAACTTGAGACCCGTCGCAGCAAGTGGGTTGCACCACCACTTTACAAAAAAGGTGCCTTAGGGAAATACGCACATAATGTTACAAGCGCCTCAAAAGGTGCAGTCACTGATTACTTAAATAGATAACCAACCTGAAAATGATCCGGTAATCCCCGGGTCATTTTTTTTCGTGTTGCGGGACTAGGGTCAGAGCACTTGTCCCACTTGGGACAGTTGCTCTGACCCTAGTCCCGCTAAAAATAAAATTTATCAGAAAAAAATTAAATATTTTTTTAAAATGCAAAAGTTGATTGAATCAATAATGTAAGCGCAATCAATTTATTTGATTTATCTAAAGTGTCGAATAACTTTGTGAAAAGCGGTTGACCTTTTCTAAAAACCATTGTATGATAAACGGCAACATCACAAAGCACAACTGCTTCAGGAACGAAGCCAAATAAAAGTGATCTTAATTGTGCACGATGAAATGATAATCTAATACGAATAAAAATCGATGACGAGAATAAAAGAACATGGTCCTGGTACTCACAGAGATCTGGGGTTGCTGGAAGCCCAGAAGTACCAATTGTTCCGACATCATCTCCGAGTGCCCAGCTGAACGATCTTGATTTAAAGATCCATTAAGCTGTGCCAGGTGCAACCTATTGCACCTGTTATCCAATCAAGCTGATTCAGCTTGATGAGACAGTATCCGTAAGGGTGCTGTGAATATGGGTGGTACCGTGAAGAGTAGACGCTTTTCTCCCCAATATACATGCAGGTAGGCGTGTTGTGGGGCGAATAGCGTCTTTTTTGATACTAAAATAACTAATTCTTTAAAAAATGAGGGAGGTATACGAATGGCGGTTGAAGCAAGGCAGAAGACGGAAGCAGGGAAGGGGTTCGTAACGGGGGCTGATTTACTTATTGAAGCCCTAGTGGAAGCGAAGGTTGAAAAAGTTTTTGGGTATCCAGGCGGTGCCGTATTACCGATTTATGATGCAATGTTCCGTCACGAATTTCCCTTTGAACACATACTCTGCCGCCATGAACAAGGATCCATCCACGCAGCAGAAGGGTATGCAAGAGTTACCGGGAAGCCAGGGGTAGTTATTGCAACATCAGGACCGGGAGCAACTAACCTGATTACTGGAATAACTGATGCAATGATGGATTCCTTACCGCTTGTTATCATTACCGGGCAAGTCGGACAGGGAGTAATTGGAACGGATGCTTTCCAAGAAGCGGATGTATTAGGTCTTACAACTCCAATTACGAAATATAATTATCAGGTTCAGGATGCAAAAGAATTATCGAGAGTTGTTAATGAGGCCTTCTATATTGCAACAACGGGACGCCCAGGACCGGTACTTATCGATATTCCGAAAAACATATCAGCGGAACTGACTGTCCAAAGCGAGAGCAACACGATTGAATTACCGGGCTACCAGCCGAATGTTAAACCGAATGCGTTACAACTGCAAAAGTTAGCTAACCTGTTGGAACAAGCAGAACGACCAGTTCTCTTGGCAGGAGCAGGCGTATTACTTTCTGACGGGACAAAATATTTAAGAGAATTTGTCGAAAGATACGAAATTCCAGTTGTAAATACATTACTTGGTCTTGGCAATTTCCCTGGAACGCATGAGCTATTCCTCGGCATGGGTGGCATGCATGGCACATACACTGCAAACATGGCGATTTATGAGGCGGACGTTCTTATCAATATCGGAGCGAGGTTCGATGACCGCTTAACCGGAAAAGTCGCAAACTTCGCACCAGGAGCAAAAGTTGCACATATCGACATTGACCCAGCGGAAATTGGGAAAATCATCCGCACGGACGTACCGATTGTAGCTGACGCGAAAACAGCCTTACAAGCATTGCTCGCTATGGATATTAAAAAACCCGAAACAACAGAATGGATAGCAAAGCAAAAGGAAAACAAAGAGAACTATCCATATTGGTATAAGCGAAATGAGGAGAAAGTTTCTCCACAATGGCTGATTGAACAAATCTGCGAGAAATCGAAAGGGGAAGCAATTGTCGCAACGGATGTTGGACAGCACCAAATGTGGGCGGCGCAATTTTACGCTTTCAACAAGCCGCATAACTGGCTTACATCCGGTGGATTAGGGACGATGGGCTTCGGTTTACCAGCAGCAATCGGTGCACAATTCGGCAGACCAGATGATTTAGTTATTGCGATTGTCGGGGATGGTGGTGTCCAGATGACGATTCAGGAACTAGCAGTAATCCATGAACATAGTTTACCCGTTAAAGTATTTATCGTGAATAACGAGGCACTTGGAATGGTAAGACAATGGCAGGAAAAGTTCCATGGCGAACGTTACTCGAGCTCATTATTAACCAAAAATCCAGACTTTTTGAAAATAGCGGAAGGTTACGGTATCCGTAGCATGCTAGTTGAAAAAGAAAAAGATGTTCCAGGCGTATTGGAAGATGTCTTCGCTTATGACGGTCCGGTAGTTGTTGATTTCCGGATTGATTGGAAAGAAAAAGTATTTCCGATGGTCGCACCTGGAAAAGGGAATAACGAAATGGTGGGGGTGAAGCCGTGAAACGGATTATAAGCTGTACCGTGCAAAATCGCGGTGGTGTTTTAAACAGAATTACCGGAATGTTTTCAAAGCGACATTTTAATATCGAGAGCATTACCGTTGGCGAATCAGAAGCAGAAGGGATTGCAAAAATGACATTCGTCGTTAATGTGGAAGATGAGCATAAGCTTGAACAGCTGACCAAACAGCTCCACAAACAAATCGATGTCATTAAAGTATCCGATATAACAGAGAAATCGGTTGTCGCCCGCGAACTGGCTCTAATTAAAGTAACAGCGAATAGCCAAATCCGAGCTGAGATCCAGGGACTGATTGACCCATTCCGTGGGGTGGTTGTTGATATCAGTAAAGACACGATGACCGTTCAAGTCACTGGAAAGACAGATAAGATTGACGCGTTTATCACGCTATTAAAACCATTTGGTATTAAAGAGATTGCTAGAACAGGAGTAACAGCATTACTAAGAGGCCAACAAACGAAGAGCTATGTGGCTGAAGTAAGCTCACTTACAATATAAAAAAATAAATTCAAAAATGAGAGGGAGATTTTAAAATGGCAAAAGTGTTATACGAAAAGGATATCAATAATCAAGTATTAGAGGGGAAAAAAGTTGCGGTTGTAGGATACGGTTCCCAAGGTCATGCACATGCTCAAAACTTACGCGACAGCGGATATGAAGTAGTGATTGGTTTACGTCAAGGTAAATCCCAGGAGCAAGCAGAAGAAGATGGATTCAAAGTCTATCCGGTTGACGAAGCAGTAAAACAAGCAGATCTTGTTATGATCTTACTTCCAGATGAAACACAGCAAAAAGTATATGAAGCAAGTGTTAAAGAAAACTTAAAACCAGGCAGTGCTTTAGCATTTGCTCACGGATTCAACATCCATTATTCACAAATCGTTCCGCCACAAAATGTTGACGTGTTCCTAGTTGCTCCAAAAGGACCAGGTCACTTAGTTAGAAGAACATACGAAGAAGGTGCAGGAGTACCGGCGTTATACGGAGTGTATCAGGATGTAACTGGTAAAGCAAAAGATGTTGCACTAGCTTATGCCCAAGCAATCGGAGCAGCTCGTGCAGGTGTGCTTGAAACATCCTTCCAAGAAGAAACGGAAACAGACTTATTCGGAGAACAAGCAGTTCTTTGCGGCGGGGTAACAAGCTTAATCAAAGCTGGATTCGAAACACTTACAGAAGCTGGCTACCAACCAGAAGTTGCATACTTTGAGTGTCTCCATGAAATGAAGTTAATCGTTGACTTGCTCTATGAAGGCGGACTTGAAAACATGCGTTATTCCATCTCCGACACAGCACAGTGGGGTGACTTCGTATCAGGAGAGCGTGTAATCAATGATGAAACAAAAGATCGTATGAAAGATATCTTGAAGGATGTTCAAAATGGTGCATTCGCTAAAGGCTGGATTCTTGAAAACCAGGCAGGACGCCCGCAGTTCAATGCAATCAACCGTGCAGAAAATAACCATCCGATTGAAAAAGTTGGAAGGGAGTTACGTGACCTGATGCCGTTTGTTAAACAGCCAATTCAGGAAAAGCAAAAGGATGTGAAGGAATATGTCCAGAATTAAAATATTTGATACAACACTACGAGACGGCGAACAGTCACCAGGAGTAAATCTTAATAAATTAGAAAAATTAGAGATCGCCAAACAACTTGAACGTCTTGGAGTGGACCGGATAGAAGCAGGATTTCCTGCTTCTTCCAAAGGTGACTTCGAGGCAGTAAAAGAGATTGCTGACACAATGGAAACGACATCTGTTATTGCCTTAGCGAGAACCGTTAAATCAGATATTGATACAGCCTGGGAAGCTTTAAAAGCAGCAAAAAAGCCAGCCATCCATATATTCTTGGCAACTTCACCAATCCATATGGAATATAAATTACGTAAAACCCCAGAAGAAGTAATTGAAACCTCCGTTGAAATGGTCCGCTATGCAAAGGAGAGATTTCCAGAAGTTCAGTGGTCAGCGGAAGATGCATCCCGTTCAGATCTGCCCTTCTTAGCGGAAATCATTGAAAAAGTAATTGATGCAGGAGCGAATGTCATTAATCTCCCGGATACAGTAGGTTATGCGACACCGGAAGAATACGGGAAAATGTTCAAATACATGAAGGATAATGTACCAAACATTGATCAAGTAAGTCTTTCTTGCCACTGCCATGACGATCTTGGTATGGCAGTAGCGAACTCGATTGCAGCCGTTGAAAATGGTGCAACTCAGGTAGAAGGCGCGATTAATGGTATTGGCGAGCGGGCAGGGAACGCAGCACTTGAAGAAGTAGCTGTCGCACTCAAGGTTCGTTCGGACTTTTACCCATATGAAACAGGGCTAGTCCTAAATGAAATCAAACGGACGAGTGATCTGGTTGCAAAGTTAACCGCCATGCACGTTCAAGCGAATAAAGCGATTGTCGGACGTAATGCATTCAGTCACGAATCGGGAATCCACCAAGATGGTGTGCTAAAACATGTGGAAACATATGAAATCATCACACCGGCAATGGTCGGCGTTCAAGAAGCGAATACGTTATTCCTTGGAAAACATTCAGGCAGACATGCATTTAAAGAGAAGATTCAAGAATTCGGTGTTGAGCTATCGGATACGGAATTACAACTTGCTTTTGATAAATTCAAACTTTTAACCGACCATAATAAAGAAGTGACAGATGATGATATTTACACGATTATTATGGAAATAAAGACCGACTCCGAAGAAATGGATAAATATGAGATTGAAAGTTTCCAAGTGTACTATGGTACAGAGAACTCACCAACCGCAGTTGTACGATTGACATCACCAGATAAAGAACAATTTGAAGCGGCATTGACTGGAAACGGCAGTGTAGAAGCGCTTTACAAAACGATGGAAAGTTTAATCGGAGAAGAGTTGAAACTCATCGATTACCAGCTGAATTCAGTTGGTGGCGGACAAGACGCCTTAGCGGAAGCATATGTCCAATTGAGTGTGAATGGTGAAGTGATGAACGGCCGCAGCTCACACCAGGATGTATTAATGGCATCGGCGAGCGCCTATATTAATGCGGTGAATCGCTATATTTTAAAACATAGCCCAGGGAACCAGAAGCGAGCGGTTAGCCAATAAATGAAGAAAAAAGAGTATGTAAACTACAGGAAGGGGAACCAATCATGAAAAAACAAATTACTTTACTTCCAGGCGACGGTATCGGCCCAGAGATCATGGAGAGTGCGAAAGAAGTATTACAAGTCATTGCGGAAGAGTTTAATCATGATCTTTTGTTTCATGAACATGCCATTGGCGGCAATGCAGTTGACGCTTACGGCGAGCCCCTCCCGGAAGAGACGTTAAAAGCAGCTGAAGAAGGCGATGCAATCTTACTCGGCGCTGTAGGTGGCCCGAAGTGGGAAAATCATCCGGTGCATCAGCGACCTGAACAGGGACTGCTTAAAATCCGCAAAAGCTTGGGATTATTTGCGAATCTACGTCCGATTAAATTGATCCCTGCATTAATTCATGCTTCACCATTAAAAGAAGAAGTTGTAGCAGCAAGCGATATAGTCATTATTCGTGAGCTGACGGGGGGATTATATTTCGGAAAACCGAGTGAACGCCGGAATAACGGGAGTTCTGTAGTAGATACTCTAAGCTATGAACGCTACGAAATGGAGCGGATTATTGAAAAGGGCTTTGAAACAGCAATGTCCCGCAGAAAACATCTGACATCTGTCGATAAAGCAAATGTGCTCGAATCCAGCAGAATGTGGCGGGAAATTGTGGAAGAAAAGGCAAAAGATTATCCGGAAGTAACCGTTGAGCATGTCCTTGTCGATGCCGCGGCGATGAAGTTAATCACAAATCCAGCCTCATTTGATACGATTGTCACAGAAAACTTATTTGGTGATATTTTAAGTGATGAAGCGTCAGTTATTACTGGTTCACTAGGTATGTTGCCATCAGCAAGCGTCAGAGAAGATGGCCTAGGCTTATACGAACCGATTCATGGTTCTGCACCTGATATTGCTGGTAAAGGAATTGCTAATCCATTAGGTATGATTTTATCTGCAAGCTTTATGCTAAGAAATTCATTCGGACTTCAAACAGAAGCAAATGAAATTGAGCGAGCAGTAAATGAAGCATTAGAAGAAGGTTATCATACAGCGGATCTTGATGTTAAAGATGGAACGCTCGTTTCAACGAAAGAAATGACGGAAGTTGTGATTGATAATCTGACTGCACGAAGCATTTCGGATGATATTTGTTATATGTATGTATAAAGAGAAAACGTAAGAGGTGAGGAAGATGGGAAAGCCAAAAACAATTATTGAAAAAGTTTGGGAACAGCATGTCGTTCATCGAGAAGAAGGGAAGCCAGACCTTTTATATATTGATCAGCATTTAGTGCATGAGGTAACATCTCCTCAAGCTTTTGAAGGCCTGCGTCTTGCAAATCGCAAGGTGCGTAGACCCGATTTAACGTATGCAACGATGGATCATAACGTTCCAACCAAAAACCGGGATGTCATAAAAGATGAAATCTCCCGTAAGCAAATGGAAACTCTACGCAAGAACTGTGAAGACTTTGGCATTAAGCTTGCAGATATGTTCCACCCCGATCAAGGTATTGTGCATGTCATTGGTCCGCAGCTTGGTCTGACACAGCCAGGTAAAACAATTGTCTGTGGGGACAGCCATACGTCTACACATGGAGCTTTCGGAGCGCTTGCTTTTGGAATTGGTACGAGTGAAGTGGAACATGTCCTTGCGACTCAAACGATATGGCAAGATCGTCCGAAGACATTAAATGTAAAAGTTGAAGGAGATCTTGGACCAGGTGTTACTGCAAAAGACCTTATTCTAGCGATTATTGCCAAATACGGTGTTCGTTTCGGTACTGGTTATGTAATGGAATATACTGGTGAAGCCATCCGTAAACTAACGATGGAAGAACGCATGACGATTTGTAACATGTCGATTGAAGCTGGAGCAAGAGCAGGTTTAATCAGTCCGGATCAGACGACTGTTGAATTCTTAAGAGGAAGAGAGTATGTTCCAAAAGATGAAGCGTTTGATAGAGTAAGTGAAGAGTGGCTAGCTTTAGCAACGGACGAAGGAGCAGTTTACGATCATACCGTTACAATCAATGCAGCAGAAGTTGAACCACAGGTCACGTGGGGAACAAACCCGGGGATGGGTGTTCCGGTTAGTGGTGCAACACCGTTTGTCGCAGAATCAGATAATCCGGATGAAGTAGAACGTGCACTAGAATATATGGGACTTGAAGAAAATCAGCCAATTACTTCTATTGAAATCGACCATGTATTTATTGGTTCTTGTACGAATTCACGCCTAAGCGATTTGAAGAAAGCTGCAGCAATTGTAGAAGGAAAACAAGTGAAAGATACGATTAAAGCGATTGTTGTTCCAGGATCCTTCAGTGTTAAACTTGAAGCTGAAAAAGCAGGTATTGACAAAGTATTCAAAGAAGCAGGTTTTGAATGGCGCGACTCCGGGTGTAGTATGTGTCTAGGAATGAATGATGATGTCGTCCCTGCAGGCGGCCGTTGTGCATCCACTTCAAACCGTAACTTTGAAGGAAGACAAGGTAACGGGGCAAGAACACATCTTGTCAGTCCGGAAATGGCTGCAGCGGCTGCTATTGAAGGTCGCTTTGTTGATGTCCGTCATTTTGCAGGAGTAGCACAATAAGAAGGGAGACTTTACAATGGAAGCAATCGAACAGCATGAAGGTTTGGTTTACGCATTAAACCGTGCAAACATTGACACGGACCAAATCATCCCAAAGCAATTTTTAAAGCGGATTGAACGAACCGGATTTGGTCAATTTCTCTTTTATAACTGGCGCTTTCATGATGACGGGAGCTTAAGAGAAGATTTCAGTATGAACGATCCGAAATATGACGGTGCATCCATCTTGCTTGCGGGAGATAACTTTGGTTGTGGTTCTTCAAGGGAACATGCACCATGGGCACTGGAAGACTATGGTTTTAAAGTAATCATTGCACCAAGTTTTGCTGATATCTTTTATAATAACGCCCTTAAGAATGGAATTATTCTTGTGAAGCTGGATGAAGAGCAAATAAAAGAATGGCAGAATCGGTCGGAAGATGGACAGTTAAGCTTAAGTGTCGATCTACAGAATCAGACAATTACAGACGATTCGGGAAAAGTTGTCGAATTTGATATACCATCTTATCATAAAGAAAAATTGATTAATGGCTGGGATGATATTGCTTTAACCTTATTAATGGAAGAAAAAATTTTCGAATTTGAAAATAGTTGAAGAACTATAACGGATATAGTGAAATAGAGACATAGAAGTAGAAGAAAAAGAAGAAAATATGGTAACGTAGGGATAAGCAAACTATTTCTATTATATAATAGTGTGTGTGTGCAAAAAGGAGGATAAAAAGGACCGAGGTCGGCTAAATAAGCAACGTCCTGTTGCAACGCCGAAACTAGCACATTCTGTGCGAAATTCGAGGCGGCGAAGCTCCCGGCACCGGAATGTACGTTAGTAGGTACATGAAGAGCGGAAAAGCGAGCCAACGAGCTTCCACAGGAAGTGGTGAGTTCTACGTTGTCCACAGGACGTGGACGGTCTTAGTAGAACCTCCCTTTCACGAAGTGTCATTTTTACCGGACTTTTTGAACAACCTCTAATAGAAGGAAACTAATAATAAGGAGTGTGGCTTTCTTGGGGATTTAGCAGGAGATTTATTAACTGGCGAGAAAATTTATCAAGCATGGAAGCGGCTGGCACCGATTGTCCATCAAACACCATTACTCACCTCCCATACGATTGATGATATGGTGGGCAGGAAAGTATATTGCAAGATGGAAAATCAGCAAAAGACAGGAGCATTCAAGTTTCGCGGAGCAACATTCAAGCTCATGCAACTGACAAAAGAGGAGCTGAAAAGGGGTGTTATAACCGCTTCAGCTGGTAATCATGCACAAGGAGTTGCCTATGCAGCAAGAAAGCTCGGCGCAAGTGCGAAGATTTTCATGCCTGAAGGAACACCACTAGCGAAAGTACATGCGACAAGAAATTATGGAGCAGATGTTGTACTGACAGGTGAAAGTTTCCAGGAAGCTTATCAAGCATCAATGGAATATGAAAAGATAAGTGGAAGTGTATATGTCCATCCTTTTGATGATTACGATGTGATGACAGGACAAGGGACAATCGCGATGGAGTTGTTGCGCCAGGAAGATCGGATTGACACTGTCTTTGTACCAATTGGCGGAGGCGGTCTGATTGCTGGAATCGCGGTTGCATGTAAACACATCAATCGCAATATCCAAGTAATCGGTGTCCAAGCAAGTGGAGCAGATGCAATGTATCAAAGCTATCACGCAAAAGAAATGAAGCATCTAACAGATGTAAGTACACTTGCAGACGGGATAGCTGTAAAAGAACCTGGCAATTCAACATTTCCTATTATCAGGGATTATGTTGATGACGTCGTTACCGTTACCGATGAACAGATAGCTGCGAGTATTTTATTCATGTTGGAACGGAATAAAACACTGACAGAAGGAGCGGGAGCCACTGCACTGGCTGGACTATTCGCCTATCACAAAGAGATCCCAAGCAGGCACTCAGGTGTCATTGTAAGTGGGGGGAACTTTGATATTAAACGGATGACTGAAATCCAGGAATTAGCAGAAGGTTTTTTTCCAGTTGAAGTAAAGGAAAAGGAACAAATAGCTTATTAACATGCAAGTGAACGCTATAATAATAAATAAATCCGAGCAATTCAAGTATCATTTTAATGATGCAGCCAATTGTTCGGATTTATTTTTACTCCATTTCCGCAAGTAAACAATCGCTTGCTAAGAATAGTTTGAATGTGCCGCAGCTGTACTATTACGATAATCGAATAATATTGTTACAGATTTCTCATTCCACTAAAAATGAAATACATAAAAGAAAAGAAGCAATTGATTAGGCATTATTCATCATGGTACAAATGAAAATTTCCAAAGTTTTTAGTAAAGAAATAAATTTTTGCATATTTACATCGGTTGTGAAAAAAGTTGGTTTAGCAAGGATTTTATTCTCTTATTGGGGATTTTTGAAATAATATTGGATGTAAATCTATTTTGTAATATTGCTTTTTTCAAATAATTCCCTTATAATCACATTACTATAATTTTTCGTTAACCTTACGAAGGTTACAAGATTACTAACCTTGTGTAACAAAAAGTAAACATAATGAATATTTCTTGCTACAGCTGAATGATGATTCATCCTTGTGAAAAATATGTTGCAAAAATTGTTAAAAATGCTAAAATAATATGCAAGTAAATCAAAATTATCAGAACTTTACGATTTTAGTGTATTAAAGAAGCCCTTATAGAATATCCATCTATTTAGAAATTTGCTAACGTAAGAGGGGATAATATGAGTAGAAAACTGTTAGAGATAGAAAACCTTACCACTTCATTCAAAATCGGTCAAGCCTACTATGCTGCAGTGGATGATGTGTCATTAACGGTTAACAGGAACGAAGTATTAGGAATTGTTGGCGAATCAGGTTCAGGAAAGAGTGCTTTAGCATTTTCTGTAATGCGATTACATAATCGTGCGAAAATTGAAGGGAAAATACAGCTGGAAGATGTGGATTTAGTAAAAGCGACAACGAGTGAGTTGAATCAATTTCGTGGTGATAAGCTGTCCATGATTTTCCAAGACCCGCTAACTGCACTTAATCCATTAATGGAAATTGGGGCTCAAATTAGTGAGACGCTCATCCTCCATCGGCCAAAAATGTCCAAGCAAGAACGTTATGATCGTGTTATTGAGTTATTGGACTTAGTGGGGATCTCACGACCGGAACATGTTTACCAGCAATATCCTCACGAACTCTCAGGTGGTATGAGACAGCGTGTCATCATTGCCATTGCGATTGCGAACAAGCCGCAATTACTCATAGCGGATGAGCCGACAACGGCACTTGATGTGACCATTCAAGCACAAATACTCGATTTGATTCGAGAGCTGCGGGACGAAATGGATGCAGGAATTATCCTGATAACCCATGACCTTGGAGTTGTTGCAGAAATGGCAGACCGAATTGCTGTCATGTATGCAGGTCAAATTGTAGAAATCGCAGATGTACATACATTATTTGAAAATCCATTACATCCCTATACGAGATCACTACTCAATTCGGTACCAACTGAAGGACAAGACAGGCTCCATGTCATTCAAGGAATTGTACCAGGCTTACAACACTTACCTCGGACAGGTTGTCGCTTTGCGGCACGGATTCCCTGGATTGACGAATCCGTCCATGAAGAGAATCCGGTATTACACGAAGTGACACCAGGACATTTTGTCCGTTGCACCTGTCACAGTCATTTTTACTTCCCAGAAGAAGGTAAGGAGGAAATTACAAATGGCAATACTTGATGTTAATGGGCTAAAGGTATATTTCCCAATTAAAGGCGGAGTATTCAATCGAACGGTCGGTCACATCAAGGCCGTCGATGATGTATCCTTTTCGATTGAGCAAGGTAAAACATATGGACTTGTAGGTGAATCTGGTTCAGGTAAATCAACGACCGGAAGAGCGATTGTCGGGTTAGAGAACATCACTGCCGGAAAAATTCTTTTTGAAGGTGAAGATATCACTTCCCGGAAAAGTAAAACAAAAGATATGAGAAAAGATATTCAAATGATTTTCCAGGATCCTTATTCATCATTGAACCCACGCAAAAGGGTACTTGACATTATTGCAGAACCACTGCAAAACTATGAAAAGTTAACAAAAAATGAAGAAAAACAACGAGTGTATGAATTATTGGAATTAGTAGGTTTGAATCCAGAAAGTGTTTGGAAATTCCCGCACCAATTCTCTGGTGGACAAAGACAACGTATCGGAGTTGCCCGGGCAATTGCCTTAAAGCCGAAGCTAATTATCGCTGATGAACCTGTATCTGCACTTGATGTATCCGTACAAGCACAGGTATTGAACTTTATGCAGGATATTCAAAAAGAACTTGATTTAACGTATTTGTTTATTAGCCATGACCTTGGTGTAGTGGAGCATATGTGCGATGAAATTGCTATCATGTACAGAGGACGCTACGTTGAACAAGGAACACGTAAAGATATCTTTGAAAATCCGCAGCATATTTACACGAAGCGACTCATTGCAGCAATTCCGGATATCAATCCACGCAACAGGGATGCACAATACGCATTTCGTCAAGAAGTAAAGAGAGAATACGAAGACTCATTCGATGACTACTTCAATGCGGAAGGGTTAGCGTATAAGTTACAGAACATCTCTGACACCCATAGAGTCGCATTACCAGAGAGAGGTTGATCCGATATGTGGAAATTTATCGTTAGAAGACTATTAATCACGTTCCCGCAAATTGTATTACTGAGTATCTTAATCTTTCTAATGGCACAATCGATGCCTGGGGATGCATTGACTGGATTACTTGACCCGAATATAGATCAATCAACAATACAAGAGCAGCGTGAAAGAATGGGATTGAATGACCCATGGCATATTAAATATGCAGATTGGGTTGGTGGTTTAGTTCAAGGGGATTTAGGCCAGTCTTTCCGTTTTAAAATGGATGTGTCAGAACTCATTTCACAACGGATGGAAAATACGATTTTACTTTCTATTGTGACATTAATATTTACATATCTCATGGCTATACCTTTAGGAATCACAAGCGGGCGTTATAATGATACGTTACTGGATCAAGCAATAACGGGTTATACGTATGTTGGCTTTGCAACACCATTATTCATATTCGGACTTATCATGTTATTTATCTTCGGTTATCAATTAGGTTGGTTTCCAACAAGTGGTAGCGTTGCACCTGGCATGGTGCCAGGCACTCTCGATTATTGGATTAGCAAATTAAAACATGTCATGTTGCCCGCACTTTCTATGGCATTAATCCAAACGGTATCCACTGTCCAATACTTAAGAAGTGAAATCGTCGATACAAAGCAAAAAGATTTTATTATTACCGCAAGAGCGAAAGGGGCTTCTGAATCCCGGGTTTATAATCGGCATATTTTTAGAAATTCATTACTGCCGATTGCAGCATTCTTCGGCTGGGAGATTACGACGCTTATATCAGGAACCGTATTTATTGAACAGATATTCGGTTATCCTGGTATGGGTCTGCTGTTTTTAGAGTCCATTAATATGCGTGACTATAGTGTTGTAACTGCACTCGTTTTATTATTTGGTATCGCACAGATCTTAGGTGCTCTATTATCGGATATTATTTTAAGTCTTGTGGACCCCCGTATTCGCATAAAATAGAAGTCGATCAACTCTGAGGTGAAAATAAAATGGAAATAAAAAATGTTCAGATGGAGGCAACCAAGGCGGAGAATCCTACTGTTATCCGCATACTCTGGCGAGAGATATTTAAAGACAAACTAGCATTAATATCCTTAATATTTTTAGTATTAGTAACTACTTTAGTGTATGGGATTTCCTTTGTCCTTGATCAGAGTGAAATTGTAAAGGTCGATTTATTCGCGATACACGAAGCGCCGGGCGAAGAGTTTATCTTAGGTACCGACTATGGTGGGCGTGATGTGTTTGGACAGCTTATCATCGGTACCCGTAATTCGCTTACGATTGGATTTCTAGTTACATTAATGAGTGGGATTATCGGGATTGTCTTTGGTTTAGTTGCCGGCTATTTCGGCGGACATGTCGATAACGTGATGATGCGTATTTTGGATTTCTTCAATGTTCTTCCATTTTTGATGATTGTCATTGTGTTTGTTTCACTTGTTCCCAAGTATAATACGATTACATTCTCGCTGATTATGACGGTATTTTTATGGATGGGAATCGCTAGGTTGATCAGGTCAAAAGCGTTACAGGAAAAAGAACTTGATTATGTACAAGCATCAAGGACGCTAGGCTCATCTCATTTTAAGATCATATTTAAAGAAGTGATGCCGAACATTACTTCACTCATTGTCGTAACGATGACACTTAATTTAGCTGCCAATATTGGAATTGAATCTGGTTTATCCTTCTTAGGATTTGGTTTTCCTGAAAGTACTCCGAGCTTAGGTACATTACTAAGTTATGCAACAAACCCGCAAACGCTTGAATCGAGATGGTGGGTTTGGGTACCCGCTGCTGTATTGATTCTACTGCTCATGCTTGCGGTAAGAAACGTCGGGGAAGCATTAAGGCGTGCAGCCGATGCAAGACAGAGAAGAGGCTAGGTTTTTAAAATGATCTATACTCATTTGATTACTGACATCAATATTAATCCTTGTATTGATGTTTAGTATAAACTGTCCGCGCCAATGGGATGGACAGTAAAAAATAAAAGGAATTAAAGGGGAGGTTAAAAAGGATGAGGAAAGCAAGCATTAGCAAATGGCTAGTAGCTATGATGTTACTTTTACTCTTAGTACTGGCAGCTTGTAGCGGAGACTCTGATGAGGGATCAGGTGATACAGATACTGATTCTGAAACAGATACTACCGAAGAAGAAACAGAGGATGAAGAAGGAACAGAAGATGAAGGTGACGATGCTGCTGAAGGCAAAGATGACGTCTTCTCCATCGATGATTTTGTTAAAGAGAAAACGAATGAAGGGGAAGCAATCGAAGGCGGCGGTACATTGAACTTCGGTTTAGTATCAGACACTGTATTTGAGGGAACGCTTAACTTTAACTTCTATTCAGGCGCTCCTGATGCTGAAGTTATTGAGTGGTTTGATGAGCCGTTACTCACAGTCGATGAGAATTTCTACTATACAAACGATGGTGCTGCGACGTTTGAAACAAACGAAGCTGGTGATGTATTTACCTTCACGATTCGTGATGATGTTTACTGGCATGACGGGGAGCCTTTAACTGCTGAAGATTGGGCGTATGCCTTTGAAGTAATTGGTCACCCAGACTATGATGGAGTTCGTTTCGGTGAGATTGCGAGCGTGGTCGGCGCCAGAGAATATCGCGATGCAGAAGCAGAAGCGGAAACAACATATGCAGCTGAGGCCGGTACAATCGAAGGTCTAAATATTATCGATGACAAAACATTAGAAATTACATTTACTCACGCAACACCATCTTTACTGTCTAGTGGTATTTGGACCTATGCTTTACCGAAGCATATTTTTGAAGAGATTCCAGTAGCGGAGATGTCTGAATCGGATGCCGTTCGTGTGAATCCAATCGGAATCGGGCCATTTAAAGTTGAGACTGTTGTCCCAGGAGAGTCTGTAACGTATACAGCTAATGAGGACTACTGGCAAGGTACGCCGAATCTTGATGGTGTAACCTTACAGGTTGTCAGTACACAAGCGGTTGCAGAAGCACTTGAAACGGGGCAAATCGATGCTGTCGATGCCTTCCCAGCCGATCAATACGTTGACGTACATGAGCAGTTAACGAACGTGGAATTCTTAGGGCAAATCGATCTATCTTACACGTATATCGGCTTTAAATTAGGTTCATGGGATGCGGAGAATAAGCGTGTCCAAATGGATCCAGATTCGAAAGTGGCAGACGAAGAGTTGCGTCGCGCAATGTGGTATGCCGTAGATAATGAAGCAGTTGGTGATCGTTTCTACAACGGACTACGTTGGAATGCAACAACACTTATTCCACCGTCCCATCCACTATTCCATGATCCATCCATCGAATCGCCAACTTATGATCCAGATGAAGCGAATCGTATTCTAGATGAAGCTGGCTACGAAGATGTAGATGGTGATGGTTTACGTGAGACACCAGATGGGGAAGAGTTAGTGCTTAACTTTGCTTCTATGGAAGGTGGCGACGTTGCTGAGCCAATTGCAAATTATTACATGCAGGCTTGGGAAGCGGTAGGAATTAAAGTAGAATTACTTGATGGCCGTCTGCAAGAGTTCAACGCGTTCTATGACCGAGTTGGACAAAACGGTGAAGATGATCCTGAGATTGATATCTATCAAGGTGCTTGGGGAGTAGGGCATGATGTCGATCCAAGAGGTCTATACGGTCCAGAAGAATTATTTAATTTCTCGCGTTATGAAAGTGATGAAAACACGCGCCTATTGGAAGAAGGAGTTTCTGCTGAAGCGCTTGATGACGATTATCGTTATGATGTTTACAGTGAATGGCAAGAGCTGATGGTAGAAGAGATTCCAGTATTCCCGACAGTTTACCGTGCGGAATTAGTTCCGGTTAACAACCGTGTACTTAATTATAAGATTGAACCACATTTAAAAGTTTGGTCTAGGTATGAAATTGCTGTAACACAAGAAGAACCAATCTTACCGTAATAACAGGTGAGAGGTTATCAGTAACAATAAAATTGGTTCCGAGCAAGGATGATGCTCGGAACCATTTTTTAATGATTATTCGACAAGACCGAGTTGTTTTAAGCCATTAAATATTCCAGAATCGTCCACCGTAGTCGTCCGGTGTGTTGCGTATTGGAAGAGATCCGGATCGGCATTACCCATTGCAAAGCTTGCACCAACGGTTGAAAACATTTCTTTGTCATTCATCCCGTCTCCAAAAGCAATCGTTTCTTCCTTATCAATTCCTAAATAAGCGAGAACCTGCTGAATTGCTTTGCCTTTATTAACATTGGAGCGGATGACGTCATAGGCATGCTGCATACCAGGAACATTCACTTGGGAGAGGTGAATATTGTTATCTGATTGATATGCTTCGACTTCTGATTCTTCCAGCTTCATTAACGTCATTCCTAAGATATTGTCATATTTAGGGCCGACCAGTTCTACATTTATTTCCATTTCAAACGTTTTAATAAATCCTTGTGTAAAAGGGTCATCGATGGCTGTGAAATAGTTCTCGCCATTTGAATAGAGGACCATTTCATTCTTTTTCTCCTCGGCTGTTTTTCTAAAACGTTCTACAGTTTCTGCAGCGAATGGTTCGTTTACAATTTTTTCACCTTGAACGATTCCATAAGCTCCGTTATAGCCGATTAGATTCGTAATATTAAGCGCTTTTGTCAGTCCCTTAATTTCGTGCAGCGGGCGTCCAGTTGCAATGAAAGTGTGGATATTTTTTGCTTGTAATTGTTTGATTGCTTCTACAGTAGAAGAAGAGTAAGTGTGGTCCGGCATTAATATGGTGCCGTCAATATCTAGAAATACTGCTTTATATCTCATGTTATTCTCCTTTAGTCAACTCATTATCCTATCTTATTGTACCATATTTCATTATACTTCCATGCATCTTTACCAAAACGTAATATTTAATATGGAAATTCCACCATGCTAATGAATAGACTTTAAATTTCTTTGGATATAGGCTATAATAAGAACTATATCAATATATGGGGTGAAAGCATGGTACAAACAGTTATTATAGCAGGACTTATTCTTACAGTATTGAACCTTGTCGTTAACGCTGTAATACTGCGGGCGAATAAAAATTCACAGGCCTGCTATTATTTAAGTTTCTTCTTTATTATTGTAGGTTTGCTATTATTAGCAGTCGCTTCCGTACTTCCGAAAGCTGACCTGCTTGGTGCAGGATTTGGTGGATGGGGAATCGCATCCCTATTTGCAGCAGCAATTTCATTCATGATTACATCTATCTTGGATGCTTATCAAAATGTGGAAGCGTAATTTTAACTTGTAAAAACGAAAAACATAAAACATTTCTCTCTCAGAAATGTTTTATGTTTTTTCTTTTTGTTCAATTTTCGTATCTGTAAATTCAAAGCCCCCTTAGTGCTCAGCGCGAGGAGGCTTGCCGGCCGCTCAGCAGGTGCGAGAAGTGTCTGGACTGCGGACCTCCAGAAGCGAGTTTCGGATACTTACGCTGTATGAAAGTAATCAGTGGCTTGATAAAGGAACATTTAGTTGATTTAAGGGGGGAAAGGTTGAGTTTTCTATAAAAGAAAAGTCTTCCCGTCCCGCTGTTCAACTTTGCCCTCTTTCATTAGCTTGCCTAGCGCCCGTTTGAAAGCCGCCTTGCTCATCTTGAACGTTGACCGGATTGCTTCGGGGTCGCTTTTATCACTGAAAGGAATAACACCACCACTAGCTTCGAGATGCTGTAAGATATCTTCTGCATCAAGTGGGATGCTTTCCTTTTTCACTGGACGAAGTGAAATGTTTATTGTCCCATCTTCTTTTACATCAATAACCCGTCCTGTTATGAGTTCTCCTAACCGTGGTTCCGTTTTCCGTTCGGTATGATGGATAAAGCCACGATAATTATCTTCTGTGAAGACTTCGGATCCTTCTCTGCTTGAATAATACACTCTTCCAGATAGCTTTTTATTTAATAAATGCTCCGGTGCCACTTCATAATATTCAGCGATGACGCCTCCGGTTGCAGGAAGAGCGATCAGGCGATTTTTATAATCTAAGTCGAGTCGGACGAAAAGCTTGTCACCAATTTTCGGCCAAATGGAACGAAATTTAGGAAGATCGTCATTAGATACGAGAATTTCTTTCGCGATACCGATATGGACGAAAGCACCAAGCTTTGGCAGGACTTCGACAACTTCTGCCCAATCATAGTTGATCGTCGTGACAGTTGGCAGTGTCGTTGTTGCTGCGATGTTTCCTTTTTTATCACTGTAAAGAAATACCTCGACTTCTTCACCTTCCTTCAACTCCCTATCTGTTTCATTATGATGGAGTAATGCCTCCTGTTCATCCTTATCAAGGACATAGCCAGTTTCAATTTTTCTTAAGACGGTCATTGTTATATGATTACCTAATGGTAGATGCATCTGTCACACTTCTTTCTTTAAACTGTTGTTCCCATCGTACCATAGTAGAGAAAAAAGCAGAAGGGATTCATCCTTACTTATATTGTGGTAAAATGGAAAAAAGTGACTAAAAAAATTACTGGAGCGATGAATCTTGGCTTTATTTATTCAAGTTATTATCCCGATTATGCTCGTCTTTTTAGCGGGATTTATCCTGCAGCGGTTACGTCCGATGAGTGTGAGGTCCGTATCAGCAGTAACAATTTATATTTTATCCCCGGCACTTGTTTTTATAACTTTGTATGATACCGATTTTGACAGCGGCTATTTGGTAATCATTATTTATATGCTTGTCTTATTTGCGATCATGGTTATTTTAAATAAGATTCTAGGTAAGATATTCAAGTGGCCGGATAAGACAGAAAGTGCTGCTATTCTTGCAACAGGATTTATGAATTCGGGGAATTATGGTTTACCGGTCGTTCTGTTTAGTGTTGGAACAGTTGCACTTCCATATGCTGTATTCATTATGGTGATCCAAGGATTGATGAATAATTTCTTCGGGATCTATTATGCTTCCCGTGGCAGAGATGGGATGAAAACGGCTTTTCTTAATGTAATGAAAATGCCGACTACATATGCAGCGATACTTGGTGTTGCTTTTCAATATTTGGATGTACCGGTTTCGGAATCGATCCACTCGATGCTCTCAATGGTAGGAGAAGCATCGATACCAGTGATGATGATTGTTCTTGGTATGCAGCTTGGTTCCTTGACCTCTCTACGCTTGAACTGGCAAGTGATCATTTCGAGTGTAACCTTAAAAATGGTCGGCGCACCAATCATTGCTTATCTGTTCGTCGTGCTCTTTAACATCGATCCGCTTGTTGGAGTTGTTCTTATTATTATCTCCGCGATGCCAACAGCGGCAACGACGACAATGTATGCAATTGAGTTCGATAGTGAGCCGGAACTCGTCTCAAGCATGACCTTTATTGCTACGATTGTCAGTATCATCTCTGTTTCTGTCGTATTGAATCTATTGCAATTGTAAAAATAAAAGCGCGGTAGCTGGACGTGGCATCTGCTGCCAATTCCAGTTATCTAGCGTATTATAATTTAATTCAATCGTGGAATATGAAAAGCTAGGATTCGTTTAAATTGAAGAATCCTAGCTTTTTTGACTTCATGTTAGTAGATTGAATAACCCGATGCCAATTAAAAGAAGAGAGGGGAGCAGGGTGAAGAATTGGATGTCTTCGTATTTTGATAGAAGCATTCCGATCTTTAATCCGACAATGAGAAAGATTCCGCTCATCACTGCGATGAGTCCAGCGGTAAGAAATGCAGAATAGTGCATTAGACTTGCGGCAAATCCTGCTCCGAAAGCATCGAGTGAAAGAGCCATGCCGAGAAGGATTGCTTCCGGTTTCGAAATTGTGCCGGATCGGTCCAAGTCTGCGTGCTTCGGTGAACGGAACACTTTTTTTACATTTGTAAGCATTGAATTATTTTGAATTTCATCTTGTTTTACTTTATTCTTCCGGATTATATTGTATAAGGTAAATATACCTAAGGAGATCAGAATCATCGCTCCAGCATTTTCTGAAATGGTTGACGGAATGATAAATTTTAATCCCTCACCAATTGACATCGCGGCAAAAACGGTAACCCCTGAACACAGCATAATAATCGATATAGCAAGAATCGGGACGCGGGTTTTCTGAATGCCATAACTAATGCCAACCCCAAGTCCATCCAGACTTACTGCAATAATTAATAAAAATAAACCAGTATAATAAAGCATCGCATCCATTCCTTTTTCATATCTAAAGTATTGTATGAAAAAGGGGAGGGGATGTGCGGATAGGGGGTGATGACAGAATTCTAATAATTGACAAACCGTTGTCTTGTTTTCACTTATAATTGTGGTAAAATATAACTAGTTAAATAGGGGGAATCGATATGCGCGTTGTTTGTATTGATGATGAACAGCTAGCTTTACGTTACATCGAGCGCCAACTAGCAAAAATAGCAGAAGTTGAAGTGATTGGTTCATTCGTTAATCCGTTGGAAGGGAAGGAATTTATTTTACGGGAAAAACCAGATGTTGTTTTTCTTGATATTGATATGACACCAGTCAATGGAATGGAAATAGCTGAAAAAATCCTGGAAAAACTTCCAGATGTTATTCTTGTGTTTGTTACAGCTTATGAGGCCTACGCTGTGAACGCTTTTGAATTAAATGCAACCGATTATATTGTAAAACCACTAAAATTTGAACGGTTAGAGCTCACTGTCAATCGAATTAAAAATCAATTGCAGAATCAGCACAAAAGGATTATAACATACCCACAAAGTTTACGAATCAAAATGACTCCATCTCTTGCATTTGAAACGGAACCCGATGTATTTGAGCCTCTTCCGTGGCGTACAGCTAAAACCCAGGAATTATTTATTTTTTTATTACAAAATCATGATGTAGTTATCGAAAAGTCAGCAATTATTGAGTTACTTTGGGATGACTACGATTTAGAGAAAGCTTATTCTTTGCTCTATACGACAATCTATAATATTCGTAAACAGATTAAGCCTTACCAAAAGCATATTATGCTGCATAATCATTCGTATGGTTATTTGCTGGAATTGACCCAGGTAGAAATAGATTATGTGGAATGGTCTAAAGCAATCGGAGCATTACCCGATTTAACGGCTGACACGGTAGGGGATTATGAACGAGCAATGGAAATGTATGCCGGCACATATCTCGCAAATTATGACTATACATGGCTCGAAGCAGAACGCCAACGGTATGAACGAATCTGGTTACAGGCGTCAAACCAAATAGCAACGTTTTATTATCATAATGGAAAAGTCAATGACGCCATCCGCTGGTATAACTATATGATTGACCATAACCCAACTATTGAAGATGCGCATTTTGAATTAATGAAATTGCACGGGGAGAACGGCAATTTTGCGGCGATGATGCAACAGTACACTGCTTTACATAAAGTATGGCGCAACTATTATGATGCAAAACCAAGTGATTATATTATAGAATGGTATATGGAAATGATGAAATGAATAGTGAGGCTGAGTTCAATCGATTTCATTTACATTCATCGAAGAAAGTTCTATCATAAATAGAAGAAAGACTATAGCTATTAGGGAGGTAGAAAATAAATGGCTTTTGTTATTTTGGAAGCATGTCAGACGGAGAAGGCTGCGGAGTGTGTAAGCGTATGCCCGGTTGACTGTATTGAAGAAGGTCCCGATCAATTTTATATAGATCCTGACGTCTGCATTGATTGTGCAGCTTGTAAGGCAGTATGCCCAGTTGATGCGATTGAGGAAGAATACGATTTATCTCCAGATCAGGAAGTTTTCCTCCAGCGTGCAGAAGAGTTTTTTGCCAATCGTTAACGATAAAAGCCGTATGCAGCAGCGAATGCATACGGCTTTTACGTGTATATTAATTATTCCTCATCCCGATGTTGCTGCATTGCTGCTTGCTTTGTTTGGTGCACTGTACCTTTTGGATGCTCTGGCGGGGCATAGATAGAGTAAAGGAGCAGAGGACTTCTCCCCGTATTGATCACGTTATGCCATGTGCCAGCTGGGATTAGAATGGCATCATCCTCCCGAATCCGCCGTTCAAAAGTTAGCTGATTGCGTCGTGGTCCCATTTGTACAACCCCGCGTCCATCTTCTATTCTTAAAAACTGATCCGTGTGCGGATGGATTTCAAGTCCAATATCTTCACTAGGCATAATTCGCATCAGTGTAAGCTGGAGATGATGACCAGTCCAAATTGCCCGCCGGAAAGCCCGGTTCCGCTCAGTTGCATGTTCAATATTGAATACATACGGCTGACCTCCCCGATCACCCTGTCTTTCCATATCTTCTGAAGGAAGCGGATACTCATATCTGTCCTCATCTAATCCAGGATAAACTGGCTGTTCATAAGAGTAAGGATACGGATAGTAGCCTTGAGGGTAGTAGGGGTACGGATAGTGACCATAGTACATTTTCTATCATTTCCTTTCCATTTTACTTTTCCAGTTATCCTATGCAACGAACGCCTAATTTGTTTTTCTCAAAAACATTATTGAAAAGAACTGAATGAATTTCATCATTACCAAAGTCGGCTTTCCCATCACCGTATGTAGTTGGGAACGAACCAACTCAACTACATATGGTGATGGTGAAGCATTAAATACGTATTATGAAATTCATTAAACTCTCTAATTAAAAAAATAAACAGAAAATAGTCAGAATATGGTATAGTATTTGTAAAAGTTTAATAAAAGGGGAATGGGTCTTGAAGCAGATGATTCGATGGGGATTTTTCTTCCTTGGTATTATGATATTCAGTATGGGAATTACGTTAGCAATTAATGTACAACACTTGGGGATTCACCCGTGGGATGTTTTAAACGTTGCCTTTTTCAATCATATTGGTTTATCAATTGGTTCATGGGCCATCATTATTTCCGGATTGCTGATTCTGATTACACTTATAATGGATCGCCGTTATATTCGGTTAGGGACATTTTTCAATGCTTTTCTCGTTGGATTATTTGTAGACTTTTATATGTGGCTTGACTTTCTGCCGACAGCTACAAATAGTTGGATAGACATATTGGTTATTTTAGCTGGAATTGCAGTGATGGGTTTTGGCGGCGGGATGTATAATGCTGGCGGGGTCGGTGCTGGTCCGAGGGACGGATTTATGCTTTCGATTTCGGATAAAACTGGAATGTCGATTAGCCGAGTGCGAATTATCGTAGAGACGCTCGTGCTTGTACTTGGTCTGCTTGTCGGCGGCCCGGTATTCGTCTTTACTTTCCTATTCACCTTTATCCAAAGTCCGATATTTCAGCGGTCTTATCTTTTCTTTAAAAAATGGATAAAAAAAATCGAAGGAAAACTAGATGGAAGAAATCAAGTAGCGGTAAAAAAAGAATTAAGTTAGTTTCATGGTATGATAAAGGTAACACTAACTTGGAGGTGGAAGAATGTTTAAGCGAATTTTACTCGCAGTAGATGGATCTGAGCATTCGATTCGTGCGACGGAATATTCAATTGAGTTGGCGAATAAATTCGACGGTACAGTGGATGTCGTTTATGTGGTAGACGGGGATACGGTAAAGAAAGATGTGCTTCAAACATCGACTCCATTTGAAATGGAAAAGTATCGTAAGGAAAAAGTTAAACCGATCCGTTCCAGGTTAAATGAATCCAACGTCATATTTGGCACCCATTTTCTCCAAGGTGAGCCGGGTCAGACGATTGTAAATTTTGCCAATGACCGGGAATTTGATTGTGTCGTCATCGGGAGCAGGGGATTAAATGAACTGCAAACCTTATTCCTCGGAAGTGTTAGTCATAAAGTTGTAAAACGGGCAAATTGTCCCGTGCTCATTGTTAAATAAAAAAATGTGGGTCAATCTTTAAGGACCCACATTTTTCTATAAATGATAATCTTCCAAGTTTAGATCCGTTTCTTCTCTCACGGCAAGTTTTGCAAGTTGCTGTCCCATTAAAGGACCGGCAGTAAGTCCGGATGCTCCGAGGCCATTTGCATAAACAAGACCATCCAGCCCATCTAATGAACCAATTACTGGAAGTGATCCGTTTGTCATTGGTCTAAAACCGACCCGTGCTTCAATAATTGCACTATCCTTTAAATCTGGTGCAACTTCGAGCGCTTTAGATAGGACCTCATGCATTCCAGCTGCTGTTACGTTTGTATCATAGCCTGCTTTACTTTCAATCGTAGCTCCAACAACAAACCGGTGGTCCTCAAAGCTAAGCATGTATTGATTGCCCGGTGGCTTAATGACTGGAAGATTTTCAGTATCTAACTTATCATACCGCAGATGAAGAATCTGCGCTTTTTGCGGACGGACATTAAGTCCTGTAATATCAAACGGTTCGAGCAGTTCATTCATCCAGGCACCTGTCGTGGCAATTACTTGGTTGGAAGCGTATTTCTCACCATCTATCTGAACCCCGCGTACTTGGGTTCCTTCTACTAGAAGTTCTGCGCTTCCCTCAATAATTTTCGCCCCGTTTTTCTTCGCACTGCGAATTAATGCATCTCTTAATTTACGCCCATCGACCCGGGCAGCTCCACCGACAAAAACTGCCTGATAGCCCTCATTTAGAAGCGGGAATTTCGCCTGTGCAGTAGTTTCATCGAGTAATTCGATTTCTCCAATTTCAGGAGCGTCTTCCCGGCGTTTTAATACGCGTTCAAGTGTAGCGTGCAGCTTCTTTTCGTCGTTATGAAGGTTTAGCGCGCCGACTTGCTTATAACCAGTATCCGTTTCGCCAGCTGTTTCTAACTCTTTAATTAAATCTGGATACATTTTTGCAGCCATCTTGACGAGCCGGTACCAGGCTTTGTTTCTGCGCTGAGCGAGCCAAGGGCAAATGATACCTGCAGCAGCATCGGTTGCTTGACCGGTATCGTGCCGGTCAATCAGTGTAACGTCTACGCCTTTTTTGGAAAGGTGATAGGCGGCACTTGCTCCGGCAATTCCGCCACCGATTATAATTATATTCTCACTCATACTTCCGCATTCACAACTTGAAGCATAGCTTTCATTTTACCAAGATGCTCGGTTTCATGATGACCAAGCATGATAAGTAAATCGCCGAATGTTTCAACACTGCCGAACGGAACTTTAAATGTGACATTTGTTTTCCAGAACAGATCATCGAAATTATTTAATCGTTCTTGCTGGTCAAGTAAAAATTTCTTCAATTCGTCTAAAGATGGGGCTTCTTCTGTCCAGTCACTCGGTTTTGTACCAGGTCCAAATAAATCGGCATAGTTTTCCGGGATATGATCGGATTTTTTCGGGAAGCGGAATAACATTTTTTCATCGACGACGAGAACATGGCCAATATGCCAGCGCAATGTGTTATTGAACGGTTTAGCCTGAACGTCCGCCGTTTCCTCATTTATATGATCATCGATAAAGTTAATTAAAGCAGTTCTTGCTAAGTTGAATTGTTTTCTTGACATCTTACATCCTCCTCGTAAAATATGTTCTTCACGTTATACGTATTCTTTATTAGTTTAGCCTTTCACAAATAAAATGTAAAACATTGTGCTGGGAGTGGGGGAAATTGGATAAGCTTTCGTTTGCCTGTAATTGAAAGAGGTTGATTGGTATGATAGAATTTGAATAGATTTAGCAATCGAAATTACATAATGAATATGTTAATAAAGGAGAAGGCATTATGGTAAAATTAGTTTTTGGACATAAGAATCCAGATACCGATACAATTTGTTCGGCATTGGTATATGCAGATTTAAAAGGCAAACTTGGTGAAACTGTGGAAGCACGCAGATTAGGGGAAGTAAGTAAAGAAACACAATATGCACTTGATTATTTTAAAGTGGATGCACCAGCATTACTTGAAAAGCTTGAGGATGGAACAGAAGTCGTATTAGTCGACCATAACGAATTCCAGCAAAGTGCGGATAATATAGAAAATGCAAAGGTTGTGGAAGTAGTTGATCACCACCGCATTGCTAATTTTGAAACGAAAGAACCGCTTTATTTTCGGGCTGAACCTGTAGGGTGTACAGCAACAATACTTCATAAAATGTACAATGAAAACAATGTGGAACTTTCTAAAGAAATGGCAGGCTTGCTGCTGTCGGCAATTATTTCCGACTCGTTATTGTTGAAGTCCCCGACATGTACGGATGAAGATGTATCTGCTGCAAGAGTGTTAGCTGAAATTGCAGGAGTGAACTTGGAAACTTACGGTCTGAACATGCTGAAAGCTGGGGCAGACTTAAGTGATAAGTCGATTGTTGATTTACTAACAATGGATGCGAAAGAGTTCACAATGGGGGATGAGAAGGTTGAAATCGCTCAGATTAACACAGTTGATTTAAATGCAATTTATGAACAGCAAGAGGAAATTGAAACAGAAATTCAAAACATTATCGAGAAAAAAGATCTCGATTTATTCCTATTCGTTGTCACGGATATTTTAAATAATGATTCAGAGGTTCTCGCACTTGGAAGCGGACAGGCGAATGTTGCAACTGGCTTCAATGTTGAACTTGAAAATAACCGTGCCTTATTAAAAGGTGTCGTATCTCGTAAAAAGCAAATCGTCACTACACTAACTGACGAATACACGAAGTAATGGGACAGTGGGGTCAGAGATCTTGTCCCAGTTTAAAACAATAAAAAAAGCCTTCCCCGAAATTCGGGAGAGGCTTTTTTTAATACGTCTTATAATTTAACAACGTTTGCTGCTTGTGGTCCGCGGTTTCCTTCTTCAATATCGAAAGAAACAGATTGACCTTCTTCTAAAGTTTTGAAACCTTCGCCTTGAATAGCTGAGAAATGTACGAATACATCGTCTCCACCTTCAACTTCAATGAAACCGAAACCTTTGTCTGCGTTAAACCATTTTACTGAACCTGTGTTCATTAAAATACCTCCATGTGCGTGTTGCACGTTTATTACTATTTTTGTTCAAGTTGCCAATTCAAGACGATAACAACCAGTGTTATTTCTATCCTTATTATCACCGAACGCAAATAATTACTTCAAGTATAGCATCATCGTTTGCTGATTGCAAACTTTTTTAAAAAATATTTAAGACGGGGAAGTGGGACAAAAGCTCTGACCCCAGTGTCCCGCTCAGGAAGATTGGAGTTTTTTACTTTCTTGGAAGACTTGGCAGGCGTTTGCTGCTTTTTTGCCGCAGCGTGAGCAATTTGGGACGCTGATGATTTCTAATGCGTAGTCGACCGCCTTGCTCGCGTCATTAAAGATATGCTCTCGACCAATTTCTTCATATAATCCACTTATCTTTATAGCTTCAAGCACATCTGGGTTCACCTCTGCAAACAGAGTAGTTCCGCCAGTTTTCTTGAAGTCGCGGATAAGGGAGGTTAAGTTATTTCCGCCGGTTGCATCCATATAAGAAACATGCTTCATTTTCAAAATGAGTACTTCTGGCTTTTGGTTAATCGAACGGGTAATCATGGATTCAAATTTATCAGCTGCACCAAAGAATAATGGCCCTTCAATCGTGAAAAAGGCAAGCTGCGGACATTTTGCTGCCAATTTCTCATTTTCTAAAACTTGCTCGTCTTTTAAATGGCTTGGAATAACTTTTTCGACACCAAGTACTTCACTCATTCGTTTCACAAATGAAACCATAGCGAGCAGTAATCCGAATTGTACTGCAACAGTCAAATTAACGAATACCGTCAGCAGGAACGTAACGACTAAGACTAAAGAGTCGCTCGATTTCAAGCGTATAATATGGGAAAATGATTTATATTCACTCATGTTAAGTGCCACTCGCATCAGAATCGGTGCCATACTTGCAAGCGGAATATGTGAAGCAAATGGTGCAAAAACAAGAATCGTAACTAATACAAATACACCTTGGAATACGCCAGATAATGGACTGATGGCTCCACTATTAATATTCGTAGCCGTACGGGCTATCGCACCGGTTGCCGGTATACCTCCAAAAAGCGGTGTTACGACGTTGGCAAGCCCTTGCCCAACCAGCTCACGGTTGGAATTATGCCGTTTCCCTGTCATTCCATCAGCAACAACAGCAGACAGTAAGGATTCAATCCCGCCAAGCATTGCGATGACAAATGCTGGTTGCAGCAAAGTGATAATCTTATTCCATGTAATTTCCGGGATTTGCAGGCTGGGCAAACTTTGCGAAATGCCTCCAAAGGCTGTGCCAATCGTTGCCACTTTACCTGGAAAAAATACATAAGCAAGTAGTGCGGGAATAATCAGTGCTACTAATAGTACGGGGACGCGCGGGAAAAATCGTGGTATAAATACAAGAATGAGAACTCCTAGAACTGCAATTAAAATACTGTACCAATTTATTGTCGGCAGTTTTTCAAAAATCTGCAGCATCGTTTCATGGAAATATTCCTTCTTTTCCATGCCCTCTAGACCGAGGAAGTTTTCAATTTGTCCTGAAAAGATGATGACGGCAATACCAGCTGTAAACCCGATTGTGACCGAGCGGGGAATGAATTTTATCAGATTCCCTAACTTAAAAAACCCCATGACCATGAGGATGATTCCTGCCATAAATCCTGCAATCAACAGATCCTCATAACCGAATTCTAAAACAATCGCAAGCAGGATAGGGATGAAGGCTCCTGTTGGACCGGCAATCTGGTATCTCGAACCCCCGAACAATGCTACAAGAATTCCCGCAATGACTGTCGTATATAGGCCATATTCCGGTTTCACTCCTGACGCAATTGCAAATGCCATACCAAGGGGGATTGCAACGATACCAACTGTAATACCAGCAACCACATCCTGCTTAACATCATTGGCAGTTAAACCCTTGAATCGATTGTCTTTCCACAATTTCACTTCAGCTCCTATTTGATTCTACCATCTATAATATCATATAATCATAAAAGTACTGAAATAAGTGCATTTCTCAATCATTTATGTTGAAAAAATAAAAAATAGCTCAAAAGGAATGGAGAGGATTTGCGTGTGGAAAGAGTTTAAAGAATTTGCTTTTCAGGGGAATGTCATTGATCTGGCAGTAGCAGTTGTGATTGGAGCAGCGTTCAACGCCATCGTCACTTCTTTTGTTGATCATATTATTACACCAATTATTGGTATGTTAGCAGGTGGCATTGATTTCACCGGCTTGAAAATAACGCTTGGGGATGCAGAAATTATGTATGGAAGTTTTATTCAATCATTTGTTGACTTCTTGATTATTGCATTTTCAATTTTCATGGCTATCCGTGTATTGAATAAATTTAAACGGAGAGAGGAAGCAGAAAAAGAGGAAGAAGAAGTTGATCGACAGGAACAACTACTTACCGAAATCCGCGATTTATTAAAAGAAAAAAATGGACAAAATTAACAAAAAGCCAGGTGATGCCGGAATGCCTGGCTTTTATACAAGGTAATATAATGGAAGGAGAAAGAGCTGATGACAAATATAGCATTATCGTTTAGTGGCGGGAAAGATTCAATGTTTGCGCTACACCGTTTGCTAGAACAAGGGAACACGGTCGTTTGCCTTATTACGACTGTTTGGAGCAAAAGCGGGGAAACAGTTGCCCACGGAGAAAAGCTAGACCGGCTGGAAGATCAAGCAGTGCGCTTAAACATACCGATTGAATGGGTCGTTACCGATTTCGAAAATTACACAGCGGATTACAAACGTAAACTGGAAGAAATAAAAAAAGATTATCAAATTGAAGGAATAGGATATGGGGATATTTATTTGGAAGGACACCGGGAATGGGGAGAAAAGCTTGCTGAATCGGTTGACTTAAAAGCTTATTATCCGCTCTGGACCGAGCAGGAAGAAGCGCTTAAGTTGCTCATTGATTTTGTCGACGCTGGGTATAAAAGTAAAATTGTAAAACTGGATGAGAACAAGCTCCCAAGCGTTTGGCTTGGAAGAGAAATAGATAAACATTTCATCGAAGACATTGTAACATTTGATGTCTGTCCACTCGGTGAATCAGGTGAATATCATACCTATGTATATGATGGTCCGCTATTTCGAGGGGACAGATCCTATCCTTGAGCTTGAGAGCGGTATTGTGAAGGTGAAGAGATAAATAATGAATTATTAGCGTTTGACTAAAGCGGGTACCAAGCGTAAATCCCATATATTTTTCCTTTACTGGGTACTTGCTTATACATCCCCTTAGGTGTTGACATAGGTTAGTAGTGAATCTATAACAGAAAGGGGATTATTTTATGCGGCATCAACATGGACGCCATTGTGGTTGTCAGGCATGTAAAACAATTATCTATCCGACTAAGCATAACTGTGTTAACCAATTCTCTGAAAGTACGGTAAATCATGTGCACCCATCTCATACGACAGTTATGAATCATCATTTACAGAAAAATAAACATTTTTATCCACATTCTACTTCCGTACAAAACACTTGGAACAGTGTGAATGAATTCGGGGGAGCCTTTGAAACACCATCAGGACCAGGAGGGCAAGTAGCCGGCGCATATAGCCCGCCAGGTGGTCCGGGCGGTATGGGGCCAGGTGGAATGGGTATGGGCCCTGGAGCCGGACCAGGCCAAGTAATGGGCGCAACTCAACCGGGCTGCGGTATGCATCACGGGAATCATTGGAAAAAGCCAGGTAAATGGTGTTAAGATAGTAAAGAGGTTAGGCTGGAACGTAATGGTTCCAGCCTATTTTTAATCAATGCACCATAAGAGGTGAAAAAATGAAAGTATTACATGTAAGTGGCTATAAATCCCTTGAAATGGGAATTTTTAAAGAAAACGATCCGAAAGTTCATATTATTAAAGAAGCGATAAAGAAAAGGGTTATCGGATTTATGGAAGAAGGAGTGGAATGGGTGATTGTCTCTGGACAGATGGGAGTGGAACTCTGGACAGCTGAAGTCGTACTTGATTTAAAAGAAGAGGAGTATGATGTTAATCTGGCGGTTTTCCCTGCATTTGAAAATCAGGACAAGCGTTGGCCCGAGATGCTTCAGGAGAAATATCAGGAAATCATTATGACGGCAGACTTTTACAAGCCGTTATATGTCGGTGACTATAAAGGTCCTTATCAATTTCAGGCGCGAAACCAATGGTTTGCGGAGAAAAGTGATGTTAGTCTCTTGCTGATGGATGAAGAATTTCCGGGAAGCGTCCGCTATTTTTTTGATGCTGCAAAGAAAATGAGTGAGGATTATCCAATCTATTTCATCACTCCGATGGATCTTGATGAGATTGTGGAAGAAATTCAAATGACTGACCCGGAATTATGGGTCAAATTACAAAAGAATCAAGAATAAAAATAGATGGAACCGAGCTAGATAAATAAGTATAATAAAGATTGAGGGGGTAAGGTTGTGGAAATTGTTGCATCATTAATAAATTTATTTTTATTCATTGTACCTTTCCTTATTTTATACTTCGTTATTGCTGCGGCAGTAAAAAAAGGAATCGAGGCTTCATCTGTTGGACAAGCGATCCTTGAAGAACAGCAGGAACGGAAAGCGAAACGGAAATGAACATGAAACATGAAATAAATGATAAGGTGAAAAATATGTACCTAACCATCCGTAAAATGAAAAGAAAAGATATTCCAGCGATCCAAGAAGTTGCGAAAAGGAGCTGGAATTCAACTTATGCAGGAATCATTCCATCAGGGGTTCAGGATAGTTTCCTGAGTCAAGCTTACAGTATAAAAACATTAAAAAAACAGCGCCGCAGTTCGAACTTTTATGTTGCGTTAAGCAATCAAGAACTCATTGGCTTTGCTAATTATTCACAAGTGTATTCCGACAATAGTATCCACTTGCATGCGATCTATCTCCATCCAGAATATCAAGGAAGAGGAATCGGAAGCGCCCTTTTGCAAATCGGAATGAACCATTTATCCGCAACGAAGATTTCCCTTCATGTGGAACGCCAGAACAACAGAGCAATCCAATTCTATAAGCAAAAAGGTTTCCATAAAATTTCCGAATTCGACGACGAACTCGAAGGACACACAATACATACCATCCGAATGATTTTAAATATCCAAAATTAAAAGCACCGCCCATTGCTTTCATACAGCGTAAGTGTTTTGCGCATTCTCTAGACTGGAGTTTCTAATCGCCGTTCAGTTGTCCCGTAGACGGATGCGCATCCTTAGGCACTGCTAGAGCTCCTCGGGCTACCGCCCTGCGGGGTCTCCAGGCTTGTGCTGTTCCCGCAGGAGTCACCGTCCACCGGGCAACTGAACTGGTAAGATGGTTATTTTAAATAGAAATTATTCGACCACGATAAGGAGTATACTTTTCCAGAATATTAAACAGTGATTCAAATTCGGCCTTTCCTGGTAGCAGTCCAGACACCTCGAGACTCCTGCGGAAGGCCGGCTAAGAACGGTCACGTCCTGTGACCAATGCCGGCATTAGAACTTCCTGTTCGGAGGTAAGCCTGGCGAGACCCCGCAGCGCGATAGCGCGAGGAGGCTTGCCGCCCGCTTAGCAGGTGCGAGAGGTGTCTGGACTGCGGACCTCCAGTAGAAAGTTTCAGGGTTAGGCACACTCACGCTGTATGAAAGCAATGAGCTGGCAATGGAACTAGTTAGGCAAGGATGATTATAAAGGAGGAAGAAGCAAATGACCTATAAAACAGATATTGAAATTGCAGAATCTGTTGAAATGGAGCCGGTAACAAAGATTGCAGAACAAGCGGGGATTGACGCGAGTGACATTGAACTATACGGAAATTACAAAGCGAAAGTAAATTTCACTGCCCTTGAGAAAATGCGCAATGAATCTAATGGTAAACTCATCCTAGTTTCTGCAATCAATCCCACAGCAGCTGGGGAAGGGAAAACGACTACGGTAGTTGGACTCGGTGACGGGCTAAAGCGAATCGGGAAAAAAGCGATGATTGCCTTACGTGAGCCTTCGCTTGGTCCAGTGTTCGGCATAAAAGGAGGAGCAGCAGGCGGTGGATACGCTCAAGTCGTTCCAATGCAAGATATTAACCTTCATTTCACTGGTGACTTTCATGCAATCGGAGCCGCTAACAATCTTCTGGCTGCTTTGATCGATAACCACATCCATCAAGGAAATGAACTAAATATCGATACAAGAAAAATTACGTGGAAACGGGTTGTCGACATGAATGACAGGCAGCTCCGTCATATCGTAAATGGGCTTGACGGAGAAAAAAACGGTGTACCTCGAGAAGATGGCTTCGATATTACGGTCGCTTCTGAAATTATGGCTATCCTTTGCCTTTCTAATGATCTTAAGGAATTGAAGGAGAAGCTGAGAAATATTATTATTGGCTACACTTATGATGATGAGCCTGTGACAGCAGGCGAGCTTCATGCCCACGGAGCAATGGCGGCCTTATTAAAGGATGCTTTAAAACCGAACCTCGTACAAACACTGGAGAAAACACCAGCACTCATCCATGGTGGTCCGTTTGCAAATATTGCACATGGCTGTAATAGTATCATGGCGACAAAGCTTGCTTTAAAATATGCGGATTATACGGTAACAGAGGCTGGGTTTGGAGCAGATCTAGGAGCAGAGAAATTCATCGATATTAAAAGCAGGATGGCGAATATCGCACCAGATGCTGCGGTAATTGTTGCAACTGTTCGAGCTTTAAAGCTGCATGGTGGAATAGCTGCAATCGATCTGAATGAAGAAAATGTCCAAGCGGTTGAAGTAGGTTTACCAAATTTACTTAAGCATATTGAAAACATGCAAAACGTATTTGGCATTCCTTCCGTCGTTGCAATTAACAAATTTCCGACAGATACAGATGAAGAACTCAACATTATAAAGCGGAAATGTGAAGAGATTGGTGTGCAAGTCGTTCTTTCTGACGTCTGGGCACAGGGTGGAAAAGGTGCAGAAGACCTCGCACGTGAAGTTGTAAAGCTTTGTGAAACAGAGAGTACATTGCGCCATCCGTATAGTCTGGAAGACTCGATCACGACAAAAATTGAAAAACTTGTGCAAAAAGTATACGGCGGAGTTGGGATTGAACTGTCAGCAGAAGCCGAACGTGAAATCACGAGGCTTGTTAAGTTGGGATATGATAAGCTGCCGATTTGTATGGCAAAAACCCAGTACTCTTTATCAGATGATTCGGCATTACTCGGAGCACCCCAGGATTTCCATATTACAATCCAACAAGTGAAAGTATCCGCAGGGGCAGGATTTCTCGTTGTCTTGACGGGAAGGGTAATGACAATGCCAGGTTTGCCGAAGAATCCGGCCTCCGTAAATATTGATGTCACTCCTGAAGGAAAAATTGTCGGCTTGTTTTAAAAAAGAGAAGGAGGGACGGTATTGGATAAAGTAAATCTAAGAAATCTCGCAAAAGATAACTTAACAAATCTAGACATGGAGAAGAAAGCGGAAATTGAGAAGGAAATTATTCAAAATCTCATTAATTCTGAACTCTGGAAACAGGCAACCACAGTCGGTATTACGGTATCTGCCGGTTTTGAATGGGATACAGAAGCTTTAATTAAAGAAGGATGGAAAGAAAGAAAAACGGTCGTCGTTCCGAAGTGTGTCCCGGACGTAAGAAGGCTTGATTTTTATAAGCTTGATCACTTTGAACAACTGGAAGCAAGTTATTTCAATCTTCGTGAACCAAATCCTTCCGAAACAGTGAAAGTGGATAAGCAGGAAATTGATCTCCTTGTAGTACCCGGCCTTGTCTTTGACGAACGGGGATATCGAGTTGGGTTTGGCGGTGGCTATTATGACCGATTTCTCACAGATTATCCAAATCGAACAGTCTCTCTGCTTTATTCCGGACAATTAGTTGCAGAAGTACCAAAAGAGTCTTTTGATGTTCCGGTAGAATATTTGATTACGGAAAATGGTTTCGTGAAAAAATAACAATCTCACCAGCTCAAAAAAAAGCGGTGCGATTGTTATTATTTCACGCATTAACGGTCTGTAATACCCCTACCTCTAAACATGAGGGAAACCTAAAATGAGAAGGTGGGGGAGGCATGGAAACCTCGTCTGAATGAAGTTTTAGTTTATCTTCTGTATTCTTTTTCTACATTATCACCGAATTCGATTTCCAAATCCACTTTAGCAGCATCTTCTGGAATGTTGAATGCTTGAAGCACTTCGTTGATCACTTCTTCGTCTGGAGTGTTTTCATCGAATTCGAAGGAAGTGAAGATGCTATCAAGCTCATCCATTGCTTCATTGCCTCGTAAATTGATATTGTCCGGTTTGTTCACATAAGATGCTTCGATTTCATTATCATCATCGTCCACGTCATAATCGACATCAACTGCATCATCATTGTTTTCAATATCAACTTCTAAATCGAAACTCGTAAAGATGTAATCACTTGTAAAATCGGCGTTATCACTATCTCCATTTGCTTCGTTGTTATTATCTGTTTGATTGTCTTCATTCGTGTTATCATCTGCTGCACCATTATCAGGATTTTCTGTCGTTGTGTCATCTTGCGGTGGGTTTGTTACTTCATCATTATCTCCACAGGCTGCAAGAATGGTGGATAATAGTAGAATGGTAAGTAATGAAAAAAGTTTTTTCATTGATGTCAGTCTCCTTTTCATTGTGATATATATTAACTTATCCAAAAATGAAGCCCCCTAAACTTATTGCCCGAATTTCACTATCCGAAACGGTTGAGTATCCTCTTGTAATATTTTACAAAAGCCAAAAATTCCATTCATTCAGCGTAAGTGTTTTGCACGTTCTCATGGTTTGCTTTCTAATCGCCGTTCAGTTGCCCGGTGGACGGATGCGCATCCTTAGGCACTGCTAGAGCTCCTCGGGCTGAGCACTAAGGGGTCTCCAGACTCGTGCTGTTCCCGGAGGAGTCACCGTCCACCGGGCAACTGAACTGGTTGGGATAATTATTATTAATATATTCCAGTGCCATGTCACGATAAAATTATATCTTTGGAATAATAAGTAGCGTTCTAAATTAGGTTTTTCCTGGTAGCAGTCCAGACACCTCGAGACTCCTGCGGGAGGCCGGCTAAGAACGGTCACGTCCTGTGACCAACGCCGGCATTAGAACTACCTGTTCGGAGGTAAGCTTGCCTGCGGAAGCTCACCAGCCGCTCAGCAGGTGCGAGAGGTGTCTGGACTGCGGTCCTCCAGTAGAAAGTTTCGGACACTTACGCTGAATAAAAGGAATAAATGGTAACGAAGATAAGGATTGTAATGGTCATTAAAATTGTTTCCCGGCAAAACCAGTGATAAAATATAAAGTTACGTATACTTGTCAAGAGAATGAGGAAAGAAGGAATAAATATATGGGAGATAATTTATCAAAAGGTCAAGATATACAAAACTTTAATCGGGTACCATTGGTTATTGTTCTTATTTCTGGTGCGTTTGTTGCAATATTGAACCAGACTTTACTCGGAACTGCACTACCTAAAATAATGATCGATCTCGAATTAACGGAAAATACCGTGCAGTGGTTGCAATCGGTTTTCATGCTTGTTAATGGAATCATGATACCAATCACTGCTTTTCTTATTGGGCGATTTACGACCCGTACCCTATTTTTAACAGCAATGAGCCTATTTTCTTTAGGAACATTTACAGCTGCAATTTCAGGAAGTTTTGAATTACTTTTGTTGGGAAGGATTTTCCAAGCAGCGGGTGCAGGTATTATGATGCCGCTTATGCAGACGATTCTCATGCTTATTTTTCCAATTGAAAAACGGGGAACTGCAATGGGGATGTTCGGTCTCGTCATCGCATTTGCACCGGCGATTGGACCAACTCTTTCGGGTTATATTGTCGAGGTAGCCTCCTGGCGTTGGTTGTTCTGGATGATTCTGCCGATTGCGATTATTGACATCATTCTCGCTTATTTTGTGTTAAAGAATGTAACGAAGCAGACAAAACCAAGATTGGATGTTCTTTCAATCATACTTTCGACATTCGGTTTTGGAGGAATTCTTTATGCTTTCAGTATGGCCGGAAGTGCTGGATGGGGAAGTGCAGAAGTTCTACTCGGGTTTGGCGTAGGTATTATCACGCTAGTTTGGTTTATTACCCGTCAGTTTAAACTCGATGAACCAATCTTGGAGTTCCGAGTTATGAAATATAAAATGTTTACCATTACAACGATAATCGGGATGATTACGTTCATTGCGGTAATTGGTGCAGCAATTGTCTTACCATTATATATGCAGACAATGCTTGGCTTTTCCGCATTTGAATCTGGGCTTGCCCTCCTCGCAGGTGCGATCATTCAAGGATTGTTAAACCCAATCACAGGCCGGATGTTTGACAGATTTGGTGCAAGATGGCTGGCGGTTTCAGGGATGCTTATCTTAACGGTTTCAACGTTTATGTTTGCCGTCCTGACACCGGAAACGTCATTTACGTATATTGCCGTAACCCATGCTTTACGAATGGTCAGTATATCCATGGTCATGATGCCGGTGACGACAGCGGGATTAAACGTTCTTCCGATGGATTTGATTTCTCATGGAACAGCGGTTAACAATACGCTTCGCCAAGTATCAGGTTCGATCGGAACGGCCCTTCCGATAACGATTATGACGACCTTTACGATACCAGAAGAGGGCATTGAAGGAATGATTCATGGAGTGAATATATCGTTTGTTTTCGCGGGAATCATATCTTTAATCGGGTTCATTATGTCCTTTTATATTAAAGATCGCAAAGTATAAGAAAAGGCTGAGACGAAATTTAAAAATCGTCTCAGTCTTTTTAATTATTGCATGGCATAACTATAAAATAAAACTAGTCACATCCGTTCTGCGCTTTTGTTATTCTCCGTCTCTAGTTACAACATCAACTTTTCCTGTATGGGGGTCAATCACGAGGCCGTGTACTTTAATTCCTTCGGGTAGTAATGGGTGATTGCGGATGATTTCCGTACTTTGCGTGACCGAGTTTTCCACTTCCGTAAATCCGTGAAACTCTTCATCCAAATCGATACCACTATATTCTAATGTATTAAGGCGTTCTTCGCTAATGCCGCGATCAAGCATTCTTTGCTTCAACGCGTCAACATCGACATTTGACATACCGCAATCGTGGTGACCGATGACGATTACTTCATCAGCTTTCAAATTATAAACTGCAACTAAAATGCTTTTTACAATACTATCGAAAGGTTTACGGATAATAGCTCCGGCGTTTTTAACAATTTTCGCATCTCCGTTTTCAAGATTAAGTGCTCGGTGTAAGAGTTCTAATAATCTTGATTCCATACACGTGAAGATGACCATTTTTTTATTCGGGTATACGTCAGTCCGATACGCTTCATAGCTTTTATCTTCTACAAACTTTTGATTAAAATCTAGTAAATCTTGTAAACTCATCTACCATTCTCCTCCACACTAAAATTCCTTTTTTAAAATATACCATATATTAATAAAAAAGGAACTATAAATGAAGGAATGGAGGAAAAGAGATCAATTATTCGTTGATAAATCCATTTGTCGATTCAAGCTCCCCCTTGATTTGCTTAGCATTTACACTGGTTCCGGCAAGCCACTTTTTAAAATCAAAAATAAGTGGCAAGCGGTCACTGCCAAAGGCAATCCAAGCTTGCATATGCTCCGGTAAATATGCTGCTGTATGAATGGTTCCCGCCCAGGCTCCATAATTTTTTGAGAAAACTCCCTTGTCTGTATCATTTAATATACGGAATGCATCGTACACGTTACCAATTTCCGCTTGTTGAGTAGCCATTGCCTCGTAACGGCGTAAGGAATCATCCATCCGGTATCGATTCTCTTTTGTTAATTTCTCGAAGTGATTCGTACAGACTGTTCCAATTCTCGTGACAACTTCGCTTGAAGAGGCTTCAACAACAAGTGTTTTTCCAGTTGCGTCAACGAGGGAGTAGCTGAAGGAGTGGCGATGGGGAATTTCCTTTAGCATTTCAATTGCTTCATCGACGGTTGCGCAAACTTCAAGAACGAGTCTCGCAATCATGTTACAAATAAATCCATCATCTGAGCGAAGTCTATTAATAAAGTTGTAACCGATGGCAAGCCCTTTTTCATTCAGGCCATCCGTCCGTCCAGTAATCTGCATGGAGGGGCCGATCGTTGCATATCCGCCATCAGTTGGTGCATAAAGTACATAACGACCCTCATAAGTGATGGGGTCATTGTCATAGTTTCGAATCATGAACTGGTTTCCCGTTAGAATCGAGCAACCGCTCTTTCCGTATTCGAAATAATAACCTCCAAATTCGCGGAGTGCTTCTTTCGTGCTTATTTCAAGAGCATCAGCAAGACCGAGCAATTCTTCCCAGATGCCGGGATTAAAGTGTTGGATAATGGGTCTAATTTTTTCTTCATCAACAATATAATGGTGTTTTGCTCGTTTTTTCAATTGCCTTCTTCGAGCGGTAAGGATTGGGGAGTTAACTAATTCACTGCCTTGAAATCGACCAAAGTCATAATGGCTCCCGCGGAACTGAATGACATTACTACTAACTTGTTTCATTATTTACCCCCTTTCATCTGCAATTATTCAATCTAAATGAAGCATACTAGAAGCGGTGCAAATAAGAAAATGAATTGCATTTCTAAGGTTCCTGTTCATGCGATTATTGTAGAAATATGCAATTATCTGTTAAAATAAAGAAATAGAAGGGGAGGAAAGTCTATGGTCCGCAAAATTCTTGTTGCTTATGATACGTCAGCATTAAGCGGAAAAGCAATTGATGAAGCAAAAATTCAAGCAAAATTAGTTGAAAATTCCCAGCTCTATATTGTAACGGTAGTGACACCAGGGATTACGACTAATAATACGGCTGCGAGCGGTAACTTATCGATGAATGATGCGGAAATGATTTACCCGAAGCTCGAGAAAATCAAAAAGGCATTAGAAGCTTCCGGATACACAGTACACATTGAAATCATTACCGACTTTTCCCAACGAAATCCTGGTGTTGCGATTTGTGATTATGTGGAGGAACATGCAATTGATATGGTTATTGTCGGGCACCGGGGACTTAGTAATTTAAAGAAACTCTTCCTCGGGAGTGTGAGCGGCACGATTGTGCAACGAGCAGCGAGCCAAGTTTTAGTTATTAAATAGGCAGGAGGAATAATGATGGCTATTCAATATGAAATCATCGAAACAATCGCAGTCCTTTCCGAATCACCAAAAGGCTTGACGAAAGAACTCAATCTCGTCAGCTGGAATGGAAGGGATCCAAAATACGATTTAAGGGACTGGGCACCAGAACATGAAAAAATGGGCAAAGGCGTTACCCTGACAAAAGAAGAGGTGCTTAAACTAAAAGAAAGTTTGGGAAACTTTAATTAAATATTAACTTAACTTTCACAGTTCGAAACAGACCATACCTTTCATACAGCGTAAGTGTTAACCTCCGAAACTCTCCACTGGAGGTCCGCAGTCCAGACACCTCCCGCACCTGTTGGGCGGCCGGCAAGCCTCCTCGCGCTACGGGGTCTCGCCAGGCTTACCTCCGAACAGGAAGTTCTAATGCCGGTGTTGATCACAGGACGTGACCGTTTTTAGCCGGCCTCCCGCAGGAATCTCGAAGTGTCTGGACTGCTACCAGGAAAGACCGAATATAGACCACTGTTTAATATTCCAGGAGTTTAATCCCCATTGTCTAGAAGCAATTTCTATTTAGAGAATCATCTAACCAGTTCAGTTGCCCGGGGGACGGTGACTCCTGCGGGAAAAGCACGTGTCCGAAGACCCCGCAGGAAGTGTCCTTCTTCCGAGGAGGCTGAGGCCGTGCCTAAGGATGCGCATCCGTCCCCCGGGCAACTGAACGGCGATTGGAGCTCTGAATGAGTGAACGGGTCAAATCACTTACGCTATATGAAAACGAGCATTCAATCGGGTTTGAAAACTTTTGATTAAATAGATTTCTATGTACTTACTTTAAAAGTGGCCGATTGATATGGGGGGAGAAATGACGTTGTTGTTTTTGTAATTTCGACAGCTTTGTTAACGAAAGCCCTTGTGTTTTACTGGGAAGTGATGAATCGGTTATACTTATGTGAAAGACTTCACTTCTTAGTAAAAGGAGGAATAGGATATGCATAGTTGGAAAGAACTTGCACAAGAACATAAAGGCAAGCTAATACTGATGGTTATATTTTCACTGCTCAGCGGATCCAGTATTATCGCACAAGCCTATTTGCTTGTGTATATCGTGAATGAAGCATTTCTACAAGGAACAGCTTTTGCTGACCTTTTACCATATCTTGCATTATTGCTCGCAGCATTACTCGGGCGGACATTATTTAACTATGGCAATGGAAAAATCGGAGTACGTCTCGCTGCATTGGTGAAAAGTGGACTGAGAAGTCAGCTGCTTCGTAAATATTCCAAAACGAATATGCAAACCGCAATGTATGGAAGATCCGGTGAAAAGGTAAGTGTCATAATGGATACGGTAGATGAGATAGATGACTACTACAGCAGTTACATTCCGCAGGTTATCCAGTCCCTCATCATCCCAATTATGTTGCTTATTACTATTTTCACCGAGCATTTCACTACTGGAATTATCATTGTGATCACGGCACCATTTATCCCAATCTTTATGGTAATCATTGGATTTAGTACGAAAGATAAGTCGGAAGAACAACTCGATAAAATGGCAGCATTTTCAGGGAAGTTTCTTGACACATTGCAAGGATTGACGACACTTAAATTGTATGGCCGCTCAAAAAAACAAAAAGCGGAAATAGAAGAAAGCAGTTTAAACTTCCGAGATGCGACAATGGTCGTTCTAAAAACAGCTTTCGCAAACTCGTTCGCACTTGAATTTATTTCCATGCTCAGTATGGGACTGATTGCGCTGGAAGTTGCAATCCGCTTGATTATCTTTCAAAACATTACCTTTTTCACCGGTTTTCTAATGCTGATCCTTGCACCGGAATTTTATAATAAACTAAAAGAACTTGGAAATGCATTCCATACAGGCCGGGGGAGCAGTGGTGCGTTTAATAAATTGCAGAAAGAACTCGACTTGCCAGATCTTCCAGTAGAATGGGGAAGTTATCCGCTTGAAGCAAGAAAGCCACCTGCCATAGCACTGCATGATGCCAGCTTCTATTATGAAGAAGAAGGGTTTAGGCTAGATCATATTTCGGTAGACATTTCCCCTTATGAACAGGTCGCGATAATTGGCAAAACCGGTTCAGGGAAATCAACCTTATTACATGTAATTGCTGGTCTCGTTGCGAATACAGGTGGAGAAATTCTCGTGAATGGAAGAGTTCGCTCTGAGTATGATGAATCCTCCTGGTTTAATGAACTAAGTTATATTTCTCAGCACCCCTATTTATTCTCAGGAACGGTTGCAGAGAATATTGCCATTGGCGGCAGAACGGGAGCGACTAGAGAAGAAATAGAAGCTGCAGGAGAAAAAGCGGGAATTGCCGAACTGATAGCTTCTCTTGAAAAAGGGTATGACACTCCTATAGGTGAAGCTGGACGCGGACTTTCTGGCGGAGAGAAACAGCGGGTCGCTCTAGCACGTGCTTTCTTAAAACAGCCTTCCATCATTCTTTTTGATGAACCGACTGTTGGGCTCGACCTACGAACCGAGCGGATATTGCAGCAGTCAATCAAAGAGTTGGCAAAGCATGCAACAATTATTACAGTAGCTCATCGACTGCACACGATTAAGCATGCGGATAAAATTATCTTACTTGATTCGGGAAGGGTAGTGACAGTAGGTACTCATGAAGCTTTGTTAAAAACAAATTCAGATTACCGTTCCATGGTTTCAGCTGAGCAAGGAGGTGAGCAGAGATGAAGGATTTAACAACCGTGATTCGCTTACTTTTTAAAGAAAAGAAAGACATTATCCTTTCCATTATTTGTGGGTTTATTGGAGGGATTACCGCTGTTGGTTTATTTTCGGCGAGTGGATATTTGATTTCGCAAGCAGCTTTAGCCCCGCCAATCTATACATTAATGGTGCTTGTTGGTACGGTAAAGCTATTTGGAATTATCTCTGCAATCGGTCGTTACGGGGAACGTTATTATTCCCACCGAGGGACGTTTACGATGCTCAGTAACTTACGGGTGTCATTTTATGAAAGGTTAGAGCCGCTCGCTCCGCAGATCTTTCAAAAGTTCCGGAGCGGGGACTTGCTCGCGCGAATTGTAGGAGATGTTGAGACGCTGCAGAACTTCTTCTTGCGGGTTTTCTATCCGCCAATTGTGTTATTTCTCGTATTCTTATGTACGATATCTTTCACGGCATATTTTTCAATTGCGCATGCCATCGTTATTTTTGTAGGTTTTCTACTGACAACAGTACTTGTGCCAGCATTTTTCGCAGTAAGACAACGCCGGGTAGATGAAGGTTTACGAGAAAAGCGTGGGAAATTATCAACAGAAGTGACAGAACTCTTCTACGGTTTCCGTGATTTAAAGATTTATCAGCGGATGGATGAAAAGGAAGAAACGCTCAACCAAATGGCTGAAAGCTATGTACGTGAACAGGAAAAAGCGAGAATCCATCACCTTTATAGCGAATCATTAAATACGTTCGTATCGCTCGCAGTTTCAGTCGCTGTACTGGGAATAGGTGCCTACTTGATTACGGAAGGAACATTGAATGGAATTTTCCTGGCGATGTTGTTAATGATTTCTCTTACTGTATTTGAAGATACGACATCGATGGCGATTTTCCCAAGTCATTTGGAAGATAGCAGAAGAGCTGCATCAAGACTATCAGCAGTTGTGGGAAATGAGCCGACTGAAGTGCAGGAAAAGGAAGATTTGCGCTTGGATTCTTCACCTGAAATCAAGTTTCAGAGTGTGTCATTTACGTATTCAGAAGAAGAAAGAAAGACTCTGACTCAAATTGATTTACATTTTCCGGCAGGTTCCAGGACAGCAATTGTTGGACCGAGCGGATCTGGAAAATCAACCCTGCTTCGTTTAGTATTAAACTTTGGCACTTCGGTTCAGGGGGATATTCTTATAAACGGCGAAGAAATAAGAAAGCTGAATGAGGAAAGTATTTGGAAGTATGCAAATGTTGTTCTGCAAGAAAACCATTTCTTCTATGGAACAATTAGAGATAATTTAAAAATCGCGACTGATCACGCAACAGATGGTTGTTTTGTTGAAATACTAGCAAAAGTGGAATTAAGTCATTTCAATCTGGATGATGAAGTCCTTGAAAAAGGTGCAAATCTTTCAGGTGGTGAAAAGCAGCGACTGGCGATTGCCCGTGCTATGCTTAAAAACTCATATCTCTGGTTACTCGACGAACCTACGTCATCAATGGATTCCGTCACAAGTACTCGCATCTACCGGGAACTATTCGAGTTAGCTAAAGATGACACTCTTATCCTTGTCAGCCACCGATTGAACGGGTTGGAAAAAATGGATCAGATCATCGTCATGGAAGAAGGACAAATCGTTGAAGTCGGCAGCTACGAACAATTAATGAAACAAAAAGGGTATTTTTACGAACTAAAACAAATCGAACAGAGTGTTTTTCATGGGTAAGATCAAAGGCGTAAGCGCCCTTACAGGCTAGGTTCGCGATTCGTTTCGCAACGCCTGTACTAGCACATCCAGTAGTCGCAGCAACGTACAAACTGTACCTCCCAGGACGGGAGGTAGTTCGATGTTTCCCCAGGAAGGGGCGAACTTAATCGAATCTCCTTTTTACCGGAAGGGAGATAAAGGAAACTCAGGCGACGAGAGTGAGTTGATGTTGACTTTCAGCACAAGGGTATAAGTGCGACTAAGCCTCTGGCTAAAGCTATTTTATTTGGTCATCGATAGCGTTTTAATATTTGAATGATAATAAAAAACGTGATTGCCCCGAGGAGCAATCACGTTTTTTATTTTTTATCGTCTCTAAATGCATCATCTTTTTCAGCTACGACAAAAGCAAGTATGATGGCTATGATAATCGCTAATCCCGGAGCAACAAACATTAAAAAATCATTAAACATTTCGTTCACTCCTTCTTACCTTGGATATATTCTTCATCAAACAGGAACAGTTTTAATAATAGATAGATGGACGGGATCAATAAGGCGAGCCCGAGCACGAATACAACAACAAGTGAAATAGCCATCGCTTGGTTCGTAAAACCTTCATGAATTGTCAAGTGTGGATAGAGCAAGTATGGATAATGGGCAATACCATATGCAAAGAATGCAAAGGCAAATTGTCCGACCAACAGCCACAATGCAGCTGTATAGTTTCTCCTCTTCCAAATAATCCACGTTGTCAAAGCCCATAACACAAAGGAAACAGCAAACATCCACCATAGATTCATCAAGTTTTCGAATAACATATAATTATGGTAGCGGAGTTCAATAATAATTCCTGAAGCAGCTACGATCAGCGGGATAGCCCAAATTAAGGCGTATTTCCGCATTAAGTCTCTTGCGTCAGCATCTTGCGCTTTATCTGCATACCACGTCAGGAATACTGCGGAAATGTATAATACAGCAACAATGGCAAGGACGACGATGGACCATGATAATGGACTTGTGAATAACCCGAAATAGTCAAGCTTTGGCGTTCCATCTTCAATGGAGACAAATCCACCTTGAGCAATCGCAAGCACAACCGATAGAGCCGGAGGAATGAGAAGCCCCGCAATACCGTACATCGTGGCATACCCTTTATGACCCGCTCGGTAAGACTCAAAGGCATAGTAAGAACCTCTGATTGCCATTAAGACTAAAGCAATGCTCCCTGGAATAAGCAAAACTGTTCCAAAGTAAGTTGCCGTTTTTGGGAAAAATCCAACAATCCCAATATAGAAAAATACAAAGAACACGTTTGTTACGGACCATACGGGTGATAGGTAACGCTGAATAACCTTTGAAAGGATTTTCTCTTTACCAGTCAAAATACTATACGCGTTGAAAAATCCAGCACCAAAGTCAATCGAAGCGAGGATGACATATCCGAATAAGAAGGTCCACAGTACGGAAATCCCTAATATTTCTAAACTCATGACTGCTCACCACCTTGTGTAGATTGAACTTTCGCTAATTCTTTTTCTATCGGATTATTTGCGAACATTTTACGCAGAATAACAACCGTTCCAATTCCTAAGATGAGGTAAAGAATAGCAAAAAGGACAAACATTAAACCAACATAATCACTTGTGGTAGCAGCCTCGCTGACTGTCATGATTCCACGCATGATCCACGGTTGACGACCGAATTCTGCGAGCCACCAACCAGATTCAATAGCTAACATGGATAGCGGACCGCCTAAAACGATGAGCCAGCGGAACCAGTTGGATTCAATAAATGTATATTTCATTCGTGTTCCAAGCCAATAAATGAAGGATAGCGCAATCATCACCATACCGATCGTAATCATAATGTCGAAGTAATAATGCACTTCAAGTGGTGGTTGTTCCTCTGCTGGAAATTCGTTCAGACCAATTACCTCAGATGAAGGATTTCCGAAAGCGAGAATACTTAACACATATGGAAGTTTAATTGCATATTTCGGTTCTTGATTTTCATCCAGTATTCCGTATAGAAGGAGCGGCGCACCTTCTTCCGTTTCAAAGTGCCATTCAGCGGCCGCAAGCTTTTCAGGTTGGTATTCTGCCAGATATTTACCAGAGAAGTCACCAACTATTGCTACGGTAACGGCGAAAATTAATCCAATTTTCATCGTCATATGCAATGCTTTTTTGTGATACGTATGTTTTGAGCCTTTCAGCAGTTTAAATGCTGCAATGGTTGCTAATAGAAAGGCTGCCGTCATATAAGATGCAGCAAGCACATGAGCAATCTTTGTAGGTGATGCCAGGTTAAACATGGCAAGAACCGGGTTTGCGTTAACAAGTGTTCCATTTACAATATCAAATCCTTGCGGCGCATTCATAAAGCCGTTCACTGTTGTAATGAAAAAAGCTGACATCCCAGCACCGATTACAACTGGTATCAATAGGAAAAAATGAGTCTTCTTATTTTTAAATCGGTTTCCGGTATATAAATAAATACCAAGGAAAATAGCCTCGAAGAAAAATGCGAAAACTTCCATAAATAAGGGTAAAGCAATGATGTTACCAGCTAATTCCATAAAGTTCGGCCATAACAGGGCAAGTTGGAGACTGATAATGGTTCCGGTGACTACTCCTACAGCAACGGTGATAATATAACCTCTTGCCCAGCGTCTAGCCATTAAAATGTAGTGATCATCATTCTTTTTAATTCCCAACCACTGTGCAATCATAATAAACAGTGGTACCCCTACACCTATAGTCGCATAAATAATATGAAACGATAGTGTGAGTAGAGTGAGCATCCTACTTGCGAAAACAGGATCATGAAACATATGTTTTTCCTCCATTTCTCTGTCGGTTCGTGTAATGTTGAACATAAGGAAAAACAGTTTTTACTAAAGCAATAGTAAAAACTATTTTCGTCTTTCTATTGTAGCTTATAAACGACATGAAAGACCGATCTACTTATGACAATTTTTCAAAAAACCCGTTACTTTATTGTGTCCAGTGTCCAGTTCCAGCGTGCAGGACCGATCAAACTTCATACTCCTTCACTCGATAAAGAAGACTTGCCGATCGGTCTTTGTGAGGCTTAGTCGTCCTTATATCCTTGCGGTGAAAGTCAACATCAGCTTCTGCTGGTCGCTGTGTTTCCTTTATTTCAAAGAGAGAGTGGAAGTTCGATTAAGTTCGCTCACGTATGGGGCGACATCGAACTACCTTCCATCCTGGGAGGCACAGTTTGTGCGTCCCTAACCGCACGCCTTCACCTTTATTGTGTACAAAAGCAACAGTAATTATTATCATAAGTTTATTTCGCTGAAATCGGCAATCTAAAGGTGAATTTCTCTTCCGATGTTAGTTCTCCATTTGTATAAGTTCTTTCTTTGAAGACGACATTATGATTTTTGTCAATCACTACAACAGTTGCCGAGCGGGTACCATAATCCGGTGTTTTAATAAAAGAGGCAGATAATTTCCGCTCAAGTTCAAATTCTATTCCCGTATTTGGCAATTTTGAATCAGGAGCTTCTTCTGTATTTTCAAGAATGTGGAACAAGTTATCCGTGTTTACTCGATTGTTATGGTCAAGATAAGTTTCTAATTTATCCTTTCCTTGAACAACTTTCGGCCATGGCGTGTTTAATGTTGCGTTACTCAAACTATGTGTTCCAGCTGGAACTTCCATAATGATATCATCTACGTTATTATAATGAAAAAGTCCAAACGCATCACCGACAAGAATATTAAATCCGGCATAAGCAGTTCGTTCGTTACGAATCCTTTCAAGAAAGTAAATAGGAGAGTCCGTAGAGGATAAAAAGTCACGGACAATGTGTCCGCGCGATTTCTTATCTTCTGACTCAAGAGTCAGGTCCCGAATGTTCGTTAATGCAGCGAATCGGCCCTCTTTCGTAATTCCTAGCCATGTACCCTGCTGAAGCATATCCCTTCCTGCAAGAAGAAATGGGGCGTCTGGCCAATAATGGGCTCTTTCTGTTGGTCTTCGGTAAAATTCATCCCGGTTTGCCGCGACAATTAATTTATAATTAGGATGTTTTCCTAAATGAAAATGGATTAAACACATCACGAATCACCTCTTATCAATTCATTATACGCTTGGTGAGTATTGTCTACCAATATTAAGCATAGAAAAAGTCATTCCTCTGACAAAGAAGTGGAGTGCTAATAACAAGCCAAATGATTAAATAATTGTTAATAAAGATTTTTTCACAGAGAAAGAAGGCAACAATTATGTGGAAACTTGATCGCAAAAGTAAATAGCCATTATATTTACAAATGGTAGAGAAACTAGAAAACAAAATTTCATACGGTGAATTTCCGCCTGGTAGCAAGTTACCTTCAGAACGGAAATTGTCTGAACAGTTGGGGGCGAACCGGAGTACGGTTATCTTAGCTTATGATGAGTTGCTGAAGCTCTTCATAGCGTGATTGACTGAGAAAAAGATGAGAGATTATATGCAATTTGGATGGGGCAGGATATTTTGAAATGGATGGTTACAAATATGGAAATAGTAATTATAATAGATAAAGCTAATCTATATGGATTAAACTTGGGTCTTTAATAAAAATATGTTACTAAAAAAAGGAACAGAGGGAAGGTGTAGTATTTTCCATTCATTTATGATGTAATAGAAGCAGGAAATTCCTTATGAAATTCAATGATCTGATGGATTTTCAACTGAAAAGAGGAGGACTTCTTGTGGAATTAAAGATGAAATGGGAAGGGAAACGGGCTTTTACTGGGGTAACCCCTTCTGGGCATCAACTGATTACAGATGGATTACCAGAGTTTGGCGGGGAAGGTCGTGGACCTGCTCCTATGGAAATGCTACTTGGAACGGTGATTGGTTGCACTGGAATTGATATTATTGCGATTTTGGAAAAAATGAGGCTTGTCCCAACAGACTTCCATGTCGAAGCCAAAGGGGACAGAGCACAAAGTCATCCGCGCCGTTATAGGGATATTTATTTGCATTACACCGTAATTGGCGAAATTCCAGAGGATAAATTGTACCGGGCAATCGAATTATCGCTAAATAAATATTGTGCTGTTTCTTATTCGTTAAATGCGGAATTAAAAGCAAGCTATTCATTGAATGGGGGAGACCAGGTCATAATGGACCTTGATTAAGGAGGGAGAAGCGATGTTTGAATTTAATGCTTTTACAATTGGATTAATTACAATCGTCTGTGTTATTGCAACCATTCTTACGTACCGTGTTTTGAAAGAAGAAGAAAAAAAGCAAAAAGCATATAAAGAAAGTGGTCAGACGATAGAAGACGAAATGCAGCGATCCTTGGAATATGAAAAATCTTCCTGGACCAGTAATGTGCCAATCATGTCTTGGATATATGTCATTGCTACGGTTCTCTCGATTATCGCCTTCGTTATTTATATGGCTTAAATGGGACAGTAAAGTTGCTGTCCCATTTTTGGTCTGTCATAATTCAAGTATTAAAAGTCCAGGAGAATGGGCATGTATCGGAATTCAGAGCGATTTTTGACTGCTTTTGATCGGAATCATTACAGAACTTACGAACGAGAAGGCTCACTCCTTTAAGGGGAGGATGATAGTGAGTTCGGAGTGGGGCACTCCCTTGTGGGGTGTCGTAAGCCGAACTTTTTAGTTTCTCGTTCTTTTTATTGTCGAATTAGCATACAAATATCGCGAATCCATGTTCGGTATAGTGTAATTATGAACATGAACGATTTTCGTAGAGCCAAGACAACCGAAAGTAGAAAAAAATGTTAGAAAGGAGTATACCCAATGGCAAGAAGAGACGCGACTCCAAGCTATGTGCTAGAACTAGAAATGAAAACAACTGTTTATGATCGAAAGGTTTTAGACAAGAAAATGCGTATCGGGAAAAATATCTATAATGCTTGCCTTGGGGAAGCTCAAAAACGTTTGCGCGCCGTTCTTGCGGATAAGACCTATCGAATGACCGTAAAAACAAAACAAGCCATCAGCCAAGTACCACTCCGCTAAAGCGAAGTAGACAAATGAACGGACAGCGGAAGAAAAAGAAATCATGCGTGAATATAAACGACTGACCGATGAAATCCATGCGATGGAACAAAGCTACGGATATTCAGAATATCAACTTCATGCCTTTGTCGCACCCATGCAAGCGAAATTTGCCAAGAACATCGGCTCGTTTGAAGCACAAAAAGCGACGAGAGCTTTCCAAGCAATCCGAAAAGTCCAATACCGCCAGGCGAAAAAGGTAAACTTTAAACGCTGGTCGGATGATTTCTCCATTGAAAACAAATCAAATATAACTGGGTTGCGCTACGAAGATGGTTCTATCATCTGGGGGAAACAGACACGAGTTTCCAAGGTAAATCCTGTTTCTCAGCCAAAGAAAGGTTCCATTAGGGTACCGCTTATAATCAAGCGCAACGACTATTATGCACAGGTTGCATTAAATAATCGAACCAAATATGTACGTGTAATCACTAGGGAAATTCGCGGGGAGGTTCGCTATTTTGCTCAACTTGTACAAGAAGGTTTTCCGCCAGATAAGTCATGGAAGAAAAACCGTATCGTTTCTGGTGACGAAACAAAACGTGTCGGACTGGATGTCGGGACAAGTACGCTCGCTATTTCTAGTGAGAAAAACGTGGAGCTGCATGAATTAGCGCCCGAATGTGTGGCAGATAACAAGAAGCTTCGCAAGATTGAACGAGCAATGGACAGAAGCAAACGAGCAACCAATCCAAACAACTACAACAAAGACGGCACCCTCAAGCGTGGCGTGAAGCTAGCCTGGCACTTCTCGAAACGCTATCTTCGACTAAAGACGAGACGCAAAGATCTGCATTGAAAGTTTGCGGTGAAACGAAAACAGTCGCATGAAACCCTCGCTAACCATGTTCTCTCATTAGGTTCAGATATTCGTGTAGAAACGATCAGCATGCAAGGGCTTCAAAAACGAGCCAAGAAAACTACACGGAACAAGAAGAATGGAAGAATCAACAAGAAAAAGCGCTACGGTAGGGTCATAGCCAACCGAGCGCCTGCTATGTTGATGGGGGTAATTGACCGAAAACTAAATTATCAAGGAAGAGAAATCAAGAAAATTAATACGGTCGAAGTCAAAGCAAGCCAGTTCCATCATGGAACCGGCACCTATCACAAGCAAGATCTAAGCGAACGTTGGAATGAGATTATTCTAGGTGAACGTATCCAACGTGATCTGTATAGTGCTTTCCTCATTGGGAACACCATCGATACTTTAGATGCCATAGACATCGATTTGTGTAACCGTGGATGGCATAACTTCGTCGCTCTTCATCATCAAGAAGTCGCAAGATTAAAGCAACACGGCAACAAGCAAATGCGTTGGTATATCGCTTAAAACAGACTAGTCGGAATGACAACGTCGCCGACTCTAATAATTGAGTGGGTGTCGCAAGTGTACGAACGGTCTTAATTGGCCAGTCGGAGTAGCACCGAACGAGACGTTCTAGCCCCACGAACTTCTTTGGAAAAGCGCAACAGGGTAAGGATGGCAACCTCGAACCGAAAGATTGATAAGGTCGCCCTAAGAAGTGTGCTGTTGGTGGCGAGTCTCCACTAACCCAAAGAACCCCATGGTTTTAGCCATGGGAGTTGTCAGAAACCTTGATATTATTGGATTTAGACATCTAAATTAGGAAAAGTAAGCTTTTACCATTGCATTTTTTCAATAGAAGGTATAGAATATGATTACAAGCTGCAATGTTCGTATGGAATTAAGTTTTAACCTCTAAATGTTGAATAGGGAGTTTTATATCGAGGTTGGAATGTCGTGCCGTCACCGAACGGAAGACAGGAAGGCTTCTGCAAACACCCACTTGAATAAAGTGGTGGTTTAAAACTTTTTATTTCAGAAATACGGCAATTGTGGCTGTACCTACATATTATAAAAGGCTGATTTCCTTATGGAGGTCAGCCTTTTCATTGTAAAAAATGCTCATTCCTAACCATGGACAGAACAGATTTCACCACCTATAATCGAATTATAGAAATAGAGAGCCGTTTTACAGATGTTGGGAGTGGGATTATGGGTGGTTTTTTAACTTTTTACATCATTTTTATTGTGCTTGCACTCAGTACAGGAATCGTCTTTTGGGTACGAAACCAGTACCGCATACCAGCGGTATTATCCCTTATATTTGCATTGCTTGCACCTCTTCTTGCGCTGCTTGTGGTTGCGCAGCGGGAAACGGAAACCGGTGCATATACGTATTTGATGGAACAGGTAGGGGCTGGAAATATGTGGGCTTGGGCTACGCTTGTTACTCATATTCATCTTATTAGCTGGCTCTTATTTCTAACCGTTCGTCTAGTTATCTACCTTGTCCAATCACCAGATGTTAAATTGAAATATAAAAAAATACAGGAACAGATTCAAAAATTAAAACGGAAAAAAGAGGAAGGGACATGACACTTTATTCGTAAATTCGTCATGTCTTTCATTTTCTTGCATTGTTTCTGTCTTTTGCATATAATAACAGTAATTCGAAAAAGCAAACAATAGCGAAGAAGAGGGAAAAGTAGGATAGTCAATTTTTGAATAGAGAGCTTCGGCTGGTGAAAAGAAGCAAAATTGATGTCACGAACAATGGCCTCCGAGCTGCAGGCTGAACGTAATCTAGTAGGCTGTGCCGAGTTGGCAACTCGTTACCAAAACTAAAGTATATACATTGTACTTCATGAGGCTAGCTGTGTGAACATCTAGCGAAATAAGGTGGTACCACGAACATAAACCCACGTCCTTATCAATTGTGATATTGACATGGGTTTTTTTATATCTGAAATAAAAGATGATAAAGGGGCGATTCTTTTGAAAAGACATATCGTATTACAAACAGACTTCGGATTGCATGACGGGGCAGTGAGCGCAATGAACGGGGTTGCTTTTTCTGTTGATCCAACGCTCAGAATATCCAACCTGACGCATGAAATCCCGCAATATAATATTTGGGAAGCATCGTATCGTTTATACCAGACGGTTGCATACTGGCCAGAAGAGACCGTGTTCATTTCCGTTGTCGACCCCGGGGTAGGAACGGAACGCCTAAGCATTGTTGCAAAAACGGCCGACGGGCATTATATCGTGACACCGAATAATGGAACTCTAACTCACCTTGCAAAAAGTACAGGTATAGTTGCGGCTCGGGTTATTGATGAAAACGTCAATCGTCTGCCTCGTTCTGGTGAATCCTATACATTCCATGGTCGTGATGTATATGCCTTTACCGGAGCAAGACTCGCGGCCGGTGTCATTCGTTTTGAAGAAGTCGGCCCGGAACTTTCACTTAATGATGTGGTGCAGCTCGAAATTCCCCAAGTGACATACTTAGACGGTGTCATTCACGGAAATATTGACATACTCGATAGCAGGTTTGGGAATCTATGGACAAATATTAACCGTGAATTTTTTAAACAAGCAGGCATCGATTACGGTGATGCAGTTGAAGTGACGATTGAACATAACAGAACGAAAGTATATAAAAATTTAATTACCTTTGATCGGTCATTCGCAGACAGACGCCTTGGTGAACCATTGTTATTTGTGAATTCTATTGATAATCTAGGAGTAGCGATTAATCAGGGTTCCTTTGCAGATGCCTACCATATTCGTTCTGGGGTGAATTGGACGATTACGATTGAAAAATAAACATATTTCCTTAAATGGTGTGAGACGATGAAGATATTTTGGATTCGAATCATGAGCTTTAGCTTATTATGGCTGTATGAAATCAGCTTTAACAGTACATTTCAGGCAGTTTCAATTTTTGCCTTTGCTGTTACGCTCGGGATTTATTTTTTGCTAACGATTCCTCGTTTTCTTATCTGGAAATATACTGCTCAGTTCATTATTCTTACGGTTCATGGATACTTTTTCACCGAGGAAGGGATAGTAACTGCATTGTTGCTCTTATACATTGTGTTGGATGCAGCTTTTCGTCTGGAAAAAAAGAACCTGATCATCCTCTTTATTCAAGCAAGTATGCTTCTATTCTTACTAGTTTTGCCAGATGACTTGACGATGGAGCGAATCGTGCTTTATATCTTCATTGGTATTCTAAGCTTTACTGTCAACCAGATGAATGTGGAAAGGGGAGAGCAACGGGAAATTTATGAGGAATTGCTCGGTGAGTACCGGACAATGAAACGTCTCCATCTTACAGCAGAGAATAATGCGAGGTTAGAGGAAAGAACGAGGATTGCAAGGGATCTTCATGACTCGGTCGGGCACCGCTTGACTGCATTGATCATGAGTCTTGAAATGTTATCGATTCAGCAAAAAGATCCTACATATGATGAATTGAAACAGATGGCGAAAGAAAGTCTGGAAGATACCCGTTTAGCAGTGAAAGCATTACAAACGGAGGAAAGCGAAGGGATCGCGACGGTTATCCACTTGATTCGCAAGCTGGAGGCAGAAAGTCATTTACTTGTTCAATTCACGCTGAATCAAGGTGTGTTATCCATTCCGATTACAAATGAAATGAGTGTCGTGCTCTACCGAGTTATTCAGGAGGCCCTGACAAACATTATGCGCCATAGTGATAAGAAAAATGCTCATATCGCGTTGAGCAGAACTGCAACCGGTGATATATTATTTGAAATCTCCAATCCGATCCAAGAGAGAAAACGTTTTACGATTGGGTTTGGCCTGAAAAATATGCAAGAACGGGTGGAAGAGATAAATGGGAGCCTTAAGGTGTATCAAACGGATGACCATTTTATCGTATCTGGTAAGCTAGCGAAAGGAGAGAGCAAATGAAGTGGCGGGTATTATTAGTGGAGGACCAAAGAATTGTCCGGCAGGGGTTAAAGATGATTTTAGAGCAGGACGAGCGAATAAACGTTACCGAAGAGGCAACCAATGGAAAAGAAGCGATTGATATTGTCCGCAAGAATGCAATCGATCTTGTTATGATGGATATCCGGATGCCGGTGATGAATGGGATTGAGGCAACCCGAATCATCCGCAATGAATTCCCCGACATAAAGATTCTTATGCTCACGACGTTTAATGATGAAGCGTATGCTTACGAGGCACTAAAAGAAGGTGCAAGTGCATTTCTATTAAAAACGGCAGCTCCGGAGAAATTGATTGAAGCTGTTTACAGTGCGATGAAAGGCGGATTGACCCTGCATGATGAAGTAGCGGCAAAAGTATTGCCCAGGTTGCTTGAACGGACAGAAAAGCCAGAGATTGAAGTCGAACTTACAGAAAGGGAACTGCTCATTACAAAGCTTGTTGGCGAAGGTAAGACAAATAAGGAAATAGCAGCTGAACTTTATTTATCCGTCGGTACAGTGAAAAATTATATTACGACGATTCTGCAAAAGATAGGTTTACGTGATCGTACACAGCTTGCTATCTATGCGGTGAAGCATGATATTTCATAACGAGTTGTCATGAGTTTGTTAGAAGTTCATGCGTAAGGTTTTAGAAAAGTACGCTATACTAAATGCATAAATTCACAAGGGAAGGTGAATCTATGCTGGAGATTATACTGGATGAATTTCATTACTCCACCCTTTGGAATGGCGGAATACTTATTTATATCGGCTTTATTTTTATTATTTATTTTTTACTTCTGCCTCAGGATAAAAAGTATCCGATTTGGAAGCAGGTCACATTCGTACTTGGTATGCTAGCTGTATTTGCAGCACTCGGCAGCCCGATTAACGTAATTGCAAGGATTAAGTTCAGCTATCATATTTTACAGCTCGTATTATTATTGCTTGTTGCACCGCCCTTAATTATTATCGGGTTTAAAACGGAGATATTTGAACGAGCACGGAGAATTAAAATACTGGATAAAGTTTTCGAATTTTTAACGAAACCAGTTGTTGGATTCCTAATCTTCTTCATTCTTTTTTATAGCTATCATATTGCAAGTGTATTTAATTTCGCGCGGTTGGATTTATATATTAATTATTTTTTTATGCTTGCGTTGCTGATTGCAGGAATTCTCTTATGGATGCCGATCATATCATCCAAATTTTTAAACGCGAAGAAAAAACGCACCTTTACGATCCTCACGATTCTTTTCTTTGTGCCGTATAGTCTGATATTGCTTCTAAACAAAGAGAGCCTCTATCTTGTTTATACAGATGTTGAGCTGTTCATGCAATCCCTTGCTGTCTGTATGCCCAATATAAGGGAAGTGCCGCCAGAGTTTGCTGCGGCTCTTCTACCATTCAACCCAACGGAAGAGCAGATGCAAGGCGGAATCATGCTCTTAATCAGTCAGCTCGTTCTGTTTGGTATTGCCTTGTTCGTGGCACCAAAATATAGTGAAGAAAACTAACGGTAAAACATCACTTTCGATGGTAGAAAGTGATGTTTTTTGTTTTTCCATTATGATAATTCAACTTTCACACCTAAAATAGGAAAGCAAACCATTCTTATCAAGTGCCCGTCGCTTTCATTCAGCGTAAGTGATTTGCTCATTCTCTAGACTAGAGTTCTAATCACCGTTCAGTTGCCCGGTGGACGGATGCGCATCCTTAGGCACTGCTAGAGCTCCCTCGGGCTGAGCACTAAGGGGTCTCCAGGCTCGTGCTGTTCCCGCAGGAGTCACCGTCCCCCGGGTAACTGAACTGGTAGGGATGATTATTATTAATAGCATTTATTCCAGTGCCATGTCACGATAAAATTATATCTTTGAAATACTAAATAGCGTTCCAAATTAGGTTTTTCATGGTAGCAGTCCAGACACCTCGAGACTCCTGCGGGAGGATAGGCCTGGCGAGACCCCGCAGCGCGATAGCGCGAGGAGGCTTGCCGGCCGCTCAGCAGGTGCGGGAGGTGTCTGGACTGCGGTTCTCCAGTAGAAAGTTTCCGGGTTAGGCACACTTACGCTGAATGAAAGCGATCCACTATTTCAGACTGCGAAAGTTGAGTTATAAATTAAAAAAAGTGACGGAGGTCATGGTGATAAAGTGACTCCGGGTAGTTTCAATTCTACTCTATTCATCTTACACTGATAACAGGAGGTGCATCTATGCTTGAACTGATTGATATAACGAAGAAGTATAAACAGACGAAAGCTGTTAAAAACATGAATATGTATATCGAAAAGGGAGAAATTGTCGGGTTGCTAGGTCCAAATGGAGCTGGAAAATCAACCGCAATCTCTATTCTTTCCTCGCTGCTTGAACCGACGAGCGGGGATGTTAAATTTAGGAATAAAAGCATGATTAAAAACCCGAAAAGCTTACGGCAAATCATCGGAATTGTTCCACAGGAAATTGCGCTCTATGAAGATTTGTCAGCAGAAGAAAATATGAAGTTCTTTGGAAGGATTTACCGGTTAAAAGGGGAAAAATTGAAGAATAAAATTAGTGAAGTTCTTGAACAAATCGGTCTTGCTGACCGGCGAAAAGATGTAGTCAAAACTTTTTCCGGAGGGATGAAAAGACGTCTAAACATCGGGGTTGCGATGCTGCATGATCCAGAGATTCTCATCATGGACGAACCGACTGTCGGTATTGATCCGCAATCCCGGAACTATATTTTGCAAACGGTGAAAAGATTAAACAAGGAACGACAGATGACAGTACTTTACACGAGTCACTATATGGAGGAAGTCGAATATTTATGTGATCGGATTTACATTATGGATAAGGGTAATCTGATTGCTTCTGGGACGAAAGATGAGATTAAGCAAATTCTTGCTTCGGAAAATACGATTTACCTAAAAGCAGATTATTGGAATGAATCATTTATCACGAAACTACAGGAAAAACCGCAAATTCATCAAATGAAAGTGGAGGGCAATGAGATTGTGCTCGTTGTTTCGAAGGATGTAGCCATATTCTCGAAATTAGCCCATCTTGCCGAAGAAACAAGCGTCCAGTTACGGGCTGTTGATGTAAAACAGGTGACGCTCGAAGATGTATTTCTGCATTTAACGGGCAGAGCCTTAAGGGACTAGGAGGTAGGGACATGATTTTCCAAATGATAAAAAAACAATATCTCCAGTTCCTGCGTAATCCAGTAGAAATCGTATTATTGATTGGTATGCCGATTATCCTAATTACAATTCTAGGAAATGCTTTAGGAAATCTCATCGATGGCGGAGAGATTGATCTTACGTTTAAACTTGCAATTATCGAGCATGAAGATGAAGAAATTCAAGTAGAAAATTTTTTAACGGAACTAGAAAATGGTGACTTACCAGATGAAATCATCGCAGCGTTTGCCGCGGTAACAGATTCTCTCGCTCCGGTCGAAATGTTTAAAGAAGTGCTTCGGAGTGAGGAACTGAATGATATGATCATCGTGGAAGAAGCTCACGCTCGGGAAATGGATGCGATAAAGGCAGATGATTCCTATGCGGCGATTCTCGAGTTTCCAGAAAACTTTTCAGCTGATTTATTAGAGAACATTTTGCTGGATGAGAAAATGAATCCGGAAGCAATCATTCATTACAAAGCAGGTTCGGAAATTGCCGGTAATATCGTTGAACAAATTGTAGCGATGTACCAAGAAGAATTTACGCTTGGAACATTTCTTGGCAATAACGGAATCGACCCACAACAATTACAACAAAATGGAGCCGAAATCACGCAAGAAGTTTCTTCTGTCAGTCCCCATGAACCCTTGTCGGCGAAAGCATATTATACGATTGGAATGATTGTCATGAATGTATTATTTATGGCAACAACGATTGCACAATATGCGTTTCGAGAGAGACAATCACATATTTTTAACCGGATGATTATTGCTGATTTCTCTAGATGGGTTTATTTTATTGGGATTTTGCTTACTGCTTTGATTTTTGCATGGATTCAAGCGATACTTGTATTCATTTTCGCTTATTTCGCATTTGATGTTACTTGGCCCGATTTGACAGCTTTTCTTGTCATCACATTTTTCTTTACACTCGCAGTTGGCGGATTGGCTGTACTCTTAACGGCAATCAGTTTTCGGAGTAATTCAGAACAGATTATTAGCTTTTTCTCCGGTGTTGTCGTCACGATATTTGCCTTTCTTGGTGGTAGTTTCTTTCCGTCCGGTACCGGATCTTTCTTGGGAAAACTGGGCGATTACACACCGAACGGAGCGGCGATGTCTGCTTATCTTAGCATTCTCCGCGGAGAATCGATCACTGACAATGCAGACCATCTTATATTTATTGCATGCTTTGCTATTGGAGCGATTATCATTGGAGTCATCAGCTATCCGAAAAGGGGGGCTGCATCATGAGGGGGATTCTCCTAGCAAAATTTACTACGTTTATTCGTAATCCATGGGTTTTCCTATTATTTACCGTCATGTCGATTGGTTTTACATTAATTATTGGATATACAGGCGGAAATGGAGAGAAAATTACAGTCCCTGTCGCTGGTGCAGAAGAAGTGCGGACGGGCAGCATTGGCAAGGCACTTGAGGGAAATGAAGTTTACCATTTCAAATGGCAGGAAGAAGCGGATATGAAAGAAATTGTCCGTCTCGGTGAAGCTGAAGCAGGAATTATCATGGAGGAAGCCGGTTATGAAATGTTCATCCGAGTGGAAACACCGAATGTCCAGTTGATAGAACAGACGATTGCTGATATCTATATGGAAAAAATTCGGGAAAGTCAAGTTCTGGAATTATTCCAAGGTGAGACAGCGGCTGAAGAGAAAGCATTTTTAACTGCTTATCATGAAGCGATGGATCAACCTTTATTCGAGATTACGAATGATAATTTCCGAAATGCAGACTCCTATCAATTTGACCAGGGACTGCATGCGATATTTGGTTTTACTTTATTTTTTGTCATTTATACGATTGGCTATAATGTGCTGCCGATTCTTACTGAGAAAAAAGAAGGTATTTGGGATCGGATGATTTTGTCCCCATTGAAAAAATGGGAAATCTATCTCGCCAATTTAGTGTACAGCTTCTTTGAGGGATATCTGCAAATTATCATTATTTTTTCCGTGTTTCATTATTTTGTTGGGGTTGATTTTTACGGGGAGCTCGCAGGAATCTTGCTCATCATGCTCGCTTACACATTTACAATCGTCTCGCTTGGTATATTCGTCACAGCACTTGTGAAAAACATTCAGCAGTTCAATGCAGTTTTGCCAATTATATCCGTTAGTATGGCAATGATTGCCGGCGCATTCTGGCCACTTGAAGTTGTTCAATCAGACATATTACTTGCTCTGTCAAAAATTAATCCACTCACATATGGGATGGAAGCACTAAACAATCTTGTGTTATATAATCTTCCATTTGAAGAGATTCTTATGCCGGTCAGCATACTCATTTTAATGGGAGTTATATTCATGGGAGTTGGCATTCATTTAATGGAAAAAAGACATATTTAGATATGTTTTTGAACACTTTCAAAACAATCAACGATAAATGGAAGGTATTTGCCATGGAGGTGTGGCGGATACCTTCTTTTTCTTATATAATTGACTAATAGAAAGTGAGAGGAGCAAGAGTTTGAAGAGAAAGAAGCGTTGGTTGAAAATTGTCGGAATTTTACTTGTCATTCTAGTGATATTGGATGTTGGAGCTGGGGTGTTCTTTTATAAATTGGCGATTGAACGGGGAACAAAGGAATTCTTGAGTGGAAACGCAGATCTGGAAGTTTCAGCTGAGGCGATGGATGTATTTACGAAAGGGGATTGGCGCTCTTGGGCCGATACCCAGGATTTTGAATATTGGCAAATGGAATCCTTTGATAATCTTACACTTCAAGGTTATTTTTTAGAAGCGGAAGAACCGACTAATAAGACGGTTGTCTTCGCTCATGGTTATCTTGGGCGTGCTCGGGACATGGCTTTGTTTGGTCAATATTATTATGAAGAACTTGGGTTTAATATGTTTACCGCAGACAGCCGAGGGCATGGCTTAAGTGAAGGGGATTATTATGGTTTCGGTTGGCATGACAGGCTTGATTATGTCGCTTGGGTTGACCGAATCATTGCTGAGCTCGGTGAAGATACTGAAATTATACTTCACGGTGTATCAATGGGGGCGGCAACGGTTTTAATGACGCTTGGAGAAGATCTGCCAGATAATGTGAAGCTTGCCGTAGCGGACAGTCCGTATTCAAGTGTCTACGATTTATTTGATTATCAGCTGGATCGTATGTTTAATCTACCGAGCTTCCCGATCCTTCCGACAATGGGGATGGTAACGGATTTACAAGCAGGTTATTCATTGAAAGAAGCATCTGCTCTAGAGCAGGTTGAAAAGGCGCAAGTGCCAATACTTTACATTCACGGTGGAAGCGACACCTTCGTTCCAACCGAAATGACAAAAGCACTTGCTGAACATACAAAAACAGATACGGAGATGCTGATCGTACCCGGAGCAAACCACGGCGAATCCATCGTCCTCGATCGCGAGGGATACCTGGGCGCCATGAACGGCTTTTTTGATAAACATCTTTATTAATAGATAAGTTTACCTATAAGACTGGAATATAACTATTCTATCCTAATTAGAATAGCTATGTTCCAGTTTTTTATAGTGCTGATTACTACCTTCATACAGCGTAAGTGTTTTGCACGTTCTCATGGTTTGCTCTCTAATCGCCGTTCAGTTGCCCGGTGGACGGATGCGCATCCTTAGGCACTGCTAGAGCTCCTCGGGCTGAGCACTAAGGGGTCTCCAGGCTCGTGCTGTTCCCGCAGGAGTTACCTTCCACCGGGCAACTGAACTGGTAGGTATAATTATTATTAATATCATTTATTCTAGTGCCATGTGACGATAAAATTATATCTTTGGAATAATAAATAGCGTTCCAAATTAGGTTTTTCCTAGGAGCAGGCCAGACACCTCGAGACTCCTGCGGGAGGATAGGCTTGGTGAGACCCCTTAATGCTCAACCTGAGGAGGCTCACCAGCCGCCCAGCAGGTGCGAGAGGTGTCTGGACTGCGGACCTCCAGTAGAAAGTTTCCGCGAGTTTGGCACACTTACGCTTTATGAAATCGGTAGTCCTATTCATGAATTTCATAATACGTATTTAATGCTTTCCCATCACCATAGGTAGTTGAGTTGGTTCGTTCCCAACTACATATGGTGATGGAAAAGCCGACTTTGGTAATTATGAAATTCATTCTTATTATAAAATATTTATTTATTTTTATAATTACCGTTGCATATTTATACACAACTATGTATAATGATGAATAATTAATTTTTAGAAAGCGAGTTGTTCAAATTGAAGAAAGCGGCAATCATAGGTGGAACGGGATACGGGGCGATTGAATTAATCAGGTTACTGCATAACCACCCCAAACTAGAAGTGACAAAGGTAATTAGCCATTCCCAAAGTGGTGAAGTCCTTTCATCAATTTACCCGCATTTGAAAAATCTTCCCGAGATTAAAATGGTAGATTTGGATACTACGAGTTTAGAAGCTGAAGTAGATGTTGTCTTTATCGCGACCCCAGCGGGCGTGGCGAAAACAATCGTACCGGAATTACAAGAGCTCGATGTGCAAATTGTCGATTTATCCGGAGATTTGCGATTAGACTCCCGTGATGCTTACGAGGAATGGTACGGGAAGGAAGCAGCACCCCAGGATACAATCGAGCAAGCTGTTTACGGCTTAACAGAAATTTATAAAGAAGAAGTTCAATCAGCGAAAATCATTTCGAATCCGGGCTGTTTTCCGACATCTGCATTACTCGGAACAATTCCAGCACTTGAAAAAGGGATCATTAGCCCAAAAGGAATTGTAATTGATGGGAAAACGGGTGTATCCGGAGCAGGACGGACACCAACCGGTACGACGCACTTTCCAGAAACGAATGATAATGTATTACCATATAAAATTGGCAGACATCAGCATATACCTGAAGTCGAACAATATTTGTCCAAAACAATCGATGAGCAGGTAACAACGATTCTTACAACCCATCTCATCCCAATGACACGGGGATTGATTTGTACGATCTATGCAAATCTAAATCAAGATATAACGACGCAAGAAGTAATCGAACTCTATGAAAACTATTATAAAGAAGCTAAATTCATCCGTATCTTAGAAGAGGGACAGTTCCCGGCAACAAAAGCGGTGCAGGGAAGTAACTTCTGTGATATCGGAATATGGGTGGACAAAAGAAGTAATCAATTAATCATTGCTGCGGCGATTGATAATCTTGTGAAAGGTGCAGCCGGCCAGGCGATTCAAAATACGAATCTCATGAATGGTTGGGAAGAAGACCTTGGACTCGCAGCCGTTCCAATGTATCCATAGGAGGGTTATAAATGACATTAGTAAAGGAAAAACAACTAAAAATATTGGAAAAAGGCAAGGTAACTACACCTAAAGGTTTTCAGGCAGGAGGCGTCCATACTGGCCTCCGTAAGACAAAGCTTGATTTCGGCTGGATTCATTCCGAAGTACCGGCAACCGCTGCGGGCGTTTACACATTAAATGCCTTCAAGGCTGCACCGCTGCAAGTGACGAAGAACAGCTTGGATAAAACAGGGAAAATCCAGACCCTTGTTGTAAACTCAGCGAATGCGAATGCGGTCACAGGACCACAAGGAGAGAAGAACGCATTAGAAACTCAAAAGTTAGTTGCCGAGAAAAAAGGAGTCGAGGTAGATCATGTCGCTGTTGCTTCGACAGGAATAATCGGTGTACAACTTCCTATGGAAAAGCTATACAAAGGGATCCATTGGATGGATGAAGCGGAGAACCAAGGAGCGGAACGGTTTGAGTCCGCAATTTTAACGACAGATACGGTAACGAAATATGCAGCAGTCGAAGTTGAAATTGACGGGAAGCCGGTCACAATTTCAGGCGCGGCAAAAGGCTCTGGAATGATTGCCCCAAATATGGCAACGATGCTTTCCTTTATTACGACAGATGCTGCCGTAGAGCAGTCAAGCCTTGAGGCGGGTTTACGCCAGGTGACAGATAAATCCTTTAATATGATTACCGTTGACGGGGACTGCAGTACGAATGATATGGTCCTTGTCCTTGCAAATGGATTACAGGAAAATCAAACATTAAATGAATCCCATCCGGACTGGGATGTGTTTCTTAACGGATTGCAGTATGTGAGTCAAGATCTGGCGAAGCAAATTGCAAAAGACGGGGAGGGGGCAACGAAGCTTATCGAGGTGCAAGTCAAAGGTGCCGGAACAGACAAAGCGGCAGGAGAAGTTGCTAAAGCAATTATTTCTTCCAATTTAGTAAAAGCTGCTGTTTACGGTTCAGATCCGAACTGGGGCCGGATTGTTTGTGCGGTAGGTTATAGTGAACAGCCGATTGCAGTCGATAAGGTTTCCATTGCACTTGGCGATTTACAAGTCGTAGATAATGGTTTACCAATTGACTTTGATGAAGAAGCGGGCACCGAATATTTGCAGCAAGAAACGGTAACCATTCATGTGGATTTACAAAATGGAACGGGAGAAGCAACTGCATGGGGTTGTGACTTGACCTATGATTATGTGAAAATCAATGCATCCTATCGTACGTGAGGTGAGAAAGTGGAGATTATTGTTTTAAAAGTTGGCGGCAGTATTTTGGAAAAACTCCCAACCGCTTTTTTTGATACAGTTATTCAATTAAAGAAAAGCGGGAAAATCCATCCGGTTATCGTGCATGGCGGGGGACCGGAAATTAATCAGGCACTGACAAAAATGAATGTGAAAAGTGAATTCGTCAATGGCTTACGGGTGACGACGAAAGAAGTGCTCGAAGTGGTAGAAAATATTTTAAATGGCAGTGTGAATAAACAAATCGTCACAAAACTCCAACAAAGCGGTGGCACGGGCATTGGGCTAAGTGGAGTGGACGCTGCACTATTAAAAGTGACACCACAGGATTCTTCAGGAAAACTCGGCTATGTCGGGGAAGTGAAAGAAGTAAATGCCGATTGGCTCAAACTTATTATTGAAAATGGTGGAATTCCTGTTGTTTCTCCAATCGGCATCCATGAATCGGGGCAACATTATAATATTAATGGGGATACGGCAGCAGCGGCAGTAGCAGAAAGTTTACGGGCAAAGCTCGCCCTAATCAGTGATATCCCAGGTGTATTAGAAGAAATCGAAGGAGAAAAAGTACTCTTGCCAAAATTGACGAAAAAGGAAATTGAAGCAAAAATTTCATCAGGAATTATATATGGCGGCATGATTCCGAAAGTATATTCCGCTTTAAAGGCACTTAGCGGCGGTGTGAAAGAATCGGTGATTTTAAACGGACTCACACCTGAAGATTTACAGTCCTATATAGCCGGGAAGCGTGTCGGAACGAAAATTGTCATCGGGGAGGTCCAGCATGTCTAACACATTAAGTAAAGCGACAAAGTTTGCAGTCATGAATACGTATGGGCGCTTTCCATTAACGGTTGTAAAAGGGAAGGGAAGTTATGTCTGGAGCGATTTGGGTGAGAAGTATTTGGACTATACTTCCGGTATTGCAACGTGTAACCTCGGTCATGTTCCAGATCAAGTGCAAGCAGCGTTACAGGAACAACTGAATACATTATGGCATGTATCGAATCTATACCACATACCGATTCAAGAAAAGCTCGCAACAACCTTAACGGAGAACAGTATTTTTGATGTCGCATTTTTCTCAAACAGTGGCGCAGAAGCGAATGAAGCGGCGATTAAATTAGCAAAGAAATATGCTAAAGATCAGGGGAAGGAGGAACGGACGGAAATCGTAACCTTTAAACAATCCTTCCACGGAAGAACAGGGACGACACTTGCAGCGACCGGTCAGGATAAAATTCATGAGGGCTTCACACCGATTGCACCAGGTTTCCGATACTTGACCTATAATGATGCGGAAGCACTTGAGAAAATCGATAATGGTAGAACAACTGCCGTTCTCCTTGAACTTGTCCAAGGGGAAGGTGGCGTGAATCCTGTTGATCAGACTTGGGTGAGCGAACTTGCTCAGATCTGTAAAGAAAACGGTATTCTTCTCATGCTGGATGAAATTCAGACGGGAATGGGAAGAACGGGCACACTCTTCGCTTATGAGCAATTTGGAATTGAACCGGATGTCATGACGCTTGCGAAAGGGCTTGGTTCCGGTTTTCCAATCGGAGCAGTGCTTGCAAAGGATAAAGTTGCTGCGTCGTTTACACCAGGAACCCATGGCAGTACCTTTGGTGGAAATCCACTTGCAGCAACGGCAGGTTATGCGACGGTTAAGACGATGCTTGCTGAGAACATACCGGAGCATGTGCAGGAAGTAAGTGCGTATTTCTTCAGTAAGTTAAATGAATTGAAAGAAATATATCCGGAAATTAAAGTCGTTAAAGGAAAAGGGTTACTTATTGGCTTGGAAATGGAAAAAGCAGCGGGAACATACATTAATGCGCTTAGAGAGAAAAACGTACTCGCATTGTCCGCAGGTGAGTATGTTTTACGGATATTACCGCCGCTTACAACAACGACAGAAGAGATTGATGAATTTCTCAAGCAATTTGCAGAAGTTATGATGGAAAGTGAACATAGTAATTAAATAACACGACGAAAAGAGGATAGGATGCAAAGGCATCTATCCTCTTTTTACATATATTAAGCATTAACGTTCTGTAATACCATCATCCTTAAATATGAAGAAAACCCAACATGTGAGGTGAGGGATAAACAGAACGTAAATCCCTGATTCGTTCAAATGACAAGCAGGAGGGGATGAAGAAAAATCCCTACTGATTGAAGTTTCATTTTATTGCTCCTGCATCGGCCGGTTCACTGGCTCAATATCAGCATCAACGGCATATGCTTGTTGAAGCTGTTTCGTAATTGTTCCGGGAGAACCATCATGGATTTTGTGACCATCCACTTCTATAATCGGTGTGATTTCATTCGTACTGCTTGATAAGAAAACTTCATCAGCATCTTTAATGTCTCCAACATGGTAAGCTTCTTCAATAAAAGAAATTCCCAACTCATCAGCGAAGCGCTCTACTGCCAAACGGACGCAGCCATGAAGGATGCCATTCGTTGCTGGGTGGGTATAAATCTTTCCATTTTTTACAAAATAGACGTTGGAGGCACTGCATTCGGTAACAGTGCCGTCTTTATGAAGAATCGCTTCAAAACAGCCTTGTTCTTTTGCTTCCTGTTTTGCCATTAAATTTGGCAATAAATTCAAGCTTTTAATATGGCAATAACTCCAGCGGATATCTGGTATTGTAATAACGGGTACACCATGCTTCATCAATTCCACATTTCTTCTTGCGGGTTCAAGATAAGCATAGACATTCGGTGTAATATTATCTGGGAAAACATGATCTCTCGGGGCTGATCCGCGAGTGACCTGTAAATATACTTTTCCATCTATTTTCATTTCATTTTTTTCCAGCAGTTCTTCAAGTGTTTCCATAAAATCTTTCCTGTCGTAAGGAAAACTCAATTTTATTTCGGATAGGGAACGGTATAACCGGTCAATATGTTCATCTAGAAGATAATACTTCCCTTGATAAATCCGAATTACTTCATATACTCCATCTCCAAATTGCAAACCCCTTTCTTCAAAGGGATAATTCAATTTATCTTTATGCATAAAAGACCCTTGTGCAAAAACGATTGGATAGACAGCCATCAGAAAACTCACCCTTCTGTGTTACAAATTTAATCCTAGTCTATCGGTTTTACCTTTCAATGTAAATGGTTTCAGCTAAATAAAACGGGATTGTTTGAAACGTGATTCTATAGTTAATCTATGCAAGTTGAATAAAAAGGTTAACAGAGAATAAAATTTCCCTTGATTTATTTTTACATCGTTGCTATAATATTAATTGTCGTTAAAAAACGAATCTTGTCTGCGGGTGTAGTTTAGTGGTAAAACCTCAGCCTTCCAAGCTGATGTCGAGGGTTCAATTCCCTTCACCCGCTCCATACATAATGTGATCAACGCAGTGTCTCGTAAATTTAATGGTTTCGAGGCGCTGCGTTTTTTTATAATGCAATATATCCCAATACACTTTCGCTAAGATATAGTTCACTATTTATATAGTTCATTCTTGCTTAACAAAAAAGCAAGACTAGAAATTCTGAATAGAGTATTTCCGGGAAGCGGTCCCGATACCTCGCGACTGCGGACTTCCAGTAGGGCGTTTCTTATACGATTTGTATTGATTATCCAAGTGTTGAAATGAGCATTATTTCAATGATAAAATGAAGAGAACTATTTTAAGATAAAGGAGGTGTTCGTGATGAGGATTGATGAGCTGAAGCAGGAGATTATCGAGTACAGCAAGGATATCGGGATTGATAAGATTGGATTTGCTTCTGCCGATGTGTTCGGCGAACTCCGCGAAAGGTTACGCCGGCAGCAAGAACTGAATTACCAATCCGGATTTGAAAAAGGTACGCTAGAAGAACGGACGGAACCCACACGCCTGCTTCCGGAAGCCCAGTCGATCATCTCCATCGCACTTGCTTATCCGAGCCGAATTAAAAATCAAATCCGCGGAACTAGAGAAGAGAGACGGGGAATCTTTGCACGAGCATCTTGGGGTGTGGATTACCATGTTGTTCTTCGTGACCGCTTGGAAAAGCTTGTCGAGTTTATTCAGGAGAAAGTCCCGGAAGCAGAAACGAAGGTGATGGTCGATACTGGAGAGCTTTCTGACCGGGCAGTTGCAGAACGTGCGGGCATCGGTTTCAGTGGAAAGAACACATCGATTATTACGAAAGAATTTGGTTCCTTCGTTTATCTCGGTGAAGTAATTACAAACCTGCCATTCATCCCGGACGCTCCCGTTACAGATAGCTGCGGAGATTGTACAATTTGTATGGATGCTTGTCCGACAGGAGCGCTTATTGAGGGAGGACAGCTGAATGCCCAGCGTTGTATTGCTTTCCTCACGCAAACGAAGGACTTTTTACCAGAACCGTTCCGAAATAAAATCGGAAACCGGATTTACGGTTGTGATACATGTCAGCAAGTCTGTCCATGGAATAAAGGAGTTGATTTCCATATTCATCCCGAATTTGAACCAGACCCGGAGATTGCGAAGCCAAAGTTAAAACCAATGCTACGAATCTCTAATCGAAAATTCCGGGAAACGTTTGGTCATCTATCTGGCGCGTGGCGCGGCAAAAAGCCGCTCCAGCGCAATGCACTGCTTGCCCTTGCTCATTATAAAGATAAAACAGCTGTCGAAGAAATAACAAGCGTGATGAAGGAAGACCCTCGACCAGTAATCCGTGGGACAGCAGCATGGTCTCTTGGTAAAATTGCAACACCTGAAGCGCATGAGGCGATCAAGGAAGCAATGCAGACGGAAGAAGATGAACAAGTGCTTTATGAAATGGAAAAAGGTCTCGAATTTGAATTGCGCGTATAGCCAGTGAAAGAAATAGGTACAAGCACGCCCCCATATACTTTTATGGGGGCGATTTTTATGGATTCTCTAAAGGGATATTGGCTTGCAGTCTTTACGAATGAATCAGAACAGCCGGAATGGTGGAGGCGGAAACTTGCTTTATGGGAAAGGGAAAAGGCGAGTATCGTTAAAGTTAGTGGGAGAGGTGAACGGTTTCGGGAATTTCGGTTCGATGATAAAACCTCACAGGAATATTTGCTCCATCTAAGTTTTTTAATTAAGCAAGCGGAGCATTATCATTTGGAAGAACAGCAGCTATTTTACCGGGTGGAATTGAAAAATGGAAAAATAATAAAGCATGAGGAAGTCCCAAGGCGGCAGCGGGCAAAAGATAATCCGAATTTAATATTGGAAGATTCAGGCGGGACGAGACAGGATTTTGTCTATGATAGAAGAGAAGCAGTGCGCTATGCCGAACGTTGGTGGAATAGCTATAATCCTGATTTCCGAGAGTTTGAAGTTGATTGCACGAACTATGTTTCCCAGTGCATGCTTGCCGGGGGAGCACCTATGCGCGGTGCCCCGGTGCGGGAGCGCGGATGGTGGTATACAGGCGATAATTGGAGCTTCAGCTGGGCAGTTGCCCATTCGCTGCGTTGGTATTTAAGCGGCTCGACATCGGGACTTAAGGGCAAGGAAGTGGCAAGCCCAGAAGAATTGCTGCCAGGGGATGTGATCTGTTATGACTTTGAGGGAGACGGGCGCTGGGATCATAATACGATTGTGGTAAATAAAGATGCAAATGGGATGCCGCTTGTAAATGCTCATACAAATAACAGCCGGAATCGCTACTGGACCTATGAGGACTCCGCAGCTTGGACACCGAATATCCAGTATAAATTTTTCCGGATTGGGGAGTAGCGTGCTATAATAAAAAAGTTGATTAACTTTAAGAAATTAAGGAGATAGAAAAGTGAGTTTACATGTCGTATTATACCAACCAGAGATCCCTGCCAATACAGGAAATATAGGTAGAACGTGTCTTGCAACCGATACGAAACTGCATCTTGTGCATCCGCTCGGATTTTCGACAGATGATAAAATGCTGCGCCGGGCTGGGCTCGACTACTGGCAGCATTTGGATGTTGCTGAGCATCAATCATTTGAAGAGCTATACGAGGCATATCCGGAGGGTGAGTTTTATTATATCGAGAACTTTGGTACGAAGCATTATACGGACTATGACTTCAGCAATACATCAAAGGAAATTTTCTTTGTATTCGGCAGAGAATCGACAGGCATACCGAAAGAATTGATCGCAGGCAAAGAAGATCGCTGTCTACGGATTCACATGAATGATAAAGTGCGTTCCCTTAATTTGTCCAACACAGCGGCAATCATTATTTACGAAGCACTAAGGCAGCAACAATTCCAAGGATTAGTCTAAGCAATTGTCTAATAGGAAAAAACCGCCATCTAAATGAAAGATGACGGTTTTTGTTTGTCCAGCTCCAGTGCCCAACGACTAGCGGATTTCTTGGACTCCGTACGTCGCTGATCGGGCACTTCTGCTTTTAAGTTACTGATTATTTCTAGGTACGCCTGGTTTCGCTTCGTAACCAGATGTGAAACAGGAAACGAGGAATGTAATGATAACTCCTAAGATTAATGCTAATTTCATTGAAACGTCCTCCTTCAATTGTATGACCCTGACACTATAAGCAGTATATAAATTTATTATAACGGATTCAACTTGAATTGTGAACTCCCAACCTAAATTGTCAGAAATCCTCCGTTTTTAAGCACGGTCAGAAATGTAAGGGCTATCATCGATTCTCTTCTGTTTTTTCAAGGGTGAATCGTTGTAAGTCACATTATTTTCATGTATATTTATAGATGGGATGAATCTTCCGTCCTTACAAAAATATTAACCGTTTACAAGGACGGGCAATATTACATCAATGGGGGTATCAAAAGTGATACAAAATGGGGAATCTGCACAACAATTTTGGCGACAGATTTACGGACCAAACAGGGGGTATATCGAAGAACAATACGAATTGTATAAAGAAGACAGTGAGGCGGTGGAAGCTTCACTACAAGAAATTTTTAATACATATGGAGCACCTTCATGGCTGTACAACGGGGATACTCGTACTGCAACACAAGCAGGAACCGAGGCAGTAAATGACGTAGATATGAAAAAAATCACCTCAGCTTTGAAATATGTTGAGGCTATTCGTCGTTACGGGCATACTGAAGCTGATATTTATCCTGTTGGTGGCTATAAAGGTGGAGATGACAAATATTTAGATGCAAGCACGTATGATTTAACCGATGAAGACTTAAAAGAAATCCCAGCTAAATGGTTATGGGATAAAGCATCAGCCGGTGTGGATAATGGTTTGGAAGTAGTGGAACGTTTAAAAAAATATTATACAGGAACCATTACCTTTGAGTATGAACATGTTAACAACCATGAGGAAAGAGAATGGTTTATTAATTTAATAGAATCAGGAAATGCAAGAGTTGAACCGACAGATGAGGAAAGAAAACGATTATTGAAACGTCTCGTTGATGTGGAAGGATTTGAAAACTTCCTCTCTAGAACATTTGTAGGGCAAAAGCGTTTCTCCATTGAAGGATTAGAAGTAATGGTGCCGATGATTGATGAAGTTGTCAATCACGCAACACAGGAAAGTATTGAAAATATCATGATGGGAATGGCCCACCGTGGCAGGCTCGCTGTTCTTGCGAAAGTTCTCGGTAAACCATATGATAAAATATTCTCGGAATTCAACTATTCATCTGATAAAGAATTAATGCCTTCAGAAGGCTCCAAGTCCATCAGTTATGGTTGGACGGACGATGTGAAGTATCACTACGGAGCAACGAAAGCATATCCGAGTGATAAAGAAGTAAAAACGAAAATTACATTAGCACATAATCCTTCCCACTTGGAATTTGTTAACCCGGTAGTCGAAGGATTCGCTCGTGCGGCTCAAGATGATCGTTCAGACAGAGGATACCCGAAACGAGACCCGAATAAAGCGGTTGCAGTTTTGATTCACGGGGATGCAGCTTTCATCGGAGAGGGCGTTGTTGCAGAGACGCTCAACTTATCCAATCTTCCTGGTTATAACACGGGAGGAAGCCTGCATCTTATTGCGAACAACCTTGTCGGTTATACAACAGACCGAGAAGATGGGCGCTCGACGCGTTATGCAAGTGACTTGGCGAAAGGATTTGAAGTGCCGGTTATCCGGGTGAATGCGGATGATCCGATATCTTGTATTTCTGCGATTAAAATTGCCTGGGAGTACCGTCAGAAGTTTAAGAAAGACTTTGTGATTGATCTCGTCGGTTATCGCCGTCACGGTCATAATGAAATGGATGAACCGCGTACAACGCAACCGAAACTATATAAAGAAATTGATAATCACCCGCCAGTCGCAAAAATCTTTGCCGGGCGCTTAGAGGAAAGAGGAACGATTCGTAAGGGTGAATATGAGAATTTACAAGAAGAAATCTACAATGAATTATATGGAATCTACAGCAAAATGAGTGAAACCGAAATCGGTACACCGGAACCACCAACAATGCCAGAATACTTGTTAAATGGATTGGATAACCATAATACAAAGGTGGATGAGGTCGTATTAAAAGAAATAAACGAAGAATTGCTAGAACGTCCAGAAGGTTTTACAGGCTTTAGAAAAACAGAGCGTGTTTTAAGTCGCCGTGCAAAAATGCTTGAGGATGGAAATGTACTTGATTGGGGCGCAGGAGAAGCATTAGCATATGCTTCGATCGTGCGTGATGGTATTCCGATTCGTATTACGGGTCAAGATACAGAACGTGGTACATTTGCACACCGTCATATCGTTTTACATGATGTTAATACGAATGAAAAATATAGTCCGCTGCATGGTTTGAAAGATGCGAAGGCTTCGTTTGATGTACGGAATAGTCCTTTATCAGAAGCTGCAGTTCTTGCGTTCGAATACGGTTATAGTGTTTATTCACCAGATACACTCGTAATCTGGGAAGCGCAGTTCGGAGACTTTGCGAACGTTGGACAAGTGATCTTTGACCAATTTATTTCTTCCGCACGGGCAAAATGGGGAGAAAAATCCAATATGGTCTTGCTCCTGCCACACGGTTATGAAGGTCAAGGACCAGAACACTCTAGTGCGCGATTGGAACGATTCTTACAATCTGCAGCAGAGAATAACTGGATTATTGCAAACGTCACTTCATCTGCACAGCTTTTCCATATTTTACGGAGACAAGCCGCACTAAGAGGCCGTGTGGAGGCTAGACCATTAGTAATGATGACGCCGAAGAGCAGTATGATTCGGAATCCTAGAATGGGAGCAGAGGCGAAAGAGTTTTCGAATGGGAAGTTTATGCCATTACGCCAGCAGCCAAACTTTGAACCGAATCGCGAAAAGGCAACACGTCTTCTAATCGGTAGTGGTAAAGTAATGGTCGATATTGAAGAAGAAATGTCCGAGTCAAAAGAGAATTATGACTGGCTGCAAATCTTGCGAGTCGAACAGCTTTATCCATTCCCGCAGAAAGATTTGAAAGCTGAATTGGATAAATTACCAAACGTGAAAGAAATTGTATGGGTACAAGAGGAACCAAGAAACATGGGGGCATGGGATTTCGTCGATGATTATTTACGAGATCTATTGAAAGATGATCAAACATTACGTGTAATTAGCCGACCTAGAAGAGCTGCACCAGCAGGAGGAGTACCAAGCTTCCATAAAGCAGCACAAAGCAAAATTATTAAACAGGCATTAACACAAAACTAAGGAGGAGTTACTGGTGCAAGATATCAAGATACCAGAATTAGCTGAATCAATCACAGATGGTACAATCGCAGAATGGCTAGTTAAAGAGGGGGACAAAGTAGAAAAGGGCGACCCGCTCATTGAACTTGAAACGGATAAAGTAAACGTTGAAGTTAACTCGGAATTTGCTGGAGTAATTACAGAAATACTTACACCGGAAGGCGAAGATGTAACAGTAGGAGATATTGTTGCAAAACTTGATGAAAATGGGGAAGCTGGAGCAACGAGTTCATCAGAACAGAAGCAGGAAGAAACTTCTGCCAAAGAAGAGGCCCCTGTCGCTAAAGAAGAAACGAAAGCATCAGAAACAGAGCAAACAGAAGAAACAAATGCAAATGGTGTAATTGCTTCGCCGGCAGCGAGAAAACGTGCGCGTGAATTAAATATTGATTTAAGCACAATCGCACCTGTTGATCCATTGGGACGTGTACGTCCAGAAGATGTTGAGCGGGCAGCACAACAACAGATTGAAGCAGCTGATAAAGCGAAGAAACAAGCAGACGCGGCACCAAAACAAGAAAAAACAGAATTTAGCAAGCCTGTTGAACGCGTGAAAATGACGCGTCGTCGTCAAACAATTGCAAAGAACCTTGTAAATGTCCAGCAAGAAGCAGCGATGCTTACAACGTTTAATGAGATCGACATGTCAGCAATTATGAAATTGCGTGCAGAGCGTAAGGATAAATTCCTTGAGAAAAACGGAGTAAAACTTGGATTTATGTCCTTCTTCACGAAAGCTGTTGTCGGTGCGCTTAAAGAATTCCCATTACTGAATGCGGAAATTCAAGGCAACGAATTAGTTCTTAAGAAATTCTACGATATTGGAATTGCAGTATCGACGGAAGAAGGGCTCGTCGTTCCAGTTGTGCGTGACGCAGATCGTCTGGATTTTGCAGGAGTAGAGCGAGAAATTATGAATCTTGGTACAAAAGCAAGAGAGAATAAACTAGCTTTATCCGACCTGCAAGGAGGAACATTCTCGATTACAAATGGCGGTATTTTCGGGTCAATGTTATCCACCCCGATTTTGAACGCACCACAAGTAGGGATTCTCGGTATGCATAACATTGTAAAACGTGCGGTTGTTATGCCGGATGATACGATTGAAGTTCGCCCGATGATGTACTTGGCACTTTCTTATGATCATCGTATCGTAGATGGTAAAGAAGCGGTGCAATTCCTCGTACGTATTAAACAAATGCTTGAAGATCCATACGATCTCTTGCTTGAAGGTTAATAGATTAATTGAAATGTTAAAGCGAATCTTTCAGGGACTACTCCCGAAAGATTCGCTTTTTTTCATTCCTCTTCCTTTTTTATCTCATTTCAGATAAACTAATTGAAGGAAATGGCATTTTATGAAGAGAGGGAGAGCGTTAGATGAAGAATGATAAACGCATTCTTTTCACCGGTGGAGGAACTGCCGGTCATGTAATTGTGAACTTAGCCCTGATTCCAGTTTATCAGCAAGCTGGTTGGGAGATTGATTATATCGGTTCCTATGAAGGAATCGAACGAGATTTAATTGAACCATTGGGCGGTGTCACGTACCATCCGATTTCAACTGGAAAGTTAAGACGTTATATGTCAATTGAGAATTTTAAAGATCCTTTTAAAGTATTGAAAGGGACCATGCAGGCTTATCGTATTATCGGTAATAGAAAACCTTCCGTCATTTTCTCCAAAGGTGGTTTCGTTTCTGTTCCAGTCGTGATTGCAGCTAAACTGCGAGGCGTTCCTGCTGTCATTCACGAGTCGGATTATACGCCCGGACTTGCCAATAAATTATCGATTCCGTTTGCGAAGAAAGTGCTTGCTACCTTTGAAGAAACACTTGAATTTCTTCCAGAACAAAAACGAGAATATGTAGGTGCGGTCATTAGGGAAGAACTCTTCACTGGAGAAAGAGATAAAGGACTGAAATTCACCGGGTTGAAAGGAGAAAAACCCGTTCTGCTCATCATGGGTGGAAGTGGTGGTTCGGAAATGATAAATGAAGCAGTGCGAACCAATATACAGAAACTGTTGCAGCAATTTGAAATTATTCACATTTGTGGTCAGGGGAAAGTTGATACTTCTCTTAACTCCCTAGGCTATGCACAATTTGAATATGTCCATGGAGAATTGAAAGATATCTTTGCTGCAACTGATTTTGTTCTTTCCCGTGCTGGGTCGAATGCAATATTTGAATTTTTAGCATTGCGTATCCCAATGTTGCTCGTTCCATTATCACTTGAAGCAAGCAGAGGAGACCAAATTGTCAATGCAAGGTCATTTAAGGAAAAAGGGTTTGCTCGTGTACTTCAAGAAGCAGAAGTAACAGCAGACAAACTAACAGAAGAATTACTTCAACTTGTGAAAACAGCACCAGTAATTCAAGATAAAATGAAACAATTTGAACCAGGAGCAACCCGTGAACGTGTGATTGAGATTATTAAAGAAGTGGAGAAAAAATAGAAAAATGGGTAACTGGAATAGTCATCTACTTTTCAGTTGCCCATTTTAAATAAACTTGAAATTCGACAAATTTATCACTGAAATGATAAATTTCATGGGTAATTAGTATGGTGAGTTCGTCATACGCAAGTAGTATTTTTAGCAAAATTCCAAAACGGACTTGTGTTATTGAAATTGTTGGCGTATGATGAAGGGGAAAACTAAATAAGGGGTGAGAAGATGATGAGAGAAATTGTTCGAAATTGCCGATTATGTCAAGAATCGATGGATAATAGTCCTTTTATGTTGTGCCAGACATGTCTTAAGGAAAGCGAACAAGTTTGGAATTTCATCAAGAAGAACCCTTATGTCTCTATAAAAGATATAGCTGTAGCTACAGAAGTGAGTTTTGTGAAAGTAGAACGAATGATTAATTATGGAAAGGAACGACAGCAACGTGTAATAAAAAGACAATAAACGATTGTCGATTCACTTATATGAAAATGTTATTAGAATAACTCAGGGAGTCTTGAGATATTCTTTTTTTGTGTCAAAAACTTTGTTGCAGTAAAGCGTTATTATAGCAAATTAAAAATAGATTGACTATTAAAAATCAAGATACTATACTTATTACGGAATCATAAATATTACTTTCTATTCCATTAACCCGATACACACGAATCATCAACCACCCGTGTGTTTTTTATTATGTTCGCTTTCATTCAGCCGCTCAGCAGGTGCGAGAGGTGTCTGGACTGCGGACCTCCAGAAATGAGTTTCGGACACTTACGCTGAATGAAAGTGAGCTGCAGTTTTATTAGAAGTGAAGAAGGTGGAAGGATGTTTGCAGTTTTTAAGAAATTGGATTGGTTCTTTAAATATTATTGGAAGCGTTATAGTTTTGCCGTTATTGCTTTATGTACGGCAAGCGCAATCGGTTTAGTACCGCCGAAGCTAATTGGATTTACGATTGATCAGATTCACTATAATACATTAACAATGGAGTTGCTTCAGTCCATTATCCTTCTCCTTATCATTTTGTTAGTTGCCCATTACACGATTTCTTTTTTATGGGATTATACATTATTTGGTGGGGCAGTGATTCTTGAAAAATGGATGCGGACGAAATTAATGACGCATTTTTTGAAAATGACTCCAACCTTTTTTGGAAAATATCGGACGGGTGACTTGATGGCGCGGTCGACAAATGATCTAAAAGCAATCAGTCAAACGGCCGGATTTGGTGTGTTGACTTTAGTTGATTCTAGTATTTTTATGTTAATGATTATTGCTATGATGGGGTTTACAATCAGCTGGAAACTGACGTTGGCAGCATTGTTGCCATTACCGGTAATGGCAATTGTCATGAATAAATATGGTGCTGCGATTCACGCGAGATTTATGAAAGCCCAAGACGCATTTGGGGAGATGAATAATGACGTACTTGAATCGATCCGCGGGGTACGTGTCATCCGGGCATTTGTCCAAGAAGTTCAAGAGCTGCAACGGTTCGATAAGATGACAGAAGATGTCTATCTCAAGAATATGGAAGTGACAAAAATCGACGCTTTATTCGAGCCGACGATGAAAATTCTTGTTGGGCTATCTTACACGATTGGTTTAGGGTATGGTGCATTTCTTGTCTTTGAAAACCAATTGACACTAGGAGATTTAGTAACATTTAACGTTTATCTGGGAATGCTTATTTGGCCGATGTTTGCAGTCGGGGAGCTGATAAATATTTTACAGCGAGGTAATGCATCTCTTGACCGTGTAAATGCTACATTGGATTATAAGGCAGACGTTACAAATCCGGAAACAGCTCAGAAAATCAATAGCGTCTCCAGCATTAACTTTAAACAAGTTTGTTTTTCCTATCCAGGTACGAACTATCATCAACTGTATGATATTGACTTACATGTACCGAAAGGAGCGACAATTGGTGTCGTTGGGAAAACTGGAGCAGGCAAAACTAGTCTCTTCAAACTAATGCTTCGGCAGTATCCCGGGATGCAAGGGGAAATTGTAATATCTGGAATTCCAATTGGGGAATTAAATTTAGCAGAACTGCGCAGTTGGATTGGTTATGTTCCACAGGATCAAATGATGTTTTCCAAAACAATCCGGGAAAATATTCGATTTGGTCATTCAGAAGCTACCGATGAACCGATTTATCGGGCTTTAGATCTTGCCTGCTTCTTAGATGACCTGAAACAGCTTCCAAATGGACTCGATACGGAAGTTGGTGAGAGCGGTGTAACCTTGTCTGGTGGTCAAAAACAACGGGTTGCCCTCGCTAGAGCCTTCGTTAAAGATCCGGAAATACTCATACTTGATGATTCCTTGTCAGCAGTTGACGGAAAGACGGAAGCAATGATAATCAAACATTTACGTAACGAGAGAAAAAGTAAAACGACATTCATTGCTGCGCACCGCTTATCAGCTGTTACACATGCTGACCATATTATCGTTCTTGAACGAGGAAAAATTGTGGAAGAAGGAACACATGAAGAACTGCTAAAAAGTAATGGCTGGTATAAGCAGCAGTATGAACAGCAACAGCTGGAGGAAACGGAGGTGGGTGAATAGTGAAAAAGTCTACAACAGAAAGACGGCTTTTCGGTTATGCACTGCATTATAAGAAAGGTATCTTGCTTGGTCTAGTCTTTCTTGTAATTGCGGTTGGTCTAGAACTTGCAGGACCACTGATTGCAAAAACAGTAATCGATGACCATATTCTAGGAGTGGAAGGATATTGGCAGGCAGTAACAGAGGATAATGACCGTTATACGATCGAGCATGATGACAAGTTTTATAAACGGGTGGATCGTTTGGCTCCAGCCGATGATCTCGTTGGTGATCCGCTTACGTTAATGCAAATCGGGATCTCTTATTTTCTTATCGAAGACGAAGTCCCCTTACAGGGAACAAGAAATGTTTCGGATGACATGATCAATATTCAGCTAGGTGAGGAAACCATGCAATATGATGCAACAAGACTGGACTTAAGTGAATCATACGCTTTCTTTTATCCGGAACAGCGTCCAATCATTTTCTTACTCGTTCTTTACATGGTGCTGCTGCTCATTGCGGGGGTGTTTAAGTTTTTTGAAACTTTTTTACTGCAACAGGCATCCAATCAAATTATTAAAAAAATGCGGATGGATTTATTTAGTCATATCCAACGAATCCCTATCCATTATTTTGTCGACCGGCCAGCTGGAACTATTGTTGCACGGATAACGAATGATACAGAGGCAATCCGAGATTTATATGAGAGGGTCTTGTCGATTATCGTTTCCAGTTTCGTTTATATGACGGGGATTTTTGTTGCTTTATTCATTTTGGATGCAAAATTAGCGTTGATGTGTCTCCTTATTCTTCCGCTCATTTATCTCTGGATGAAAGGATATCAATACTTCGGAACGAAATATAATAAAGTTATTCGCAAGACAATCAGCGATATGAATGGAAAGATTAATGAAGCAATCCAGGGAATGACGATTATTCAAGCATTTAATCAGGAGAAACAGACCCATGAAGAATTCGAACAATTAAATGAAAGACATTATACGTACCAGAAGAAATTAGTCCGCTTAAGTGCCCTCACATCATATAATTTAGTGACGGTTTTTCGTAATCTCACCTTTGTTGGATTTATCTGGTATTTTGGTTCCGGTTCTCTTGATATAACAAGTGTAATATCCATTGGAATGTTATATGCATTCGTTGATTATATTACGAGGCTTTTTGAACCGATGACAGATATTGTAAATCAGCTCCCATTGATCGAACAGGCAAGGGTAGCTGGCCAAAGGGTATTTGAACTAATGGATTACGAAGGAGAAGCCCTTGAGACAAAAGGAATTCAAAGATACAGGGGGCATGTGAGGTTTAATCATGTAACCTTTTCCTATAACGGAGTTGATAATGTATTAAGAGATATTTCTTTTGAAGTGAGGCCTGGCGAGACAGCAGCCTTTGTTGGCCATACCGGTTCAGGAAAAAGTACGATTATGAACTTGCTCTTCCGTTTTTATGATACGAACCAAGGTACTATATCAATTGATGGGTACCCTGTAACAGATTGGTCCCGTCAGCAAGTGAGGAGTCATATGGGAATCGTACTCCAAGATCCTTTCTTATTCACTGGTACAATTTTAACAAATGTCACGATGAATGACCCGCGTATTTCAAATGAGCAGGCAAAGCAAGCATTAGAAGCCGTTGGGGCCGCAAACTTTATAGAAAGGCTACCTGGCAAATATGACGAAATCGTAACAGAGGGAGGGGGGACTTTTTCATTAGGTGAACGGCAGCTCATCTCCTTTGCCCGTGCGCTCGTATTTAATCCCGCGATATTAATATTGGATGAAGCAACTGCAAATATGGATACAGAAACAGAAAGTATTATCCAGCACGCATTAAACGTTCTGCAAGAAGACCGGACGACACTTATCATCGCCCACCGGTTATCAACGATCCAAGAGGCAGATATGATTTTCGTCCTTGACCATGGCACTGTGAAAGAGCGGGGGAACCATGATAAACTAATTAAAGAGCAAGGACTTTACTATCAAATGTATCAGATGCAGCAAGGCAGAACACGAGCGATTGTGTCATAGGCGGGGTGCATAATGGAAAAGAAGGATCAAGAAGAGAGAGAGATAGATATTATTGATACTGATTTATATGAAGAAATTGCTGAGGAAGAATTATTGGAGCTGGTGGAAGAAGAACGACAAAAGGCACTGCAGCGTGCGAAGGAACGAAGAGAAGCCCCAGCGAAAAGTATTTTTCCAAAATGGGTCTTCTGGGTGATAGCGGTAGCGATGCTGTTTAATGTCATTGCATTACTTCCGCAAACATTCTCTATCCCAGCGATTGATTTCTTGCGCACATCGATGAAATTATCTCAGCAGGAAGATATTCAAGCATATAAAGAAGCTGTTGTTGTAATTGAAACGACAGATGGGAAAGGGACTGGTTTTTCCATTAATGATAATGGGACAATTATTACGAATCATCACGTTATTGAAGGGGAGACATTCGTTACGGTAGCTTTCCCAGAGCACGGCCTTCTTCATGGGGAGGTTATTGCAAGTTATCCAGACGTTGATTTAGCCATAGTGGAAACGAACGGAGAAGATCTCCCGCATCTCACGCTCGCAGAAACAACAACTTTTTCAGAAAATGAAAAGATTAACTTCATCGGCAATCCCCTTCGTTTTAATGGGATAGCTAATGAAGGAACCATTATCGGCTATACACAGTTATCCAGTTGGGATCAGCCTGTTTTAATGATACAGGCCCCGGTTTATCGGGGGAATAGCGGCAGTCCGATTATTACGGAAGAAGGAGAAGTAATTGGTGTTATTTTCGCAACGCTGAATCATGATATCCATGGAAGGGTCGGTTTATTCATACCAATCGATTATTATTATGACTATGTGAATTAGTTTAATCACTTCATCAACGGGTAAGAAACAAGTAGAAGAAAAACCGTGATGGAGGCGAAGATTATGTATCATTTTACATCTGTGTTACAGACGTATAACATTGATGCAACGGATGGGGAAATGGGTAAAATTAAAGATATATATATCGATGATAACGATTGGAAAATACGCTACGCCATTGTAGATACGAGGAAATGGTTGCCTGAACGGAAAGTGTTGCTCCTGCCAAGTATTTTTATCGGTGTGAATCCGGAGAATGAATCAATGGAAGTGGAGTATGATAAAAGTACGATTAAAAACAGTCCGCCAGTACCAGAAGGAACGGATTTAACGAGAGATAAGGAAAATCAGCTTTTTAAATACTTCGGCTGGACGCGTTACTGGTCAGATGATGTGATCTTAAGTGGTGAAAAACGACCGCTTGGCAGAGTGGGAAGTAATGAAGAAGAATGGTATGAGAGAATGGAAGATCCGCTTTACGATGCGGACGAAGGGGAATTAAGAAGACATCACCGGGATAATAATTTGCGCAGCCATGAAGAAATCATGAATTCCCGTGCCCATGGGAAAAATGGCAAACTTGGTAAAGTCGTTGATTTTATTTATGATGATGATTGGAAAGTGAAATATATTGTCCTTACGAGCAATAATGTCATGACGAATGATTATTATCCTTATCCGATTGAACGCATCACTTCTGTGGATTGGTTTGAAGGCGATGTCTATCTTGATGAAACGGTCGAACAATTTGCTAACAAGACGAACTACCCAAGTAATGAAGATATATTAAAAGCACTCCAATGAAAAAGAAGCACAGGCTTAAAAAAGGCCTGTGCTTCTATTATTTCAAAGGAGACGTCTTGCTCCAGCGCCCAGCGACTAGCGGATTTCCTTCACCTCCGTACGATAAGTCAACATCAGCTCCCTTTGGTCGCTGTGTTTCCTATATCTCCTCCGGCTCAGTCCAATCCGTATGTCGCGAAACGGGCGCCTCCGCATTTGAAGAAGTAACACATTTTTAATCGGGCTGTAAACCGCTTGAGATAGAAAAACGGTAAGATAAGTAATACATAAGTCATAAAGTTTGTTGAAAAAAAGAGAAAATAAACTGGTGGGAGATACATGATAAATATATTTTTATATAAAAAAGAAATAAAATTAAAACAAATACATACTACACCCGAAAAAACAATCAAAGAAACGAAATTTATAATACCAGGAGGTGCTGGCGATGGAATTATCTAACGAGACTGGCCAGGTACCCCTGGAAGACATCGTGATTCAAGTACAACAAGGAGATAAAGAAATGCATGATTATCTTCTGAAGTCGTATCAGCCGTTCATGGTAAAAGTTGTATCACAAGTATGCAAACGTTACATAGACCCATCTCGGGATGATGAATTCAGTATTGGTTTATCCGCTTTTAATGAAGCGATATTCTTATATTCACCAACAAAAGGGTCGTCTTTCCTTTCCTTTGCTAAATTAATTGTTTCACGCAAGGTAATCGACTACATCCGGTATAATGCAAGACGCCAGCATGTCATCTCCTTTGATCAAACGTATGATGAAGAAACGATGGAGAATCCAGCTGAAATCTCTGCTGTTATCGAACAATATCAGGATGAGCAACTGGCGATTATTCGTCGGGAAGAGACACTGGAATATCATCAGAGACTGAAGGAATACAACTTATCTCTTCTTGAATTGACTGAAATTGCACCGAAACATCGAAATACGAGAGAAACATCTGTACAAATTGCTCGTATGCTCATAGAAGATGAAGAACTAAGAGATTATGTAAAAACAAAGAAAAAACTTCCGATTAAAAAATTGGAAAGTCGCGTATCTGTAAGTAAGAAAACATTAGAACGAAACAGGAAATATATCTTAGCGATGTTTATCGTCTTTGATGAAAACTTCTTATATCTAAAGGAGTACGTAAAGGAGGGGTAGCAGTGAGGAAAGGAATCATCATGGAGAAGCATCGGAATTTTGTCATTGTCCTTACTGCTGATGGCTCCTTTGAAAAAGCTGTTCCCTTTAACGATAAAGCTTCCATTGGCGAGGAAGTTTATTTTGACAAGTACATACCAAAAACACGTTCCCGTAAAATAAAGATTTGGCGGATGAGGTTTATTTCTTTATGCCTTATATTCACACTAGGCATATTCACCATGCTATATTTTACAGAAGAAGAGGAAACTTATGCTTACGTGAATATCGATATTAATCCGAGTATCGAATTGAAAGTAGCTAAGAATATGGAGATTATTGACATTACCCCTCTAAATCAGGATGCAGAACATATCGTGTCGCAATTGAATAAATCGGAAGAAAGGGATCTACAAGAAGTGTTAACGGAAATACTCCTTAGCTGTGATCAATTGGAAAGAAAAGAGATTCTTATTGGAGTCAGCTATACAACGGATGAAAAAATGGGAATTACAAATAATATCAAGGAATATTTTCAAACAATAGATACAGACTGGCAATTCATTGCCTTCCGTTTACCAGGTGAAGTAAGGGAGCTTGCGGTAAAAAATGAAATATCAATGAATGAAGAATTCGCAACACTTATACAGTCCAATCAAAAAGAGCTGCTTGATACGATTGATATTGACGAAGATAAAATGGATAAAATTCATTCATTTTATTATACAGATGCAGTCCCTGAAGAATCCTTACAAATAGAAAAATTAAATAAGAACGAAAAATATTAAAAAAGTCCAAACACTTTAGGATAAGTATTTGGACTAAAGTATTTTTCATATCTCCAAATAAATTGTAGCTTCTTCATTATTTCGCATTGCGTGATCGAGATAATAAAGCAATTGATCGTGTGAACGCATAATTTTCTCCTCATCTAAAGAGTAATGGAAGGCATTTAAAAACTGTTCAATTTTTTTTGATAAGAAGTCATCATCTGTACGAACCATCAAAACTAATAACTCATCCCATTGTCCCCATAGTGTATAATACAATGCTTTATCATAATCAGGAATCATCTTTCTCCTCCTAACTCTCAGCAGTTAGTTGTATTGTTCCCAGTTCCATTTTTACCTCCCACCTACAAATATGGTCTCTGTTCCAAAAAAAGGATTACCGAAAATCAGCATAAACTCATTCGTACGTAACATACTAAGGACAAATAGTGAAGGAGGTTATTTACGAATGAAGTGGAAATTATTGAGTATATTTGCTGTGCTTGTGCTAGCTCTAATGGCATGCCAAGGCACGGACAATGCAGATCGGGGTACGGATAATCCGAATATTGATCCAACAACTAATCGGAATACCGGTGATGGAATTACTAATAATGACAGGGATTATATGATGGAACGTGATGCAGACAGGAATCAGGACAGAGTGAGAGATGGTAACTGGGATAACGGTGATGATAATCGAATGAATGGCGATCGCGATGGTGATTCTCGTTATGAAGTCGCTGAAGAAGCTGCAGATAAAATTACCAATGCCATTGATGAAATTGATAATGTATACGTCCTGACCATGCAACGCAATGCATATGTCGCAGCGAATTTAGACATCGAGCATGATAATCGCACAGAAAATCGCAATCAGAATAACCGCTATGGTGATAATGATGAATTATCAGATGAGGTAAAGGATAAGATTGGAGATATCGTTCGTTCTGTTGACGGAGATATTGAGAATGTTTATGTCTCAACAAATCCCGATTTTCTTGATTTAGCCACGAACTACGCTGATGATATGGACAGAGGTCGTCCAATCGGTGGATTCTTCGATCAAATCAGTACGATGGTTGACAGACTTTTCCCTGAAAATACGGAACGATAAACCAAACAAGAAGCATGCTGACCACTCAATCAGCATGCTTCTTTTGCTTTCATATAGCGTAAGAATTTTGCGCATTCTCTTGGCTAGATTTCTAATCGCCGTTCAGTTGCCCGGTGGACGGATAGCACATCCTTAGGCACTGCTAGAGCTCCTCGGGCTGAGCACTAAGGGGTCTCCAGGGTCGTGCTGTTCCCGCAGGAGTCACCGTCCACCGGGCAACTGAACTGGTATAGATGATTATTTTAAATACAAATTATCCCGTTACGATAAGGATTATACCTTTCTAGTACATTAAACAGTGATCCCAATATGGCCTTTCCTGGTAGCAGTCCAGACACCTCGAGACTCCTGCGGGAGGCCGGCGTTGGTCACGTCCAGTGACCAACGCCGGCATTAGAACTTCCTGTTCGGAGGTAAACCTGGCGAGACCCCGCAGCGCGTTAGCGCGAGGAGGCTTTCCGGCCGCTCAGCAGGTGCGAGAGGTGTCTGGACTGCGGACCTCCAGTAGAAGTTTCAGGGTCAGCCACACTTACGCTGTATGAAAGTAATTCTAAGGTTAGGTGAATTGCTTTTAGATACTGCGTTTTTAGTGTATCATTTAAAATAAAAGATTATGTAGGGAGAGATAAGAATGACAAAGGAAATGAATGTGGAAAGTTTTAATCTTGACCATACGAAGGTAAAGGCACCATATATTCGACTAGCAGGTGTAACGGAAGGCCAAAAAGGCGACAAAGTATATAAATACGATATCCGGTTTAAACAACCGAATAAAGAACATATGGAGATGCCGGGCCTTCATTCCCTGGAACATCTTATGGCGGAAAATATCCGAAACCATGAGCCGAACGTGCTTGACTTAAGCCCGATGGGATGTCAAACCGGTTTTTATTTATCCATCATTAATGACACAACAGAAGAAATAGTAATGGATGTTATGGAGAAAACATTGAAAGATGTCTTAGCAGCCGACGAAGTACCAGCATGCAATGAAGTCCAATGCGGCTGGGCAGCAAGCCACAGTCTAGAAGGCGCAAAAGATATCGCTGAAAAAATGCTGGAAAAACGAAACGAATGGCACGAAGTATTTTAAGGTAGGACAGGGGAGGAGAGAAATCCCTCTCTCCAGTCTTAAAAGGAGGAACATGAAATGAGTGAAAAAGTCATTCAATATTTAAAAGAAAATAGGGAAGCTTTACTCAAGAAGCTGAATGAATTTTTATCAATCCCAAGTGTAAGCACAGACTCTACATACAAACAAGATGTGGAAAAAGCAGCAGATTTCCTTACTGATTACTTAGAAGAGTTATCCTTTGAAAAGATTACAAAACAGCAAACTCCTGGACATCCCTTAGTCTATGCCGAATATAACGGAGCAGGACCAGATGCGCCGACTGTTTTATTTTATGGACACTATGATGTCCAGCCGGCAGATCCGCTTGAACAGTGGGAAAGCGATCCATTTAAACCGGAAATTCGTGACGGCCGTCTTTATGCCCGTGGGTCAAGCGATGATAAAGGACAAGTATTCATGCATCTTGCGGTTTTTGAAGCTTATTTAAAAACGAAAGCGGCAATACCGGTAAACATTAAAGTCTGTATTGAAGGAGAAGAGGAGATCGGCAGTGAGAATCTTTATGAAGTCCTTCAAGAACAAAAGGAAAAATTTCAAGCTGATTTTGCCGTTATCTCAGATTCCGGAATGGTTGCAAAAAATCAACCAACAATTCTTTATGGTTTAAAAGGGTTCACAGGGATTGAAATCACAGTAACAGGGCCAGATCATGATTTGCATTCCGGGATGTACGGAGGAGCGGTGCGGAACCCAATCATGGCACTTAGTCATATACTAGCATCAATGAAGGATGAAAATGAAGTAATTACAGTAAATGGTTTTTATGATGATGTCGAACCAATGACGCAAGAAGAGCGGGAACTAATTAAAAAAGCCCCTGGTGAAGACTTTGTAGTATCAACAGGAATCCCTGAAACGGTTTCTGAAAAAGGGTATACACCTGAGGAGCATACAATGGGGCGTCCGACATTTGAAGTGAATGGAATGTATGGTGGTTATCAAGGTGAGGGAACAAAGACAATCATACCTTCGTCTGCTACCGCTAAAATTACGTGCCGTCTTGTTCCAGGGCAAGATCCTGAGAAGATTCAAAAATTACTAGAGGACCACGTGTATAAACATGCTCCAAGTGGGGTAACGGTAGAAGTGAAGAAAGAGAAACTCTCATCGAAAGCATATAAAGTTGCACCAGATCACCCGCTTATTCAAAAAGCTGCTGAAAGTTACACGGCAGCGTTCGGGAAAGAAACCGTGTACGTCCGTATGGGCGGCTCGATTCCAGTTGTAGAATGGATAGATGCGATCTATGATATGCCGATTGTTCTACTTGGGTTTGGAACACCGGAGGATCGTCTGCATTCACCGAATGAAAGCTTCCCGCTCGACAGTTTTGATAAAGGGATGGAAACCCTTGTTTATTATTGGGAGAAAGTGAAAGATAACGAATGATTTGTCTTGATAAGGGGGAATGAAGTTTGGCGAAACTTGCTGTAATAACAGGGGTCTCAAGAGGACTCGGGGCATCGCTTGCAAAGTTTTTATTGGAATCGGGAATGGATGTTATTGGTATCTCCCGAACGGAAAATAAACATTTAACGACGGCTGCTAAGGAAAATAATCAGTTTTATCGGCATGTGGCTAGTGATTTAGCCGATATTCCACAGCTGGAAGAAGCAGTGGAAATCATCCACGAAGAAATCAAAGAGAAAAATGCCGAAAAAGAAATTGAAACGATTTTTCTATTGAATAATGCTGGAGTTGTTCATCCGATTGATCAGTCGCAGCATATAAAGACTGAAGCACTCGTTTCTCATGTAACAATCAACTCGATTGCTCCAATGGTACTTACCAATCAATTTTTGAAAAAGCATGAGGAACATCAAATTCCACTCGTTATTGCTAATGTAAGTTCCGGAGCCGCAGAGAGTCCAATTTACGGTTGGAGTGCTTACTGTTCCACAAAGGCAAGTCTGAATATGTATACGAAAACCGTCGCCCTCGAGCAAGAAGAACTAAAGACGGATAATCGAATCATTGCATTCAGTCCAGGAGTCATGGATACAGATATGCAAACAGAAATCCGTTCATCAACAAAAGATCAGTTCGTCGAAATAGATAAGTTTAAAGATTATAAAGTGAACAATTCATTAAGGCAGACCGATCTTGTCGCCGGTGTCCTTATTGACATTATTACAGATGAAGATGTGAAAAACGGAAAGATTTATTATATTAGTGACTATATCTGAAGCAAGAGTCTGAAAAAGTTTTAGTCATCCGCCCTCCCATATTTTATAGGCATGCATACATTATTGTAGTCTAGAATATAGGGAGGGAATGCTATGAGCAAACAAGGAAGACCAGAAATAGGTGGAAAATTCGCTTCAGGAGGGTTCGCACTGCTTGTCGTACTATTTATCCTGCTAATCATCATTGGAACAGCATACAGTGGACCTAGCTACGGTGGTGGAGGATATTATTGCTGCTAAAGAGCAATCAAACGAAATTTCGTAAATGAAATAAAACAAGCCGCATCTTATCTGTTACTCGGATGAATGCGGCTTTTGTATGGAATTAGCAGGTTATTGCCCAAAGGTTGCGTCTTAACTGAAAGATCATTAAAATTATGGTAGACTGGAGAATGGAAATTAACTTTGTTCATTCGAACTTTAAAATAAAGCAACAGTTCATGAAGATAGGTAAATTGGAAAGGTAGGCTAAAAATGATAACTAGAAAAAGTGCTCGTGAAATCGACCAGATGCAAGCGGCAGCAGATTTGCTTGTACAATGTCACAAGGAAATAGCGAAAATGATTAAACCGGGAATTACTACAATGGAGATAGATGCTTTTGCGGAGGAGTTTATGAGAAGACATGGAGCAACTCCAGAGCAAAAGGGATATAATAGTTATCCATATGCAACTTGTGCGTCCCTTAATGATGAAATCTGCCATGGCTTCCCGCGGGAAGAGCAATTACAGGATGGCGACATCGTAACGATTGATATGGTTGTCAACTTAAACGGTGGGCTTGCAGATTCGGCTTGGACATATGCAGTCGGGAACGTGGATGAAGCGGGACTTCGTTTAATGGATGTAACGAAGAAATCCCTCTACAAAGGAATTGAACAAGCTCAAGTTGGAAATCGGATCGGTGATATCGGACATGCTATCCAGACGTATGCAGAAGGTGAAGGTTTCTCCGTTGTCCGCGACTTTACAGGACACGGTATCGGGCCGACAATCCATGAAGACCCGAACGTTCCTCATTTCGGATTACCGAATAAAGGTTTACGTCTGAAAGAAGGAATGGTCATTACAATTGAACCAATGATTAACGAAGGTGCTTGGGAAAGTAAAATGGATTCCAATAATTGGACCGCTCGCACTGTTGACAAAAGTCGTTCTGCCCAATACGAACATCAAATCGTCATTACAAAAGATGGTCCGCTTATTTTAACGGATCAAGATAAAGCGTAATGAAGCATATGAAAAGAGACTGGCCTTAATGGAAATGAGGCAGTCTCTTTTTCATTAATAGTGTTCTCTTCTGCAAACTTTGCGTCTATTGATTCTTGACGCCTTTTTTTTCATAAAATGGTTCCAGATGGATGTGAGCATGGGTGACACCGTGCTTTCTTGCTAAATACTTCTCAATTCTTTCCGTAATTTTATGGCTATGTTCAACGGTTAGATGAGCATCTACAAGAATTGTCAATTCAAGCAGTGCTTGACTGCCATGAATTCTTCCTTTTACGTCCACAACTCTCTCTACTTCCGAGACATTTGTAATCGTCTTTTTAATCATTTCTAATTCTTCTTCATCAAATGCATCTGTTAATGTTAGTGTTGCATCTTTAAATATGTCAAAAGCCGTTTTACAAATGATTAGTCCTACAAGTGTTCCAGTGAGCGGATCTAACCAGTAGATACCGAACTGTGCGCCGATAATCCCAATAAACGCTCCGATACTAACAAGGGCATCTGACCGATTATCCTGGGCGACAGCAAATAATGCCTGACTGTGCAATCGTCTTGATAAACGCAAGTTATAAAAGAAAACGATGAGCATGACAGCCGCTGAACCTAATGCCGTCCAAGCAGTTAGCATGCTTGGCTCTTCCATTTCAAAGGTTATAAATTTCCTTGCAATGTCATAAATTACTTGAATCCCAATAAACATCATAATAAATGCTGCAAAGAGAGAAGCGACCGTCTCTGCACGATAATGTCCATAACGGTGGTTATCATCAGGCGGTTTTTGGGAAATACGTAAACCAACAAGGACCGCAACCGAAGCAATGACGTCTGTCGTATTATTTAATCCGTCTGCTCGTAAGGCAAGCGAGTTACCGAAGTTGGCAATCCATAATTTAATAATGGCGAGCGTAAGATATGTGATGATGCTTATCCAAGCACCTTTTTCGGCAAGTTTTAAGTTATCTGCATGATTCATGAAGTTGTCCTCCAATTTGTCTCGTTTCAATAGTTTACCAAACGGGATTCGTGTGGGTCTAGAGAAAAAGAAACGGATCAAGCTATCACTATTGGTTGGTGGGAAGGAAGTTTCACTTAGTAAACAAAACAAATCTGTTGCTTTTATTCGGAAAATTTAGGATAATAAAAGAAAGGGTAAAGGGGGCAATTCCAATGAAAAAAGAAAAAGTATATCTGCAATTTTTCAGATACAGTGGAAAGCCAGTCCAAGCTAAAAAAGAAATTCCTTATGAGATCCGTTTGCAAGCCAGATTAAATTTGGATGCAATATGCTTTAATTACAATCGTGCCAAATTGGAAGACGCAATAAACAAGGCACTCGAAACGGACGATATAAAAACATTTAAAAACTTAAGTGAAGAATATAAACAATATATTTGGGAGTAATACCGTAAGCGTTTGAGGACCTACAAACTAAAAGGAGCGTGAAGTTTGGCAGTCCCTGCGCTCTGAAGCTAGCTGCAAGCAAAAAGTTTACAATCATTGACTTTACGTTAAATGGTTGTAAATTTTTTGCTGAATGAAGCCTGATTCGTAAAATCTTTGCTATGCTTGTGGCTAAAGGGGGGCTATTAGGTGGAAAATAAAAAGAAATTACAAAGAAGCTGGATGATGTACGATTTTGGTAACTCTGCATTTGCAACAACCATTATGGCAGCAGTGCTTCCTGTCTATTATTCTAATGTAGCTGCAAGCGGGCTTGAAGAAGGACTTGCAACAAGCTATTGGGGCTATTCCCAGTCTATTTCTGTTCTATTTGTAGCTGTTCTCGCACCGATATTAGGGGCGATTAGTGATTTTTCTGCAGCGAAAAAGAAATTTCTGCAATTTTTTGCTTTTATGGGGATTATCGCTAGTATCCTACTAGCATTCGTAGGAGAAGGCGATTATATACTTGCATCTATCTTATTTATTGTCGGTTCAATTGGATTTTCCGGTGGTAACATATTCTATGATGGATTCCTTCCTGAAGTCGCAGAGAAAGAGGAAATGGATCGGGTATCTTCTGGGGGCTTTGCTTATGGATATATCGGAGGGGGCGTTCTCCTTACGATAAATATTTTAATGATATTGAATCCGCATTGGTTTGGTTTAAAAGATACGGTGATTGCAACCCAGTTATCTTTCGCTTCGGTCGGTATTTGGTGGTTATTATTTTCTATTCCATTATTCAAGAATATTAAAGAAGAGAAAAAGGTTATCGTAGAAAAAGATAAATCGTATATTGCCATTGGATTTTCCCGGGTAGGGGATACGTTCAAGCAAATTAAACAGTATAAGCAAGTCTTAATTTTTTTGCTTGCCTTTTGGTTATATAATGATGGAATTTCTACGATTATGCGAATGGCGACAATTTATGGCGCTGAAATTGGCATTGCAGGGAACGATTTGATTGTCGCTTTATTAATTACGCAATTTGTCGGTATTCCCTTTACTTTTTTCTTCGGTTGGCTCGCCTCAAAGATTACGGCTAAGCGTGCTTTATATATTACGCTTGTTACGTACATGGTGATTACTGTCCTTGGCTACTTTATGACTTCAGCATTTCACTTCTATGCGTTAGCAATCGCTGTTGGAATGGTGCAAGGCGGTGCACAGTCCCTTAGTAGATCCATCTTTGGCCGGATGATCCCGCAAAATAAACATGCAGAATTCTTTGGTTTTTACGGGATCTCCTCCAAATTCGCTGCTATTTTCGGACCGTTCTTGTTTGCTTTTATCGGGCAAATTACAGGCAATAGCCGCTATGGCATTCTCTCGCTCATATTCTTCTTTATCGCAGGGATTATATTATTGCGATTTGTCGATGTCGATAAAGGCATTCAAGAGGCCCAGCAGCAAACAGGACTGGAAGGCAAAGTTGAAGTAAAACCTAAATGACATACCCTAATCAAAACTTGCACTTTCATACAGCGTAAGTAATTTGCGCATTCTCTTGAAATACTCTCTAATCACCGTTCAGTTGCCCGGTGGCCGGATGCGCATCCTTAGGCACTGCCGGAGCTCCTCGGGCTACCCGCCCTGCGGGGTCTCCAGGCTCGTGCTGTTCCCGCAGGAGTCACCGTCCACCGGGCAACTGAACTGGTAGAGATGATTATTATTAATAGCATTTATTCCAGTGCCATTTTACGATAAAATTATATCTTTGGAATAATAAACCGTGATCTCAATAGGGCCTTTCCTAGGAGCAGTCCAGACACCTCGAGACTCCTGCGGGAGGATAGGCCTGGCGAGACCCCACAGCGCGTTAGCGCGAAGAGGCTTGCCGGCCGCTCAGCAGGTGCGAGAGGTGTCTGGACTGCGGACCTCCAGTAGAAAGTTTCAGGGTAAGGCACACTTACGCTGTATGAAAGTGATATGTGATTCTTCCAAAGTTATACAAATCAAACAGACTGGGACTCAAGGGTCCCAGTCTGTTTTGGTTCTACACAATTGGTTCGCTATATTTATTTTCCAACCCGAGTTCAAGGGGTTTCCCCGTATCATATGAAATATTTCCAATTAAACCTTTTAGTTTTTCCATGGAATAGGAAGCACCCTTTTCCCAGTAGTTTAATACTTCCGTTATAATATCGATACCCTCCACACGGCTTTCATTATACAGTTCAATAAAACTTTTATTAGATGGTTCATTCGTTGCAGGGTGGAACCATGTCGTATGGTTTAAATTTAAATAATCGACATCATCATGAATTGGTTGGTGGGAATATGCGGAGATTAAATTTCCAAGTATTTTATTTTTAATGCCAGATGGGTCTGACAGAATTTTTAGAGCAAGCAGCATGTCTCGGTATGCTTTTTGAATATAGGTATCGTCAGTCCTACTTAAATTTGGGTAATGTTCATTGATGAGTGTTGCCAACAGCCTCGTAATCCGTGCATCAAAATTTCTTCCAATGTCAATTTCTTTATAGACAGGATTTTTCCATGTTTTTAAATTATGGTATTTATCCATCATCAATGTATCAATTTGAATTTCTAGACGTTGGTGGTCATTACCTTCGTAACCTGCCCGGTAATGGATATAAGGGTGCGTATTGCGGTCAAGTACATGATGGGTGACAAAGCCGATAACAAAAGCTTTTACCTCATTGCTATTATTTTTCGCGGCTTCAATCATATCGAGGAGGAATATTCCACACTGACTCGTATGCAAGGATGCGCCGACTTGATGAACCGGTTCATTCTTCACCCACGGCCAAAAGTTATAATAGAAAAAAGGATCTGGTCCTTGAGCGCCTAACCTCATATAATTCTCAATCTGCTGTGAGAATGGGTGTACATTTCCAACTGTATCCACAACCTCTTCACAAAAGAGAATATGCGTCCATATATTTGGCATCGTGATTTCCTCCTTTTTAAAAATAATCATTTTCTTTTAATGAATTTCATAATACGTATTTAATGCTTCACCATCACCATATGTAGTTGAGTTGGTTCGTTCCCAACTACATATGGTGATGGAATAGCCGACTTTGGTAATTATGAAATTCATTCTCTTTGTATATTATATAGGAAAATCTCGTTTTTTTACGCTTGTGGTAGTACAATTTTGTGTCAAATAGGATGAAAGCGTGAACGATTAGTAAAGAAGTGTAGTTTCCTGAAGAAATTTGATACAATATAGGTGGTATCATCATAATACAGGGAGGAACTCGAATTGGATTATCGTTTGGAGAAAGATACAATAGGGGAAATTAAAGTTCCGGCAGATAAATTCTGGGGAGCGCAAACACAAAGAAGTAAACAGAACTTTCCAATTGGTACAGAAAAGATGCCAAAAGAAATTATTCAAGCTTTTGCTGTATTGAAAAAGAGTGCAGCTAAAGTAAATAGTGCGCTCGGACTGCTCGATGCAAAGAAAGCGGATGCGATTGAGCATGCTGCAGATGAAGTGCTTGCAGGCCGGGTTGATGAACACTTTCCATTAGTCGTTTGGCAAACTGGAAGCGGTACCCAATCGAATATGAACGTAAATGAGGTGCTTAGTTATGTCGGTAATAAATGGCTAGAAGAAGAGGGAAGCGAATTACGACTTCACCCAAATGATGACGTTAACAAATCCCAAAGCTCCAATGATACATACCCAACAGCGATGCATATCGCCTTTGTTTTAAAGCTTGAGGATCATGTATTACCGGCTGTCGATGTACTGAAGAAGACATTAAAAGAAAAAGCAGATGCATTTACTGATATTGTAAAAATTGGGCGAACGCATTTACAGGATGCAACACCACTGACACTCGGGCAGGAAATTAGTGGTTGGCATCGAATGCTTGAAAAAGTAGAAAGTATGATTAAGAACAGTATCCCAGAATTAAAAGAATTGGCACTAGGTGGAACAGCAGTAGGTACTGGACTGAATGCGCATCCGGAATTTGCCGAACGGGTTGCAAAACAAATAAGCGACTACACAGGGAAAGATTTCGTAACTGCTAAAAATAAATTCCATTCTTTAACAAGCTATGATGAAACCGTATTTGCTCATGGTGCTTTAAAAGCGCTTGCAGCGGATATGATGAAAATTGCAAATGATGTGCGCTGGCTCGCAAGCGGTCCGCGTTCGGGTCTTGGTGAAATTACGATTCCATCAAATGAACCGGGAAGCTCAATTATGCCAGGTAAAGTGAATCCGACCCAAAGTGAAGCAGTAACAATGGTCGCTGCTCAAGTAATGGGGAATGATGCAGCGGTAGGTTTTGCTGCAAGCCAAGGAAACTTTGAACTTAATGTTTATAAACCGGTAATCGCTTATAACTTCTTACAATCGGCGGGGTTGCTCTCGGACAGTATTGTATCATTCAATGATCGTTGTGCTATTGGCATTGAGCCAAATCATGAAGTGATTAATAAGCATTTAAATGAGTCGTTGATGCTCGTTACGGCATTAAACCCGCACATTGGCTATGAAAACGCAGCGAAAATAGCAAAGACTGCTTTTGAAGAGAATGCAACATTGAAAGAAACAGCAGTTAAATTAGGATTATTGACGGAAGAAGAATTCGATAAATATGTTGTTCCGGAAGAAATGACTTATCCGAAATAACCTTATGCTTATCAAACGACCCTGCTTCACGGGATGAAGCAGGGTCGTTTTTTTGGTTTACAGCGAACTGGAATCATAGCTACATTTTACCAGTGAATTTTTGTCATAAGATTAGTTGTTTTAGCTGACAATAGGATTACAGAAGGAGGTGAAAGTCCGATGGCTAACAACAACTCAAACCAATTAGTAGTTCCTGGTGTACAACAAGCACTTGATCAAATGAAATATGAAATTGCTCAAGAGTTTGGTGTTAATCTAGGAGCAGACACAACTTCTCGTGCTAACGGTTCCGTTGGTGGAGAAATTACAAAACGTCTTGTTCGTACTGCACAGCAACAGCTTAATGGTGGCGGACAATAACAAAAGTAAGTAAATAGTGGGCAGGGAGCGATTGCCTGCCCACATCTATTTTATAATACTTTACATATCCAACATCGCACACTGAAATAACGAAGTCATCCTTTGAAAACCGTTGACTATGAGGGCTTGGTAAGGTTAAATTGCCTTGATTTTTTAGGTGAAAAAATTTAGATTGCATAATAAAAATTTAATTAGTTTAATGAATTTCATAATTACGTATTTAATGCTTCACCATCACCATATGTAGTTGGGTTGATTCGTTCCCAACTACATATGGTGATGGAAAAGCCGACTTTGGTAATTATGAAATTCATTCAGTTCATAGTATACATTCCCTTTTTCATTTGATATAGTAGGGCTTAACTTACTATATGGGAGGCAAGATGATGTCTAATATTTATGATTATGCCTATAGCTTAGAAAAAGCAATACGAGAAAGTACTGAATTTCAAAGTTTAAAATCAGCATATGAAGCTGTAATGAATGATCCAGAATCCAAGCAAATGTTTGAAAGTTTCCGGGATACCCAGTTGAACTTACAAGAGAAGCAAATGCAAGGCTTGGATATTACCGAAGAAGAAGTGGAAAAAGCCCGTAATGTAGTAGAGCTTGTTCAAGATAACCCAACAATTGCTAAATTAATGGAAGAAGAACAGCGTTTAAATGTTATTATCGGCGATATCAGCTCGATTATTACCAAACCATTAGAAGAAGTTTATGGATTTAACCAAGACGAGCATTAAAAATTTGTATGGAGGAAAACTCACAGACTGATATCTGTGAGTTTTTTTGATGTGGAAAATTATACTAGCATTGATCTTGGGATGCTGCTTTGTACGTCGTGAACCGGGTGCATGCGCATTGGTTTTCTTTAACGATGGAAAAGAATGAGTTTTGCTTCCGGGCTGACGCAGCGGTGAGTATGTTCGGAATAACCATGTTCCGCAAGTTTTTCTTCACCGATTCTCTTTGCTCGTTCGTCATTCTCAGCTATAAATGACTCATCGAGTAATTTTTCCCCGTCTGGGTTGAACACGGTCAAAAAGTATTCTCTCATATGTTATGCTCCTCTCTGTTTCTTGCTTTCATTATAATTCATTACTCGAAATTATGCGAAAATAATTACGTTCATAAAATAAACGAAACCATTATCTAAAGAAAGCCGTAGTATAGCAGAGAAAGGGGATAAGAGAATGACTTTAATTATCGATCATGTTACGAAACGATTTGGTGAATTTACTGCAGTCAACCAATTAAATTTAACAATACCGAAAGAAGAAGTGTTTGGATTTCTCGGTGGAAATGGTGCCGGCAAAACAACGACGTTCCGGATGTTACTCGGATTATTGGATAAAACGGAAGGAGAAATAACGTGGAACGGGGAAACGATTGATTATAATACAAGCAATTTGATTGGTTATTTACCAGAAGAACGCGGACTTTATCCAAAGTTAACCGTGAAAAATCAAATTACATACTTAGCAAAACTTCGTGGTATGGAGAAAAAAGAAATATTGCCAGAACTTGAAAAATGGCTCGATCGTTTTAAAGTACCCGAATATATGAATAAGAAAATTGAAGAACTTTCGAAAGGAAACCAACAGAAGATTCAATTCATTTCAGCGGTTATCCACCAACCGGAATTGCTTGTTTTAGATGAGCCGTTTTCCGGGCTGGACCCCATTAACGTAGAGATGCTGAAAGAGGCTGTACTTGATTTAAAAGATCAGGGAACAACAATTGTATTTTCGTCGCATCAGATGTCCCATGTAGAAGAGCTATGTCAATATCTTTGTATTTTACAAAAAGGGAGGCCGGTCGTGCAAGGGGCGTTGCGTGAGATTAAACGGTCATTTGGTAAGAAAAATTTACGGATTAATGCCGATTTCTCACTTGAATTTTTAGCGGAATTTCCAGGAGTTGTGAAATATCGTCGAGTAAATGATGGATGTGACTTACAGATTTTAAATGAAGATGTATCCCAAGATATATTTCGGGAATTGCAGGGCAAAGGATTCATTCGTAAATTCGAGTTGGAAGAACCTTCTCTAAATGACATCTTTATTGAAAAGGTAGGTGCATCTTATGAATAAGTTTTGGATTATTTTTAGCCATACGTATCTGGAAAAAGTGAAATCAAAAACCTTTCTTATTACGACAGCTCTCCTATTATTAACTGTTGCCGCTGCAGCTAACTTCCAGACGATTGCTGGGTTCTTTTCCGGTGAGGATGAAGAGAGGGATAAAATTGCAATCATTGATAACTCGGACCTTTTATTTGGATCATATAAACAAAGCGTAGAGTCTGCGAATGATTCATTGGAGCTGATTCCATTCACAGATTTGGAGGAAGCTGGAAAAACAGCAGTTCAAGAAGAGAAATACGCTGCTCTCGTTGTTATGGATATGGATGCTGATGCTTTACCGGAAGCGACGTACTTTGCGAATAATATTACGGATTCCTCGACTCAAGCGGATCTCGAGGAGCAGCTTCAATATATGAAAGTTGCGATGTCGATTGAGCAAGCTGGATTTGATGAACAGGCGGTGCAGGAGATTTATGCGCCGGTGAACTTTGAAACGGTTGCCCTTGATGAGGATGCGAAAACATTGGAAGAAATGTTCCAGGCGCAGGGAATTATCTATGTCATGCTTTTCTTCATGTATATGGTAGTTATATTATACGGACAAATGATTGCTCAAGATGTTGCGAATGAGAAATCGTCACGGGTGATGGAGATTTTAATTTCAAGTGCGTCACCAGTAACCCATATGTTTGCCAAAATATTCGGAGTAGCGTTAGTCGGCTTAACGCAGATCCTGTTACTGGTCGGTGTTGGCTACGCACTCATTAGCAGCAGGAAGGAAGAATTAGTCGGAAGTTTCCTTGATACGGTTGGTTTAGTTGATATTCCGGTTGACTTAGTTATCTATGCCATTATTTTCTTTCTGCTTGGTTACACTTTATATGCAACTTTGGCGGCGATGCTCGGTTCACTTGTAAGCCGCTCAGAAGATGTAGGGCAATTGATCATGCCGATGATTATTTTGATTGTTATTGCTTTTCTCGTTGCTATGTACGGGTTAGGTGCACCAGAATCAAGGATTGTAACCATTTCTTCTTTTATTCCATTCTTTACGCCAATGGTCATGATTTTACGAATTGGGATGCTTAACTTGCCACTCTGGGAAATCGGATTATCGATTGCGATTTTAATTGTTTCAATTATCATCCTTGGCTTGATTGGAGCAAGAGTATACAAAGGCGGCGTACTTATGTACGGAAGAACAGGCTCTCTCAAAGATTTCACAAAAGCAATCCGCCTATCAAAAAAAGAAAAATAATTCCAAACTGGGACATGGGGTCAGAGCCTTTGTCCATGTCCCACTAACAGAACGTGCATTCTTATTCCGGCTCTGTTAAAATGGATGTATGATGAGGGACGGAGGCGGAGTAATGGATCGTGAAGTGACGTTTATCCATGCGGCTGATTTGCATCTTGATAGTCCATTTAAAGGTTTAATGGATATGCCAGCCGATTTATTTGAAGAAATAAAGTGGAGCACCTTCCAAGCGCTCGAGGAGCTTGTTCGGGCTGCGATTGACAAAGAGATAGATTTTGTTCTCATTACCGGTGACCTTTTTGATAATGAAAAGCAAAGTCTGAAAGCGCAAATCCGGTTGAAAAAAGCTTTTGAACAACTGAAAGATCAAGGAATTGCTGTATTTTTAAGTTATGGCAACCATGACTTTTTAAAAGGAAATATCCACCAAGTGACCTATCCGGATAATGTACATATTTTTCCGGATGAACAGGTGCGTGACCTAGATTTTTATAAAAACGGAGAGCTATTGGCTAAAATTTATGGCTTCAGTTATGAAAATCGCGCAGTTATTGAAAATAAGACAAGTGAATATATCATAGAAGACACCAAAGTACCATTCCATATCGCAATGCTGCACGGAAGCATTAAGGGAAATGAAGAACATGATACTTATGCACCTTTTCGGCTTTCCGAACTAACGGAGAAGGATTTCAAGTATTGGGCGCTTGGTCATATTCATAAGCGCGCTGTATTGCAAAAAAATCCATATATTGTCTATCCAGGAAATATCCAAGGAAGGCATCGGAAAGAAACAGGAGAGAAGGGATGTTACCTCGTCCGTTTAACGGAGATGGAAACGACGCTTGATTTTATCCCATTAAATAGAATAGAATTTTATCCCTTGAAGATTGATGTATCGGAATGTGTTGCAGCTTATCAGCTTGAAGCGATTATCATGGACAGCTTAAAAAGTCTCAAGGTAACGAGGCCACAACTTCTAGACCTTACGCTTCAAGCGAACGATACATCGCTCAGAAACTGGCAAGCGAACGGACAATTAGAAGATGTACTGGATATAATAAATGAATCCATCTCGCAAGAACAGCTTTGGCGTTATATATTCCATGTACAATTGGATATAAAAGAAAGACTTGAACCGAGTGAGACGAGCTTTGGAGAACATTTTATCGATGAGCTCAAGCGAAGTTTTGCGGAAAATTCCGGAATAGATTACGTAGAACAACTTTATCAGCACCGCCAAGCTCGAAAGTATTTGGATCTACCTTCTCAAGAAGAAGTATCTGGTTGGAAACAAGAAGCCGAGGCAAGGCTGTTTGATCAATTACTGGGAGGAGGAAGGCGATGAGATTCATTCGTGCTAAGCTATTCGGTTTTGGAAAGTGGGTCGATAAGGAATTTGATTTTAATGCAAGTCCACTCTTTATTTACGGTGAAAATGAGTCGGGCAAATCAACACTTCATCAATTTATTCTCTTCATGCTATTTGGAATGCAGCCGAAAGAGCGGAAATTTTATCAACCGAAGACGAGCAGCAAGCTAGGTGGTCATTTGGTAATGGAAGTTCCAGAAGTCGGTGTCTTTACGATTGAACGCTTTGGTGATTTGCATAATGGGAAAGCAGTGTGCCACGCTGCCTCAGGCGAGACTTATGACGAGGCTTGGTTAACAGAACGGTTGAAAGGGATGAACCTGTCCACCTATGAAGCGATATTTTCCTTTTCGGCACTTGACTTGAACGCAATTAAGCAAATGCAGGAAGAAAATCTTGGTGACGTATTACTTAGTATCGGACTGACCGGCTCCAGTAATATTTATCAGATTGAAAAGCAATTGGATAGTCGTCTCGGTGAGTTGTTTAAGCCATACGGGAAAAATCCGGAAATCAACAAGCAACTGCAAGTTGTCCAGCAGCTAGGGGAGAACCTAGCTGCTGTTCAAAAGGAAGAATCTACCTATCGTAGAAAAGTTCTCGAATCTCATGAATTAGAGGAAACGTTAGATAAACTTAAGCAGCGGCAAGTTAATCTGACAAATGAAATGCGATCGGTCACAAAGAAACGTACGGCGTTACCTGTTCTTAAAGAATATCAGCAATTAAAAAGGAAACAAGCGCAATATGAAGCAACCTTCGAATTTCCTGCAAATGGTATCGAGCGACTTGAAAAATTGCACGATGCAATGCGACCACTTGAAAGTGAGCTTGCTGTACTGGAAAGTAATGAAGAAAATTACCGTTATAATGCTTCCCAACTAGAAGAAAAGCGCTTGCCGGAATCAACGCTTGAATTATTAAGGGAAAAACAGCGGAATAAAAGCGTGTACACTGAACTTAAAAATACAAAAGAAAACTTGCAAGAGAAAGAAGCAGAAATCACGAAAGAAATTACGAACGGGCTTACCGACTTACAATTAAAGCTTGCTGATACCGAACTTCAAGAGTTAACCTTGCCCTTCTATATTGAAGAAACATGGAAACAGATCAAAGAAGATAAGGAAAAGCTGGAACAGGAAAGCGTCAGTCTTGAAACGGAGAAAAATGGATTATTGGAAGAAGAAAACTATTTGCAAGCTAAATTGCGTGAGATAAAGTCCAAGTTTTTACCGGAAAGAGAAGTAGCCGAGCTGCGGCGAAGACTAGAAGAAGGTAAAGAACAGGAACAACTGGAACGTTTGTATGAAGCAAATATGAAACAGCAACAATTTTATACGAAAGAGAAGAGGCAAAAAAGCAAACGGGTGAAACAATTTTTCCTCATTGGAATCATCTTTTCTATTCTTTCGACATTTCTTGCGTTTAGCATGGACATGTCCTATCTTTATGGTGTTGCTCTGCTTCTAATTCTGTTTGCGGCGGGACAATATCTATTTCATAAACAACATATCAAAGCGATGGAAAAACTTATTCAATCCCCACCAGTACTTAAGCAGAGAGAAAAATTGTCAGACGAGGAAATGTACCGCTTGGAAAAACAGCTTGAAGCAGAAGATGAAAAACGGCGGGAATGGAAAGCTTTACAAGCAGATATTCAACAACAACAAATTAGTATCCTGAAATGGGAAGAAAAAGAGCGTATTTATTTAGAAAAAAAGAGACGCCTCCATGACCAAACGGGGGAACAACTTGTGTTATATCCATTTCTTGAACCGATTAATAGCAGTTATTGGCCGGATTATTTTAATCGGATCAAAGAATTACTCCGTCAACACGAAGAAAGGGAGCGCTTGATAAAAGAAGTGAAGGAAAAACGTATGGATGAGGAGCAAATGGAACAAGAAACGGTTAAATTTCTTCATAACTTCGGTAAAACTTCGATTCAATCACTAGCTGATGGGTTTCTATTCATTGAGCAAACAATAGAAAAAGAAACAGAACTAGAACATCGACTCAGGCAAATTGGTGAATTAATCGAGCATGTCCAGGAACAGAAACAGGATATGCTCAAGCGAATCGCCTTGCATCAACAGAAAATAACGAAACTTTTACAAAAGGGTCAAGCAGCAACCGAAGAAGAATTTTACGACCGAGCAAATTATCTTACGGAAAAAAAGGAGCTTGAAGCAGCTCTGGAAGCGAATGAGCACAAGTTGGACACAATCTTCCCTTCACGTTCTTGGGAGAGAATCGTCGAAGAAGAGCTCGATCCATTTAGTTTGGAAGAGCGTGAACAAGAGTTAGAACTCCAAGTTTCAACAGTGGATGCCGAAATCGACCATACTCAACAAAAGCTTACCGAAATAAATCTGGATTTAAAGCGACTTGAAGGCTCGGATGCTTATTCTTCCAAGTTGCATCAATTTGAAATGGAGAAGGAAAAATTACGTCAGCTTGCGAAAGAATGGTCGATTATCAATATGCAGAAAGAAATTTTAACGGAGACGAAGCAACGTTATCAGGAAAAGTATCTAGCGAGAGTAGTGGAAGAAACAGCTGCTATTTTACATACCATCACAGATGGACGCTATACGAACGTTTTTGCACCAAGAGGGAAAGAGACCTTTCAAGTTATGTCAGCGGAGGGAATACGTTTTAATGTAAATGAACTCTCTCAAGGAACAATGAACCAGCTATATGTTGCCTTGCGTTTTGCTGTTAGTAAGATAATGACAGAGAAACATCAGCTGCCTTTTATTTTAGATGATGCATTCGTTCATTTTGACGAATTGCGTGTCAAAAGAATACTTGATGTCCTAAACGAAATTGCGCAGGGGCAACAGGTCATCATGTTTACTTGTAAATCCGACGTGCGTATGGCTTGTGAAAAAGAGAAACTTCCAATTATGTACGTCTAAACTTATGTTTGTGGAGGGACGAAGATGAATGAGCAACAAGACTATTTCTACGGGGTGATTCCGGTTGAAGTACAAATGACGCCGGAAAGGAAAGAGCAGATACTTGAGCAATATCCGGCTCCTGCTTTACCTGATGAGGGGGCGACATTTGAAATCGACCAGGAAGAAAAAGGGAACAGCGTTTCTTTACGGCTCCTTTTAAATGAAGTGAAAGTACAGACGACGAAGACAAACAACCAATTTTTAAAAATGACATTCAGCAATAATGCAGGGAATATCAATGCAAAGATGTGGGATAATCAAGGTGCTGTTGAGAAAAATCTACCGCTGCTCGAAGCGCATTCTATATTTGATGTGGACGCGGTCGTTGATGAGTTCCGCGGTTTTAAATCACTTACGGTTAAACGGCTTGAGCCTTGTGAGGGTGAAATTGACCCATTTTCCTATTTGCCTTATACGAAACAAAGTATAGAAGATTACACGATTGAGATTTTCTCCTATATCGATGAGCTGTCTAGTCCGTATCGCGAATTTTCCTTAGCTGTCATCGATCAGTTCTGGCAGGAATTTTCCATTAGTCCTGCTGCAAAAGGGTTTCACCATAATTATCTAGGTGGCCTGTTGAAGCATACGGTTGGTCTCATGCGCTTTGCACGTTATATTCTGAAACAGGAAGAAAATTCGTTTCAGGCAGTGATGAAATTAATTCAAATCGTGGAAAAAGCTTATAAACAAGAGCTATGGGCAAACTATGAGGCTACGGATAAATGGGTGCGACCGGTTTGGCAAGATGCAATTGATCATCTCTATCAAATGCTAGCTGGGATGATGGAACATAAAGAAGAAGTTCCAAATTATAATGCACTGCTTACTAGTATTCTTTTACATGATATCGGGAAAATGCTGGAATATGATTTCGCCGGTAAAAAATATGATGCATTCAGCTTCCTTTATCCTACAGCTGACAAAAGCAGTTTACAAAGTAGAAAACAGACAGGAATTACAATGGATGAACTCGGTTTGATGGTTGGTCATATTCCATATGGTACACTCATCCTTACGAAAATGGTGGAACAAACAGGAACGCCTTTTACAATAGAAGACATCCACCTCCTGTCCCATTGCATTCTCTGTCACCATGGTTTGCCGGAATGGGGAGCAAGTGTCAAACCGCAGACAATAGAGGGCTATCTGATTCATATCGTAGACTACTTGGATAGTAGATATGAGAATACCGAAACAGTGAAATAGTAATCCCTTTTCTTGTTTTAAGAGGAATGTTTCCCCTCTGTTATTCATATTGTTAGATAGAGACATTTGGACAAGGAGGGGGAAAGATGATAATTGGCGGCGTTCCTTTATGGGTATTTATTGTCATCTTATTGATATTCTTCAGTGGATATATGGCTTTTCGCACGATGCAAGCAGATAGGAAAACCGATCAGGAATTTATCGAAAGAGAAGGCGAGATATACATGGAGCGTATGAGAGAGGAAAAAGAGAGAAAAGCACTTCGGGAACAGGAATGAAGAAAAAGCTACTTTCCAAAATGGAAGTAGCTTTTTCTTTGTTTTACCCCTCTGCGCCTTCAGACTCTTCAGGTTCTTCGGGCTCTACAGGCTCAAACATATCTTCAAATTCACTAATTTTCACGTTAACATCTGCTTCTTGAAGCAGACTGTCGATTTTCGTAGCTGCTTGGGACATGTCCATTTTCGCAATCTGCAGTTCTCGACGAATATCTTCTTTAACATCCTCGAGTTCTTCAACATCTTCCACGTCACGAATATCATTTACTTTAATAATATGGAATCCATATTCTGATTGAACAGGCTCACTAATTTCGTCAACTTCCATGTTAAAAACAGCGTCTTCAAATTCAGGAACCATGCTGCCAGCAGAGAAATAGCCAAGATTACCTTCATCTTGAGCGGATCCATCCGTTGAGTACTCCGCGGCCAACTCCCCAAAGTCCTCACCATCGTCAAGCTTTTCTTTCACTTCATTCGCTGTTTCTTCGTCTGCTACAAGGATATGCTGGGCATCAATTTCAATTTTTGAGCGGTCATAGTGCTGTTCAATTTCTTCATCCGTAACTTCAATATCCTCTGCTAAGGCTTGTTCTTGCAGGAGACTCAGATAAAGGACGTCAGCATAATCTTCTTCACTCTGGAAGCCGCTCTGCTGCAGAACCATATCAAAGTTCTCGCCAAATTGCTCTTTGGCGGTTTCAATTTCTTCTTCAATCATCTCATCTGAAACTTCGTATTTATCCTCTAAGACCTTAACGGTAACTAATTCTCTTAATACTTCTTCCCCGTATCGATCTTTCAATTCCTCATAAAAATCTTCTTTCGTTATGTCCCCTGCACTTGTTTCCACTACTGCTTCCGAATCATCCCCACTGCAGGCTGATAAAGTAAGGACTCCAGCAGTCACTAGTGCAACTATGGCAAATTTCTTCATATTGAACACTCCTAATCATTATGTCTTTGCAATTTAATGAATTTCATAATACGTATTTAATGCATCACCATCACCATATGTAGTTGAGTTGGTTCGTTCCCAACTACATATGGTGATGGGAAAGCCGACTTTGGTAATTATGAAATTCATTCAATTAATCACATGTTTAAATATATCATATATTATGATGAAAGAAATAGTAAAACAGCGAATACCTCATAAATACCTTTAAACTGCCACATTTAGAATCCGAAGATAAGAACATACGAGCATGGTGACCATAATCATGTTGATTACTTTATATACCCGCTTTGATTTCAATTCGTTCAATTCCATCTTTCGGCAGAAGTTATACGTCATTGTATTGAAAATTAACAAAACGATAAAAGCAAAAAAGAGATAAAAAATAAACAATCAAAGCCCCCCTGTATCTTTCCAAAATCTATATCCTCTACTGTACCAAATAATCGAATAGCTGAACAGTCTCAAGCGAAGTCGTAAGTAAAGAATGAATGTATTCATTCTTCTATCCAGAGAAATTGTATGATATGATTTACATACTCAGCTAATTTAAGATAGGTGTGTAGCGTCAGGAGGTGGAGTGGAAATGAAGGATGACAGCGGGACGATAACTTCTTTTCAAATTCAATTACTTTCACGAATTATTGATATGAATGAATATCCTTTTATAAAATTGGTGATTGAACATAATATAAGCGAAGAAGAGTATGATGAATTATTTTCCCTTCTGAAGCTCCAGCAGGCTGTGTATGAGGAACAGAAAGAAGAAGGTTTATTAGATTTCAGTTCGCTCCTCATGGAATTTGCCGGGTTATTAAATGAAAAACTGGACCCAACAACGACGATTCACGCCCTCCGCCGAGAAAGATATTTTCCGGAACTAATGGATGAATACATAAAAATCTTAAAAGAATCATAAAAAAACAGGACGCCGTTTATAGCTCGCGCGACCTGTTTTTATCATGCATGAACGGTCTGTAACACCCTCACCTTTACATGAGGGAAGCCCAACATGTAAGGGAGGGGGGTAAACAGTCCGTAAACCCTTGATTCTGTTCAACTAACATTCAGTGAGGGAGGTAAGGCTCCCCTCCCTGAATGAAGTTTCGCTTTATTAAATACTTTTCACTTTATCTTCAAGGTCTTTTAAGCTTGCTTCGATTTGTTCGAGATAATGGTAAATTCCCTCTTGGTGAGGTTCGACGGTTTCTTTCCACTCTTCCACCGATTTTTTCATTTCATCTGTTAATTCTTTTACAATTACAACTCCTTCTTTAGAAGTTTCACGAAGTTGACTTTTTAAATTATTGATCAGATTCAACATATCAATGAACTGATCTTTCAGGCGGTTCCTGACATCACGACCTGATTCAGGAGTACTGAGTAATGCTGCTGAGGCGCCAATTGCGCCACCAACAAGGATTCCAAGAACTATTGATTTACTTGACATAACAGATCTGCTCCCTTCTGCTTATACTGCTATTTTTCACTATTCCCAGATAAACGAAACATGGAAATAAGTTTTCTACTTCCATTATAACAGATTTAATACCAGGTGCTAATTCTTTCTATAAAAAAATCCTCTAATCGAAATTAGAGGATGTCTGCTTATGATACAGATACAGGATTGGTCCGTCTGAAGATACCTTGCACAATCGGATAAACAACTACCATAATTACGGTATTCACTGCCATTGCAGGAAGAACAACAAACAGGAAGAGGGAAATTAATCCGCCTTCTGGAATACCTGCGATTAAAGAAATGACTGTAACGAAAATTGAACCACTGATCAATGTTCCAATTCCTGCAAGTGCAGGTGCTGTAATGTTCTCGTTTAACCGACCCTTTAATGCAAGGAAAATCGCAAGAACGATAAATGCAGTGATTGGTTTATCGATGACGTTCGCAATTTGACCGCCAGGTGCTCCGGTTGTTAGTGCTGACATGATCCCTGTTGCTAAAGAAAGCACAAGGACGTATTTCGGTTTCGGGAATAAGAAAATCCCGAGAAACATCATGGACAGCAGCATATCCGGCTTCACTCCGAAAAACAGCGGTGGAATAATTGCGTGTAATACCGCTCCGATACCTACAAGCAACGACAATATAACTAAAATTTTAACTTTCATTCTAAATCTCTCCTATTCTCTTCTCATCTAAAGTTTCCAACTGTACACTCGTTGTCAGTTGCGAAACATTACCCCTATTATACCAGAATTACGCGGAAATGGACAGAGGAAGTTTTTATACAATTCCGTTATTATTTTATCCCGGTGTAGCCGTCCGTAAAACTCCCACTTCAAACCTCCAGGTCATGTCGGAAAAGTTTAGGTGGAGATAACGAGCGGTTTTCACCCCGATTCTTTCAACTAACACTCAGTGGGGAAAGAGAGCTCTCACTGAATAGTTTCACTTTATGTTCCCGCTTATTTCGCCCGCGATTTGTTGTAAGTCCTCGCTTGTATATTGATCATCATGAACCGTCCATCCTAGATCATATCCATCGCCTTCACCATAACGGGGAATGAGATGGAGATGTAAATGGAATACCGATTGTTCTGCAGCAGCTTCGTTGTTATTTAGCACGTTCATTCCTTTTGGCTTATATGCTTCTTTAATCGCATTAGCAATTTTAGGAATGCGCTCAAATAACTCTCTTGCTACCTCTGGTGTGGTTTCATAAATGTTTTTCGTGTGTGTCTTGGGAATAACCAATGTATGTCCCTTCGTTACTTGGCTAATATCTAAAAACGCATAGACATGCTCATCCTCATATACCTTTGCAGAAGGGATTTCACCTTCAATAATTTTACAGAAAATACAATCCGCATGACTCATAAAACCTTCACTCCTTCTATGTATTCGTATATCCATTGTACCTGCTAAGGCGTGAAAATTCAAAAATTAAAAGCAGCTTTTATGTCAAAAAAATAAACAGGACTGGTCCAAGGGGGAGAACCAGCCTGCTTTAAGAAGACAGCGAGATACAACATGCAGCAGCTTACTAGTGGGGAAGGTAAACGAAACTGGAGTGAAAATAGCTCGTTCACACAAATCATTTCTTAAAAATTAACAGGATTAATTTTTAAGGAAAGAGTAAGGATTTTAAAAGCGTTTCTGCAAGTCATCGTTATTTGTGCGTAACACAGAACCAGGCATTTTTAACACCTCACTTGTGATACATTCAAATTACTTTCTGTATCTTGCTGTCTTCGGTTTTTATTTTGTTCCGTTTCCTGATTCTTATTCATCCAAACGAAAAAACCTCATCTTTTTTCACAGCCACAAGCAGAGATTGCTCTCATACAGCGTAAGTAATTTGCTCATTCTCTTGAAATGCTCTCTAATCACCGTTCAGTTGCCCGGTGGACGGATGAGCATCCTTAGGCACTGCTAGAGCTTCTCGGGCTGAGCACTAAGGGGTCTCCAGGCTCGTGCTGTTCCCGCAGGAGTCACCGTCCACCGGGAAACTGAACTGGTGGGAATTATTAATATTAATAGCATTATTCCAGTGCCATGCCGTGATAAAATTATATCTTTGAAATAATAAACTGTGATCTCAATATGACCTTTCCTGGTAGCAGTCCAGACACCTCGAGACTCCTGCGGGAGGCCGGCTAAAAACGGTCACGTCCTGTGACCAACACCGGCATTAGAACTTCCTGTTCGGAGGTAGGCCTGGCGAGACCCCGCAGCGCGTTAGCGCGAGGAGGCTTGCCGGCCGCTCAGCAGGTGCGAGAGGTGTCTGGACTGCGGACCCTCCAGTAGAAAGTTTCAGGGTCAGGCACACTTACGCTGTATGAAAGTGTGAGATAAATGGAGGAGGGGCGCGGTATATTTTGGCAAGCGATTGTAAAGATGATAAAATTAATTGAAAGTATGAAGGAGGTTGACTCACGTGGATTCTTTATTACATATTGAAAATGTACATGGCGGATATACTCATAAAAACGTTTTACACGGGATTTCCTTTGACGTGTATCCAAATGAAATCGTTGGATTAATCGGGCTCAATGGAGCGGGAAAAAGTACAGCCATTAAACATATAATCGGTCTTATGCAACCGAAAAAAGGAAAGATTGTTGTAAATGGAAAAACGTTTCAGGAAAATTCGACAACTTACCGTGGCCAAATGGCATACATCCCAGAGATGCCGATTCTTTATGATGAATTAACGTTATATGAGCATTTGCGACTTACAGCGATGACTTACGATATACCGGAAGATGTATTTGAAAAAAGATTGGATCCGTTGCTGAAGGAGTTCCGCATGGAAAAAAAACTAAACTGGTTCCCCGTTCATTTTTCAAAAGGGATGCGGCAAAAAGTAATGATCATGTGTGCTTTTTTAATTGAGCCACCCCTATATATTGTGGATGAGCCGTTTGTCGGTCTAGACCCGCTTGGGATCTCCTCCTATTTACAGTTAATGGAAGATATGAAAGAAAAAGGTTCCGGCGTGTTGATGTCGACACATATTCTTGCTACGGCCGAAAGATATTGCGATCGTTTCATCATTATCCATGAAGGCGAAATCAGGGCATATGGCACGTTGGAGGATTTGCGTCAAAGTTTCGGAATGCCCGGAGCAACATTGGATGATTTATATTTACGTTTAACGAAGGAAGAGGATAGCGATGTTTGATTCTCATGCCTTTTATAAAAAACGGCTAGCTTCTCATATGAAAGAATTAGGGCGTTATACGCGTTATATTTTTAATGGGCATATTGCCTTTGCATTATTCTTCTTCATTGCTGCGGTTGCTTATTATTATCAAGCGTGGCTTGCTCAGCTCCCGGAGAATTTCCCGACTGCTGCTATCATCGGTATAGCATTTGGGCTTGTTGTAAGTTACAGTCCGGTCCGAACCTTACTGCAGGATCCGGACCTTGTTTTCTTGCTTCCCGCAGAAGAGAAGATGAAGCCGTATTTCCGAAATTCAATTATCTATAGCTTCGTCATTCAACTCTACTTACTCCTGCTTGTTGCAGCGGCATTAGGCCCGTTGTATACGGCAAGTTATCCAGGAAGGGAAGGGAATGCTTACTTACTTACCATCGTTGTTCTGCTTATTTTTAAAGTGGCTAACCTCCTTGCGAACTGGTGGATGTACCGGACTAGGGACAGCAATCACCGCCGCTTGGAATTATTGGTGCGCACCGTGATGAATATTCTTGTCTTTTATTTCCTGATTGCAGGTGAAATGCTTGGTGCCTGTATCGTGACCATTCTTTTTGCAGCACTTTTCCTTTACAATTATTTCTTAGCGGCAAGACAAGCGGGATTAGTTTGGGACTTATTGCTGGAAAAGGATCAGAACCGTATGCAGGCGTTTTACCGGATTGCGAACATGTTCAGTGATGTTCCGCATATTAAATCAAGTGTAAGGAAGCGGCAATGGCTCGTATCGCTCGTCACAAAAAACATTCCTTTTGAAAAACGGCATACCTTTGATTATTTGTATCGGATTACATTTGTGCGAAGCGGGGATTATGTTGGAATGTACGTCCGGTTAATTATTATTGGCGGATTGTTCATTTACCTTATCCCAAATATTTGGGTGAAGCTGTTATTCGTTATACTGTTTCTTTATATGAGCAGCTTCCAGATGATGACCCTCTATCAGCATCACAGGACGATTATGTGGCTTGATATTTATCCGGTTGAAAAAACGGACAGGCAGCGCTCACTTGTGAAATTGATTTTTCAGCTTACGATCTTCCAAACGATTCTTTTCGCTTGTATTTTTATACTGATGCAGGAATACACGGGTTTTCTCTTCGCAATTGTTGCAGGAATAGTTTTCACCTACGTATTCGTTAACGGCTATGTCAGAAGAAAGTTAACTTAGATTGGGGATTGCTGATGAGAGCTAGAAAGAATATTTTGCTGCTTATCTTTATTGTTTTAATAATTATTACAGGCATTTGGGTGTTACAACTTCTAGAAGGGAATATGCCTTATGTTGACCAAGCTACAAGAAGATTTGCAGATTTGCTTGGACAATCCTTTCTTTTGGAGCCGTTTCAGTTCATAACACACCTCGGCTCCAGCTTCTTTTTGTATCCATTTGTCGCTGTTGTTACGATTTTTTTATTTATTTGGTTCAAGCACTGGCTGCCAGCGGTCTTCTTCGGTGGCGGGATTTATCTAAGCCACAAGATAAACCATGGAATCAAGCTCTTGATTACGAGAGAGCGACCGAGTATTTCCGTAAGCCTGAATGCGGAAGGGTATAGTTTCCCGTCCGGACATTCGATGATATCTCTTGTTTGCTACGGGTTACTTGCCTATTTCATTACTCGAAAATTAAAATCAAAAAGGTTAATTTCAATGGTGCAAATCGGTTTTGCGGTTCTGATATTTCTCATTGGAATCAGCAGATACATTATTAATGTTCATTATTTAACTGATGTATTAGCCGGTTTCTTTTTTGGATACTTGCTGCTTATCGGTTTGATTTTCCTATACGAAAAGTTGATGAAAAAAATTTCTTCTTCTAAAAACGGAGAGATAAGCAATTAGGTCAGTTCACAGATAAAAAGGCGGCAGAACGTAGACTTTGCCATCTATTTCTATGTGGATCCGTTGCATTAACTTTACGAAATAGTCATAAACTTCAATGCTTAGAAATTGTATTTTCATTTTTTCATTCGTATAATGAAAAAGGAAAAGAAACAGAGAGGACCCAAATTATGCAAACATTGTCGAAAAAAGCAGAGAACCTTTTGCTGATCATTTGGGTACAAGCTTTTGTAGCTACTACTGGGAGTCTATTCTACTCGGAAGTGATGGGATATATTCCTTGTGAGCTATGCTGGTATCAGCGGATTTTAATGTACCCGTTAGTTATCATTTATGGACTGGCACTCTGGAAGAAAGATGTGAAAATGACATTGGCAGGATTGATATTAAGCGGGATCGGGATGTTTGTCTCCACATATCATTATTTACTGCAAAAAGTTCCAGCTCTTCATGAAGTTGGTGGATCATGTAGTGGTGCTGTACCATGTAATGCAATTTACGTAAATTATTTAGGTTTTATTACGATTCCATTCATGGCTGGTGTAGCTTTCATTGTGATCTTTGTATTACATCTGCTTTTGGTTAAAGAAATGAGGAGGAATTAATTCGAATGGGTAAGAAAATTACGATTATTGTTTCGGTGATTGTAGTATTATTTATAGCGCTCTTCTTTGCGCTGAATTATAAAAATAACAAAGCGCTTGAAGGGGAGAATCCATATGGAACGAATGACCTTGATCAAGCAACGATTGACCAATTGGATGATCCATTATACGGCAATCAAATTTTGCCGGATGATTTGATGGAACAGGTGGAAAGCGGGGAGCCGACAACGGTCTATTTCTACAGTCCAACTTGTGTATATTGTCAGCAGACAACGCCTTATCTTGTTCCGTTGACGGAGGAGATGGATGTCGATATGAAGAAATTGAATTTGCTTGAATTTGGTAATGAAGCAGCGCCATTTGCCATCCGTTCTACACCAACACTTGTGTACTATGAGAACGGTGAAGAAGTTGCACGTCTCGAAGGTCAATATCCGGAAGAGCAATATGAACAATTCTTTAATGAATATGTTCATGCTACGGAATAAACAAAAAGGTTACGAGCTTAATGTTGGTAACCTTTTTTATATGGAACAGCCTATCACTTTCATTCAGCGTAAGTGTGTCAAGCTCCGAAATTTTCTACTGGAGGTCCGCAGTCCAGACACCTCTCGCACCTGCTGAGCGGCTGGTGAGCCTCCTCGCAGGCAAGCCTGCTGCGGGGTCTCACCAGGCTTACCTCCGAACAGGAAGTTCTAATGCCGGCATTGGTCACAGGACGTGACCGTTCTTAGCTGGCCTCCCGCAGGAGTCTCGAGGTGTCTGGCCTACTCCAGGAAAAACCTAATTTGGAACGCTATTTATTATTCCAAAGATATAATTTTTTCGTGACATGGCCCTGCAATAAATGGTATTAATAATAATCATCTCAACCAGTTCAGTTGCCCGATGGACGGTGACTCCTGCGGGAATAGCACGAGCCTGGAGACCCCTTAGTGCTCAGCCCGAGGAGCTCTAGCAGTGCCTAAGGATGCGCATCCGTTCACCGGGCAACTGAACGGCGATTCAAGCTCCGAACTAAATGAACGTGCAAAACACTTTCGCTGCATGAAAGCAGTCTTTATTTAGGTTGCAAAGTAGTGCAGGTTATTCTTCTTCCGCATACATATCATACGTCGCGATATAAGCATTTTTAAAAAAGTAAGAAGCTGATTTCCCGGTGTCAAATTGATGGGCCTCTTGGAATGTATCGGATGATTTCCAGTCTTCAAAGTCTTTTTTCGAAGCCCATTGGGTAAGTATGACATATGTGCTCCCTTGATAAGGACGCAATACGCGGAATGCTTGAAAACCTGGCATCGCTTCCACAGCCTGTTTGCGCCTTTTGAACCGATCTTCAAATAATGCATTGCTCTCTTCATCGACCGGTACATTATTCATCACGACATAACCAGTCTCGCGAATTTCCCCCGCTTTTTCCAGAATTTCATATTTCCGGCCCGCTTGAAAAATCTCTTCTCTAGGATGCTCATAGTAGAGAAGTCCACCCGCATTATTTTTCATGAGTTTCAGCTCTAGTTCTTCATGTTTTTTTTCGATTTTCAACAAAAAGTCAATTGTCCCGTTTGTCATATAAGCATTCAAAACAATTCCCCTTTCCATATCTAGTCTATATCTTTATTCTACCCTAAAACCCGTTTCTGTACGCAAAAGATTGCATGAACGGCCTGTAATACTACCACCTCTAAAACAGGAGGGAATCCCAATAGGTAAGGTTGGGGAATAGGCAGTCCGTAAATCTCTGATTCTGTTCAAGGAATATTCAGTGGGGGAGGAGCCCGACTGAATGAAGTTTCACTTTATGCATGTAGAATATTGTCGTATAATGCAGAGATAGAGGTGGAATAATGGATAAACCGAATCAAATGAAGTTGAACCTGAAACTGAAATGGATTGTCATTAGCTTTATTTCCATTATAAGTTTAGTTTTGGCTGGTTATGCTATCATTATCTATTTCGGCAGTCAAATTGTCGATGATAATGCTCTTATCCTTGCAGAGACGACAACAATTGAAACGATTGATGGTGAGGTGATTGCAGAACTTTACCAAGAAAACAGGGATTATATTTTGCTTGATGATATACCTGAACATGTGCAAGAGGCCTATATAGCAATTGAAGACAGAAGGTTTTATGAACACTCCGGCATTGACATAAAATCAATCATGCGTGCAGTGTACCGGGATATTATTGCCATGAGCAAGGTAGAGGGTGCGAGCACGATTACACAGCAGCTCGTAAAAAATCTCTTTTTATATAATGATAAAACATGGACTCGTAAAGCAAAAGAAGCGTCTGCTGCGATTTACTTGGAAAGGAATCTGTCAAAAGAAGAAATTCTAGAGCTCTATCTGAATGAAATTTACTTCGGTCATGGTGTATACGGGATTGAGAAGGCTGCAAACTATTACTTTTCAAAACATGCGAGCGAACTATCGATCGGAGAAGGCGCATTGCTTGCTGGATTAGCGAAGGCTCCAAATGGGTATTCACCGATTGACCACCCGGAAAAAGCGCTCGAACGAAGAAATGTTGTACTTGGCACAATGAAAAATGCCGGTATGATCTCTGCAGAAACGAAACAAATGGAACAAGGAAAAACACTTGGTTTACAACTCGAAGAATCAGCTAGCACGCCATGGGTTGATAGTTATGTCGACTTGGTCATTAAGGAAGCCCAGGAAAAGAGTCAGCTTCCGGTTGATGAACTAAGAAGGGGAGGGTATCGGATTGTTGTTGGTTTAGATGAAACAATCCAACAGAAGGCTTACGAAATGTTCGAGAAGGATGATTATTTCCCTGGAAATACTTCTGACGCAGAAGGAGCCTTTGTCATGATGGAACAAACTTCAGGTAAAATAATTGCTGCAATCGGTGGTAGAGATTATACTTTCGGTGACTTGAACCGGGTTACGGTTAATCGGCAACCGGGTTCAACGTTCAAGCCACTAGCCGTCTACGGGCCAGCGCTAATGCAAGAAGATACCTTTACACCGTATTCGCTTCTTCCAGATGAACAGGCTGTGAATGGAGATTATTCTGTTGCCAATGTCGATGATATGTATCAAAAGGCAGTCAGTATATATGACAGCCTCGTCGCATCAAAGAACGTTCCAGCCGTCTGGTTACTTAATCAAATCGGTATTCCTTATGCGAAAAGCTATTTAGAAAAAATGGACATGCTGATTGAGGATCAGGACTTAGCAATTGCACTTGGCGGGCTTCATGAAGGAGTTACACCACTTAATCTTATCGAAGCATACCGGACATTTGCCCAGGATGGAAAATTCATGAAGGCTTATACAATTGAAGGAATTTATGATCATAACGAATCGCTTATTTATGAAAATAATTTAGAAGAAAGAGAAGTATTTACGCCGCAAGTTGCCTGGAATATGACAGAAATGCTTATGAAGGCAGTGGATGCACTACCAGAGGAAGCTGGAACGTATTCGAAGGCGCTTGCCGGGAAGACCGGAACAACCCAACATCCCCAAGTAGAAAATGAAGTGAAGGATGCTTGGTTTGTCGGATTTACTCCAGAATTTGTGCTGGCAGCTTGGACTGGTTATGATAAATCAGATGCAGATCATTATTTAACAGGTGGAAGTGTTTACCCGACCAGGCTCATTCAAGATATATTGACAGAAATCGACAAACTACATCCTTTAGCTGAAACGTTTGAAAAGCCGGATACAGTGGAAGCACTTGCTGAACCAGTACAAATTGCTCCGGTAACGAATGTTCAAGCAGCTTACGAATGGGGTGGATTTTCTCTCGTGAGGGGAAAAATCAGTTGGGATCCATTGCATGATGACCGAGCTGTCTACCGGGTTTATGAAGAAAGAGATGGAATTGATAGACGGGTTGGGGAAGTACAGGGTGAGAGTGAGTATGTGATTGACCATGCATTGTTTAAGCATAAAAAATATTATGTAGTCACTTATGACCCGTTCACAAAGCTTGAAAGCAGGAAATCAGAAACAGTTATTTTGAACTAAGGTTTTAGACAAATTAATGACATTCATGTTTTATACTATACATGCTTATTAATAATCGTTATAGTTTAAGATGGCGAAAGTGATAATGATAAAAGGATGAAATAAATGACGAAAAAGATGAATGACACAATTTTACAAGCATATCGCGGAAAAGAAACAAGTTACACACCTGCCTGGTTTATGCGGCAGGCAGGGAGATCTCAGCCAGAATATCGGGAAATCAAGAAAAAATATTCTCTATTTGAAATCACACACCAGCCTGAGTTGAGTGCTTATGTCACGAGACTGCCAGTAGAAAATTATAATGTGGATGCAGCAATTCTTTATAAAGATATTATGACACCACTGCCAGCATTGGGGGTTGATGTAGAAATCAAAGCAGGTATTGGTCCGGTCATCGATAATCCGATTCGCACATTTCAAGATGTGGAGGCACTAGGAACGATCAATCCAAGTGCGGATATTCCTTATATTCTTGATACGATTCGCATTTTGACAGAGGAACAGCTAAACGTTCCGCTGATTGGCTTTAGTGGTGCACCCTTCACATTGGCAAGCTACATGATTGAAGGTGGACCATCGAAAAATTATCACGAAACCAAAAAACTCATGTACCGCGAACCGGAAACATGGTTCCTGTTGATGGACAAATTGGCAGACATGATTATTACATACGTTGAAGCCCAAGTGGAAGCAGGGGCTCGAGCAATCCAGCTTTTTGATTCTTGGGTAGGATCATTGAATGCCCCGGATTACCGTGTGTTCATTAAACCGATAATGACGAGAATCTGCAGTGAATTACGGAAGCTCGACGTTCCACTTATTATTTTCGGAGTAGGTGCTCGTCATCTCTTGCTTGAATGGAACGATCTTCCGGTAGACGTAATCGGCCTGGACTGGAGAACATCGATTACGGAAGCAAGGAATATGGGTGTAACGAAAGTGTTGCAAGGTAATCTTGATCCCGTCATGCTTTTAACCGAATGGGAAAATATTGAGAAACGCACGAAGAAAATCTTAGATGAAGGCCTAGAGCAAGGCAAGCATGTCTTTAATCTCGGACATGGTGTAACGCCGGAAATTAAGCCGGAAACATTGAAAAAACTGACAAAGTTAGTTCATGAATACAGCAAGCGTTCTTAAAAATAAATGACGCAATGAATATTAAAGATGAGGTGTTTTAAAAATGGCAAAAAAAATAAAAGGCTTATTAGTAATGGCATATGGAACCCCGACAAAAGAAGAAGATATTGAACCTTATTACACACATATCAGACATGGCAGAAAACCAGAGCCGGAAGCACTTCAGGATTTGAAGGAGCGCTATGAAGCAATTGGCGGCGTATCCCCGCTTGCGAAAATTACAGAAGATCAAGCGAATGGCCTATGTGCCAAGTTAAATGAAGTACAAGATGAAGTGGAATATAAAGTATATATCGGGCTGAAACATATTACACCATTTATTGAAGAAGCTATAGAGCATATGGCAGAAGATGGAATTAAGGAAGCTGTTTCCATCGTCTTGGCCCCACATTATTCTACATTCAGCATTAAATCATATAACGAGCGGGCAAAAGAAGAGGCAGATAAACATGGCATAACGCTTGCTTCTGTTGTCGATTGGTATAATGAACCAGGTTATATCAAGTTCTGGGCAGACGGTATTAAAGCTATTTATGATGAGCTGCCGAAAGAGGAACAAGAAAAAACGGTGCTGATCGTTTCAGCTCATAGCTTACCAGAGAAAATCATCCAATCTGGTGACCCATATCCGGAACAGCTGGCAGAAACCGCGAAGCTTATTTCTGAAGCTACCGGAATTAAAAATTATGAAGTAGGCTGGCAGAGTGAAGGGAACACTCCTGATCCATGGCTCGGGCCGGACGTCCAAGATTTAACCCGTGATTTATACAATGAAAAAGGCTACCGTTCCTTTATTTATGCTCCAGTTGGATTTGTTGCCGATCATTTGGAAGTTTTATATGACAATGACTACGAATGTAAAGTCGTTTGTGATGAAGTAGGTGCGAACTACTATCGTCCGGAAATGCCGAACGTTGCACCGTTATTCATCGAAACATTGGCAGATGTGGTGTTGAAAACAGAAAAGCGTGACGCGCATGCGTAATATTGTAATTATCGGCGGCGGTATAACAGGTTTATCCGCCGCCTTTTACTTACAGCAAGAAAGTAAGCGTAAGCACGAACCGATCAACCTCAACTTGATTGAAGCAAGTGAGCGGCTTGGCGGAAAGATAAAGACGATGAAGCGCGATGGGTTTACAATCGAACAAGGTCCTGACTCCTTGCTCTCTAGAAAACCAGCCATCGTCCGATTGACAAGGGATCTTGGATTAGAAGATGAAATGATTTTTAACGAGACAGGCTCGTCTTTCATTCTCGTTGATGGGAAGCTTCACCAAATGCCAGCTGGTACGTTTATGGGAGTTCCGAAAGAAGAGCAAGCAATTATGGATACGGGAATCTTTACCGAAGCAGGAAAGAAGCGAGCGCTGGAAGAGCAAGAGATTCCAAAGGGCGGGCCAGCGGAGGATCAGTCCCTCGGTTTATTTATGCGAAGAAGATTTGGTGATGAAGCGGTGAACCGTTTAATTGCCCCGATGCTTGCTGGGATTCACTCCGGGGATATTGATGCGATGAGCTTGATGGCAATCTATCCGCTATTTTACGAACTGGAACAGAAGTACGGAAGTGTCATGAAGGGATTACAGCAACATATGTCTAATCGACCTGTCATGAAGGAAAAACGTTCATCCGGAATATTTTTCTCCTTTAAAGACGGATTGGAAACATTAATTCACCAGTTGCATGATAAATTAGCTGAAGATACCGTCAGCACAGGAGTGGCGGCTGAACAGATTGTAAAGACAGACTCCGGCTATGAAATTCACTTAGAATCAGGCGAGAAGCTTGCTGCTGATGCTGTTATCCTTGCAACAGAGCATTCGGCGGTTCCAAAGCTCTTCAACGAACATCATTTTTTACAGGATCTGAAGCAGATTCCTGCTGTCTCAACGGCAAATGTAGTGATGGCGTTTAATGCGGATGCGATTGAAAATGATCTTGACGGGACCGGGTTTCAAGTCGCTCGTGAAGGCGATATTGAAATTACAGCTTGTACGTGGACGAATAAGAAATGGCCTTCCACAACACCGGAAAATAAAGTATTGCTCCGTGTTTATGTCGGACGTCCAGAAAGACAAGCATTCATGAAGTTAAGCGATGAGGCGTTAACGGAACTAGTGTTGGATGAATTGAAGAAAGTAATGACGATAAATGCGGATCCTGAGTTTACAGTCGTTACACGCTGGAAGGATGCGCGTCCGCAATATCAAATCGGTCACCGTGAACTCATTCAACGTATTCGTGATGAACTTTCGACCGAGCTACCCGGTATCCAAATCATCGGTAGCTCTTACGACGGCGCTGGTATTCCTGATTGTGTAGCAAATGGAAAAAAGGCCGCACTCGAAGCTTTGCGATTTTTGAAAAATAATTGATGATAAAAAACATCGGTCAGATTCGGCTCGGTGTTTTTTTGTCCGTTGTATTTTTCTGAAAAATTGAACTATAATAAAATTAAATATCCTTTCTATCTTGAAGGCGGTGAGGCATATCGTAAATTTTATGGACACGATAAAGAAGTGAATGATCAATACGAATTGAAAATCAAGACAAAATTCATTAGCCATTCCTGCATTATTACGTCACAAGAAACGCTAGATCGTCTGCGTGCTCTTTTCTATGATAAAGGAATTGAACAGGAAGTTATGGAGGTTGCGAACGGAGAAAATTCCGTAGAAAAAAATTACAGCCACTAAAAATCGCCTGGAATCAACAATAAGATTTCAGGCGATTTTTCTATTTATTCATCTTCATAGCTTGCAATTAATTCATCAACCAATGAACCGACATAATCGATCGCCACTTTAATCGCGTCAGGCTTGGACATATCAACTCCCGCGAGTTTAATCAAATCAAGCGGCTTCTTCGTGCCGCCAGCCTTTAATACATCCAACCAGCGATTTACAGCAGGGCGCCCTTCATCTTTAATCATCTGAGCAACAGCTGTTGATACAGTGAGTCCAGCGGAATACGTATATGGATAGAGCCCCATATAGTAATGCTGCTGTCTCATCCATGTTAATCCGACCCGATCATCAATTGTAATACTATCTCCCCAGAAGTTCTTGATAACAGCGAGTTTCTGCTCTGTTAAGACATCAGCCGTGAGTGGCACACCATTTTCTGCTAAATCATAGACCCGGCGCTGTAATTCGCCTTCAAGTAAATGGGTGACGAAATTATGGTGATATGTACCAAGTAATTGGGTAATGACCCAGCGCTTCATCCGGACATCTTCTGTTGCTTGCATAAGGTGTTCGGCCAGCAGTAATTCATTTAAGGTGGATGGGGCTTCAATGAAATAAGTAGACGGACGTGTATTCATTAGAGATTGATTTTGTCCAGCCAAATAAAAGTGCCCGGCATGACCCATCTCATGTGCTAATACAAATGCACCACGCATCGTATCGGTCCAGGTGATCAAAATATAAGGATGCACCCCATATGGACTGGAACAGAATGCTCCGTTTGCTTTCCCGATATTATCAGCCCGGTCAATCCAGCCTTTGTGAATCGACTTCTTCATTATTTCATGATACTCCGGTCCCATTATGGAAAGGGCGTCAAGAATAATATCCGTAGCTTCTTCATACGTTGTTTGCGGATTGAATTCCGGATCAAGTGGTGCTTTTAAATCACAATAATGCAATTCTTCGAGACCAAGCTTCTCCTGCTTTAATTTGGCGTAACGCTGCATATGTGGCGCTAATTCTTTTCCGATGATATCAAGCTGATTATGGTACATCTCTTTGGTGACTTGCTGAGGAGCAAGCAGCATGTCGGTTACAGACGGGTATCTCCGGAGCTTTGCCATCGTCACTTGCTTTGTAACCTCCGTTGCATAAACCGCGGCAAATGTATTTTTATAGTTATCTAATGTTTTCGTAAGGGACTTGTAGGCATTCCTTCGTGTTGTTATATCGGCTGAGAATTCATAACGGTCTTCGAATAGAGATTCAGACATTGGTAGCTCGACACCTTCTGCGTTCGTGATCGGCTCAAATTGCATGTCCGCGGTTTTAGCCCGTTGATAAATTCCGTGCGGGGCTCCATGGACTTCACTAAGAGCTGCTAATGTTTCCTCCACTTCAGGTGTGAGCGTGTGGGGTTTATCTTCTAATGTGTCATACAAAATTTTTTCATATACTTTTAATTTCGGTTCCTCTGCTAGAAACTGCTGAACCTTATCACTCGTTAATTCCAGTAATTCCGAGTAGAAGAAGGAAAGCTTTGCATGAGTCTTTGCCAATACACTGCCCGTAAGTGCCGCGTCCCGCTGATTGTCTGGATCGGATCCATCCGCATTCACTTTTAAATTAGAATAGGTCGCTACACGGACTACTTTCTCCCGGTAGCTTTCAAGTGCTGCTAGTGCTCGGTGCAGAGTAGTGGCCGTTTCTGTTACTTTTCCTTTGAAGGCTGTCACTTGTTCTGCTTCTTTTTCTAAGCTTTCGATCCCAAGCTTCCAGCTTTCAGAGGTTGGGAATAGGTCCGTCAGCTTCCATGTCTGTTCTGCCGGTACTTCTTGACGTTTGGCACGTGTATTCGTCTGAATGGTCATTTTCAATTCCTCCTCTTGGTCATTTACTTCGATACTCTAAATAATTATAATACAAAGAAAAATGGAAAGATAGGATTTTTCAGAAAGAAAAAAGGGCAGCTGTTCTTATGAACAACTGCCAAAAAGGAGAAATATGGTGTTATACTACAGTTGGAAACTAAATTAAAGTGAAGCGGTTCTTGTCATACAAATGAAGAGCGTGATTATCTTGCAGGATGATCACAGTCATCACAAACATTGCCATAGCAGTCTGCTTTTTCGAAAATATCATGACCGCATTTCGTACATTTTTTCTTTGGTAAACTTTTGAAAAACTCAACTAAACCTAGCATGTGGGTTCCTCCTCGTTTGTTTGTCAATTAATTACCTGTTGAATGTATTGTAATATAACAGAGCGTTATTTGTCAATACTGTTTTAATACATTTTTTTAAAATACGTTTGTAATTATTATATAATATGCAGCGGAAACGTTGTTATACTACACGTTTGCCCGATTAATAATTTTTGTATTTATTGCTTTAGATTTTTGTTTCCATTAAAATAATTGTATAGATGTTCTAGAGGAGGCTAGGCAATGAAATTTATTGATAACAAAGGAATTACCGATCCGATGATCAACCTCGCTATCGAAGAATACATTTTGGAAAACTTTGGAGAAACAGATACATACCTGCTCTTTTATGTGAACGGACCTTCCATCATTATTGGAAGAAACCAAAACACGATTGAAGAAATTAACACAGACTATGTAGAAGAGAATGATATTAAAGTTGTTCGCCGACTATCCGGTGGTGGAGCGGTGTACCATGATGAAGAGAATCTGAACTTCAGTTTTATTACAAAAGATGATGGGGAGAGTTTCCAGAACTTCCAGAAGTTCACCCAGCCGATTGTAGATGCCCTAAATGAACGAGGGGTACCAGCTGAGTTACAGGGGAGAAATGATGTTGCAGTTGAAGGAAGAAAAATTTCCGGGAATGCAATGTTTTCTACAAGAGGAAGAATGTTCAGTCATGGTACACTCATGTTGAATTCGAAAATCGAAGAACTGACGCATGCATTGAAGGTCAATAAGATTAAAATAGAATCAAAGGGAATCAAATCGATTCGAAGTCGTGTAGCAAACATTAATGAGTTCTTGGAAGACAAGCTGACGATTGAAGAATTTAAGGAAATGATTTTGAAGCATGTATTTAACGTCGATGATGTTAAAGATGTTCCACAGTATGTGCTTACAGATGAAGACTGGGAAAAAATCCATAAAATCTCCCGAGACCGTTATCAGAAATGGGAGTGGAATTATGGTAAGTCACCTGCATTCAACATTCAGGAAGCGCATAAGTTTCCGGCTGGACTTGTTGACGTTCGCTTAAATGTGAAAAAAGGAATCATCGAGGATTGTACGATTTTCGGTGACTTCTTTGGAATTGGTGACATCAAAGATTTGGAAAATAAATTAATCGGTCTCCGCCATGACCGCAAAACAATTGAAGCAGCACTTGAAGACTTCCCGGTTTCGCATTATCTCGGGAAAATTTCCAAAGAAGATTTCATTAATTTAATCTATTAACCACTCAACTTTCGTATCTCGAAAAATCAAAGCAGTTCAACCTGTTATATTCAATGAATTACTGATTGCTTTCATTCAGCGTAAGCGCGACTTTCTTCTGGTGTCCACAGTCCAGACACCTCCCGCACCTACTGAGCGGCCGACAAGCCTCCTCGCGCTGAGCACTAAGGGGTCTCGCCAGGCTTACCTCCGAACAGGAAGTTCTAATGCTGGCATTGGTCACAGGACGTGACCGTTCTTAGCCAGCCTCCCGCAGGAGTCTCGAGGTGTCTGGACTGCTACCAGGAAAAACTTAATTTGGAACGCTATTTATTATTCTATAAATGCAATCTTCACACTGATGTAGTGAAGGAATAATTTCTATTTATCATAAACATCTTCACCAGTTCAGTTGCCCGGCGGACGGTGACTCCTGCGGGAATAGCACGAGTCTGAAGACCCGCAGGGCGGTAGCCCGAGGAGGCTTCAGCTGTGCCCAAGGATGCGCATCCGTCCGCCGGGCAACTGAACGGCGATTAGAGATCTAGCCAAGAGAACGTGCAAAACACTTACGCTGAATGAAAGTGATTGATTTGAGTAAAAAAGACCCAGCAAGTATGAAGTGTCGGGTCTTTTTCTGATTAAAAACGAATTATTTAACGACGGAGCTATTGTTTTATTGATTTTTTTCAAAAAATTTGGTTTTTTACCTTTCTTTTTCACTAGGTCTTTGTTATTATGTGTTCAAGCCACTTTCTTTTCTCTCGTGGAAAGGAAGTTTACAATGGAACAAAAGATTTTTACCTCAGCTCATGAAATCAGCCCGGTGACCATGGCTATTATTGCAAGCCGTGATAAAGATGGCAGGCTCATCAGTTACATTCTAGATGAAACAGCAGAGTATGTCAGCCATCTATCCCCAAGTAAACTCATTGATAACGCTTGTATGTTTTTCGGGAGCAGTTTGAAAGGCAGACAGGAGGGAAGCCGTGTCATTAGCGGTTTGACCCATAAAGTACCTATCTCCATTGATCCCGCAAGCGGAATGTACTTCCTGCCTACATACTCTCCGACGAGTCCAAAGTGTTCTTGGCTTTCTCATTCCCATATTGGTGATGTGATACAGTTGGATGAGGGAAACGCTGAAGTGCTTTTTATTAATGGGAAAACAATCACCCTTGACGTGTCTTACGGTTCGTTAACCAATCAAGTGCGCCGAACTGCCCAGTTCCGTTACAAACTGAATAACCGATTACATCATATAGGAAAAGGGATGATAGCTGAAAATCCGAATCCGTTTGATGTGATTAATACTTTTAAGAATGAACGTGATTAGCGTGCTCTTCAAGCGCTAAAATAAGATGCTCTTCAATGATCAACTCCACCTTTTTGCGGATGGAAGGGTTAAAGTAATTCCGTTTTTCCTCCCTACCTTGGCAAAGATACAAAAAGGAGGAGAAGGAATCATTTTTGTTTAGGGTAATGACTTCTATGTTTTGTTTCTTCATCTTGATTCTCAATCCTCTTCGCTCCTCTAATGCTAAAGACTCCATTTTCTTGAATAACTCCAAATAAGGTGTTTTGATTTTAAAAGCTCCTTCACCAACATGCCGGATGTCTTGTCTGATTACAACAATTGCCATCGACAGAAACAGGAAACGGGAAGCAATCGCATATTCTTCTTCCGTAATAAATCGCATGAACCATTCTCCTTTATAGGAACATGTGTTTGCCTTAGTTTATTATACGCTAAACTTGAAAAAAATACTATAATAAAAGAGAAAAAGAAAGTGGCAAAATTTAGCGATATATAACTAGGATATTTTTGAAAGATAATTTAAACTATAAGTTAGGTGTTCATTTATGCTGAGGAGAATGGGCTTACATGTACTTAATAACAACAACCATTACGTTTCAAAACTGGAGAACGAAATTACAAAATGAAGAAATTGATGATTTTATTCAACAACTACTTAATCAATATGAAGGCTTAGGCCCGTTGCCGGGAATTTTATTGCCTTTTATTGAGGCGCTCTTGCCTTTCTTACCGTTAATGGTATTTGTATTGGCGAATGCTGCTGCATATGGTTTGTTGAAAGGCTTTTTCTATTCCTGGATTGGCGCCTGTGCTGGTGCGATTCTTGTTTTCTTGCTGATGCGAAAATTATCGAATGCTAAATGGGTGGAACGGAAGATTAAACAAAACAAACAAGTCTCCCGGGTAACAGGTTGGGTAGAGCGACATGGGTTCGGTCCCTTGTTTCTTTTACTCTGTTTTCCTTTTTCTCCATCCGCTATTATTAATATCGTCGCAGGATTTTCAAGAATTAGTGCACAACAATTTATTCTGGCGGTCATACTCGGGAAAACGGTGATGATTTTCTCTATCGCCTATGTCGGGTCAAGTATTATGGAATTTGCCAAAAATCCGATGAAAACAATCGTCGTACTCATCGGAATCGGGTTATTCTGGTTCATCGGCAAATACCTAGAGGGCCGGCTCCAGCGCAAAGTAATGGAGAAAAACTATCCAAAACGAACAAACTAAAAATATAGGAGCAGGCTTATATCTCTGGTAAACTAGAGATATAAGCTTTTTGCTTTCTACCCGGGTCCGCAGTCCCGATACATTCACGTATTCCGCAGGCGGCTCACCAGCCGCTCGTGGTAAGTGAGAGGTATTTGGACTGCGGACTCTGAAGAGGATAATCGAATAAACATATTTAAAAATAGATTTTGATTAACAGAGGAGGATATTCATGGGAATCCGTTTTATTACGGGACGTTCTGGAACAGATAAAAGCCAAATCGTCATTCAAGAAATCAAAGAAAAACTGCTGGAAAGTCCACATGGTAAACCGATATTTTATCTCGTTCCCGATCAAATGACCTTCCAACAAGAACGCGCCCTATTTACTGCAGAAGGAATTGATGGAAGCATTCGCGCACAAGTAGCAAGCTTCTCACGCCTTGCCTGGCGCATCTTGCAGGAAGTCGGCGGTGGAACAAGGCAATTCATCAGTTCAATCGGTATTCAAATGATGCTCCGCAAAATAATTGAAGAAAAAGAAGGAGAATGGCATACCTTCAAAAAAGCATTAGAAAAACAAGGTTTCCTGCAAGAACTTGAACGGATGATTACCGAATTCAAACGATATCAGGTTACTCCTGAAATCCTACAGCAAGAGATTGCTGGAATAGAAAAATATGTACATAAGGAGCCGAATGAAGTAAGTCTGGAAATGAAGCTGCGGGATCTGTTATATATTTATGAACATTTAATGGAGCGTCTTGCCCCTCACTATATAGACAGCGAAGATCAACTCCAGCTGCTTGCGGAAAAAGTTGGTGCATCTCGTCTGCTTGAGGATGCGGAAATTTATTTAGATGGGTTTCATCAGTTTACGCCGAATGAGCTTACAGTAGTAGAAGCATTGTTGAAGAAATGTAAGACGGTCACGGTCGTGCTGACATTAGATGATACGAAAGAAGAGCCGGCAGAGCTTGATTTGTTTTACCAAACGAAAGAAACCTATCATCAGCTCGTTCAACTTGCAGAGGCGAATGATATCCCGTTCGAGGAGCAACTGGAATTTTATCCGGAGAACGGCAGGTTCAAGGAGCGGCCTTATTTCCTCCATATGGAAAAATATTTTGACACACGACCTGCTCCCGCTTATGAAGGCGAAGTCCCGATTCAAATTGCTGAAGCAGTACATCCACGGGCAGAAGTGGAAGGAGCGGCTCAAGAAATACTCCGGCTCGTTCGGGAAAAAGATTATCGATTCCGTGATTTCGCCATCTTTATGAGGGAAGCAAATGTCTATCATGATCTGATTGATACAATTTTTGCAGATCATGGTATACCAGTCTTTCTTGATGAAAAGAAATCGATGTTGAATCACCCGTTTATTGAATTTATCCGTTCCATCTTTGATGTTATCGAAGGGAATTGGCGTTATGATGCCGTATTTCGTGTACTTAAAACAGGGTTTGTTCCACCTGCTGATAAGCGCTATCCGCTAACGGCTGATGCGATTGATGAATTGGAGAATTATGTGTTGGAGTATGGGATCCGAACGAGAGAACGCTGGTTCGCTGAGGAGGAATGGGTATTCCAACGATTCCGCGGGTTTGATGAGGCGGGTCAAACAGATAAGGAACTGGAAAAGCAGAAGCGGATTAATCGTTATCGCCGTCAAATTGTCTACTCCTTACAAGTCTTTGATGAAGCGATACGAGAAGCGGAAACCGTCCGTAAGAAATGTGAAGTTCTATTCGAATTGTTTGAACAGGTGCGGGCACCTGAACGACTGGAAGAAATGCGGGAGATGGATGACGCGGCAGGTGAAATTGAAAAAGCGCGGGAACAGGAACAAGTATGGGATGGTGTCTTACAGATCCTTGATGAGCTTGTTGAAATGGCTGGGGATGAAACATTAAGCCTTGATGTCTTCCGCAGTACATTGGAAGCGGGTTTAGAAACCCTTGAATTTGCCCATGTTCCGCCTAGCATGGATCATGTGATTGTCGGAACAATTGACCGCTCCCGGATTGGCCGTGTCCAGGTTGCTTTCTTACTCGGGGTAAATGATGGCGTTTGGCCAATGAAGCCAGCTGGAGAGGGTCTTATCAATGAAAGGGAAAGAGAACTGCTTGAACAAAATGGAGTTCGTCTAGCGGAAAGTAGTGTACGCCAGCTGCTTGATGATCAGTTTTTTATGTATCTTGCATTTACAGTTGCAAAAGACCGCTTGCATATTAGTTATACGTTAAGCGATGAAGAAGGAAAAGGGAAAATGCCGTCCCAGCTTATAACGCGAATGGAGGATCTTTTCCCGGCAACGAAAGAAAGATTCTTACTTCAAGATCCGGATGATCTTGCCCGTGCTGAACGATTTATTACGAATCCGGTCAAGACAAGGGCAGCTTTAACAGCACAGCTCGCACGTTACCGTCGGGGCTATCCAGTGGAAGCTGTCTGGTGGCATGTACTGAATTGGTATATGGAGCACGAGCCGAAGTATGAGACGACTTATATGATCTTGCAAAGTCTCTACTACCAGAACTTGCCGACTGATTTGGCGGAAGATACGATAAAAGAACTTTATCCGAAGCAAGTTAAAGCGAGTGTCAGTCGACTCGAGACGTATTATCGCTGTTCTTATCAGCATTTTGCAAGATATAGTTTGAATTTGGAAGAAAGAAAAAGGTATAAGCTTGATGCGCCAAATATCGGCCAATTATTCCATGAAGCGCTCAAGGTCATTACCGAATGGATTCGACTGGAAGGCAGGGATTACAAGGAACTGACGAAGGAAGATTCTAGCTCATATGCGAATCGGGCAGTTGGTAAGCTTGCTCCGATTTTACAACATCAAATTCTGTATAGCTCAAACCGTTATAAATATATTCAGCAGAAATTACAAGAAACAATTGCCAGAGCAACGTTTATATTGAGTGAACAAGCACGGAAAAGTAATTTTTCACCTGTAGGTTTAGAAGTCGCTTTTGGTGAGGGTGCACCATTAAAGCCAATGGTCATGCAGCTGCCAAATGGGTATGAACTTATCCTGCGCGGCCGGATTGACCGGGTCGATCAGGCGAAAATAGATGACGGGTTTTATCTGCGGATTATCGATTACAAATCGAGTGATCACGGGCTGAATTTAGTTGATGTCTACTATGGACTTGCCCTGCAAATGCTCGCATACCTTGATGTCGTTCTGTCTCAATCGGAAGAATGGCTCGGAATGAAGGCGACTCCTGCTGGTGTTCTTTATTTCCATGTTCATAATCCGATGATTAGTAATCAACCAGATATGGAAGCAAGTAAATTAGAGAAAGAGCTGTTTAAGCAGTTTAAAATGAAAGGTCTTTTGCTTCAGGATGAGTCGACTGTCCGAAGTATGGATACAGCACTGGAGACGGGACATAGCGACATGCTGCCAGTTGCCCTCACAAAAACGGGGAACTTTTATAAAGCATCTAAAGTGGCAACAGAAGATACATTTAACGATCTGCAGCACTATATCCACGGTCTGATTGAGCAGGCGGGGATTGAAATTACGACTGGTAAAGTGAAGCTCAATCCGTATCAAGATCAGCAGATGATCGCATGCAGATTCTGTCCATTTCTTTCCGTCTGTCAATTTGATACAGGACTAGAAGAGAACGAGTTCCGCAAGTTGAAGCAGATGTCAGAAAATGAAGTGCTTGAGAAAATAGCAGGGGAGGAGGAACATTAATGGTACAGTGGACAAAAGAACAAGAAAAAGCAATTTATACAGCAGGAACGAACATCCTCGTTGCAGCTGCAGCAGGATCTGGGAAAACGGCAGTACTTGTTGAACGGATTATCCAAAAACTGCTCGATAAAGAAGAACCTGTCGATATCGACTCCTTATTAGTTGTAACCTTTACAAATGCAGCCGCCCAGGAAATGCGTAACCGAGTAGGGGGCGCGCTTGAGAAGGCGCTTGAAGCGGAACCAAATTCCGTGCATTTAAAGAAACAGTTGTCTCTTCTCCAGCGTGCATCAATCTCCACCCTCCATTCGTTTTGTCTTGATGTCATCCGGCAGTATGCTTATTTACTTGATATTGATCCGAGCTTTCGAATTGGTGACGATATGGAGATGGATTTAATTAAACAAGATGTGCTTGATGATTTATTTGAGGATTGGTATGGCGATGAGACGGGAGAAGTTGATGAATTCTTTGCAGTAGTCGATCGCTTCTCAAGTGACCGGAGTGATGTCGATGTCGAAGAACTAATTTTAAAGTTATATACTTTTGCTGTTCAAAATCCGTGGCCGGAAGCATGGCTCGATGATTTAGCGGAAAGCTATCATATCCCAGAAGATTGGGAAGAAGATGATCTAAACTTCCTTCCAATCCTTCGATATGAAATGAAAAATACATTCACAGGTATTCGGGAACAAATGGAGCGAGCGATGGCGATTGCGAGAGAGAGTGATGGCCCCGATGCTTACATTGATACCATCAATTCCGATATTGAAGGTCTACATGGGGCGGAAGAGCGGATGGATTCCTGGGGCGAACTTGTCGAATGGATAGGCAATTATAAATTTGCCCGCCTCTCTTCAAAGAAAATGGATTGCAATGAGGAGAAGAAAGAAGCTGTCAAAGCTTTACGAGATCAATATAAGAAAAGCTTCAGCGACATACAGAAGAAATGGCTAAGCAGGCCTCTTGAGCGCCATATAGCCGAAATGCAGGAAATGTATCCGGTCATTAAGAAATTAACCGAGCTCGTTAAAGCATTTAAGACAGCATTTACGAAGGCGAAGCGGGAAAAGGCACTCGTTGATTTTTCCGATTTGGAACATTATTGTCTGGAACTGTTACTAGACGGGGCTGCAGATGCTGAAACACTCGTCCCGTCTCGTGTTGCTCTTGAGTTTCAAGCTAAATTTACGGAAGTGCTTGTGGATGAATACCAGGATACAAACCATGTGCAAGAAACAATTATCCAGATGGTGAGTAAACGAGAAGAACCGGGTAATACCTTCATGGTTGGGGACGTAAAACAGAGTGTCTACCGTTTCCGTCATGCGGAACCAGGTCTTTTCCTTGAAAAATATAAACGGTACCGAGAAGAAGAGGCTGCAGGGAAGCGAATTGATCTTGCGAGAAACTTCCGCAGCAGGGAAGAGGTACTGGACGCATCGAATTATATTTTCCGGCAAATTATCGATGAAGCCTTAGGTGAAATTGAATACGGTGCGGCAGCTGAATTGATTTACGGGAATAAAAGCTATGATGATGTGCCGAGCGCCCGTCCTGAGGCGGAGCTTATTTTAATCGATGGAGATAAAGAAGTGGCGCCTCTCGAAGGTGAAACAGAAGAATCAGAGAATTTTCGTGATCTTGAAAAGGCGCAGATTGAAGGCAGGGCTTATGCCGAGCTGATTAAAAAATGGATTGGTCGGGACGGGGAAGCTTTTCCGGTTGTTGATAAAGAAACTGGAGTTCAGCGTCCTGCTCAGTACCGGGATATTGTTATATTACTTCGTGGGATGAAACAAGCTCCGGTTATTGTTGAGGAATTGAAGCAACATGGTATCCCTGTATATGCCGATATTTCGGAAGGATATTTCGAAGCAATTGAAATAAAGATAATGATCAGTTTGCTGAAGGTGATTGATAACCCGCACCAGGATATTCCGCTTGCTTCGGTACTCCGCTCACCAATTGTCGGATTGAATGAAGATGAATTGACGCAAATCAGAATGGCGAATCGGCAAGGGTCTTATTACGAAGCGCTGGGAGCTTACGTGAAAACAAATCAACATCCAGTGACGAGAACGGTGTCAGGATTCCTGCAACAGCTGCAGGAATTCCGGCGTGCTGCGCGAGACGGAGCCTTATCGGAATTAATTTGGGATGTTTATCGCGAAACTGGTTATTATGACTTCGTTGGAGGCATGCCTGGTGGTAGACAGCGTCAGGCAAATTTGCGGGCGTTGTATGACCGGGCGCGCGGATACGAATCAACCAGTTTCCGTGGTCTATTCCGTTTCCTTCGTTTCATTGAACGGATGGAGGAGGAAGGGAAAGACTTAGGAGCAGCCCGGGCGCTAAGTGAGCAAGAAGATGTTGTGCGGATTATGACGATTCATAAGAGTAAGGGACTTGAGTTTCCAATCGTCATTGTAGGCATGATGGATAAACAATTTAATTTGCGTGATTTAAATGAGAAATATTTATTGGACAAAACATACGGATTTGCAACGAAATTCATTGATCCAGTAAAACGGCTGACGTATACAACACTTTTCTATGAAGCAGTGAAAATGAAAAAATTAAGAGAACAGCTTGCAGAAGAAATGCGTGTTCTTTATGTTGCGCTCACACGGGCGAAAGAAAAGCTTGTCATGACTGGTTATGTAAGGGATCTGCAGAAACGCTTGGATAACTGGGATAAGATGCTCGACCATCAGGACTGGGTGCTGCCGGAATATTATCGTCTCGAGAAGAAATCTTATCTCGATTGGGTTGGTCCAGCACTTATTCGCCATGATCAAAATGAGATATTAAGAACGAGAGAACTGCCGGAAGAACTAACGAAGGAAATTCGTGAAGATCGTTCGAAATGGGAAATAACGATTATCCATGCACGTGACTTAACGAACTTGGGAACTTCTGAAAGTGAAGAAAAAGAGCAGTTGAAGCATCATATTGAAGAGTGGAAACCGGTTTCCGTCGCGCGTGACGGACTTCAGGAGTATGTCGATGAACGGCTGCATTATAATTATCCGGATAAGGAAGCAACAATGACAAGGGCGAAGCAGACGGTGACGGAAATTAAGCGTCAACGGGAGCTGTTCAATGAATATGGCTCAGATCAGTTGATATCCGATTATAGACCGCCAATCATGAAGCGGCCGAATTTCCTGCAGAAGGAGCAGACATTAAGTGCAGCGGAAAAAGGGACGGCAATGCATACGGTCATGCAGCATTTGCCATTGACGAGAGCCCTTACCACTTCAGAAATAACCGAAGAAGTGGAGCGGCTCGTGGAAAAAGAAATCCTTACGCGAGCAGAGGCAGATATAATTGATATTGCAGCAATTGAATACTTTTACGAAACACCTTTAGCGACATATATGATGGAGATGTCTGAGTTGTATCGTGAAGTTCCGTTCAGCCTCATGTTAAAAGCAGAAGAGATTTATCCGGAATTTGACCCGGATAAAAATGAAGAAGTACTCATTCAAGGGGTAATTGATTGTCTCATTCCAAAAGATGACGGTTGGATCATTCTCGATTATAAGACAGATACGATTTCAGAACCTATTACACCTGTCTTGGAGGAAAAGCTAAAGAAAAGATACGAAGTCCAGCTTTCTCTCTATCGGGCCGCAGTTGAACGAATCTGGAACCAGCCTGTAAAAGAAACATATTTATACTTTTTTGAAAAACAACTATTCATTCAAGTCTCAGAAGGGTAAACTATAAGTAGAATTGGGACAGGGTGGTACGTGACTATGCGGCTTGCACCGACAAAGGAACAGAATCGGATTGAACATATTGATATAATGAGGGGCTTTGCTATTTTTGGTATTTTCATGGTGAATATCGGCGCTTTTTCCGCCCCTTATTTTATGCATGGTGGCTGGGAAGCCGTTTGGGATACACCACTTGAGCGATTCATTCAAGCGTTTATCGATATTTTCTTCCAAGGCAGCTTTTACACGCTATTTTCGATATTATTCGGCTTCAGTTGGCAGTTAATGAAAGCACGACTGCAAGTGAAAGGAATGGCTACTACACCATTTTTATTTCAGCGACAGCTCGGTTTAATCGGTTTTGGACTCATTCATGCCTTTCTCATTTGGCACGGAGATATTTTACTATCTTACGGATTGATTGGACTTTTCCTTCTTTTATTTATCGAGGTAAAGGAGCGTACGTTACTAGTTTGGGCTGCTGTTCTTTTATTTGGTAGTGTTGCTTTTATTACACCAGGATTATATGCAGTGCGTGATCTTTTAAACAACTCGGATAGTGCAGCAATTAATCAAGCGATAGATAATTATTCGAGTAACGAGCTTTTGCTTATTTGGAAACAAAACTTTCAAGACTGGGCGCTGGCTAATTCGAGTGTTGGCTTCATTTTTCTTATCATGACGCTTCTGCCTTTGTTTTTGCTAGGCATGTATTTAGCGAGAAAGCGAGTATTCCATGAACCGGAAATCGATCAGCCCATACTGAAGTGGCTTTTAATCATTTCCTTCTTATTGAGCCTAATTTTGAAAGCTGGCCCATATCTTATAGGAAACCCTTTATGGTTTACGTATGTGCAGGATAATCTTGGAGGAACGGCATCTGCATTATTTTATATGACAATGATTACACTGCTTGCTCAAACAGCATTAGGAGGGAAACTGATTCGGCCGCTCCGTTATGTCGGGAGAACAGCTTTGAGTAATTATATATTCCAATCGCTCATTAGTTTCATCTTATTTTATGGCATTGGTTTTGGCTTGTATGGTTCTGTAGCACCCTCCGTTTCAGTATTCATTGTCGTCGTTATCTTTTCCTTGCAGGTGCTAGCAAGCAAATGGTGGTTGTCCCGTTACCGATTCGGACCATTAGAATGGGTATGGCGCAGTTTGAATTATAAAGAAATCCAGAGATTACGAAAGTAGAAGGGGAAGAAGCCAATTCAGCAAAATGGGAACACGGTTCACATCAGCCTGTGGAGAAGAAAGCAATAACGAATAGAGAAGAATTTGAATAAAAGTGTCCATTTTGTTAACAAATTGTAAGAGAGATCAATCTACCTTGCTTCTAAAATGAATTCTCTCGCAGAACATGGTATGATGAGGATTGACGAAAACTGAACAAATAGATTGTAGGAGGTAATGATACGATGCTTCATATGCATGTCACGTCTTGGATACTCGGACTGATTTTATTACTAGTTGCTTTATTCCTTTACAAACAAGGGAATGCAAAAGGCGGCAAAATCGTTCATATGATTTTACGCTTATTCTATCTCATCATTATTTTCACTGGTGGGTATTTATTATTCGATGTTTATCTGGCAAACTTTTCAATGCCAATGGGGGTAGAGGCAATCACAAAAGGCCTTGCTGGAATCTGGCTCATTGCAGCGATGGAAATGGTACTTGTTAAAACAAACAAAGGCAAACCAGTTACTGGCTGGTGGGTACAGCTTGTCATCGCACTGATCCTAGTTCTTATCCTAGGATACATCCGTTTACCATTATCATTCTAATTGTATAAAATGAGTTCGTGGCTGGGACTTCGTCTTGAAGTCCCGGCCCTATTTATTATTGAAGTTTTTTTAACAATTATTGAATAGCGATTGACTAAAATTTATTTTCCTTAATAATAGAACAAGATAGAAGTAATTGAAATGGTGGGGGATAAGATAATGAAAAGAAAACTAGTCATCAGTATAGCAATCCTATTTTCGTTATTCATATACGTGTTGCCGGTTGCAGCGGAAGAAAGACAAATAGAAGATGAAATCATGTATGAAATCATGGTAGATCGTTATAGCAATGGGGACTTTAACAATGATGCTGAAGTCGATGTCGATGATCCCACTGCTTATCAGGGCGGTGACTTTAGAGGAATAATCGACCAATTAGACAATCTCGCACAAATCGGGATGACGACGATTGTCCTGTCACCTATTATGGCGAATATGGAAGACGGCTTTCACGGATATTGGGTAGAAGATTTTACCGAAATCGATCCGCAATTCGGTACGTTTGAGGAATTGGACGAGCTACTGGATGAAGCTCATGAGCGGGATATAAAGATTGTGCTCGAACTTGTTACGAATTATTTACCAGAGGATCATTCCATAGCACTTGATCCTGAACGTGCGGATTGGATTTTACCGGAAGAGGTGACTGGACCGGATTGGACGGAGCGTGTTGTGCAACTCAATCAAAACAACCCGGATGTACAGGATTATTTAATCGATGCAGCTTCGTTCTGGCTTGATGAAACGGAAATCGATGGTCTGAGCCTGCATGCGGTCGATCAGTCGTCAATTGACTTTCTAAACCGACTGACAACAGAATTGAAAGAAAGTCATCCAGATAAATATTTACTCGGAGATGTACTTGACGAAGAAGCTGATATCGCAGAGATTATGGCAAGTACTTCACTGGATGCGATTGATAACTATCAGGTAGGAAAAATGATTTCTGATATTTTCAGTTTGCCGGACCAATCTCCAGTAGAAATCTATGAAGTATTGGAAGAGATGGACGATTTTCAGAGCATCCTTCTCATTGATGATAAGTATTCGAAACGATTCTCTCAGAAATTCTCCGAAAACGGCAGAAATACCGTAACAGCCTGGAAGCTTGCATTAACATATATGTACACAACACCAGGAACACCACTGATTTTACAAGGTACAGAAGTAGGCATGTATGGAGAGACGGCGGAAGATTCGCAGCGGATCGTCCCGCTTAACAGGGGCGATCAGGATTTGACAGAGTTCCATGAACGAATTTCGTCCTTAAGAACTGAATTCCCTTCATTAAGGCGCGGCGACTTTGAATTGGTTGACGAAAGTGATTCCTATGCAGTGTTTAAACGGACTTATGAAGGAGAAACGATGTATATCGGCATCAACAATGGCAGTAAATCAAGCTATATTGATGTTACGGATGTCGGACCAGATATGTTATTCCGTGGTTATATAGAAGATAATCTTGCCCGCCAGAATCCAGAAGATAATTATCGAATTGGAATTCCAAGAGAATCTGTAGAGGTCTATCAATTAATGGATGATGTAGGTTTAAACTGGACGCTCATTATCATGGTTGCGACGATCTTGTTTGGTTTTGTTTTCGTTGTTATCTATTTATCGAAGAAACAGAAAGAACGAGAAAGAGCAGAAGCAAATCAAGGGCTTCGAAAGTGATAAGAAGGAAGAAACGCTTGGAGAACTTTCCGAGCGTTTCAGTGTTTTTCCATTATTTCCTCTTCCCCTCGAACAGGTCGCTGCTGACAGTAAAGCTCATGAGGATAACTCCGATTCCCAATAGAATTGCAGCGATAAGCAATCCTTCCCCGTAGAAAGGAAGCGTAAAAAATCCTGTCCATTGGACGAAGGCTTGTAGGAATAAATAAAGTTCATTCACCATAAATCCAGCAAAGAAGATGCCAAAACCGGTGGAATACAACCGATTCGCCTGAATAATTCCTTGCATTTGGTATTGTAAAAGAATAAAGATACTAATGAAACCAAGCAAGGTAAGATGCAGATAACCGATAATGACACTTCTCGTTGAATTGACGAGTTCTGCTAGTCCAGAGTGAACCAGGCCAAGTTTCAGCGTACTTTTCATGAACAGTAAACCAAAGGTAGCAAGTAGTTATATATTCGGTTGATTGGAAAAGAATAAGGCGAGGGTTCCTGGACCGGAATGGGCACCAATAACAGCACCGACCATTTCAATTACAATGTTTTCTTTTGGTACATCGAATTTTTCTTGAATGAGGGAAGCTAGCTGTTCCGCCCTTTCTAGATCGTCTCCATGGCTAATTCCAATTGTCTGGTTACGGAAATCTTTCCCGCGTTCTTCCATTAATTCAATCATGCGTCCTAAGACTTTTTTCGAACCACGGAGCTTCTCAAGGGGAATCAGTTTCCCATCTTCCACATTTAAAATTGGCTTTATTTTTAATAAGCTGCCGACGAAGGCAGAAGTCTTACTGACACGCCCGCCACGATATAAGTATTCCAAATCATCAACAGTGAAAATATGTTCCATATGATTTGCTTGATGTTCGGCAGCTTCGATGATTTCTGCAAAAGCAGCACCATCTTTAGCCATTTTTGCTATATGAAGGACAACAAGCCCGTAACCAAGTGAAGCACATTTGGAGTCGATAACATGAATGGGTGCATCTGGGTATTCTGTTTTTATCTGATCTTCCATAATTTTTGCACTTTGGTATGTTCCGGATAATTCAGAGGAAAATGATACATAAACAAGCGGCTCATTCTTCTCTGCTGAGGCAGTGAACACTTTTTTGAAAGCCTCTGGAGCAGGCTGGGAAGTCTTCGGGGCTTTGCCGTTCCGCATCTTATCATAGATGGTTTTCGGATCGATTTCTTTTACATCAGCATAATCCTTGTTATCTAAATGAACATTTAAAGGTACCATTTCAATGCCATATTCGATATAATAGTCTTTTGATAAATCACAAGCAGAATCAGCTATAATTTTTACATTCATTTTATCACTTCCAATCTACAATTTGCTTGCCTTCTTCTAGTTTAAAGCGAGAAGGTCATTTAGTCAAAAAGTATTTGAAAAGTTATGAATTTGTTCTGGTGTAACCGTCCGTAAAACTCCCAACTCAAAATTTTAGGGTCTCCAAGAAAGTTTAGGTGGGAGATAACGAGCGGTTTCACCTAGGGTTCGTTCGTTCAACTAACAATCAGTGGGGGATGAAGAAAAACCTTCACTGATTGAAGTTTCACTTTATCAAGCGATTGTTCAAACTATTAAAGCAGGAGGAACGCTCATGTTTATGATGGAAGCTAAACGAATTATCACCGTAATTATTGGTGCATTTCTATTAGCAGTATCACTTAACTTTTTCCTAATCACGGCCAATGTCTATGCAAGTGGCTTTGCTGGTGCAGCTCAGCTGTTGTCAAGCGTCTTTCAGGATTTCCTTGGTATGAATATTGGAACAGGGATATTCCTCTTACTCTTGAATATACCGGTATTCATCTTAGGCTGGTTTAAAGTTGGAAAAGGATTTACAATTTATAGTGGGATATCCGTCGTCTTTTCGACAATATTTCTGGAGTTCATGCCGATTATTGCACTATCAAATGATATTATGCTGAATGCAGTGTTTGGTGGCGTAATTGCAGGAGCTGGTATTGGAATTTCCTTAAAGATCGGTGCTTCGACCGGAGGAATGGATATTATTGCAATGTTGTTATCACGTATGAATGATAAACCGGTTGGCACGTATTTAATGGCACTAAACGGAATTATCATTCTGCTTGCCGGTGTCCTTTATTCCGCGGAAAATGCTTTGTACACGCTGATTGCGCTTTATGCGACGACAAAGATAATCGACATGATTCATACTCGCCACGTGAAATTGACAGCGATGATTATTACGCAAAAGCCGGAAGAAATGCAGCAGGCAATCCATAATCGGTTTATCAGAGGGATTACATTTCTCCCTGCTCAAGGTGCTTATTCAAAAATAGAGAAGAAGATGGTTTATCTTGTTTTGAACCGATATGAATTATATGATGTTGAAAAAATCATTAAAGAAGTCGACCCGGAAGCATTTACGAATGTTGTAGAAACGACCGCAGTCTATGGATATTTCAGAAAGGATTAGGTAGTATGAAGAAAATTTTATTTGCAGCTGTATTCCTATTGATCCTTGTTGGATGTGGGAATGATAGTGAATCAAACGAGGAAGCAAATACACCGGATAACACAGAGGAAACACATACAGTTGTTTTTCGGAATTTGGACTTGCAGACAGAAGCTAATACTTATATTTTAGCTGGAGAGGTACGAGCTGAGGATGGGCAATTCTATTATCAGCTGGAACAAGGTGAAGAGGAATTGCACCCTGAAACGGTTTACGAATTAGAGGGGGAACCAGGAGTTTGGGAAGATATTGAAATTAGCGGGGAAATCCCGGCATCTGCTTTTGATAGCGAAGAAGCGCCGATTTTGACCCTATACAGTAAATCACCAGAAGGACAAGCACTCCACCCGAATTTTATTCCGATTGATATTGCGGAATAAAAAATAAAGGGAACTTCATAAGTTGAGAAGTTCCCTTTATCTATGTATTAATAGCCGTGTTTTTCTATCATTTCAATGACGTGCGGGGATAGTTGTTCCCATTCTACATCAAAATGCTTATTGACCGTAATAAAGTTTTGATACCCAAAAACATTATCTACACCTTCAATGGTCATTAATTCATTTAGAATATCATATTCACTCGTATCTCCAGGCATCAGCGAATAACTTTTAGTACCTTCAAAAATCATTTTATCCGATGTGAATTTCATCGCGTTTGGGTTTGGAGTACCCTCCATACGAATTGCCATCTCACTCACTCCTCTTTTGTTCATACTTACCCATATAGTAGCAGATATAGAGGAAATTATAAAGCAGAATAGATTAGCGGGTAATGCGATTCACCGCTGATCCACCCGCTAATCATATTATATTTTAAATTACAGCTGCTGGTTATTCGTTAATTGCTGTTCCAGTTGTTCCAATTCTTTTTGTTCTTGTGGAGTTGCTTCCTCATATGCGGCCTGAATCGCATGCTGTACTGCTTCCTTGTCTGCTTCCGTCACATCCTGCCCCATATTCATCATATCCATTATACGTTGTCTAGCTTGCTGGAATCGTGATTGCTCCATTTAAAACCCTCCTCTTGTATGTTGATCTGCTTCTGCTTTTTTGCGTACTTTATCTGTGAAATTTACCTGATATGCTTGTTGTTTCCGTTTATCTTTTTTACCGGGCTGCCAATCCTTTGAATTTCTCAGCTTTCATAACTCCTTTCTATTTTCACTTTTGGCAAATTAAAAAGGGGGGAACGTTTTTCACGCTCTCCTCCCTTAGTATGAACCTTTCTATTTTCACTATACACACGCAAGCTTTAACTAGGTGTGTTCACTTTTAATTTTAAATACTCTTCCAAAAATGAACCGATGCCATCTTCTTCATTGGTTGCAGTGACATGCTTTGCGATTGACTTCAGTTCATCGATGGCATTCCCCATCGCCACCCCGACACCAGCATAATCGATCATTTCCAGATCATTGTCTTCGTCCCCGAATGCGATAATCCGGTCTTCTGGTATATCAAAGTAATGAGCGATCTTATGAAGTCCGACTGCTTTATTCATTCCTTTTTTAATGATTTCAATGACGTTCCACGGGGCACCCCATTTACGGTGCTCGATCACTTCCGCGTGGTAGTTGTCGAGATGGCTCCTCAATTGCTGTACCTGTTCCTCTTCCGGATAAACGAGGATGGAGGTTGGATCTTCCTCAAGCTTTTGCTTTAAGTTACCAATCACAAATGGGGCTTCGTCCTCAATTTCATCAAAGAAACCGATCAGTTTGCTGTCGAAGGAGTCGATATACACATCATCCAGCACTTCAGCTAAAATATTGTTAACACGTAAATCATAGCAAGCATCAATGATCTTATGTGCTGTTCGGATCGGCATCGGCGTATGTAACGCATCCCAGTTCCTGTTTTGAGGATGGTGGATAAGGGCCCCGTTAAAGTTGACCATTGGCGTATCCAAGCCAAGTTCATGATAATAATTAATACTTGCCCGATGTGGCCTTCCAGTCGAGATAACTAATATATGTCCTTCTTCTTTCGCCCTAAAAAGCACTTGCTTTGTCCGTTCACTAATTATCTTATCGTCTGTTAATAATGTCCCGTCTAAATCGAGTGCAATCATATGTTTTTTCATAAGTTTTCATTCACCTCATCTTGTAACCTAGTCTATAAGAGATAAGTCCCCAAGTAAAGTAAATTTAACTTAACAACAATAATTTTCAGGTTTTAGACTGGCAGACTGATTGGAATATCGGTAACATAGGGGTGAGGTGAAAAGCAATGATTGGAATAGTGAAAGAAAAAGTAGGAAATATACCGAGTTTAATCGTAGCAGAAAGCGAAGATAAGGATAAAGCATTACCGACTGTGATTTTTTTCCATGGCTTTACAAGCGCAAAAGAGCACAATCTTCCGATAGCTTTTTTGCTTGCTGAAAAAGGTTACCGTGTCATACTTCCCGATAGTGAATTTCATGGGGAAAGGGAGTTGGAAACATCTGAACGGAAACGGCAAATCTCATTCTGGGATATTGTTCTCAGAAATGTACACGAACTTGGAGAAATTAAAGAAGCACTCGATGCGGATAGTTTAATTCTGGACGATAGAATCGGTGTAGCAGGAACAAGTATGGGAGGAATAACGACTTCAGCGGCATTAACCCAATATGATTGGATCAAGTCAGCAGTTATCTTGATGGGCTCCCCGCGCATCACGACATTTGCGAAAACACTTGTAGAAAGCTTTAAAAAAGGGGGAGACCTTCCAGTGACGGATGAACAGATTGAAGTCTTGTACGATCAACTGGAAACGTGTGATTTATCACTTCAACCGGAAAAGCTAAACGGACGGCCACTTTTGTTCTGGCACGGCGGGCAGGATGCTGTCGTTCCATTTGATCATTCGTTTACGTTTTATGATGAAGTGAAAGAGCAGTATGAGAACGTAGAGCATATCAAGTTTATCAAAGAGGCAAATGCCGGACATAAAGTAAGCAGGCATGCTATCCTTGAGTTGGTAAAATGGTTCCATACGTATTTGTAACAATATATACAGATTCAAATACTTAATATTTTACTGAAATTATGGTTTAATAAAGGGAAGAAGGGAAAAAAGGAGGTTCGTAAAATGGATGAAGCGACAAAAGAGTATCTGATGGGCGCACTGGAAAACGTGATTGACCCCGAATTAGGTATAGATATCGTTAATCTCGGTTTAGTATATGACGTTGATCTTGATGAAGAAGGCTTATGTACGGTTACGATGACACTCACAACGATGGGCTGTCCGCTTGCTGGACACATCGAGCAAGACATCAAATTTGCTTTAGCCGATCTGCCGGAAGTAAAAGAAACAAAAACAAATATCGTTTGGGATCCGCCATGGGGCAAAGACAAAATGTCCCGCTACGCAAAAATAGCGCTAGGCATCCCGGATTGATATCAAAAGCGAAAGCGCCTGGTTAGCGACGTATGGGCTGAGCCGTAGGAGATAAAGGAAACACAGCGACCAAAGGGAGCTGATGTTGACTTTCACCGCAAGGGTATAAGAGCGACCAGGCCTTATGTCTTAGCCAATCGGCAAATCTTCTTTATCGTACGGAGGTGAAGGAAGTCTACTAGTCGCTGGGCGCTGGAGCTGGACGTGGCTATACAGCAAACATTTAATAAACATATAATTTCTAAGAAGTTCTCTAATCTTCGAACAAATAGAAAGCAGCTACCATGACGGAGCTGCTTTTTATAATGCTATTTTATGTGTGAAGAGTCCAATATATACTGCGATGGGATAACTTTTATTTTAGATAACTATCTATACCAGTTCAGTTGCCCGGCGGACGGTGACTCCTACGGGAAAAGCACGTGTCCGAAGACCCCGCAGGAAGTGCCCTTCTTCCGAGGAGGCTGAGGCCGTGCCCGTGGAAAGCATCCGTCCGCCGGGCAACTGAACGGTGACTAGAGTTCTGATAAAATAAATGAGCAAATCACTTACGCTGAATGAAAGTAATTATTAGACTGTACTTTGCAGTTACGAAGTGAAACACAGGTTATAAGAAAAAGATTACGAGCAGTCCAACGACGACACAGTAATAAGAGAAATATTTTAGGTTACCATGCGCCATAACGTTCATAAACCATTTCAATGCAAAATAAGTCGCAACAAACGAAGTAATAAAGGCGATCACATTCGGAATAAGCAATGCTTGGAATTCCGGGCTTGCAACAAGCGTCGGAACTTCTAGAATGGTTGTCCCTAAACTGACCGGAATATAAAGTAAGAATGCAAAACGCAGTGCCGTATCTTGTCTCATCCCAACAAGCATGGCTGAGACAATACTTGCACCTGAACGACTGATTCCAGGTGTGACAGCGATAGCTTGAGCTAGTCCGACGATAACAGCATCTTTCGTCGTCAGATCGCCTTCCAGTCTTCTTCCGCGTAAGTTACGGATGAACCAGATCGCCACTGCTGTGATTAATAAAGTAACCCCGACAACATTTGTTCCACTTAACACATTTCCAAGATAATCGCCAAACAATACACCAACAATCCCAACTGGAATTGTTGCAATCACGAGATAAACAACAAACATAAAGTCGCTTCTTGCCGATTTATCCTTTTTGAATAAGAAAAGGATTGTATTTTTAATCAGGCGAATGATATCTTCTTTGTAAATTAGTAAAACAGCAAGTAAAGAAGCGAAGTTTACGAAAATTTCAAAGGAAAGTCCTCTCGCCTCAATTCCAAATAACTCTCTGAAGATAATTAAATGCCCGCTTGACGAAATCGGGATTGGTTCGGTAACACCTTGAACAAGTCCAAGAATAAAATACTGAATAATTGTAATTAAATCTTGCATGAAATCCATTATATTCTCCCCTTTAATTCATCGAATCCATCCTCAAGCAGACAAGTTCCTTTTTTTAGCTAGGTGAATAGTCTAGTGGATGAGGAGGGTTGATTAACGTGACGATGAAAAATGATTCTAAAAAAATGTATGAACAATGTAAAAAACATATGCATTCTTATGTGCTTATTGAAACGATAGAAGGGGCGCGTATCGATGGAATCATTACCGGTTTAGATGATGAATATGTATATATGGCAGTCCCCATCGATGCACAAACCCAAATGACAAATGTTTCCCGAGACGTGGAGCATGATTACCGGCAATTTGGACCGTATGGCTGGTATGGCCCAGGATTTGGATATGGTCCCCCAAGACGATTCCGGAGAGTAGTTCTCCCGCTCGCAGCCCTTGCAGCGCTCAGTTTGCTCGCATGGTATTAAGACAAATAACAAACCCTTGCCACTTTCCTTGGCGGCAAGGGTTTGTTATTTGTTAATTTTTCTTTACTTTCAATATGACGTCGCCCATCAGGAATGTGACAATCATAAAGATAACTGCTAGAATGACGGCTTCAGAAATTACGAATGGTTCACCAGCCATACTCGTAAGCACGTATGTAACTGCCGCACTAATAAGCAGTGACCAAATAATCGTGAAGATGTATCGCATGTTCAGCACCCCACATTTCAAAATCATATGTAAAAAATTAAATGCTACATAAATAATATCCTCATATAGTTTAACAAAGAACGAAAAAAAATAAAAGCTTTAATTTTGACATATACTAATGAAAAGGAAAAATGCCGGTATATATCTTTTAAAAGGGGGATTTTAGCACAATGGAAGTTCTTGTTCATCCTGTTTCTCATTGGATCGGCTACCATATTGCTGAACGGCTTTTGCATGAAGGATACGAGGTAAAAGGGATAAAAGAGGAAGGTGACAATAATCATCTTATAGATTTCTTCCAGCGAAACAGTAATTTCGAATTAATGACAACGAGCAATCAAAGAAAATACCAGCTTGCAATTTTTGTGGAAGATATTCCTGAAATGGATGAAAATCGGTTTGAACGAATGCTCCAAATTAATGGTGAGCGTTCATCTGTTAAGAACGCAACCTACATTGATGCGCCCTATTTATTTGGTGAATGGATGCCTATGACAGAAGAAGGAATATATGTTGGAGAAAATTATATCGGTTTTTCCTCACCAGCATTTCTTGAAAAAGGAGTTTATATTACAGATTTTCTCAGCCAATTGCTCCAGTGGCTAAAAGATATGCCGGCATATCAGGAAATTCGGGTGGAATCTGTAAGAAATCAAAGTTTAAAAGGGAAAAAACTTGAAAAAATCTTCTCAGTAGAAGAAAATATTCCTATAAAGGAAAATATAAATCAAGTACTTGCACATTTTCGTAAGTTTCAGGCTCTTTATCCCGCTGTGAATAAAAAGACCTGAAATTAATCAATATAATGAATTTCATAATACGTATTTAATGCTTCACCATCACCATATGTAGTTGAGTTGGTTCGTTCCCAACTACATATGGTGATGGAAAAGCCGACTTTGGTAATTATGAAATTCATTCAATAGATGAACAGGAGGGGCAGTATGAAAAAGCAATTGACTTTTATCGTTCTATTCATGATTATAATACTGCCTGGCTGTAGTTATTTTTCAGATCACAATAATTTGCTGAATGCAGGCATGTTGTTCGAATCGGAAATTGAAGGCAATGCCTGGAATGAAAAAGGCTATGATGGCTTGCTTGCAATTGAGAAGGAATTTAATACGAATGTCTTCTACAAGGAAAATGTTCAAAAGGAAAATGATATTATCCAGGCAGTTGATGAATTTGTAAATGAAGGCGTCAACCTGATTATCGGACACGGAAATAGTTACGGACATCACTTTGTCGATTTGACGAAGACGTATCCTGAGGTTCATTTCATCTATATGAATGGGGATTTGTATAACCCTAAGGTGACAAGCTTGAACTTTGATTCCAATGCGATGGGTTTCTTTGGTGGCATGGTTGCCGGGGAGATGTCAAAGAGCGATGAAATTGGTGTAATCGCGGTCTTTAGTTGGCAACCAGAACTGGAAGGCTTTTATGAAGGTGTAAAATATCAGAATCCGGATGCTGAGATTCATATTGATTTTGTGAATGATTGGGATGACCTGGAGCAAGCAATGATCATCTATGATGAGTTTCTGAAGGCAGGAACCGATGTAGTTGTCCCTGTCGGCAATGCGTATAGCCAGGCGGTGATTCAAGCAGCTGCAGCTGACGATGTATACACACTTGGATACGTAGCCGACCAGCAGAAAATAGCGCCGGAACATGTGTTGACAAGTATGATTCAGGATATTGAAGCAGTTTATGTGAATGCAGCGGAAGATTTTAATGATGAGGTGTTAATGGGCGGTATCCGTTCCTATGATTTTCATGATGATTTCATTACATTAGGAACATTCAACGAGAAGATAGACGGCAATTTTGAGAGAGAAATTACAGAAGCAATAGAAGAATATAAAGAAACTAATTTACTTCCTTTTGAGAAATAAGGATGATGTTTAAACCTTCCTCTTGTCAGGAGGGTTTTTTTGTTTTAAAATTAGTACCAAGTCATAATGTTTACTCGTATAGATTGCTTCTAGCTGAAGTGATGTGAAATAGATAGTTGATAATAGTTAAACCTCGTATAAAGTATGAAGGAGATGTTAAAATGAACGTAGGTATCTTGGGAACTGGCCATTATGTACCAACAAAGGTCATGACGAATAAAGACATGGAAAAAATTGTAGACACAACAGATGAATGGATCCGCACTCGTACTGGAATTGAGGAAAGAAGATTTGCAGAAGATGGGATTGATACATCCGATATGTCTTACTATGCTGCAAAAGAGGCGCTTAAAGAGGCGAATATTTCTCCAGAAGAAATTGATTTGATCCTTGTTGCAACGGTGACACCGGATACACCATTTCCATCGGTAGCTTGTACGATTCAAGACCGGCTCGGTGCAACAAATGCCGCCGCGTTGGATATCGGGGCTGCTTGTGCCGGGTTCGTCTATGGACTTGTCACAGCCACTCAGTTTGTCAAAGCAGGAGCATATAAACATGTGCTCGTTGTCGGGGCGGATAAGCTTTCAAAAATCATTGACTGGGAAGATCGCTCAACTTGTGTTCTTTTAGGTGATGGTGCAGGTGCGGTTGTCGTCGGTGAAGTTGGAGAAGGGAAAGGAGTCCTCTCCTTTGAATTAGGTTCGAAAGGTTCTGGCGGGAAAGATTTATTGCAAAATAAAGAAGGATTTATGGAAATGAACGGCCGGGAAGTATTTAAATTCGCTGTCCGGCAAATGCCAGAGTCAACGGTAAATGTGGTAGAAAAAATCGCTCTTGCGAAAGAAGATGTCGATTATCTCGTTCCACATCAGGCGAATATACGGATCATGGACGCTGCAAGAGAACGTCTCGGTATTTCTTCAGATAAAATGGCGAAAACAATCACGAAATATGGAAATAATTCTTCCGCGTCCATTCCTATGGCATTATCAGAATCCGTAAAGAATGGTAATATTAAAGATAATGATTTAATCGTATTAGTCGGATTTGGCGGTGGATTGGCGTGGGGAGCTGCGGCAATTCGCTGGGGAGTCTGACCAGATTAGAAAGGAGCAGAACGATGGGTGAAAGAAGAGTAGTAGTAACCGGCCTCGGTGCCGTGACACCAGTCGGTAATGATGTAGCAACAATGTGGGAAAGTATTATTAACGGGAAATCCGGAATTGATATCGCAACACGAATTGATGTAGATGAGTATCCAGCTAAAGTTGCAGCAGAAGTGAAGGATTTTGCACCGGAAGAATTTATGGAGAAAAAAGAGATCCGTCGTATGGACCCATTCACGCAATATGCGGTGGCAGCTGCAAAAATGGCTGTAGAGGATGCAAAGCTTGTTATTGACGATAGTAATGCTCACCGGGTAGGTGTCTGGATTGGTTCGGGTATTGGTGGAATGAAAACATGGGAAGATCAGCATCTGAAGTTGATTGAAAAAGGGCCGCGCCGGGTTAGTCCATTCTTTGTCCCAATGATGATTCCAGATATGGCAGCAGGCCAAGTGTCCATCCAATTAGGTGCAAAAGGAATTAACTCTTGTACGGTAACTGCTTGTGCTTCTGGTGCGAGTTCAATTGGAGATGCGTATCATGCGGTCAAGCGTGGTGACGTTGACTATATTATCGCAGGTGGAACGGAAGCACCGATTTCCAATATGGCATTTGCCGGATTTTCTTCTGCGAAAGCTTTATCAACGAATCCGGATCCGAAAACTGCGAGCCGTCCATTTGATAAAAACCGTGATGGTTTTGTCATGGGAGAAGGTGCTGGAATTTTAATTCTAGAAACATTGGAATCCGCCCTTGAGCGTGGTGCAACCATTTACGGAGAAATTATCGGTTACGGTGCAACAGGAGATGCTTACCATATCACTGCACCTGCAGAAAATGGAGAAGGAGCAGCCCGTGCAATGCAAATGGCGATGGATGCTGCTGGAATTTCACCGAATGACGTCGATTATATTAATGCACATGGAACGAGTACAGACTTAAACGATAAATACGAAACGACTGCAATCAAGGCAGTATTTGGTGACCATGCATACAAGCTTACTGTCTCTTCGACAAAATCAATGACAGGACACCTGCTTGGAGCTGCAGGTGGGGTTGAGTCTGTTATTTCATTAAAAGCAATTCAGGAAGGTATTGTACCACCAACAACCAACTATGAAACACCAGATGAAGAGTGTGATCTCGATTATGTGCCTAATGAAGCGAGAAAGCAAGATGTAAACATCGTTGTAAGTAACTCGCTCGGTTTTGGCGGGCATAATGTGTCACTTGTATTTAAAAAATACGAAGCCTAATAGATAGAGAAGCTGATCCTTTAGCGGTCGGCTTCTTTTTGTTTTGTGTATTATAAAATAAAGATGCTGTTTTTAACTCAAGTTACTGGTACTAGCCACACGTCGGCTCTATGCCCGGCGACTAGCAGATCTTTTGATGGGACGAGCAAGCATGAAAAACACAGGACAAGCATACGATGTAAAAAGAAACGGGACAATTGAACGGTCTATGTGGGTGGTGTTTTCATGTTTTATATATTTTGGTTTTTAATCGGTTTTGGATTAACGGTCACTGGGGGAGTGACAATAATTAGTTATATGAATTTACTTCCTGCTGGTGTATCCTGGCTCGAGTTTTTTAATTTTATAATGTTTCGGATTGAATGTTATTTTTTCCCCCTTGGCATCGTCATCATGCTCTTTGTTCTGTATCGTTACCCGAATAAATTCTGAACCGTTACAAGCGGAAGAGAATAAATTCATTCTTTATTGGTCATAATGATTCTAGATTAATTTTCCAAAGAGGTGAGGGTGAAATGCTATATTTACATGATGTTTGGGTAAATTGGTTTGAAAGTGAAGAGAATGGTTATCAAGTTGCCCGTTACCATGAGTGGAGGAAGGAAGATAAGATCGAATTATTGGACCAGACACCTTTGTTATACATAAAGCGTGATTTATTTGAGTATATTGAAAATGATTTGCAAGAGATTCCTGAGAGCTTATTAGATACAATTTATAAGCGTTCTTACAATCGGAAAGGTCAGAACCGAAAAGCGATTGATTATGCTTGTGTCCTTACAAATGGAGTGGAGATACTTGCGTTTGATACAATCGGTTATACGATACCTGTCCGAAAAAGCCGGCTTATACCAAGGCAGGAACAGCTCGTCTACGATATGATCAAATCTGCGAAACCCCAGAATTATGGCTTTAAAAAGAGAAATTACAAAAAAGAATATCATATTTTATCCATGCCGCCTGAACAAGTATTTGGTTTAACGAGGCGGGAAAGAGAGATTAAGCATATTCTCATGATAGCCCTGGATCAATTGAAAAATTCCGGTAATCAAGAGGAACTGCGATACTGGTTGACCGAATGGGACCCGAAACTTTATCCGACAGTGAAGTTTTTGAATGCAGATGCAGTGTGGGAGCGGCTCTACTCCGGTATTAAGGAAGGATTCAATAAAAATCATGAAGAGTTCTGTGAAAAAATCGTCCGCGGCCAGCCATTTTTAGAAAAACTGTGGGACTTGGAAAAAGAACATGCCCAAGACACATCCAAGTCATAATAAAAATACCGATTCATCGCTTAAGTGAATCGGTATTTTTATTTTATTTTTTCACGCGTCCTAAGCCCATTGCTTTTTTCGCTTTGGCGACGGTTTTATTGGCAATTACGGATGCACTATCTGCTCCGCCATCTAGAATGGTGTCAAGTTCTGGAGAGTCAACTAATTCCTTGTATCTTTCTTGGATTGGCTCGAGCAAACTGACTACAGCATCTGCAACACCCTGTTTGAAGTCTCCATAACCTTTCCCTTCGTATTTCTTCTCTAACGTTTCAATTGATTCACCTGTACAACTCGAATAGATTGTTAACAGATTGGAAACACCAGGTTTATTCTCTTTATCATATTTTACAATTCCTTCTGAGTCTGTCACCGCACTCTTAATTTTCTTGACAATTTGTTTCGGCTCGTCAAGCATGGAAATGAATCCCTTTTGATTTTCATCGGATTTACTCATTTTCTTTGTCGGTTCCTGCAGCGACATGATACGTGCACCGACTTCCGGTATACGAATCTCCGGTATCGTGAAGATATCATTAAAACGATTATTAAATCGCTGTGCAAGGTCCCGCGTCAATTCCATATGCTGTTTCTGATCATCTCCAACAGGTACAAGATTTGCCTGATAGAGCAGAATATCTGCAGCCATTAGCGCAGGGTAGGTAAGCAGTGCGGAGGATACCGCTTCTTTACCAGTTGATTTATCTTTATACTGGGTCATTCTTTCGAGCTCACCGACATAACTGATCGATTGCAGCATCCAGCCGAGCTGTGTGTGCGCTGGGACTTCAGACTGGATAAAAAGTGTTGCTTTCTCGGGATCAAGTCCAGAAGCCAAATACAGCGCTGCAAGCGAGCGAATGTTTTTCCTTAATTCCAAACGGTCTTGCGGAACGGTAATGGCATGCTCATCCACAATACAGAAGTAACATTGATATTCTTCTTGAAGCTCCACGAACTGGCGAATTGCGCCTAAATAATTCCCAAGTGTCAACGTTCCACTCGGCTGAATTCCTGAAAAAATCGTTTGCATACGAAACACTCCTTTAATTTGTCCATAAAAAAAGCCCATTCGAATCCCTTTGGAAGGGACGAATGAACCGCGGTGCCACCCTTATTATCCTGCTATTTGCAGGATCGCTTTAAAATTACTCAAAAGCTCCGAAGCCCAATTCCAATCTGCCTTGGTGCTTGTTTCCACCAACCACAAGCTCTCTATTAACCAGCAGGCAATTGTACTATATCTTCTTCAACGCTCGAATATTTATTCTCAATTCATTATATAGATTTTGGGGAGAAAATGCAAGGGAGAGGTAGAGGAGAAAGGTGTTGGTGGGTGTTTTTCAAGATCCTATTGGACAGATCAGCTTAGCGTGTTGCTGAATTTGTCTGATAGGGAGGCTCTATTGGACACAATCCCGAGCAAGTTGCTGAATTTGTCTGATAGGGAGGCTCTATTGGACACAATCCCGAGCAAGTTGCTGAATTTGTCTGATAGGGAGGCTCTATTGGACATAATCCCGAGCAGGTTGCTGAATTTGTCTCATAGGAAGGCTCTATTGGACATAATCCCGAGCAGGTTGCTGAATTTGTCTCATAGGAAGGCTCTATTGGACACAATCCTGAGCAAGTTGCTGAATTTGTCTGATAGGGAGGCTCTATTGGACACAATCCCATGCATACAACTTAATTTGTCTTATAGAAGCTTTCTATGAGACAATATATAACAGCGTACGATTAAAATTGTCTCATAGAGAACTTTTGTACAGCAGATTATTCAATTTGTTTTCAATCAATCGGAAATAAATCGTCTATTCCGTAAATTCTACTCATAATATGTCCATCTATGTTCCCCGACCTTTTTAAAATGGGTATTCAACATCCGACTTATCGTTTTCTTTGATTTAATTCCTTTGCACCAATCGTAAACAAGGTTCGTCGTTATTTTTTTATCTGGAAATAAAATTTGAAGCTCTCGTATAGCATTTAAAATAGCATTCGTAATCGTTTCCTTATGGTGACAATGCTTACATATATACAAGCTTTTCTCGATAACAATTGAAAAGGAGTAGCATTCTGAACAAACAATTCCCTTTTGGAGTTGTTCGAATTCAAAGTGAGGTAACTGACTAAAAGGTGTGTCGACTTGATGTAACTCCATTAATTTATTAGCGATTTTCATATCTCTGTCTGTTACTTTATAATTCTTGGCTTTTAAATTATTAACATACCATTCGATTTGGGTAGGGAAAATAATTGGTTTATCAAGAGGTGCTCCGTAAAGGGTGAAATTGGGGTTGATGAAAACAACTGAGGCATGAGTTGGGGGATTGAAACCGTTCTTCAACAGTAATTGACGAAATAAGGATTCGCATCTACTTAACTGATGGAGCGGGTTAACAACTTCAAAGTTGGGTTTCTTGAAAAATTTATCCGATTGGTAATAATAATCGCCCTCATGATTTTTTACTTCATATAAATAAGTCTTCCCTTGCGCAATAATTAAAGAATCAATTTGAAAGGTAGTATTGTTCACTTGAAGCAATAAATCATTTAAAATCAGACAATCAGATTGCAGCAGTTCCTCCATATAACGATCAAAAAGCTTTTCACCCTCATATCCTTTTTCCAAGTTCAAATAGAGTTGCTTTTCTTGACTTGTTAAATTCTTTCGTTTTGATAATAACTCAAGGGTCGTTAATTCTTGCGACTTGGTCCGGGGTTGATATAGCATGATCCGCATCCTTTCTTTTAAATTATAAAATAATTAATAAAAACTACCATCTTTATTCCAATCATTATAGCACATTTACCTTTATAGAATCATGAAGAGGGCGGATATGTACTTTAAAATATAAAAGGTGTTTGATTACTGACAATTTTGTTGGCAAGGAATGCTTAAGCTGAAGCACTTCATAAAATCAGCGACGGCTACAAGAACTTTATCATTAAAGTATCAATGACAGTAGAGGGACTGGGGGCCACTCATTATTTATTTAACAGAGCTGTCAAAACGGGCGTAACGCTAATATTCATCGTGTCAACATTAAATAAAACCGATGTTAAAAATGCTTTTATAGCGCAGTAAAAGGATAAGGTACTATGAATCACAGGGACAATTAATGAAAAATGATTGTCCACCTTTTATTGCTAACAAATAACTCTTTCATAAAAGCAACCAAAGAAACTGCTGGTACTTTCATTTAGCGTAAGTATTTTGCTCATTCACTAGCATTGGAGTACTAACCACAGCACAGTTGCCCGGAGGACGTGCATCATACGATGGAATTCTTCTATCAGACAGTTTTAGAGTATCAGCCAATCTTATGTCTAATAGAGTGGTTCTATGGGACATCCTTACCGTTTATATCCGGATTTTGTCTAATATAGTAGTTCTCTGAGACAGTTTTGGAGCTCCTTCGTCAGATATTGTCTAGTACAGCCGTTCTCTGAGACAGTTTTGGAGCTCCCTCGTCAGATATTGTCTAGTACAGCCGTTCTCTGAGACAGTTTCGCAGCACCCTCGTCGGATATTGTCTAGTACAGCCGTTCTCTGAGACAGTTTTGGAGCTCCCTCGTCAGATATTGTCTAGTACAGCCGTTCTCTGAGACAGTTTTAGAGCTCCCTCGTCGGATATTGTCTAGTACAACAGTTCTCTGAGACAGTTTCGCAGCACCCCCGCCAGATATTGTCTAATAGAGCAGCACTATGAGACAGTTGCACTTTTTCAGACGACTTATTGTCTTATAACAAATTTCAATGAGGCAATTTTAATGTTTTAAATTCGATTATGAGGAATGGAGTAACGCTGCCAAGTTATAATCGCCATGATAACCCAGTCATCATGAATGAATAATCATTCAATATATGGTAAGTTGAAATAAATAAAAAAATAAAGGGGCGGTTTATTTGATCATCCGAACAGACATAAATGAAGGTTCTGCCAGTGGCGTCGGGTTTATCGAAGGAATGGTAGCTCTTGGAAAAATAAAATTAAATGTTTATAGTTTCGCAATAGATGGTATTTTAATTGATACGGGGTCACCAAGATTGCTGCATGATTTTCAGCCGTTTTTTAAAAGGTCGAATGCTGAGAAAGTGCTTCTAACTCATTCCCATGAAGACCATGTCGGAGGTGCTGCTTATTTGCAGAAAAAGTATAATCTTCCTGTGTTTATGGATGAATTAGGTGCGAGAAAGTGTGCGAAAAAAGCAGATTATCCTTTATACCGGAAAATTTTCTGGGGGAGAAGGGAACCATTTCTCGCAGAACCAATTGGGAGAACATTCGCCTCACGGACTGCAACTTGGGAGGTAATCGGTACATCGGGTCATACAAAAGACCATCTTTCCTTCTTGAACAAAGAAACTGGGCAGTTATTCTCAGGGGATTTATTTGTTACTCCATCGACAAAATTGATACTAGCAGATGAGAATGTGCCGGTGATTATTGATTCAATTAAACGTGTACTAAAGCTAAACTTTGAGGAAATCTTTTGTTGTCACGCAGGATATGTCAAGCAGGGACAAAAGATGCTTAGTAAAAAGTTGCAGTATTTAGAGGAATTAGAAGAAAAAATTTTGGAGATGAATAAGCGAGGCTGCCATGAGAAAGAAATCCAAAAAGAATTATTTAAGAAAAAATATCCGATTACATACTTATCACGTGGGGAGTGGGATTCCATTCACATTATTCGTTCTGTTTTGAAGGATTCATCCAAAGCGGCTCTATCACAATAAGGAGAGGAGCGGGTATGACAAGACTCGACAACTTTTTCAATTTAAGTGTTTTTTACCATTCAATTATACAAGTTTTTCCTATATACTAGGGTGAGAGATTAGCAGATTAGGAGATTGATAGGTAATGGGGAACGTACAGAATTGGCTTAAACTATTAACAGGAATTATCCTGATAGGGATTATTTTACCAAATGAGGTGTATGCGGAGACAGAAGAATCCGTATCGATCAGCAAGCATGCCGAGAGAGCGACGAGTATTGAACTATATGATGTTGAAAAGCGGATGAAGCGATTTGCTTTTGACTCTGCATATCACTTTGAATATCCGGATGCAGTGCGAGGCATTTATGTGACAGGTAACTCGGCTGGCGGCAGCAAATTTGAGGACCTTCTTAATCTGGTCGAAACGACTGATTTAAATGCGATGGTTATTGATATTAAAGAAGACCATGGCAACTTAACATTTAAACCTGACGAAGATTCTCCTTATGCAGATATTGCACAGAATTATATTTCTGATCCAGAAGAAATGATGAAGGTTTTGGAAGAAAAGGGAATCTATCCGATTGCAAGAATTGTCGTATTTAAAGATTCCGTCCTTGCTAAAGAGCGTCCGGAGCTTTCATTTACGGAAAATGGCGAAGTATGGGTCAATAATCGCGGTGAAGCCTTTGTAAATCCATTTGAAAAAGAAGTTTGGGAATATAATGTGGAGATTGCAAAACTCGCTGTGGAACTCGGATTCCAAGAAATTCAATTTGACTATGTCCGTTTCCCGGAAGGCTTTGAAAATAAGGATGAAAGCTTATCGTATACGTACGGGGATTATGCGGATCTTGATATGAACAATATTAAGAAGCGTGTTGAAGCCGTTACTGACTTTGTAGCTTATGCGAGGGAAGAATTATCTACATACGGAGTGGACGTGTCCGTTGATATATTCGGTTATGCAGCGACACTGGAGGAAACTCCTGGAATTGGACAAAATTTCTCTAGGATCTCAGATAATGTCGATGTCATTTCATCTATGATTTATCCGAGTCATTGGACAAGTTATTTCGGAATTGAAAAGCCGGATACAGAACCGTATCGACTTGTGACCGAGTATGCTAAAACGGAAAATGAAGTACTTGGTGCACTTGACAATCCACCGGTATCCAGACCATGGCTTCAAGACTTCGAAGCACCTTGGCTGTACAGCGGACCAACAAAACAATATGGGAAAGCCGAAGTAGAGGCACAGATCAAGGCGCTCTATGAAAACGGCATTAACGAATTTCTGCTTTGGAATGCGAGCAACGTCTATACTGAAAATGTTGACTACTTAATAGGAAAAGAATAGAAATCTGGGACACGGCAATGAGAGGAGGCCACTGAAAAAGTCTCCTTAGAACAGCTAACAAAAATGATTTGTTAGCTGTTCTATTTTATAATCAAAGTAATAACGATGAAAGTAGCGGGTGATTACATGTTACAAAAGCAAGAGAGTCTTT